>NZ_JAVFWZ010000006.1:0-235840 GCF_040981245.1 Kocuria cellulosilytica | reverse complement strand
CATCGCCCGAGATCTCTACCGGCTGCTGGAGCACCAACCCAACCCGGCTTGACGGACGATAGGAGCGTCCCTCGGGTGCGGGATCCGGCCGGATGATCCAGCCCGAGCCCCGTGTCGGGGACCCGGTCCGGAAACCCCGCCGGGGCACCGTGGCCGAGGGCGGACACGGGGACGGGGGCCGGTGCACGGGCGGAATCGATCGTGATGCAAACGTGAGGTCACGTCCGCAAACCGCGTGCCTAGCGTGGAAGGACCAGCACCGGACGGCCCCCGCAGCCGGGCCCGAACAGGAGGTTCCCATGACCCGCAGCACCCGCACCGCCCTGGGCACCCTGAGTGCCGCCGCCCTTGCCTTCACGCTCACCGGCGGACCGGCCATCGCGGCAGCACCGCACCCCGCGGAGTTCACGCCCCGGCCGGGGCCCACCGTTTCCGCCCCGGCGCAGGACGGGCAGGAACAGGGGGTGCAGGTCGTCGAGGCGGTGGATCTGCCCCTGGAGGTCACCCAGGCGGCCGACGGGTCGCTCGTGGTGACCCACCCCGCGGCTCTGAGCGAGGCCTCGAAGCAGGAGGTCAGCCACAGCCTGCCGGGAGGCGGGAGCGCCATGGCCGTCACCGACGGGAGCCGGGCCGTGATCCCCCTCGAGGGCGACGGCACCTACGAGATCCGCTACCTGGACACCGACTACAGCCGGCTCGCCATCCTGGGCATCGGCGCGGCGACAGCGGTCGTGGAGGACGGCCGGCTCGTCGAGGTCATGACGCCTTCCTATCCTCGCGGACAGGAGGTCGCGCTGTGGCAGGCCGGCCGCGCCGGGGTGCGGATCGCCGTGCCGGCGGAGACGGTCGACGAGGTCTACTGGACGCTGGCCCGGGACGGCGTCCCGGTCCGGCTCAACACCGACCACCGGCCGGTGACCGTGGTGCGCGAGCTGGCGGACGGGAACTACTCGCTCCAGGCGACCACCAGCGACCAGCCGGGTCCGCTGACGGCCACCACCATCACCTTCACGGTGGAGGACGGCTGGATCGTCCCCTGAGCCACCACGAGCCTCCCGGCTACGATCACCCGCCCGCGCCCCACCCGGAGTCCCGCGCCCTGGCCCTGCTCTCGGGCTCCGGGATGGGTCCGGTCCTGGAGCGCGCGCTGGCCCCTGCCGGGCTGTCCGTGCTCCGGTGGACCCGGCGGCGGGTCCACCACCGCCCCGGCGCGGGGGTCACCGCGGTCTTCGACGTCGTGGCCCTGGACGGCGAGCAGCACACCGCCGAGGTGGTCTGCGTGAGCACCGCCTCCCCGCCCGCCGGCACGCCACCGGGAACGGTGCGCAGCCGGCACGCCGGCGTGGAGCTCGTCGCGTGGCGGCACCCGCACGACCCGTGGCTGCCCGGCCTGCCCTGGGCGTCCTCCCCCGAGGCCGTGGGCCGGGAGGTGTTCGCCTCCGCCGCGCCCGCCGAGCTCACGGAGGTCTCCTACCGGCCCACCCGCCGGGCGGTGCTGCGGGTCTGCCACGAGTCGCAGGTGCGCTACCTCAAGGTGCTGCGGCAGGGCAGGGCCGCGGCCCTGCACGCCCGGCACCGGATGCTCCTCGAGGCGGGCCTGCCCGTACCCGCGCCCGAGGGCGAGCCGGTCCAGGACGTCGTGGTGCTCCGGCAGCTGCCCGGCGCGCCGCTGGCCGCGTCCGTGCGGGCGGACGGCGCCGCCGCACTGCGTCCCGAGCACGTGCTCGCGCTGCTCGACGCCCTGCCCGCCACCGCCCTCGAGCTGCCCTCCCGCCCGTCCTGGACGGACCGGATCCTGGCCTACGGGCACGCGGCCGCGGTGGCCCTGCCCGAGGAGCGCGCGCGCATCGAGCGCCTCGCCGCGGCGATCGACCGCGCCCGCCGGGACACGGACCCCGGTCCCACGGTGCCCGCGCACGGGGACCTCTACGAGGCCAACCTGCTCGTGGACCCGGACGCCTGCGGGGAGTTCGGTCCGCTGACGGGGCTGCTGGACGTCGACGCCGTGGGCCCCGGCCACCGCGTGGACGACCTCGCCTGCCTGGTCGCCCACCTGGCGGTCCTGCCGACGGTGCACGACCGCTACACGCACGCACCGGCCCTCGTGGAACGCCTGCTCGCCGGCTTCGACGAGGTCGTGGATCCCGCCGCGCTGCGGGTGCGCTGCGCCGGGGTGGCCCTGTCCCTGGTGGCCGGCGCCCGCCGCTCGGGCGGTCCGCCGCACCGGGCCCGGCGGCGCCTGGAGGTCGCGGAGCGGCTCCTCGCGGCCATCGGCTGACGAGCCGATCCTGACCATCACGAACGAGGAATCGGTGTGGCAAACCCGCTCCGACCAGCGCGAACGTAGGCTGGGTCACATGAAACCATCTCCGCAACGACATCGTCCTCTGCTGCTGGGACCAACCGCTGTGGCCGTCCTGGTGCTGAGCGGGTGCTCCGTCCCCAGCGACTCCACCGGTGAGGCAGCCGACAGCGCCCAGGCGTCGCCGACCGACGACGCGCCCATCGCACGGTCGCCCGTCTTCGACGGCGACCACGACGCCTACCGGACCAGGCCGGACCTGGAGGAGTTCGGCGCCGAGATCACCCCGGGACCGGCTGCCGACGAGGCCTACGAGGGCGTGATCGTGCTCTCCCCGAGGAACACGGAAGCCGAGGAGCAGTCCATCGCCAACGCCGTCCTGGACGGGAACGGCGATCCGCTGTGGCTGCAGGGCTTCGACGACATCGACGACGCCAACGACTACGTCCACAACGCCCTGGTGCAGACCTACGACGGCGAGCCGGTGCTGACCTGGTGGGAGGGCAGCGACCAGAAGGGCCACGGGTACGGCGAGGTCGTGATGGTCGACTCGTCTTATCAGGAGGTCCGCCGGGTGTCCGCCGCCGGTGGTCTGGCCGTGGAAGGGCCCGACTTCCACGAGTTCCGCATCACCGATCAGGACACCATGCTGTGGGTGGCCTACGTTCCCACCCGGGCCGATCTCAGCGGCATCGGGGGACCGCAGGACGGATGGGTCCTGGACGGGGTGGTGCAGGAGGTCGACATCGCCAGCGGTGACGTGCTGTTCGAGTGGAGTGCCCTGGACCACGTCCCGGTCTCGGCCACCCTCCAGACCTCCGTCACGGAGCAGACGTGGGACGAAGCCCTGGGCACCGAGGAGAACCCGCTCGACTACTTCCACATCAACTCGGCCCAGATCGACGACGACGGATCGCTGCTGGTCTCGGGCCGCAACACCCACGCCGTCTACAACATCGATGTCGAGACCGGCGAGGTGAACTGGACCCTCGGCGGCACGGACAGCGATTTCGAGCTGTCCGAGGAGGCCTACTTCTCCTGGCAGCACGACGCCCAGCGCGACGAGGACGGCACCATCCGGATCTTCGACAACGCGGCCACACCGGCCTACCGCGAGAACTCGCGGGTGCTGTGGCTCGAGCTCGACGAGGACGCCGGGACGGCCGGCATCGCACGGCAGCTCGACCCGCCCGAGCCGCGGCTGTCCGACTACATGGCCAATGCATCCCGGCTCGACAACGGCAACCTGCTCGTCGGATGGGGGTGGGAGCACTACTACACCGAATACACCCCGGACGGTGAGGTCGTCTACGACGCAGCCACCGCCCCCTTCGACAGCTACCGGGCCTACGCCGCGCAGTGGACGGGGACCCCGGCCGAACCACCCGCTCTCGTCGTCGACGGCGACAGCGCCTACGTCAGCTGGAACGGCGCGACGGAGGTCGCGCAATGGCGGCTGCTGGCCGGTGACGACGAGGCCGGCGCCGCGGAGCACGCGGTCGTGGACAAGGACGGCTTCGAGACCCGGATCCCGGCACCGCCCGCAGCACCGTACCTCGCGGTGGAGGCCCTCGACGCCTCCGGCGAGGTGCTCGGCGCGAGCTTCGTGCACGCCGAATAGCCCGGTCGCCCGGCGCCGTCATCGGGCACGCAACGGATCGTGCGGCACGTGCGCGTGGAGGCGCACCAGGCGCCGGCGGGCGGTGGCTGGACCCGCCACCGCCCGCCGTCGTCGTCGTTCCGTCCTGCCCTACTCCTCGGCGTCCTCCAGACGGTAGGCGTCGGAGAAGTCCAGCTCCCAGACCGCTCCGCCGCCGACGGCGCCGAACGGGTTCTGCGGGCCCGCCGCGATGCCCTCGGCGGTGGCCACGCTGTTCACCGAGGCGTAGACCTCGCCGTGCCGGCCGGTCGCCAGGCCCGCCGGGAGCGGGACGTCGATCGCGTACCGGGCGGCGTCCTCGTGGTGCCGGTGCAGCACCACCACCTGGCCGGGCACCTTCCCCGGCGTGGACGGCGCCTCGTCCGCCGGGGTCTTCCCCGGAGGCATCGGCGGGGTCGGCCCGAACAGCTGCGAGACGTACAGGTGGCCGCGGTCCACGGCCACGCCGGTCACCGCGGTGAAGCCGTCCCAGCGCTGCAGCTCGGTGCCGTCCGCGGAGAACTGCACGACCGAGGCCTCACCCGGCCGGACCGACCCCAGACCGCCCACGTAGACGTTGCCGTGCCGGTCCGCGGTCAGGGACGTCGGCACGAACTCGGCCGGGCCCTCGGGGTCGTCCGTCCCGTCCGGCAGCACGGTGGTCGGCCACGTGGCCCACGCGGTGATCTCGTACTCCGGCGGCGAGTCCTCCGTGGCGGTGGCGAAGTCCGGTTCGACCTTCCACACGGTGTTGGCCCCGGCGTCGGCCACGAGCGCGTAGCCGTCCGGGGACACCTCGTCGTCCTCGTCCACGTACAGGATCGCGTACGGGTTCGAGTCGACCTGCGCGCCGTCCGGGTTGAGCTCCTCCTCGGCCGCCTGAAGGTCGGCGTAGGAGACGAGGTACTTCTCCCCGTTCTCCTCGGTGCCGGCCACGAACATCGCCCCGCCGCGGGCCTCGAACACCGAGAGGTCGATCCGCTCGGGGTCGTAGCCCGTCATGATGTACTGCCCCGCCACGTCGGTGGCGTCCGCACCGGCGGGCGCCTCCGCGAAGCTCCCGTCCGGGGCCGCCACGGACAGCAGCCCCTCCACGACGGTCGACACCGTGGGCGTGTCCCGTCCCGGGTTCTCGATCAGGGTGACGGCGCCGCTCGGCCCCGCGCACCGGGCCCCGACGCACTCCGTGCCGCCGCGGCCCGCCTCGGCCACCACGAGGGCGCCGTCCTGGTCCCGGTTGAGCTGGCGCGGGTTGTCCAGTCCGTCCGCGACCACGCGCGGCCCCGCCGGCGGGTCGTCCCCGTGCGCGAGCGCCGCGGGCAGCGGCCCCGCCAGCACCACGACTGCCGTGACCACGCCTGCTCCGAGTCTTCTTGTCATGACCCACCCCCCGGTCGGTTCCCTCCGCGCGCCCACCGCGCGCCGCCCTCAGGCTAGGACCGGCACTGCGCCCCCATCAGGAACGGTCCGCAACCGTGACCACCTCTTCACCTACGCGCGGGTACATGGCGGGGCGCCGTCACACTGGCCGGTTCCTTGACTCCGTCCCGGCCCGGGCGTGGACTCGGGGCCATGGAGACCCTGCCGGTGCCCCGCACCTCGCCCGTCCCGTTCCGCCGCCGCCTGCCGACCCTCCTGGCCCTGCTGAGCCTGCTGGTCCTCGCGCTCGCGGGCGTCCTGCTCGCCGCCCCCGCCGGTGCCGCCGAGATCCGCGGCGAGGAGAACGTGGTGGTGGCGGCCGACGAGGTCGTGGACGACGACCTGTACGTGACCGGCGGGGACGTGGTGGTCGACGGCACGGTGCGCGGCGACCTCCTGGTCGCCGGCGGGACGGTGACGGTCAACGGCACGGTCGAGGGGGACCTGATGGCCGCGGCCCAGACCGTGGTGATCGAGGGCACCGTGGGCGACGACGCCCGCGTGGCGAGCCAGGTGCTCCTCCTCGGCGAGCAGGCCCGGGTGGCCGACGACCTGGTCACGGCCGGCTTCAGCCTCGAGACGCGCCCCGGCGCCGAGATCGGCGGGGACGTCCTCCTCGGCGCCTACCAGGCCCTGCTGGCCGGCAGCGTCGACGGCGACGTGACCGCCGGGGCCGCCGCCCTGGCCCTGGCCGGCGCGATCGGCGGGGACGTGCAGGCGGACGTGGGCGCCGCCGACGAGGCCGGGGCCGCGTGGGCGCCCACGACCGGCGTCGCCGTGCCCCGGGTGGACCCGGGCCTGACCCTGACCGACGCCGCGCGCCTCGGCGGGGACCTGTCCTACCGGTCCGGGACGGAGGCCGTGATCGCCCCGGGCGCCGAGATCGCCGGCGACGTCGTCTACGACCCGGTGGTGGTCGAGGAGGAGGCCGTCGGCCCGGCCGGCCCGCTCGCGCTGCTGATCGACGGGCTGCGCCTGTTCGTCACGCTCTTCCTGGTCGGCCTGCTCGCGCTGTGGCTGATGCCCCGGGCCACGACCGGGGCGGCGGCCACGCTCCGGGCCCGGCCCTGGGTCAGCCTCGGGTGGGGCGCGCTGGCGGTCGTCGGCACGGCCGTCGCCGTGCTCGCGGTGCTCGCCGTGGCGGTCCTGCTGGCCATCGCCCTGGGCTGGCTGACCCTGGCCGGGCTGGCCGCCGCGGTCGTGGCCGCGGGCGTGGTCCTCGACCTCGTGCTGGTCCTGGGCCTGGTGCTCGCCGTGGCCCTGCTGGCACCGGTCGTGGTCGCGTACACGACGGGGTCCCTGCTGCTGCGGGACCGCGCCCCGGCGCGCTTCGGCAAGCGCGTGCTCGCCCTGGCCCTCGGCCTGCTGATCTACGTGCTGCTGCGGGCCGTGCCCTTCCTGGGTCCCGTCGTCGCCCTGCTCGTGGCGCTGTTCGGCGTGGGCGCCCTGGTGGTGTGGGCCTGGGACGCCGCCCGCCGCGGCCGGGCACGTCGGCGCGCGGACCGGGGCCACCCCGGCGCGTCCTCCGGCGATCCGCGGTACGGCGGGTCCTGGCCGGCGAGCTCAGGACCTGTGGGATCGGGGCCCGTGGGACCGGGGCAGGCCGGCTCGGGGCCCGCGGGTCCCGGGTACGGCTCCCCGGCGGGGCCGCCGCAGATGGGCCCGCCCCCGGGGCAGCCGAACCAGCGGCACACCTCCCGGGAGTCCCCGCAGGGGCCGGGGTCGCCCGAAGGACCTCGCGCGCAGGGCTCCTCGCCGGCATCGCCGCAGGGGCGCCCGCGGCCGCCGTGGTCCGGCGAGGACTCCGGGCGGGAGCTCCCCCCGGAGTCCCCGCGCTGAGCCTCAGGCCACCGGGAGCGAGAGCACCTCGAGGGCGGCCCGCAGCTTCGTGGACGACGTGTGCACCGTGTACGGGAAGTACACGACCTCCACGCCCACCGCCGCGAACTCCCGCTCGAGCCGCTCCCCCTTCGGGGTGCCGCGCCAGTCGTCGCCCTTGAAGAACACGTCGAAGCGCAGCTGCTCCCAGGTGTCCAGCTTGTCCAGCAGCACCTCGGCGTGGACCTGGTCCACGTAGCGGATGTGCTCGACGATCTCCATCCGCTCGCGCAGGGAGACCACCGGCCGGTGACCCTTGGTGATCTCGATCAGGTCGTCCGAGACGACCCCGGCGATCAGGTGGTCGCAGTGCTGCTTCGCCTGGCGCAGGATGTTCAGGTGCCCCACGTGGAACAGGTCGAACGCCCCGGCCGCGTAGCCCACGCGCGGTGCGTGCTTGTCGGTGCTCATGTCAGTCATTCCCCCCTCGGGATCCTGCCGGGGCCTCCTGTGCCCCGGCCCGGTGGACCGCCCGGACGACGCCGGAAGTCCTTCTCGGTCTGCTCGCCGCGCGCCCCGGAGGCGCGCGGCGGAAATCTGTGGGCCCGTCCGCCCGCGAACCGGAGGACGCGGGCGCACGGGCGGGTGCGGACTCAGCCGGACGGCTGACCGACCGGCTGCCCGGACGGCTGCCCGGACGGCTGCCCGGACGGCTGCCCGGACGGCTGTCCGGCCGCCGGCTCGGCCGGCCGCCCGGCGGCGTGCTCGCCCGACGGCACGGCGGTCTGCTCTCCGGACGGCTCCGGCGGGACCGGAACGGCCGCCGGCGCAGCGCGCCGGCCGGTCCGGCGGCGGTGGTGCCAGCGGGCCACGGGCTCCTCGACGAACCACCAGCAGGCGATGCCGGCGGCCGTGCCCACCAGCACGCGCAGGGCCACCCCGGCGGGCCCCGGCAGCTCGCCGAACACCGCCGTCAGCGCGTGCCCGGCCCCCAGGTGGAGCAGGTAGATGCTGTAGCTGGCCAGCCCCAGCAGCTGGATCGGCTTCCACCGCATCCCCGCCAGCACCCGGGAACCGAGCCGGCCGGTGGGCCCGTGCAGGCCCCAGAGCACCACCAGGCACGCCGCGAACGCCTGCGCCGTGTAGCGGACGGTCTCGCGGAAGAGCTCGTCCCGGATCAGCAGCGAGCCGAGGTAGAGCAGCACGGCCAGCACCAGGACCCGGTCCCGGCCCCACCACGCCGGGACGCCGGCCGCGCCCTCCCGGGTGGCCCGGGCGTACCAGATCGCGGCGAGCACCCCGATCGCGATGGCCTCGAGCCGGGTGTCGGTGCCGAAGTAGATCCGGTCCGCGCTCGCCCCGCCCAGGTGCAGGGCCACCCGCGCGCCCGCGGAGGCGAGCGCGGCGATCCCCGCCAGCACGGCCAGCGCGGTGGCCGGCCGGCGCCGGCCCACCAGCAGCAGCCAGATCAGCGCGAACGCCACGTAGAACTGCTCCTCGATGGACAGGCTCCACACCACGATCGAGCCGGGCAGCACGTCCACCTGGGAGTCCGTGTAGCGCCAATTGAAGAAGAAGAAGACCTGACCCAGGACGTCCCCGAGGTTCACCGGCCGCACCAGCCACGCGTACACGGCGGTGGGCAGCACCAGGGCCACGAGCAGCGGCGGAGCCAGCTTCAGGGCCCGCCGGCGGTAGAACCCCGCGATGTCGAAGCCCCCGCTGCGCCGGTGCTCCTTGAGCACCAGGTGCGTGATGATGAACCCGGAGATGACGAAGAAGATCGTCACCCCGCTGCCGCCCGGCACCAGCTCCAGGCCGGCGTGCGCGAGCACCACGAGCATCACCGCGGCGGCCCGCATCGCGTCCAGGTGCGCGAACTGCCGCACGGGCAGCTGCGCCCTCCGACGCCGGCGCGCCCCTGCTGGTACCGGTACTGGTGTCTCCCCCGCCACAACGTCCCCCTGCGTTCGCCGGACGCCGCGCTCCCCCGAGCCGCGGCCGTCCCGTGCTGCGTCCGGACTCCCCATTTGCTTCGGGAAATTCCGGTGATCGCCTCACCCTACTGCGGAGAAACCTGCGTTTGCATCCGAAAAGGAGGGTCAGAAAAGGGGACACCGAAATCCGTTCCCGATCGTTAACACCGGGGTTAGACTCCATGCGATCCAATGAATCCGGACGGGGGGTCGTCCGGGTGGCCGCGGGGGTCCCTCGACCCACAACCCGCGGCGGATCACCGCGGCGCCGGCCATTCGGCGCCGGAAGTTCAGATCTGGGGGGAGCTGACATGATCCTTGACCTGTCGTGCACATCGAGCACTCGAGGTCCCACTGTCCGTACTGCGCACCGGCTGCTCGGCGGGCTCGTGCTCGCCGGTCTGCTGGCCGGCTGCGGCGCCGCCGGCGACGACCCGGCGGCGGAGGCCCTCGAGGCCAACACCGTGGTGGAGCTGGAGACGCCGCAGGAGGTCAGCGCCAAGGACCTGCCCTCGGCGGAGCCCGTGGCCGCCGACGCGCCGGAGGTCGAGCAGATCGAGGCGGCGCTCGAGGCCCACGAGGCCTTCGTCCCCTCGGACGAGCCGGCCCCGGAGGACCCGGGCAACCCGCAGTCCGCCGCCGAGCTGGACGCCGGTCAGGAGCCCGCCGAGCTGGACCCGGCCGCCGTCGCGGTGGCCGAGGAGTCCGCCACCGGTGCCGCGCTCCAGGAGATCCTCGCGTCCCTGGCCGAGTTCGAGCACCAGGGCTGGGAGCAGCGCGGGGCGCCCGTCGTCGTCGGCGAGCCCGTCTCCGCCCCGCTGCCCACGGACGACGGCGAGGCCGTGCGCGTGACGGTCTGCCTGGACTCCTCCGAGGTCACCGTGGTGGACCGTGACGGCGTGGTCGTCAGCGGCAAGCAGAAGGGCCGGAAGGCCCTGCACAACTACGACCTCTTCCGCCAACCGGGTGAGTCCTGGCAAGTCGTCCAGCACGGCTTCCCCGACGACCCGACCTGCTGACCCGACCGCACGAACCTGTTGAGGAACCACACCATGGGAAACACGAACACCCCGCCCCGGGCGGACCGGGCCCGGCGCCGGGCCCGCACGGCCCGCACCAGGGCGAGCCTGAGCATCGGCACCGTCCTGGCCGTCGCCACGACGCTGCTGACGTTCGCCCCGTCGGGCGCCGCCGAGGCGCCGCCCGTCGACGGCAAGACCGCGGCCTCGGCCGCGGCGTCCTGCTGGGAGATCAAGCAGAAGGACCCGAAGTCGGCCTCCGGCGTCTACTGGCTGGTGACCCCGGCGATGACCGCACCCGAGCAGTTCTACTGCGACCAGGTGACCGACGGCGGCGGCTGGGTCCTCGTGGGCCGCGGCCGCAACGACTGGAAGGAGTACTACCAGGGCGTGGGCACGCCCAAGGACGTCTCCTCCACGGTCACGGGCACCGCGGCCTTCGCGCCCAAGCAGCTGTCCTCGGAGACGGTCGACGACCTCCTGAACGGGCAGCGTCCCGACTCCCTCGACGACGGCATCCGGCTGCGCCGGGCCCGGGACGCCGCGGGCACCACCTGGCAGGAGGGGCGGATGAAGATCTCCGCCAAGCCGTACTGGAACTGGGCCTTCGGCTCCCGCACCCCGGTGACCTCCTACTCGTTCACCTACGGCGGGAGCGTGGCCTCCGGGACCAGCGGCACCACCAACGACATCGGCACCACCGGCACAGCCCGCATGCGCTTCGAGGACACCGCCGAGACCAGCTGGCAGCGCGGCTTCCGATACGGCGACGAGATGGCCGGCAGCAACACGTCGACCACCTACCTGTGGTCGCCGGCCACGGGCGGCAAGGGCGCCATGCCCTTCACCCAGGTGTACCTGCGGCCCAAGGTCGACCAGAAGTCCTTCAGCGGCAAGGAGATCCCGGACTCCGGGACCGCCGCGATCGCCCAGCGGGCCCTGCCCAACAGCGGCGCCGAGCCCACCAAGTGGGGGGCCGTGGAGCGCGCCGACGGTCAGGGCGAGGAGATGAACACCGAGGTGCAGGCCCTCGAGCAGATCGGGAGCACGGTCTTCACCGGCGGCAACTTCAAGGCCATGCAGCGCAACGCGGCCGGCACCGGGCGGGTGGCCCAGTCCTACCTCGCGGCCTTCGACGTCAACACCGGTGAGCTGCGCACCGACTTCCGCCCCGTCTTCGACGGCCAGGTCAAGGCCCTCGCGGAGCTGCCGAACAACCGGCTCGCGGTGGGCGGGCGCTTCAGCACGGTCAACGGCGTGAGCTCCCCCGGCTTCGTGGTGCTCGACGCCACGACCGGCAAGGTGGACACCGCCTGGAACCTCAAGGTGGAGAACCTCCTCACCAACGGCGTCCTGCAGGTGCGCACCCTCGACGTGCAGGGCGACTGGCTCTACCTGGGCGGCGCCTTCACCCACCTCAGCGGCGGTCAGGAGACCGGCCGCGTCTACGCCCGCGCCGGCGCCCGCGTGAAGATCTCCACGCGCACCCCGGACACCTCCTGGAACCCCGAGTTCAACGGCACGGTGACCAGCATCGACGCCTCTACGAAGGGCGACCGGCTCTACGCGGCCGGCTACTTCAACCAGTCCCAGGACGCCTCGGCGTTCCGGCTCGCGTCCGTGCGGACCACCGCCGGCGCCCCTCTGGACACCTGGACCTGGGACCCGTCCATCCCGGTGGACTACGCCAACCCGGGTCAGGACGGCTTCCAGCTCGCCGTGCGAGAGCAGGGGAACACGGTGTGGGCCGGTGGCGCCGAGCACTCGATGTTCGGCTTCGACCGCTCCACCTTCCAGCGCACCTCCACGGGCATCACCACCGCCGGTGGCGACATCCAGGCGATCACCTCGACCGACAGCACGGTCTTCGGGGCGTGCCACTGCTTCAACTGGTTCAACGCCGGCGCCACGAAGTGGACCCGGCTCTCGACCCAGCCGACCACGGTGGCCGACCGGATCAACGCGATCGGCGCCTGGGACGCCGGCAGCGGACGCTTCATCCCCGGCTTCAACCCCGAGATCAAGGGCTTCGGCGGCTGGGGCATCTGGGCCACGCTGATGGACAGCAACGGGGTCCTGTGGACCGGCGGCGACGTCAACCGCAGCGTCTCCTCCACCGGCTCCCCGCAGTGGTCCGGCGGCTTCCTCCGCTTCGCCCCGCGGGACGCCAAGGCCCCGGCCGCGCCCACGGGCCTGAAGGTCGGCCTCGACGGGACCTCCGACGCCCTCACCTGGACGGCGGCCCCCGAGTCCGGGGTGACCTACCAGGTGCTGCGCAACGACCGGCCGGTCGGCACCGCCACGGGCACCAGCCTGAAGGTCCCGCACGTGGACGGCGCCCGGTACGCGGTGCGCGCGGCGGACGCCGCGGGCAACGTCTCCGCCTCCACCCCGGTGGTGCCGGCGGGCACGGAGCCGGCCCCCGAGCCGCAGCCCGAGCCCGAGCCCGGCACCAGCACCCTGATCGCCGCGGGCGCCACGTGGAAGTACCACCACAGCCGTGACGTCTCGCCCGGTGCGGACTGGACGTCCACCGGCTTCGACGACTCCGCGTGGAAGCAGGGCTCGGCCGTGCTCGGCTGGGGCGACTCCTCGGTGAAGACCACGCTGGTGGCCGACGGCACCCGCCCGATCGTCACCCAGTTCCGCCGGACCGTGGACGTGGCCGACGCCACGAAGGTCGCGAAGCTGACCCTCACGACCCGCGCCGACGACGGGGTGGTCCTCTTCGTCAACGGCAAGGAAGTGGTCCGCTCCAACGTCACCGACGGCTCCCTCACCGACGACCCGTACGCCACAGCCCCGCGCCGGACCGCCACCGCGGTGGCCGAGCCGGTCGTGGTCGAGGTGCCCGGATCGGCGCTGAAGACCGGCAAGAACGTGATCTCCGCCCAGATGCACTCCAACTGGACGAACACCACCGACGCCAGCTTCGACCTCACCGCCGTGGCCACCGCCGGCACGCAGCCGGCGCCGCCCGCCGAGGAGGAGCCGCCCGCAGAGGAGCCACCGGCCGAGGAACCGGCCGGTCCCGATGCGCTCGTGGCCGCCGGCGCCGAGTGGCGCTACCACCACGACCGGGCGAACCCCCCGGCCGCGGACTGGGCCGGCACCGAGTTCGACGACACCTCGTGGCAGAAGGGCTCGGCCGTGCTCGGCTGGGGCAGCGACCAGGTGAGGACCACTCTCGTGGCCGACGGCACCCGTCCGCTGGTGAGCTACTTCCGCCGCACCGTGGACGTCGCCGACGCCTCGGCGGTGGCGAAGCTCAAGATCACCACCCGGGCCGACGACGGCATCGCCGTCCACGTCAACGGGCACGAGGTCCTGCGGTCCAACCTGGCCGAGGGCTCCCTCGAGGACCACCCGTGGGCGCTGACCCCGCGGCGGACCGCGGTCGCCGAGGCCGAGCCGGTCGTGGTCGAGGTCCCCGCGGGGATGCTCCGCGACGGCGAGAACGTCATCGCCGCGCAGATGCACTCCAACTGGACCAACACCACGGACACCAGCTTCGACCTGACCGTCGAGACCGTCGCCGGCACCCAGCCGGCGCCCCCTGCGGAGGAGGAGAAGCCGCCGGCCGAGGAGCCGCAGCAGCCGGCCGATCCGGATGCGCTCGTCGCCGAGGGCGCCGCGTGGCGGTACCACCACGACCGCGAGAACCCGCCGGCCCGCGGCTGGGCGTCGACGGACTTCGACGACGCCTCCTGGAAGCAGGGCTCGGCCGTGCTCGGCTGGGGCGGCGACCAGGTGAGGACCACGCTGGTGGCCGACGGCACCCGCCCGCTTACCACCTACTTCCGCCGGTCGGTGCAGGTGGCCGATGCCTCCACGGTCGAGAAGCTGACCCTCACCACCCGGGCCGACGACGGCATCGCCGTCTACGTCAACGGGGAAGAGGTGACCCGCAGCAACCTGCCCGACGGGGTGCTGTCGTCCGGGACGTACGCGACCGCCCCGCGCCGGACCGCCACCGCGGTGGCCGAGCCCGTCACGGTGGAGGTCCCCGGCTGGATGCTGCGCGACGGCAAGAACGTCATCGCCGCCGAGATGCACTCCAACTGGACGAACACCACCGACGCCAGCTTCGACCTGAAGGCCGTGGTCACCGAGGGCGAGCAGCCCGAGGCGCCCGCGGTGCTGCCCGACGTCATCGCCCGCGGGGCCGAGTGGTCCTACCGGCACGAGGACTCGGCGCCGGAGGACGACTGGCAGGAGGCCGGCGCGGTCACGGGCTGGCTGAAGGGGAAGGCACCGTTCGGCTGGGGCACCCCGGTGGCCACGGAGCTGACCACGGACGGGCGCCGGCCGGTGGCCACCCAGTTCCGCAAGGAGTTCACGGTGGCGGACCCGGCGGCGCTCGGGGACCTGCAGCTCACCACCCGGGCCGACGACGGGATCGTGGTGCGGGTCAACGGCAAGGAGATCGTCCGGTCCAACATGCCGGAGGGCGACCTCGACTGGACCAGCTACACGCTGGGCGCCCGGCGCACCACCGCCGCCCTCGCCGACCCGGTCACCGCCGTGGTGCCGGCCTCGGCCCTGAAGGCAGGGGTCAACGTGGTCAGCGTCAGCATGCACCTCGACTACCGGGCGACCCCGGACGCCAGCTTCGACCTCGAGCTGGCGCCCCGCCCGGAGGACGCGGCATGAGCACCACCGCCACCACCGGCGGCGCCGGCGCCCCGCGGCGCCGGCCCACCTTCCCGGAGGCCCTGGCCGGGCTGCGCGCCGCGCAGAAGCCCGGCCAGGGGGTCCCGGCCTACACCCGGTGGGTCAACCGCCCGCTGGCCCGCTACGCCGCGGCCGAGGCGGCCGCGGCGGGGCTGACCCCCAACGGGGTGACCGCCCTCAGCGCGCTCCTCTCCGCGGCGGGACTGGCCGTGCTCGTGGCGGTCCCGCCGGCCCCGGCCACCGGCGTCGTCGTCGCCGTGCTCCTCGCGGCCGGCTACGTCCTGGACTCCGCCGACGGGCAGGTGGCCCGGCTCACGGGCACCGGCTCGCCGGCCGGGGAGTGGCTCGACCACGTGGTCGACTCGATCCGGACCCCGGCGCTGCACCTGGCCGTGGCGGCCGCCGCCCTGCTGCACCCGCGGCCGGAGGCCTTCCCGGCCGCGGCCCTGGCCGTGCTCGCCGCGCTGTTCGTGCTCGTGGAGGTCGGCCAGTTCATGAGCCAGATCCTCGCCGAGCAGCTGCGGCGCAAGGGCGGGATCGCCGGGCCGCCCTCGGGCGGGACGCTGCGCTCCTTCCTCAATCTGCCCACCGACGCGGGGGTCACCTGCTGGATCTTCCTCCTCTGGGGGATCCCCGCGCTCTTCCTGCCCGCCTACGCGATCCTGCTGGCCGCCCTCGCGGCGATCAGCGCGGTCTCGATGCGGCGCAAGTACCTGGGCCTGACCGCCCGGCCCGCCGACACCGCCCCGGGCGCCGACGCCGTCGGCGCCCTCCCGACCGACAGGAGCACCCGCCATGTCCGCTGACGTCCTCACCCCGGCCCCGGCCGCCGCCGCCGGCTTCCGCACCGAGCACCCGTCCGTGTCCGTCCTGATCGCCACCGCCGGGCGGCCGCAGATGCTGCGCGAGGCGGTCAGCGCGATCGTCGAGCAGGACTACGCCGGGCCCGTCCAGGTCGTGGTCGTCTTCGACCGCATCGAGGTGGACCCGCTCGAGGACGTCCGCGTCCCGGCCGGCGTGGAGCTGCGCACCGTGCCCAACACCCGCTCCCCCGGCCTGGTGGGCGCCCGCAACACCGGCGTCCACGCCGCCACCGGGGAGATCGTCGCCTTCTGCGACGACGACGACGTGTGGGCCCCGCACAAGCTCGCCCGGCAGGTGGCGCACTGGCACCGGCACCCGGAGGCCTCGGCGATCGCCGGCGCGATCGAGATCGTCTCCCACGAGCGCACCATCCGGCGCGTCCCGCAGGCCGTGGCCACCTTCCCCGAGCTGCTGGCCGACCGGATGATGGAGATCCACCCCTCCGCGCTGATCTGCCGCCGCGCCGACCTGTACGGGCCCGTGGGCCTCGTCGACGAGGACCTGCCCTCCTCCTACGGCGAGGACTACGACCTGCTGCTGCGCCTGGCCCGGCACGCCCCGGTGCACTCCGTGCCCGAGACCGTGCTGACCGTGCGCTGGGACCGGCCCTCCTTCTTCCGCCAGCAGTGGGGGGACATGGCCGACGCCCTGACCTACATGCTGCGCAAGTTCCCCGAGTTCGAGACCTCCGACCGGGGCACGGCCCTGATGGCGGGCCAGGTCGCCTTCGCCCACGCCGCTCGCGGCGACCGCCGGGAGGCCGTGCGGTGGGCCCGGGCCGCGCTGCGCCGGGACCGCGGGCAGCTGCGGGCCTGGGGGGCCCTGGCCGTGGCGAGCGGCGCGGTCAGCGCCGAGCGGCTGCAGAACGCCGTGTCCTTCTTCGGCCGAGGAGTGTGAGGCTGCCGTGGCCCTCCTGAGTCCCTCGGTGGTGCGGCCGGCCCCGGTCCGCCGCACCACCGCCGCCCTGCCCGCCTGGCCGCTGCTGGTCCTGTTCTGGGGGCTGCCGCTGATCTGGGCCTCCGGGGCCCTGCAGTTCGCCCCGGCGCTGCTCGCCGTGGCCATGCTCTTCCTGCTCGTGCTCCGCCGCGGCACCACGGTCCCGTGGCCGGCGTGGGTGCTCGGCGTGTTCCTGCTCTGGATGGCGGCGAGCTCGGTGCAGATCGAGGGCTTCGGCTCCTGGATGGGCTTCGCGCTGCGCTGGGTGAACATCTTCGCCGCGCTGATCTACTTCGTCTACTACTGGAACGCCCGGGAGACCCTGGACCACCGGCGGTTCCTGCGGGCCGCCGTGGTCGCGTGGGCCACGCTCGTGGGACTCGGCCTGCTGACGTTCGTGATCCCCGAGGCGCGGCTGACCACCCCGATCGGGCTGCTGCTGCCGGAGGGCATCACCTCCAACGCGCTCGTGCAGAACTTCTTCTTCCCGCCCCTCGCGGAGGTCCAGATGCCCTGGGGGGCGCCCGAGCCCTACAACCGGCCGGCCGCCCCGTTCCCGTACACCAACGGGTGGGGCTCCGGGTTCGTGCTCCTCACGCCCCTGGTGCTCGCCTACCTGACCACGGTGCGCTTCCGCGCCCGGCACCTGCTGATCGTGGCCGGGCTGCTGGCCTCGCTCGCCCCGGCCGTGGCCACGACCAACCGGGGCATGTTCCTCGGCATCGCCGTGGCGCTCGGGTACGTGATGGTCCGGATGGTCCTGCGGGGCCGGATCGGGGTCGCCCTGGCCGGGATCGCGGGCGTGGCCGCCGTCGGCGGCTGGCTCGTGGCCAGCGGCGCCGTCGAGCGGATCATGGGCCGGCAGGAGTACAGCGACAGCACGGGCACCCGCTCCGACCTGTACCGGGACACCTTCCTGGCCACCCTGGACTCGCCGCTGCTGGGCTACGGGGCGCCCCTCTACGACGAGACCGTCGGCATCGAGATGGGCACCCAGGGCTACGTCTGGACCCTGATGTTCTGCTACGGGCTCGTGGGCCTGGGCCTGTTCATGGCCTACCTGCACGGGACCACGCTGATGACCCTGAAGGTCCGCAGCACCACCGGGCTGCTCGTGCACTCCGCGCCCGTGGCCGCGTGCCTGTTCTTCACCTACTACGGCCTGGACGCGGTGCAGTTCATCCTGATCAGCCTGAGCCTGGCCGTGCTGCTGCGCTCCCGGCGCTACGGGGAGGGGCTGTGAGCCCGCAGCCGCTGGCGCGCTCGGGCTCGCTGACCTTCGTCTTCGTGGTCACCGGGGCGGGGCTGGCCTTCGCCGCCACGCTGGTGGTCTCCAACGCCTCGGGCGCGGCGGCGGCGGGGCAGTTCTTCCAGGTGGTGGCCGTGCTGGCGATCGCCACGACCCTGTCGACCTTCGGCGCCGACACCGGGCTGGTGCGGGCGGTCCCCGCCCTCACCGCCCGGGGCCAGGGCTCCGCGGTGACCGGGGTGCTGCGGATCGCGGGGCGCCCGGTGCTCGTGCTCGCCGCGGGCGTGGCCGCCACGGCGGCCGTGCTCACGGCCCTGCCGGGGGTCCTGCCCGAGGGCGTCGGCCCCGCCGTCCTGCTCGCCGCGCCCTTCCTGGTGCTCGGCGCCGTGCTCAACCTCGCCTTCGGCGCCCTGCGCGGGCTGCACCGGGTGCCGACCTTCTCCTTCCTGCAGAACGTGGTGCTGCCCTCGCTGCGGGTGCTCGGCGTCCTCGCCGTCGTCCTCGCCGGCGGAGGGCTGCTGGCCCTCACCGCCGCGTGGACGGTGCCGGTCGCCGTGGTCGCCGTGCTCGCCCTCGTGCTGCTGCGCCGGTACCTCCGAGGTCTGCGCGACGAGCCCGGGGCCGCGGCCCCGCCGGGGACGGCGGTGCAGCGGCGGGCGTTCTGGTCCTTCTCCTCCGCCCGCGGCGTGACCGCCTTCGTCGAGGCTCTGCTCGAGTGGCTCGACGTGCTGCTCGTGGCCGCGTTCCTGGGCCCCGCCGCCGCGGGCGTCTACGGCGTGGTCAACCGGTGCATCCGGGTGGGCGCCATGCTCGACCACACCGCGCGCATCGTCACGGGCCCGTCCATCAGCGCGGCACTGGCGGTCGACGACCTCGCCACCGCCCGGTCCGTGTTCACCCGCACCACCGCGGTGCTCGTGGCCGGCGCCTGGCCCTTCTACCTCACGCTGCTGCTGTTCGGGCCGGTCATCCTGTCCTTCTTCGGCGAGGGCTTCGAGTCCGGCTACCCCGCGATGCTCGTCATCGCCTCCGCCATGCTCCTGGCCGTCTCGGCCGGCGGGGTGCAGTCCCTGCTGCTGATGGCCGGGCGCAGCCGCTGGCAGCTGATGAACAAGTCCGCCGCCCTGGCCGTGGCGGTGACCCTGAACCTGTGGCTGATCCCGCAGTGGGGCCTCGTGGGGGCGGCCACGGCATGGGCGGCGTCGGTGCTCACCGACACGGGACTGGCCCTGTTCCAGTCCGTGCGGCTGCTCGGCATCGCCCCGCGCTGGTCCGTGGTGGGCGCCATCGCCGCGGCCGCCGCGGTGCTCACCGGCGGCGGCGGGCTGGCGGTCCGCGCCCTGCTCGGCTCCGGCACCACCGGACTGCTCGTGCACCTCGCGCTGACCGGTCTGCTGGTGGCCGGCGCCGCGGCGGTGCTCGTGCTCCGGGGCCGGACCGCCGTCCGGGGGACGGACGCCGAGGCGTGTGGCCCGAAGAGGCCACGCAGTTCCCGGGTCCTGCTGTGGTCCCGCTGAGTTTGCATCTGTAACATTCAAATCGATCGACATCGGATCAGGACGCCGCCGGCCGGGCTGGACTCGGCAGCGCTTCCGAGAGGCCGCGGTCGGCGATCCGCCGGGGGGCGGACGCCGGGCACGGCCGCACCGTCCGAGACGACCCGCGATCCACCAGGGGGGAAATCCACATGAGCGAGACTCTGAACACCATCGGCGCCGACCGGCGCCGGACCCGGGACGACACCGTCCGGACCCGGCCGCGCCGCCCGGAGCCGGCGGACCCGACGCCGCCGTGGCGCCGCGTCCTGCGCCGCTGGCCCACGATCCTCAGCACCTGGCTCGTGGTCCTGGCCGCCGCCGTGGTCGCGGGCCTGCTGTGGCCGCCGACCTACCAGGCGACCGCCTCGATGACCGTCACCCCGAGCGCGGTGAACCCGCTCACGGGCGACTCCGGCTTCGAGGACGTCGAGATGCAGACGGAGATGGCCACGATGGCCTCCCAGCGCATCACCCTGCGGGCCGCGGCCCTGCTGCAGGACGTCCCCGTCGAGGAGGCCGACCCCGCACTGGCCGAGGACCTGCTCGAGCGGCTCTCGACCACTGCCCCGGACGACACCCAGGTGCTCCGGGTGACGGTCACCGCCGACGACCCCGACCAGGCCGCCGAGCGGGCCAACGCCCTGGCCACCGCGTACCTCGCCGACCGCGGCGAGGACGTGCAGACCACCGCCGACGACACCCTGCAGCGCATCGACCGGTCCATCGCCGGCCTCGAGCGCAGCGACGACGACTCCTCCTCCCTGCGGCAGCTGCGCGAGCAGCGCACGGCCCTGGCTCTCATCGCCCCGACCCCGGGCCGCGTGATCAGCGAGGCCACGCCGCCGCAGGAGCCCTCCTCAGCCGGGCTGCTGCTCTTCGTGGCCGGCGGGCTGGTCGGCGGGCTGGTGCTCGGCGCCCTCGCCGGAGCCCTCCGGGAGCGCGCGGACCGCAGCGTGCGCCGGCCCGACCGGCTCGCCGACGCGACCGGCTCGCCCGTGGTGGTGCTGAACTCCGAGGACGACGAGGACGGCGCCCTCGAGCTGCTGCGCCGGCTCGCCCAGGACGAGGACCGCGCCGTGCCGCGGCCCGGCTCCCGGATCGCCGTGCACTCGACCCTGCCCGGTCAGGCGGCGGTCGTCGTCCGGGCCCTGGACAACGTGGTCTCCTCGTGGGGCGGCACCGTCGAGGTCGTGGGCGCGGACACGCTCACCGAGGCCGTGGGTCCGCTGGGCGACACGAACTGGCTGGGCATGGACGACACCACGCCCTCGCTGCTCGTGGCCACGGTCCCGCCGCGGGCCGGGGCGGCCGAGCTGGCCGCCCTCACCGACCGGGTCGACGGCGTGGTGCTGGCCGTGGAGCCCCGGGGCCGGCTGCGCCGGTTCGAGGAGCGCTTCGAGCGGCTCAGCGGCCGCGGCGCCGCCGTGGTGCCCGCGTTCGTGGTGCAGCGCCAGACCCGCCCGGCGGCGGACCCGGTGCCCGCCCAGGAGACCGGGCCGCAGCACCGCTGACCGTCCGCCGGCGCCGCCTGAACCCGGGAGGTCAGGTCCGATCCAGGCGCCGGCGGTCGAACGCCAGGGGTCAGGGAGCCCGCACCGCGAGAGCGGGCGCTCCCTGGCCCCTGAGCACGTCCGCGAGGTCCTCGGCCGCAGCAGCCTCCGCCACGAGATGGGCCACGGTGGGCCCGGACCCGGACACGAAGCTCGCCAGGACGCCGGCGGCCGCACCGGCGGCCAGCACGGGCGCCAGCTGCGGGGCGAGCGAGAGGGCCGCGGCCTGCAGGTCGTTGGCCAGCAGCGGGGCCAGCTCGGCGGCCTGCCCGGTGCGCAGGGCCTCCTCGAGGCCCGCCGGCAGCCGGGGCGGCGGGACGTCCTCGTGCGTGCGCAGGCGGTCCAGCTCGGCGTAGACCGCGGGCGTCGACAGCCCGGCCTCGGCCGCCACCAGGACCAGGTGCAGCGGCGCTCCGACCGGCACCGGCCGCAGGTGCGCCCCCGTCCCGGTGCCCACGGCCGCCCCGCCCGTCAGCGCGAACGGCACGTCGGCGCCGAGGCCGGCCGCGAGCTGCAGCAGCGCGTCGTCGTCGAGCGCGGGCTCCCCGGAGACGCGGGCGGCGAGCCGGTTCACGGCGAGCAGGGCCGCTGCGGCGTCCGCGGAGCCCCCGCCCATGCCGCCGGCCACCGGCACGGCCTTCTCGATCTGCAGGTGCAGTCCGCCCGAGAGCCGCGGGAAGCGCGCGAGCACGGCCTCGGCGGCCCGGACCGCCAGGTTGGACCCGTCGGTGGGCACCGCGTCCAGGGTGAACGTCCCCCGGTCGATCTGCTGGGCCACGAGCGAGCCCGGGACCGCCGCCACGCCCACGCTGGTGCCGGCGCCCCGGGTCGGTGCGGCCGTCACGGTCTCCCCCGTGCTCACCGCGCAGTACAGGCTCGCGACGTCGTGGTAGCCGTCCGGGCGCGGCGGGCCCGCGGCGAAGAACAGGTTGACCTTCCCGGGGGCGGCGGCCCGCTCCGGGCGCGGTGTGGCGGTCATGCCCCGCGCACCCCCGCGGTCAGTCCCGCGGCGGCGCCGGCCTGGGCGATCCGGGCGAACGCGTGCACGTCCAGCTTCTCGCCGCGCTCGCCCGGGTCGATCCCGGCCGCCGCGAGGATCTCCCCGGCCGCCGCGGCGGAGCCCGCCCACCCGGCCAGGGCGGCCCGCAGCGTCTTGCGCCGCTGGGCGAAGGCCGCGTCCACCGCCGCGAACACCAGCTCCCGGTCCACGTCCGCCACCGGCTGCTCGCGGCGCACGAAGCGCACCAGCCCCGAGGCGATCTTCGGGGCCGGCCAGAACACGTTCTTCCCGATGGTCCCGGCCTTGGTGACCTCGGCGTACCACGAGGCCTTCACCGACGGCACCCCGTAGACCTTGGAGCCCGGCGCGGCGGCCAGCCGGTCCGCGACCTCCTCCTGCACCATCACCAGCCCACGGCGGATCGAGGGGAAGCGGGCCAGCAGGTGCAGCAGCACCGGGACGGCCACGTTGTACGGCAGGTTCGCCACCAGGGCGGTGGGCTCGGCGGGCAGCTCCTCGACGCGCATGGCGTCCTGCTCGAGCACGGTCAGCCGGCCCGCCAGCTCGGGGCGCAGCCGCTCCACCGTGTGCGGCAGCTGCGCCGCCAGCGGCGGGTCGATCTCCACGGCCACGACCTGCTCGGCGGCGTCCAGCAGCCCGAGGGTCAGCGAGCCGAGCCCCGGTCCCACCTCCAGCACCGTCTCGTGCTCGCCCAGCCGTGCGGCGGCGATGATCCTCCGGATCGTGTTGGGGTCGATCACGAAGTTCTGCCCGAGCGTCTTGGTCGGCCGGATGCCGAGCTGCTCCGCGAGCGCGCGGATCTCCGCGGGTCCCAGCAGGGCGCGGGCGGCGGGCTCTGGAGCACTGGATTCAGTCACCGAGCCATCGTATCGGCCGCACTCCCTCGCCCCGCGCCCTGCCTCTCCCCGTCCGTCTGCCGCCTCTGCCGCCTCTGCCGCCGAGTCCCCACGCTCCACCCCCCGCGGGCGTCGAGTCCCCAATGTTGTTCCGTGTCCCCAGGAATCGGCATGGGGAAATGCGACTGGATTGGGGGCTCGGCGGGAACGCCATTTCCACTCCCCATTTCTGTGTTGCATGTCCATGTCGTGCGCTTGTTCTTCATCGCGGCGGCGCCGGACCACCGAGACGTCGTTCCAGCTATCAACAGGGCATGACCGAGCTCATGAGCCTCACCCAGTTGCACGACACCGGCCTCAGCGGCCACGAGATCCGGCGTCGACTCCGTGTCGGCGAGCTCCACCGGGTCCACCCCGGCTACTTCACGTCGTCGGACGGCTACCGGCAGCTCAGGCCCGAGGAGCAGTCGTTGCTCCGGCACCGGGCGCTCACCCGCGCTGCCTCCGTGCCACCGGTGTTCTGTCTCGCCTCGGCCGCCCTCGTGCACGGCCTCCATCTGCGCCGTGTCCCCGCCCGCCTGCACACGCTCACCCGGCCGGGCCAGGGAACCCACAACGGATACGCCGGAGTCGTCAGGCATCAGGAGCCGCTGCCCGAGACAGACATCGTCACGATCCATGGCCTGCGTGCCACCTCGGGCGAGCGCACGCTGCTGGACTGCGCCCGGTTGCTGCCCTTCACCGACGCCGTGGTCCTGGCGGACCAGGCGCACCGCTTCGGTCTCACGCGGATCGCGCTGGAGAACCGCCTGTCGGAGTGGGCGGGCCGACGGGGCGTGCGCCGGGCGCGGCGCGTGCTGGACGCCATGGACACGCGTTCCGAGTCCGTGGGTGAGACCCTCACCCGCCTGATGCTGGCGGAGTCCGGCCTGCCGGCGCCGGAACTGCAGTGGGTGATCGTGGGACGGACGGGGTCCTACCGGGCGGACTTCGCATGGCCCGAGCAGCGGCTCGTGCTCGAGTTCGACGGCGAGACGAAGTACGCGGACTCCGCCGCCACCGTGATCCGCAACGAGCGACGGCGCGAGATCGAGATCCAGGAGCTGGGGTGGACCGTCATCCGGGTGGGCTGGCACGACGTCGTGCGCTCCCCCGCCACGACCGTCGCCCGGGTCGAAGCTGCCCTGCGCCGCTCAGCCGTCACCCGCTGACCCGCACTCGCTGACCCGCACCCCCGGCCCCGCCCACCGTTGCGGCACCCCGCCACCGCAGTGACCGGACCGTGCCGCACCACCCGCCCTGCTGCGCCACACCGTTTTCCGGGGGTGAGCGACGGTATGCCGTCGAACCCCCAGGTTTTCCGTGTTTCCCCATGAATGTTCCTGGGGAATTGCGATGGCTCTGGGGGCTCGCCGTCTGTGAACGCCACAGTGTGGGGACTCGGCGCACAAGATCAGCCGGGCCTTGGGGACTCGGATATGCCAGGCATCACAACGTGGGGAGTCGGCGATGCAAGACGCCACAGCCTGGGGACTCGGCTATGCGAGGCACCACAGCCTGGGGACTCGGCGATGCAAGACGCCACAGTGTGGGGAGTCAGCGATGTCGGGCGCCGCAACGTGGGGACTCGGCACCCGTGGGCAGCCGAGATGTGGGGACTCGGTGATGCGGATGGGGTGGAGGGGGCAGGAGGGAGGGGCGGGGCCAGGGAACGGGTCAGAACTGGCCGTAGACCTCCACCGTGTTCGACCAGAGGCGCTCGCACAGCGGCTCCAGCTCCTGCTCCAGGATCCCGGCCATGCCGCGCACCGTGTAGTTGACCACGTAGCTGGCGTTGGGCCGGCCCCGGTAGGGGTGCGGGGTGAGGAACGGCGCGTCGGTCTCGGTGAGCACGAGCTCGGGGCGGGCGGTGCGCAGCGCGGCTTTCAGGTCGTGGCTGTTCTTGAAGGTGACGGTGCCGGAGAAGGACATGTACCAGCCGTGCTCGTTGCAGATCCGCGCGAGCTCCTCGTCCCCGGAGAAGCAGTGGAACACGGTGCGCTCGGGGGCGCCCTCCTCCAGCAGGACGGCGACGACGTCGGCGTGGGCGTCCCGGTCGTGGATCTGCAGCGCCTTGCCGGTCTCCTTCGCGAAGCGGATGTGCTCCCGGAAGGACGCCTTCTGGTGCTCCCGGCCCTGTCCCTCGGTGCGGAAGTAGTCGAGGCCGGTCTCGCCGAAGGCCCGCACCCGCTCGTGCTCCCCGAGCTCCCGGATCGCGGCGAGCGCCTCGTCGAGGGCCCCGGCGGCCGCGAGCTTCGGCGCCTCGTTGGGGTGCAGCGCCACCGCGGCGAGCACCCGGGGGTCGGCCCCGGCGGCGGCCACGGCGAAGCGGGAGGACGGGACGTCGCAGCCGACCTGGACGAGCCCGCCCACGCCGGCGAGGGCGGCGGCGTCCGCGGCGTCGCGCACCGAGACCTGGACCCGGCCGTCCTGCAGGTCCAGGTGGGTGTGGTTGTCGGCCACCGGGTGCGGCAGCGGCTCCGGCGCAGGCGGGTAGGAGAGGTTGCGGCGGCGCCCGTCGTCGGCCTGGGCGGAGCGCCGCCGGGTGCCCTCCCCCGCGGGGACGTCCTCGGGCACGGCGTAGTGCTCGGGCTCGTAGGCGGCGGGGACCGCACCCGGGGCGGGAGCGGGCCGCGCGGCGGGGTCCGGCCACAGGGAGGCGGTGAGCAGGGTGGCGTTGGGGTCGGTCACGGGCGGCACCTCGGAAAGGATCGGGATGAAATGGGGAAGGAAAAGAGCGGGTCGCGAAGAGACGGACGGATCCGGTGAGCTCCGGCCGGTCCGGGACCGGGGCGGAACACGCGGGCACGTTCCGCCCCGACCAATCTACGAGCTGCGCCCCGTGCGGACATACTGGGAGCAGCAGCCCGAGCAGGAAGCCGAGGAGCCCATGGAGTCCTTCCCCCAGTACACGCAAGCGATCCTGGACCGGATCAACGCGGTGATCGACGGCAAGCCCGAGGCGGCGCGCACGGCTCTGAGCGTGCTGCTGGCCGGCGGGCACCTGCTGGTCGAGGACGTGCCGGGCGTGGGCAAGACCATGCTGGCACGCACGCTGGCGAGCGCGATCGGCGGCACGGTCTCGCGCGTGCAGTTCACCCCGGACCTGCTGCCCACGGACATCACGGGCGTCTCGGTCTACGACCAGGCTCGGCGCGAGTTCGAGTTCAAGCCGGGCCCGGTGTTCGCCAACGTGGTGATCGGGGACGAGATCAACCGGGCCTCGGCCAAGACCCAGTCCGCGCTGCTCGAGTGCATGGCGGAGGGACAGGTCACGGCGGACGGCACCACCTACCGGCTGTCGAGCCCGTTCATGGTGGTGGCCACGCAGAACCCCGTGGAGATGGACGGCACGTTCCCGCTCCCGGAGGCGCAGCGGGACCGGTTCACGGCCCGGATCTCGATGGGCTACCCGGACACCGAGGCGGAGATGACGATGCTCACCGACCACGGCGGCGGCTCCCCGCTGGCGGGCCTGCAGCCGGTGGTCTCCGTCGAGGACGCGGCCCGCCTGGTGGCGCACGTGCGCGGCATCCACGTCTCGGACGCGGTGCGCGCCTACGTGGTGGCCCTGGGCCAGGCCACGCGCTCGCACCCGCAGATCCGGCTGGGCGCCAGTCCCCGGGCGCTGCTCCAGCTGCAGGCCGCGGCCCGCGCGGAGGCCGCCCTGAGCGGGCGGGAGTACGTCCTGCCCGACGACGTGCGGGCGGTCGCGGTGCCCGTGCTCGCCCACCGCCTGATCCTGGACCGCCGCGCCGGCACGGACTCCGCGGAGGAGCTGGTGCGGGCGGTGCTGGACGAGGTGCGGGTCCCGGCCGAGCACACCCCCCGGACCCGATGAGCCGCCGGCCGGATCCGGGCCGGACGGCGGAGGGCGAGCGTGCGGAGCAGCCCGTGGACTCCCGTGCCCGGTTCACGGGGCGCGGCTGGGCGTTCCTCGGGGCGGGCGCGCTGTGCCTGCTGCTGGCCACCTGGCTGGGCCGCAAGGACGTGCTGGCGCTGGCCCTGTTCCTGGGCGGGGCCCCGCTGTTCGCGGCGCTGTCCCTGTACGTGGTCAAGCCGAGGGTGCTGCTCAAGCGCGGCGTGGAGCCGGCGCTCGTGACGGCCGGGGACTCGGCCGTGGTCCGGCTGCGCGTGCGGCACCGGACCCGGCGCGGCGGCACGGTCACCGGTGCGGTGGCCGTGCACGAGACGGTGCCCGAGCCGCTGGGCGGGGACCGCGAGCTGAGCGTGACGGCGAGCGGGGAGCCCGCCGCCTACACGGTGCGGCCGCGCCGCCGCGGCGTGTACGCCCTGGGCCCGGCCACGGTGCGGGTCGCCGACCCGTTCGGGCTCGCCGCCGAGCTGCTCGACGCCTCCGAGCGGACGTCCCTGCACGTGGCCCCGGACCCCGTGGAGCTGCCGGAGATCAGCGCCGACCGGCTGCGGGAGTCCGGCACCGACCCGTCCCGGACGGCGCAGCCGCAGCCGGGCCCCGACAACGTCACCACCCGCGAGTACCGGCACGGGGACCCCATGCGGCGGGTCCACTGGGCCGCCTCCGCCAAGCAGGGCCGGCTGATGGTCCGCCAGGAGGACCCCCGCAGCACCCGCCGCCTCGTCCTGGTCCTGGACCGCGGCGAGGCCTCCTGGCCCGGCGAGCGGCTGTGGGCGGGCGTGCTCCCCAGCACCGCGGAGTTCGAGTGGGCCGTGTCCTTCACCGCCGCCGTGCTCGAGCACCTCACCCAGCGCGAGACCGCCGTGCACGCCCTCGACACCTTCGGCCGCCCGCTCCCCCGCGGCGGCGAGGACGACGACGACGCACCCGCCCGCACCGCGGCCGTCACCGACGACGGCGCCGAGGACGCCCGGCACGGACTGGCGCGGGTGCGTCCGGATCCCGCGCCGCGTACGTCGGCCACCGGCGGGACCGCCGAGGACCCGCTGGCCGACCGGTTCGACCGGGACGGGCTGGTCCACCCCGTGCTGCTGGTCTCCGGGGACCTCTCGGCGCCGGCCGCCGAGCGGGTCCTGGGCGGCACGCAGCGGGCCGCCGCCGGCAGCGCCGTGCTGGTGGGCTCCTCCCCCGGCCGGGACCCGGACGGGGCGGCGGTGCTGGAGGCGGCGGGCTGGTCCGTCGTCGTCGTGCCGGCCTCCGCCGCGCCCGAGGACGCGTGGGCGCAGCTGGGCACCGGGGCCCGCACGGCCGGAGCCGTCCGGTGAGCGCCGCCGTCCGCGCCCCGTCGGCCGCACCGGTCGCCGCCGGGCCGCCGGAGACCCCGGGAACGCTGGTCCGCCGCCCGGTGGGCGCCGTCCTGGGCCTGGCCGGCACGGTCCTCGCGGCGGTCTGGCTGTCCCTCGTGGCCCTGACCGGCGTCCTCGACGGCACCGGGTGGGTGCCGGGGTCGCTGCTCGCCGCCCTCGCCGTGGTCGCCGCGACCGCGACGTCCCGGGTGCTGCGGCTGCCGGGCGCGCTGGCCCCGCTGTTCGGCGCCGGCGCCCTGGTGCTCGTGCTCACGGTGCTGTTCCTGCGGGAGCCCGCGCTGCTCGGCCTGGTCCCCACCCCGGGGAGCCTGGCTCTCGCCGCGCAGCTGTGGCAGGAGGCGGCCGGGGTCGCCGCGGAGCGGCCCGCCCCGTACCCGGACGCCGCGGCGCTCGCGTTCGTCGCGGCCCTGGTGACCGGGGCCGTGACCCTGTTCGTGGACACCGTGCTCGTGGCGCTGCGGCTGCCGGGGCTCAGCGCGCTCGGCGTGCTGGCGCTGCTGGTGGTGCCCGCCCTGGTGCTCCCGGAGAGCGTGGGGGCGGCCGGGACGGCGGCCGCCGTGCTCGCCGCCCTGGTCCTGCTCGGCGGCGGACGGCGCTTCGGCGCGGTGCGGGAGCCCCGCACCGCGGCGGCACCGGGCAGCTGGCCGCGGGCCCTCGTGGTGGGCGCCGGGGTGCTCGCCGTGACCCTGCTGGTCCCGGGCCTGGTCCCCGGTTTCGTCAACGGCGCGTTCCCGCAGGGCAGCGGCCTCGCCGGCGAGCGCGCCTCCGGGGTGGGCCCGCTGCGGGCCGTGGGCCAGGACCTGCGCTCCGCGGAGCAGCTGCCGCGCCTGGAGTACACCACGAGCACCGGCGAGCCCGAGCTGCTGCGGGTGCTCACCCTGACCGACTTCTCCGGCGCGGAGTGGTTCCCGGACAGCACCGGGCTGGAGCCCGGGCCCGGCACCCTCGCGCCCACCCCGCTGCAGCCGGTGGGCGACGGCCCCGAGCGCACCACCGCCGTGGAGCTGCGGGACTGGTCGGAGCGCTGGCTGCCGCTGCCGTGGGCGCCCGTGGGCGTGACGGGGCTCGAGGACGGCGACTGGGCCTGGAGCCCCCGGGACCTCGCCGTGCACGGGGGGCAGGTCCCTCCGCAGGGCACGGCCTACGAGGTGCGCTCGGTCGCACCCGAGCCCACCTCCGCGCAGCTGCGCGAGGCCCCTGCCGCGCCGGAGACCCCGGAGCTCGCCCCGTACCTGGAGCTGCCCGAGCAGTCCCCGGCGGCCCTCCAGGACGCCGCCCGGGAGCGCGCCGGCGACGCCCCCACGGCGTTCGACCAGGCCCTGGCCCTGCAGGAGTGGCTGCGCTCCGACGAGTTCCGCTACGACGTGGACGCCCCGCTCGCCCAGGGCTACGACGCCGGCGGCATGGGTTCCCTCGAGGAGTTCCTGGCCGTGCGCACGGGCTACGCCGGGCACTTCGCCCCGGCGATGGCGGTCATGGCCCGGGAGCTGGGCATCCCCGCCCGCGTGGCGGTCGGCTACCTCCCGGCCACCGGGACGGACGCCGCGGACGCGGCACCGGGCGCCGCGCCGGAGGCCGAGGAGCCCTTCGGGGCCGCGGCGGACCCGGGCGCCTTTCCGGTCCTGCCCCGCGACGCCCACGCGTGGCCGGAGCTGTGGTTCGAGGGCTCCGGCTGGGTGCGCTTCGAGCCGACCCCCGGCACGGGCGACCTCCCCGGCTACGCCGCCGAGGGCTCCCAGGACGGGGACGGGCAGTCGCAGGAGGGCGAGGGCACCGCGGAGCCCACCGGTGAGCCGACCGACGCCCCCACCCCCGCGAGCACGGCGGACAGCTCCGAGACGGACGCGCCCTCGGCCGAGCCGACGGCCGTGCCGACCCCGGAGTCCTCCGCCGCGCCGGCGCCCGAGGAGGACGCCGAACCGGCGGTGTGGCCGGCCTGGCTCGCCGGGGGGCTGGCCGCCGCGCTGCTCGCCCTGCTGGCTGCGCTCCCCCGGCTGCTCCGGTCGCGGCGGCGCCTTCGCCGGCTCCGGGTCCTGGGCGACGAGGAGGCCCCCGCACCGCAGCGGGCCCTGGCAGGGTGGGCCGAGGTCGAGGACCTCGCCGTCGACCACGGCGTGGGCCGCGCCGCCGCGGAGACGCCCCGGGCGTTCGTCGACCGGCTCGGCGCCCTGCTACCGGCGGCCGCGGCGCCGCTGGGACGCCTCGGCCGGGACGTGGAGCAGGCCCTCTACGCGCCGGGCACCGCGGCGTGGTCGCCCGAGGCCGCGCCGGCGGACGTCACGGCGCTGCGGTCGGCCCTGGCCGAGCGCGGCGGACCCGGCGCCGGGCGGGCCCGGTGGTTTCCCCGCTCCGTGACCGCCCGGCGCTGAACGGGATAGGACGTGCCGACGCACGACAGGGGTTCAGCCGAGCCCCGGCCCACCATTCGCACCGCGTACAACCACGGATGGACAGGAATTCTCCACCCGGAGGCGGACTCCAGCGGATGATCCATCGGTCACTCTTGACTCATGCAGGGCCGCCCGGTCGGAACACCACCCGGCGAGAGCGGCGAACACATCGCTCGTCCCATGCAGTGCTTCCCCGAGATGTCGGATGGAAGCACGTCCCCGCTCCATCCGCTCCCTCACGTCAGGACCATCTGCCATGTTCGCTTCCCAGCACCCGGATGCCGCTCACACCTCCTCACGCCGACGTTCTTCCCGAACCAGGGTGCTCGTGGCCGGAACGCTCCTCGCCCTCGCCGGATCCACTCTCGCCGTCGCCCCGGCGCAGGCCGCCACCACGCGCGACGGATGCACTGTCACGCCTCTCGCGCCGAAGAGCCAGAACAACGGCCAGTCGGTGCTGCTCCGTGTCACGGTCAAGTGCAAGCCGGACACCACCCTCAGTGTCGAGAGCCAGCTGTGGGAAAAGGATGGCGGTGGCAATCCCGACGACAGGCAGGGGCCGGTGGAGAAGCGGCACTGGGTCTATGTGAAGGACGCCAATCCCCGGACCCTCTCCTACGTGCGAGACGTTCCCAACACGGAGACAGGCGCCGAGGAGGTGTACCACTCCGTCCGGTTCCAGGTGCGTCCGGCCGGGGACTGGCTCTTCGGCCAGTGGACGAACTGGGAGGAGAGCCCCTGGACGGTCTTTCCGCAGTAGGGAGCACGACGGGGAGCCCTGCACCCGATGAGCCGGGCTCCCCGTTGCGCCGCGGCCCACGTTCTCAACGGTGCGGGGCCCCGGCGTCCCGAGGAAGCTGTGGCCGGCGCGGCCACAGGACGAAAGACCTTGGGGCGCGTCGTATGTCTCGCGGAGACCCTCGCGAGAGCTGACAGAACAGCCACAGAACATGAGAACGGAAGAGTGGCTCCCCGATGCCCGCACACGACCGAGGACCCGAGGACGACGCGCTGCCAGCACGGACGGAGGCCCCGGAAGAGCACTCGCCGGCCACGGCCCTTCGGCTCATCGGAGTCTTCGAGCAGCGATGTGGTGCCGGCCGCGCCCAGGTGTCCACTGTGCGGTTCGATGGCGATCGCACGGAGCTCCAGCTTTCCTCCGGACAGGAACTCTCGTTTCCGCATCTGCGGCCGCTGCAGGATTTCCTCGCCGCCCGCGCTCGGGAAGCACGTGAGGCGGTGTCCACGACCGGGCGTCCATCCGGCGCCGAGGAGCGAGCGCAGTGGGAGTGGTGGTACGAGGTGCTGCTGGACCTGGCAGCCTATCCGTCCTACTTCGAAGACCTGCATCCCCGTCTGGAGGTGCTCGCCGTGCACCGGAGTCCGCACGCCGCCGTCATCACCGTCGGGGACGGGAGGATCACCGAGACGTATCGGGTGTCCCGGGCTCCGGAGGACCAGTTCCCCCTCGGCATCCCGGACGACATCCGTTACAGCTTCGACAACGCGGCCGCGAAGGAACCGCCGTTCGCGAAGAGGGTTCGGTAGTTCTGTCCTGTGGCCACGCGGATCCACGAGCTCCGTGGGAAGCACGCTTGTTCTCAGGCGGCCCTCCGGCGCGCAGTACCGCCCCGATGAGCCGGCTCGAATGCCGAGTCCCCCGTGTGTTCGCAGTTCCCCCCGATTGGTCCAGGGGACTTGCGGGCAGACGGGGGACTCGGCGCTGTGCGGGACCGGAGGGCGGGGAGTCACCACTTGTAGTCGAGGAACTTGCCGTCGAAGGTCACCACCACGCGGTCGCCGTCCGGGTCGGGGCGGCGCGAGACGTCGACGCGGAAGTTGATGGCGCTCATGATCCCGTCACCGAACTCCTCGTGGATGAGCTCCTTGAGGGCCGGCCCGTAGACGGAGAGCGCCTCCACGAACCGGTAGACCGTGGGGTCCGACATCCGCGCCGGATCGGTGCCGCGCGACGGCTGCTGCTGCAGGCTCTCGGCGACCGTCCCGTCCAGCCCCAGGAGGTCGCAGACCTGCCGTGCCTGCTCCGGGGTCATGGGGTGCTGCCCCAGCAGCGCGGCGGTCGTCCAGACGTGCGGGGCGCGGATCTCGTCGGCGATCTCGCGCCAGGACAGGCCGCGGCGCACCCGCGCCGCGGCCACGAGCTCGGCGGCGCCGGACTTGGACAGGATGGGGGTCATCTCGAACTCCTCGGGAGGACGGCGAACGGGTCGGGTGGCCGGATCGGTCGGACGGCGAGCTGGTGCGGACGGCGGTGAGCTGGTGCGACGGTGACGAAACGGCCGGAGCGAGGTGGCGGTGACAGCCGTGCGCCGGACGGGACCAGCAGGTGGGAACGACCGCAAGTCGGACGGGACGAGCTCGTGGTGACAGCCGCGAGCCGGCCGGGCGCGACGTCCTAAGAGGAGCACGGGGCGTCGGGCGGACCTCCGGATCCCGTGCTCACGCGACCGGGACGCGGTCCTCCTGCGGGACGGGCCGGGCGCGGGACGCCCCGGTGCGGGCGTGCGTGGCGTAGAGGGTGAGCCCCACGAAGGTCAGCCCGCCCACGAGGTTGCCGAGCACGGTGGGGATCTCGTTCCACACGAGGTAGTCCATGACGGAGAAGTCGCCGCCGAGGATGAGACCGGAGGGGAACAGGAACATGTTGACGATCGAGTGCTCGAAGCCCATGTAGAAGAACAGCAGGATGGGCATCCACATGGCGATCACCTTGCCGGAGACGCTCGTGGACATCATGGCGGCGACCACCCCGGTGGAGACCATCCAGTTGCACAGCACGGCCCGGACGAACAGCGTGAGCATCCCGGCGGCGCCGTACTCCGCGTAGCCGACGGTGCGGCCCTCGCCGATCGAGCCGATGGCCTGGCCCACCTCGTCGGGCGGGGTGGAGAAGCCGTAGGTGAAGATGATGGCCATCATCACGGCCACGGTGAACGCGCCGGCGAAGTTGCCCGTGAACACCAGACCCCAGTTGCGCAGCATCGAGCGGACCGTGACGCCGGGGCGCTTGTCGATGAGCGCGAGCGGCACCAGGGTGAACACGCCGGTCAGGAGGTCGAAGCCGAGCAGGTACAGCAGGCAGAAGCCGACCGGGAAGAGCAGGGCCCCGACCACCGCCTGGCCCGTCTGCACGGTGACCGTGACGGCGAACGCCGCGGCGAGGGCGAGGATCGCGCCGGCCATGAACGCCCTGATCAGGGTGTCACGGGTGGACATGAAGACCTTCGCCTCTCCGGCGTCGATCATCTTGGTGACGAAGTCTGCGGGCAGCACGTAGGACATGGCATGGCTCCGTTGTTCGACGGACGGGAGGACACCGGGGCCCGCGCCGCACGTGCCCGGGTCCCGGTGCGTCCGAGTCTGGCCGGACGATGTTTCCGCACCGTGTCGCCGGCCGGGGTCCCGGATCAATTCGGTCTCACGGGATCGCGGCCCGTGCGTGAGGCGGGGCCCGGATCCGCCGCTCGTCAGCCCTTGCGGGAAGCGAGCACCGTCTCGTAGAGCTCCCGCTTGCCCACGCCCGTGCGGGCGGCGACCTGGCCGGTGGCGTCCTTGAGCCGGGTCCCACCGGCCACGAGCGCCTCGACCTCGGCCACGAGGTCCTCGGGCCGGGCGGCCTCGGGGGCGGGGGCACCGGCGACGACGACGGCGATCTCCCCGCGCACCTGACCCTGCCCGCACCAGTCGACGAGCTCGGCGAGCGAGCCCCGCACGACCTCCTCGTGCAGCTTGGTGAGCTCCCGGGCGACGACCGCCCGGCGGCCGGCCCCGAAGGCGTCCCGCAGCGCGGTGAGCATGACCTCGAGCCGGTGCGGCGCCTCGTAGAAGACCATGGTGCGCCGCTCGCCGTCGAGCTCGGCCAGCCGGCCGGCGCGCTCCGAGGACTTCCGCGGCAGGAAGCCCTCGAACGTGAACCGGTCCGTGGGCAGGCCGGACACGGCCAGGGCCATGAGCACCGCCGAGGGGCCGGGGATCGCGGTGACGGTCAGGCCCTCGGCGGCCGCGGCCTCCGCGAGCCGGTAGCCGGGGTCGGAGACGGTGGGCATCCCGGCGTCGGAGAGGACCAGCACGGTGCTCCCGGCGCGGACGGCGTCGAGCAGCTCGGCGACCCGTCCGGCCTCGTTGTGCTCGTGGTGGGTGAGCACCCGACCGCGCGTGGTGACGCCGAGGCCGGCCGTGAGCCGGCGCAGTCGCCGGGTGTCCTCGACGGCGAGCACGTCCGCGGTCTCGAGGGCCGCCCGCAGCCGGGGCGGCGCGTCGCCGAGGTTGCCGATCGGGGTGCCTGCGAGGACCACCTGCCCGGGACCGGCGGGGCCGCTGCCGGAGTCGTCGCCGCCGACAGCATTGCCGGAGCCGTTGCCGACGTCGCTGCCGGAGTGACCGCCGGAGCCGCCGGAGCCGTTGCCGGGGTCGCTGTCGGAGCCGGCGGGAGCGTCGGCGGGGGCGTCGTCGTGAGGTTCCGTGTGCACGGCTCCACTGTACGGCGCGCTCCGCGGGGCGCCTCCGGGGGTCCGCGGGCGGTGGGACGCGTCCCCTACGATGACACCGTGAGTTCCTCGGTGCGCGCCCCAGTCCTGGCCCCGGAGCCTCGGCCCGCGGCACCGGTGGGCACGCTGCGCGGGTCCCTGGCCCCCGCCGCGCTGCGGGAGCGGCTGCTGCCGGCCCCCTCCGCGGTGGCCCGGTTCGCGTGGCTGGCCCCGCTGCTGGTGGTCCTGCTCGGCGGGCTGCTGCGCTTCTACCGGCTCTCCCACCCGGACGCGATCGTCTTCGACGAGACCTACTACGTGAAGGACTCCTACTCCCTGCTGCTGCACGGCTACGAGCGGCAGTGGCCGGAGGGCGCGGACGAGCAGTTCGTGGCCGGCACCCCGCCCGAGGCCCTGGACTCCCCCTCCTACGTGGTCCACCCGCCGGCCGGGAAGTGGCTCATCGCCTTCGGCATGTGGCTGTTCGGCGCCGAGGACCCCGTGGGGTGGCGCTTCTCGGCGGCGCTGATCGGCACGCTCTCCATCGCGCTGGTGTGCGCCGCGGGGTGGCTGCTCTTCCGCTCGGTCACGGTCGCCACGCTGGCGGGGCTGTTCACCGCGGTGGACGGGCTGCACCTGGTGCAGTCCCGGCTCGCGATGCTGGACGTCTTCCTGATGTTCTTCGTGCTGCTCGCGTTCGTGCTGCTCCTGCTGGACCGGGAGCACGGGCGCCGCCGCCTGGTCGCCCGGCTGGGCGTGCCCCCCGGCAGCGGTGTCCCGGACGCGGAGCTGCGGCGGCGCCTGGAGTGGGGGCCGTGGCTGGGCGTGCGGTGGTGGCGGATCGCGGCGGGCGTGGCTTGCGGGCTCGCGGTCGGGGTGAAGTGGAGCGCCCTGTTCCTGGTGGCGGCGCTGGGCGTGCTCACGGTGCTGTGGGACCTCAACGCCCGCCGGGTGGCCGGGGTGCAGCGCTGGCCGGCCGCCGGGGTGCTCAAGGACGGTGTGCCCGCGTTCTTCGCGGTCGTCGGGACGGGCCTGGTGGTCTACGTGTCCACCTGGGCGGGCTGGTTCGCCTCCTCGGACGCCTACGACCGCACCTGGGCGCAGCAGCACCCGGGCGAGGGCCCCCAGTGGCTCCCCCCGCCCCTGCGCTCGCTGTGGGCCTACCACTCCTCCGCCTACGGCTTCCACAGCGGGCTGGGCACCGACCACTCCTACGAGGCGCTGCCGTGGCTGTGGCTCACCCTGGGCCGGCCCACCTCCTACTTCTACGAGGACCCGGAGCGGGGCACCGCCGGGTGCGCGGTGGAGCACTGCTCGCAGGCGATCCTCAACATCGGCAACCCGCTGCTGTGGTGGACGGCGATCGCCGCCGTGCTCGTGGCCGCGTGGCTGTGGGCGGTGCGGCGGGACTGGCGCTTCGGGGCGCTGACCGGCGTGTTCGCTGCCGGGTACCTGCCCTGGTTCCTGTTCCCCGAGCGCACCATGTACTACTTCTACGCGCTGCCCGTGCAGCCGGTCCTGATGCTCGTGCTCGCCGGCACGCTCGGCCTGGTCCTGGGCCGGCCCGGGGACACCGTGCGGCGTCGGCGCGCGGGACTCGCGGTGGTCGGCGTGTTCACGGCCGCGGTGCTGCTGCTGAGCGCGCACTTCGCGCCGATCTGGTACGCGGAGACCGTCGAGTACGCCCAGTGGCGGGAGCGGATGTGGTTCGACGCCTGGATCTGAACCGGCGATACGGGCCGGGTCCCCCGCGGACGGCACCCGGACCCGCTCAGTGGCCGGGCCGGCGTCTCGTGACCGTCCCGCGCCCGTCCGGAGCCCGGCGCCCGGACCGGCTCAGCGGCCGGCCAGCCGCCGCTTGAGCTCCTGCCGCCGGCGCACCCGGTCGAGGGCCCGGTGCCGGCGGAAGGCGGTGGGCCAGGTGGCGGCCATGATTGCGAGCGCCCCCAGGAGGGCGAGCCCGGCCACCGCGATCGCCGCGTCCATCCAGAACTGGGTCGGATACAGCCGGATGAGCGTGTCCGAGGCGCGGAAGGTCCAGGACCCGTCGGCGAAGAAGAGGGAGTGGAACAGCGCGAAGAACTGCTGCCAGCCGAGCACCGCGGCAACCGCCAGCACGACCAGCAGCACCACGGTCAGCCACGAGCCGAAGAACAGGGCTCCGGAGGCGGCCCCGGGGGCCTTCGCCCGCAGGTACAGGCACGAGACGATGCCGAGCAGCGCCAGGACGGCGACCGCGGCGAGGGCGCCCTGGAGCACGATCTTCACATCGGTCATGTGGGCGACCTCGGAGCCGAGGAACAGCTGGGCGCCGTCCGCGTCCTGCAGCCCGCCGAGGAACGCGGGCGGGGCCCAGTTCATGACGTAGTCCAGTCCGTAGGACCCGAAGGTCATCCGCTCCTCGGTGGAGAAGCCGTAGGAGTCCGCCGGGAAGCCGGGGCGGTGGTACTCCGCCCACAGGAACAGGGGCGTGGCCACCACGCGCACCGCCGCGGCGAGCAGGGCGAGCGGGAGCACGAGCACGAGGAAGACCTGCTGCAGCTTCGGCAGCCGCGGTTCGTCCGCCAGGGCGTCCCGGCGCAGCGCGGCCCGGCGGCGGGCCTCCTCGTCCGGGTCGTCGTCCCCCGCGGCCTCGGCGGCCCCGACGGCGCGGGAGCCCCCGCCCGTGCGGCCGGGTGCGCGGCGCTGCCCGGCGCCGCGGTGGTCCCCGGACGCGCCGCGGCGGGCGTCGTCGTGCCCGTCGTGCTGCTCGTCCTCGGGCGCGGTGTCCGCGGGGACGACGGCGGGGAGCAGGCCCGTCCACACGGGCTCTTCGTGCCGGTCCTCGTCGGCGGGCGGATCGGCCTGCTGCCAGGGGGCCTTGTCGTTGCTGGGGGTGGCCACGGGCGGTCCTTCGGTCGGTGGGGTTCGGTGGCGGGGCGGGCGGGACCGCTCCGGCCGGTCCCGATCCTACCCACGACCGGCACGGCGTCCTCCCACGCCAGGCGCACCGGGGTCTCAGCGGCGGGCCGTCACCAGTTGCCCTTCCACTGCTCGTCCGCGTAGTGCTCGAGCGGGATGTTCCAGTCGCCGTACCCGTCGTCGGGGTCGGCCTGCGGATAGCCGGTGCCCACGACCTCCACGACGTCCCCGGGGCGGAACACGTCGTGGATGAACTTCGCGCCCTCGGGCGGCATGCCCACGCACCCGTGGGAGACGTTGGCGACCCCGAGGACGGGCATCGCCGACGGCAGCGCCTGGTGCACGAACTCGCCGCTGGCCGTCAGCCGGGACACGTTGGAGGCCCAGAAGGTGTCATACCAGTGCGGGTCCCCCGGCTGCAGGTCCAGGGAGGAGGCCTTGAACAGGTACTGCGGGGCCTGCTCCATGATCACCTTCTGCCCCGTGGTGGAGGGCCAGTCCTCGTTGCCGAGGGTCACCGGGAACGTCCCCGCGACCTCGCCGTCCACCCAGGCGGTCAGCGTCTTGGTCTCGTTGTCGACGCGGGCGTAGTGCTCGGCGCCGGTCGAGAAGCTCCGGCGCAGGTCGTGGTTGCCGACCATCCCGTGGCCCACGTCGAGCCCGAGCAGGTCGAGGGAGACCGTGATCTGCGCGTGCGGTGCCCACTTCTCGGCGGGCCGGTAGCGGACCATCGTGTCCGAGTACCAGCGGAAGGCGCCCGCCCGGTCGCCGCCGCCCTCGACGGTGACGGCCTGCTCGACCCGCTCCTTGTGCACCACGGGCTCGGAGAAGGTGAACTCCAGGACCTGCCCGGTGCCGTAGGTCCCGCCGTCGGCCACGTTGAGGCGGGCGTCCACCTCGTGGGCGGCGAGCACGGTCGTGAACGTGCTGCTGCCCGTCGTCGTGGCCGCGGCCCCGGACGCGGCGCTCCAGTGCAGCGCGTACCGGGTGTCGAAGTCCAGGACCTCGGTGCTGGTCCAGGTGCGCCCGTCGGCGGAGAGCTCCCCCGGGACGGGCTCGCCGCCCGCGGCGGGGACGAGGACGACGTCGGTCAGCTCGCCCCGGTCGGCGCGCACGACGACCGGTTCCACGGGATTGTGCTCGACCGCGGCGTCCGCGGGGGCGACGGTGACCTCGGCCGGGGCGACCGTGGCCGGTGGGCTCGTGGACGACGGCACGGACGACGCCGCGGACGAGGCGGTGGCGGCCGGTCCTTCCGCGGCAGCCCCCGAGGCCTGTGCGCAGCCGGTGGCGAGCAGGACCGTCACCGCACCCAGCGCGAGCAGGCGCCGGGGAGCCGGCGACTGTCGCGGAGCAGGCAGCACGGGATCCGGGGAAGAGGGCAGGGGCATGGGGAACGGCACCTCGGGCGTCAGGGGGGGGTGGGGGGAACGCTGGGGGAACTGCTTCCACGATAGGTCCCCGGACCGTGCCCGGCCGCACCCGGACCCCGCGGATCACGAATGTTAACTCCTTCGTGACCCGCGGCGTTGCGCCCCGGTCCTCAGCGGCCGGGGGTGAGGCAGGCGATGCCGCCGGTGATCGGGTAGACCGGGTGCACGCCGTCGCGGAACGGGCGGTCGCTCATCAGCCGGTCGGCGTCCACGGGGATCAGCGTCCCGCCCGTGAGGGGGCACCGCAGGATCTCGACGAGACCTGGGGCCAGGGCGACCGCCGGGGGCGCCGGTGCCGGTCCGGGAGCGGGCAGCTCCCAGGGCGCCGGACGGAGGCCGCCCCGTGCCTCGGGGAGCCGGGCGGGCCCGGTCTCGTGGTGGGGCTCGGCGCGGAGATCGTGCGTCGGCTGCGTCGTTGCAGGGACAGTCATGGGGGGACTCCTGGTGCTCCGGGGGGAAGAGCGTCCCGCACCGGACAGGCGCGGTCTGCGGCTCATCCTAGGGCCGGAGCAGGCACCTGGTCCGCAACCGGGCGGGGACGCGCGGTGCCGGCCCGGGCGGAATCCCGGCGCAGTTCCGGCTTGCGGCCGGGCGAGGGCGCGCGGTGCCGGCCCGGGCGGAATCCCGGCGCAGTTCAGGCCTGCGGCCGGGCGAGGGCGCGCGGTGCCGGCCCGGGCGGAATCCCGGATCGGTCCAGGCCGGCGGCCGGGCGAGGACGCGCGGTGCCGGGCCGGGCGGAGGCCCGTCGCGGTTCAGGCCTGCGGCCGGGCAGAGCCTCCGCGGGCGGCGGGCCGGCGAAGGTGCGCTCGTTGCAGGGCAGTGGGCATCGGGACGTCGTGCCACACCACGTCGGGGCCCGGCGCCGCGGCCGGACCGGACGCAGCGGCCGCGGCGGTGGTCCGGGGGCTCCCGGGCGCGGGCGCCGGGGTCGCCCGCGGGCCGCTCTCCGGGCCGGCCGCCCGGGACCGCTCGGGCGCAGGCTCAGGGGTCGCCGCCGGACCCCTCTCCGGATTCCTCGCCCCGAGCCCGTCAGGACGCGCCGAGCGCAGGTCAGCGGGCCGTGAGGCCGAGGAGCGCGACGAGGAGGAGCGGGGCAGGGAGACGTCGCGCAGCACCGTCCGCGGACGGTCGCGCACGGGCGCGGCCGGCTCGTCCTCCCGGACGGCCTCGGCCACCGCACCGATGTCCTCGCGCCGGGCCCGGGCCTCCGGCAGCTCCAGGCGGACGACGCGCCAGCCCCGCGGCACCGTGAGCCGATCCGCGTGCACGGCGCACAGGTCGTAGGCGTGGGGTTCGGCGTGCCCGGCGAGCGGACCGACCACGGCGGTCGAGTCCGAGTACACGTAGGTGAGGGTCATGACCGCGTCCCGCGTGCAGGTCTGGCGGGAGCAGAGGCGGGTGGCGCTGCAGGAGGAGGTCATGGCCCGAAACTACCTCAGCGGGCGAGGCGGCGCAGGCGGCGGCGCTCGCGCTCGGAGAGCCCGCCCCAGATGCCGAACTTCTCGTCCTTGCTCATCGCGTAGTCGAGGCACTCGGCCTGCACGGGGCAGGCCTCGCACACGCGCTTGGCGTCACGCGTGGATCCGCCCTTCTCGGGGAAGAAGGCCTCCGGGTCGGTCTGGGCGCACAGCGCGTCGGTCTGCCACGCCAGCTCCCCCTCGTCCTCCTCGACGGCGTACAGCCCGGCCACGGAGCTCCAGTCGGAGCCCTCGTCGGCGGCGGGCGCCTCGAGCAGGTCGAGGGCGGGTGCCGCTCCCCCGCCCGAGAGGTCCTGAACGGCCTCGTGGGCCTTGAGGTACGCGGTGGCCTGGTCCTCGAGGCTGCCGCCCACCCGGCGGACGTGCCGCTCGGCGGCGCGGGGGTCCACGGGGTCCACGAACCAGTCCTCGGGCACCGAGCGCATGCTCCGGCGACGGGCGCCGAGGGGGGTGGTGTCCACGACCTGCTGGCGTGCGGCCTCTCCCATGACTTTCCTTCCATCCGACACGATTGCCCGGGTCCGGCAGACTTCGGGGGGCGCCGGCCCGTGCATCCCGGAGAACGTATCCTTGCTGATCGTCTGCCGGACTTCCCAATTACACGTGTGTAACTACTGTGGCGTCAACCCTCCTCGGGAAGGCGCCCTTAAGACCCTAACCGCGATGAATGCCGTTGGGAGTAGACGTTTTTCCACGTCACGGCGCGATTTCGGGAACTCGCCGGGGACCGTGAAGAATACGTTCCCACGCATATGCTCGGCTGCCGTGACCGGTGGCGGGCACCCACGAGGAGGAACCATGGCCACCCCGATCCCCGACTCTGTCCCCCGTTTGATGGACAACCTGCGGAGCAGCAGCCGCCCCGCCCTCATCTGGTACGGCCGGGACGGCGAGCGCGTGGAACTCTCCGGGCGGGTGCTCGACAACTGGGCGGCCAAGACCGCCAACCTGTGGGTGGACGAGCTGGACCTCGAGGCGGGCGACGTCGTGGCCCTCGGCGAGGAGGTGCACTGGCGCAGCCTCGCGGTCGCCCTGGGCACGTGGTGCATGGGGGCGGCCGTACGGACGGTCGATCCGCTCGGCGGCGCGGCGGAGCCCGGCGACCGGGCCGTGGTGGGGCTCGTCGACGCGCAGGGGGCGACACCGCCGCTGCTGGACCGGGTGCCCTCCGGTGCGCGGGCGGTGGTCCTGGACCGGCCGGCGCTCTCGCTCGGCTACCGCGGCGAGCTGCCGGGCGGGGACGTCCTGGACTACTGCGCCGAGATCCGCTCCCACGCGGACGTCTACGCCGGCTTCGAGGAGCCGGCCCCGGAGGGCGACGCCCTCCGGGCGGCGGGGACCGACGGATTCCTGGCCCACGGTCGCCTGCTGCCGGCGGCGGGCGAACTCCGGTCCGGACGGGAGGACGCGTGGGGCACGGCCGCCGCGGTGCACGTGCCGGGACGGCGGATGGACGCCGCGTTCCTGCTGGGGGTGCTGGCCGTGCTGGCCGGGGGCCGCGCCGCAGTCGTCACGGACCGGCCGGAGGACGCCGCCGAAGACGCCTGGCGGTCCGTGCTGGCGGCCGAGAACGCCGTGGGCTTCTGAGCGGGGAGCCTCAGCGGCCCTCGGCCGGACCCGCGCCCTCGTGGGCGTCCGGTCCGGGGCCCGCCGTGCTCTCCGTCCGGGGCTGGTCGTGGGCCAGGGGCTGGTCCTGGGTCCGGAGGCGGTCGTGGGTCCGGGGCTGCTCCTGGGTCCGCGGGTGGTCGTGCGCCCGCCGCTGCCCGTGCTCCCGGTCGGAGCGCTCGGCGCCCTCGCCCGTCTGACGCCCCGTGATGAGGGCGATCTCGAGCGCCGCGGTGTCCGCGAAGTTCGGGTCCTCGTCGAGCTCCTCGGTGAAGACCCAGAAGCGGTAGGCGAAGTAGCGGAAGACCGTGCCGAGGACGGTGCCGATGATCGTGCCGGAGACGAAGGACGCGTAGGCGCTGGTGAGGCCCAGGACGTAGTAGCTGAAGCCGAGGCAGCCGAGCTCGATGGCCATGCCGATGCCGTTGGCCACGAGGAACTGGATCAGTTCGCGGCGCTTGTCCGACTGGCGCTTGTGCCGGAAGGTCCACAGCCGGTTGGCGACCCAGGCGAAGACGATGGCCACGGCCGTCGCCACGAACTTGGCCTTGAGGTGGCCGTCCTGGAAGACCGTGTGCATCAGGATCCAGGTGAGCGACGCGTTGATGACGAACGCGAGCGCGCCCACGACACCGAACTTCATGAGTTCCTTGACGAAGAGGTGCCACAGGGCATCGAAACGGTCGACGAGACGGTTCACGCGGCTTCAGGTCTCCCAGGTGGTGAGTCGGTGGGCGCCGGCCGGCGCAGCGGTCGACGAGCACGGGAGAGCGCCCGCGGCGGACCTCGGCACATCTTACCCCTCCCTTCCCCGGGGCCACCGGAAAGCTGCAGCACGGTCCGCCGGGAGGGCCCGGGAGACCGGGATACCCTGGTCGGGTGAATTCTTCTGTGACCGTCCCTGTCGTCGGCGTCGTCGGAGGCGGGCAGCTCGCCCGCATGATGGCGCCCTCCGCCACAGCCCTGGGGCTCGAGCTGCGCGTGCTCGCCGAGGGCCCCGACGTCTCGGCGGTCGCCGCCGTGCCCACCGCGCCCGTGGGCGACTACACCGACCTCGAGGTGCTGCGCCGGTTCGCCCGGGGCGTCGACGTCCTGACGTTCGACCACGAGCACGTGCCCACCGAGCACCTGCGGACCCTGCTCGCCGAGGGCGTCGACGTGCGCCCGGGCCCGGACGCCCTGGTGCACGCCCAGGACAAGCTGTGGATGCGCGCGGCCGTGGAGCGCCTCGGGCTGCCGAACCCGCAGTGGGCGGCGGTCGCCGACGTCGAGGAGCTGATCGCCTTCGGCGAGCGCACCGGCTGGCCCGTGGTGCTCAAGACGCCGCGCGGCGGCTACGACGGCAAGGGCGTGATGATCCTCGGCACGGCCGAGGACGCCCGCGGCGCCGAGCCGGCGCAGTGGTTCGCGCGCACCGACGGCCCCCTGCTGGCCGAGGAGAAGGTCGGCTTCTCCCGCGAGCTGTCCGCGCTCGTGGCCCGCACCCCCTCCGGCGAGGTGCGGGCGTGGCCGGTGGTGGAGTCGATCCAGGTGGACGGCGTCTGCGACGAGGTGCTCGCGCCCGCCCCGCAGCTGCTGCCCGAGGTCGCGTCCGCGGCCGCCGACGCCGCCCGGACGCTGGCCACGGAGCTGGGGGTGACCGGGGTGATGGCCGTGGAGCTCTTCGAGACCCCTGGCCGCGGCCCCGGCTTCCTGGTCAACGAGCTGGCCATGCGCCCGCACAACTCCGGGCACTGGACCATGGACGGGTCCGTGACGAGCCAGTTCGAGCAGCACCTGCGCGCCGTGCTGGACCTCCCGCTCGGGGACACCGCGCTGATCGGCGGGTCCGCGGTGATGAAGAACTACCTGGGCGGGGCGAACCAGGACCTCTTCGGCGCCTACCGGGCCGCGATGAGCGCGGAGCCCCGCGCGAAGATCCACAACTACGGCAAGGCCGTGCGGCCCGGACGCAAGATCGGCCACGTCAACGTCACCGGCGCCGCGGACGAGATCCCGGAGCTGCGCCGGCGGGCGTCCCGGGCCGCGGCCGTGCTGCGCGACGGGCAGGCCTGACCAGCGTGCCTCCCACGGCCCGTCCAGCCGGGACGGATAGCGTAGCCCCAGACCGGACCGCGACGGCGGCCCCGGCACGCCGAGCAGCCCAGGAGCACCAGTGAACGAGAAGCAGCAGCCCGCCGTGGGCGTCGTGATGGGCTCGGACTCCGACTGGCCCGTGATGGAGGCCGCCGCCACCGCGCTCGAGGAGTTCGGGATCCCGTACGAGGCCGACGTCGTCTCCGCCCACCGGATGCCCACCGAGATGATCGAGTACGGCCGGCAGGCCCACGAGCGGGGGCTGCGGGTGATCATCGCCGGGGCCGGCGGCGCCGCCCACCTGCCGGGGATGCTCGCCGCGGTGACTCCCCTGCCGGTGATCGGCGTCCCCGTCCCCCTGAAGACCCTCGACGGCATGGACTCGCTGCTGTCGATCGTGCAGATGCCCGCCGGCGTGCCGGTGGCCACGGTCTCCATCGGCGGGGCCCGCAACGCCGGGCTGCTGGCCGCCCGGATCCTCGCCGCCGGCACGGACCCGCAGGCCGAGGCGCTGCGCGGACAGCTCCTGCGCTTCGCCGCCGAGCTGCGGCAGACCGCCCACGACAAGGGCGCCGCCCTGCGCACCCGCCTCGGCGGCTGACCGGCCGCCCCGCACCTGCCCTGCCCGCCCTTCCCCGCCGGAGCTGCCCGTGAACGGCCACACCCCCCGCGCTGAGCACGATCCCCGTCCGCCGCACGACCCGTCCGCCGAGGACTCCCGCCCCCGGGACCTCCCGCCGGACGCCGTGACGGCCGTGCGGGGCGTCGACGACGGCGCGGCGAGCCCGCCCCGGCTCACGGACCCGCTGCGCCACCCCCAGCACGCCGGGGACGGCACCCGGGCCCGGCGCGCCTGGACGCTGCTGCTGTCCACGCTCGTGGTCCCCGGCAGCGCCCAGCTCGTCGCGGGCCGGCGGGCCACGGGGCGTGCCGCGCTCAAGGTCGACGTGGTCGTCTGGGCCGCGGCCGCCCTCGCGCTCCTCAGCCTGCTCCTGTGGCGGACCCCGCTCGTGTGGTTCCTGACGAACTCGTTCACGTCGCTGCTCGTGATCGCCGGGCTGGTGGCCCTCGCGCTCGGGTGGGCGTTCCTCTTCTTCGACACGTTCCGGCTCATCCGCCCCGGTCTGCTGGTGCGGCGGACCCGCCGGGCGGTGGCCGCGGCCACCGTGGCGCTGATGCTGCTCACCTCCGGCGGGCTGGCCTACTCCGCCTACCTGCTGTCCGTGACGCGCGGGGCGGTCTCGGACGTCTTCGGCGGCGGGCTGCCCTTCCGTCCCTCGGACGGGCGGTACAACATCCTGCTCATGGGCACCGACTCCGGGGAGGACCGCTCGGGCCGCCGCCCCGACTCGATGACGGTGCTCAGCGTGGACGCGGACTCCGGACGGACCGTGACGATCTCCCTGCCCCGCAACCTGCAGAACACCCCGTTCCCCGAGGACTCGCCGCTGGCGGACGTCTACCCCGAAGGCTTCGACTGCGGCGACGCGTGCATCCTCAACGCCCTCTACACCGACGTCGTCAACAACCACGCCGAGCTCTACCCCGACGCCGCGGACCCCGGCGCCGAGGCCATGAAGGACGCCGCGGAGGGCATCCTCGGCATCGAGGTCCAGGCCTACGCGATCGTCGAGATGAACGGCTTCGAGCAGCTCGTGGACGCCCTGGGTGGGATCACCATCGACGTCGGCGGGCGCGTGCCCATCGGCGGCGGCACCGACCTGGTCACGGGCCTGCCCAACGAGATCTTCGGGTACATCGAGCCGGGGGTCCAGCACCTGGACGGCTACGAAGCGCTCTGGTACGCCCGGTCCCGCGAGGGCGCCACGGACTACGACCGCCAGGCGCGCCAGCGCTGCGTGCAGGCCGCCATGCTCAAGCAGCTGAACCCGGTCAACGTGCTGACGCGCTTCGAGGACCTCGCTGAGTCGGGGACGCAGGTCGTCGAGACCGACATCCCGCAGAGCCAGATCGGCTCCTTCGTGGACGTGGCGCTCAAGGCCAAGGAGCACGAGCTCGTGCAGTTCGCCGCCGGCCCGCCCTACTACGACCCGTCCTTCCCCACCTACCCCGACTACGACCGGCTGCACGAGGACGTGGACCGGGTGCTCGAGGAGGCCACGGACCGCGGCGCGCGGGACGCGGAGGCCCTGCCCGCAGGCACGCCGGTGGGCCCCGGGATCGCGATGACCGTTCCCGTCCCGGCGGCGCAACCCCTCGTGACAACGCAGGAACTCACCCCCAACGGCACCTGCTCCGTGCCCTGACCGGGCCGTCCCGCAGGGCGGCGGCGGCGCCCGGACGCCCCGGTACAGTGGGGGCGTGGCGAACATACTGCAGTCGAACGCATGGGCCATCTTCCAGCGGAACCTGGGGCACAAGGTCTTCCAGGCCTCCGGGGACGGATGGCGCTACCTCGCCGTCCTCGAGGGCGGCCGGACCGGCCGCTACCTCTACTGCCCGTACGGCCCCGAGGCGCAGACCCCGCAGGCCTTCGAGGCCGCGCTCGAGGACCTCACCCGCACCGCACGCGCCGAGCGGTGCTGGTTCGTGCGGGTGGAGCCCGTGGACGCCGCGGTGACGGACGGGCTCGAGACGCCGGAGGCCTCCCTGCGCCGGCGCGGACTGCGCCCGGCGCCCCGGCAGGTCCAGCCCGGGCACACCCAGGTCATCGACCTCACCCAGGACGAGGACGCGATCCTCAAGGACATGAAGTCCACCAACCGCAACCTGCACCGCAACATCGCCAAGAAGGGCGTGACCTTCACGACCTCGACCGACCCGGAGGACGTCGACGTGCTACTGGGCTTCCTCGAGGCCACCGCCGAGCGCAAGGACTTCGCCCGCCAGCAGGACGCCTATCTGCGCGAGGCGGCCCGCAGCCTCATGCCCGTGGGCGCGGCGGCCCTGTACGTGGCCCGGCTGGACGGGGAGCCCATCGGCGCCTCCCTCGTCTATGACTCCGACGACACCCGCACCTACGCCCACGCCGCGATGGACTTCGAGCACCGCAGGCTCTCGGCGGGGATCCCGCTGGTCGTGCGGATGGTCCTCGACGCCAAGCAGAAGGGCCTGAGCCGGTTCGACCTCTTCGGCACCGCGCCCGAGGACGCCGGCCCGGAGCACGCGTGGCACGGCTTCACGAAGTTCAAGAAGTCCTTCGGCGGCCGCCCGGAGTCCTACCCCGGGACCTGGGACCTGCCCGTGAGCCGGGGCGGGTACGCCGCGTACACCGGGGTGCGCGCCGCCCGGGAGGCCGCGCTCGCGGCCCGCAAGAGCCTTCCCGGTCTGCCGGACCGGCTGCGGCAGGCCGTCGCCGGCGTGCGCCGCCGGGAGGGCTGAGCGCTCCCCCGACGGGTCGGGCAGGCGCCGGATCCACCGGCACCGGACGGATCAGCGCCGCACAGTCCGGAGCGGTGCGGCACGACTCGGTGCGGCCCGGTCCCGAGCCGCAGAGCTCGGCACCGCACGGAGCGGTCCTGCGCCCGTGTGCCCTCAGCGCCCCGCGGCGTCGCGCAGGGCGGACATCCCCTCCGTGACCACCCGGCGGGTGAGGTCCCGGGCCCGCCGGGCCCGTCCCCTGGCCGGGCGCCCCGCGTCGTCGTCGGCCTCGGGCTCGTCGTCGGGCTCGCCGTGCTCGGGCGACCACGCGGGAACGGACTCGCCCAGGCCCAGCTCCGCGGCGACCGCCGTGCCCGTGGCCGCTGCCGCGGCGTCGGCACGGTCCTGCGAGAACTCCCCGGCCGGCCCGCGCCCCAGGGGCATCTCCCACGGTCCCAGCACCGGCCGTTCCGCCCCGGCCAGCTCGCGGACCACGAGCGGCACCTCCGTCTCGTCCGGGTCGCCGCCGTCGAGCCGCTGGACGCGTCGCTTCTGCAGCTCCACGATCCCGGTCAGCAGCAGGGCGTCGTCCACGCCGAGGTCCCGGCCCCGGCGGGTGAAGCCGAGCCGGTAGATCATCGCCAGGCCGCGGGTGTGCACGAACCACAGGTAGCCCAGCGCCGCCTCGCGGCCGTCCTCGGCGGCCTCGGTGGCCACGAGCAGCAGCGAGTCATCGCCCAGGTCCTCGAGCAGCTGGGTGATGAGCCGGGTCCGGAGCCCGATGTTCGCCAGGACCCGGCTGCCGGCCGTCACCTCGCGCACCGTCACGCCCGGGGTGCGCAGCGCCGCGCGGCACCGGTCCAGGGTGGCCTCCGAGAGCCGCCGCGAGAGGTCCCGCTCGGTCTCCCCCAGCAGCACCTCCAGCCGCCGCGGCTCCTCCGGGCCGGGTCCCGCGGCGGGACGCGCGAACCCGGCGGCCTCCAGCGCCTCCCGGGTGCCGGGGCCGCGGAGGGTGTCGGCCTGGAAGCGCAGCAGCACCGCCGAGTGCTCCTCCCGCGCCCAGTCGGCGAGCGCGGCGGCGACCACGGGCAGGTCCTCGGGCCGGTGGACGTGGCAGTGCACGGTCCCGGCGACCACCCGTTCGGCCTCGGAGCGCAGGTAGAGCTGGGCGTAGCCCACGGTGCGCTGCTCGGCGTCGTGGACCATGACCCGGTCGACCCGCAGGGCCGGGCCCTCGGCGGAGATCTGTGCCTCGCCGATGCCCCACAGCTGCTGCGGGTGCCCGCCGGTCACCCGGACGGTGGCGTCCCAGGTCTTGCGGTTGGGGCAGGGGCTGACCGTGGTGCTCACGTGGGGATCCTCCTCGTCACCCGGGCGCTCCGCCCCGGCTGGGGGACCGCGGTCGGCGCCCGCAGTTCGGGCTCCAGTCTAGAGCCGGGAGGGGGCGCGGCAGGCGCCGGACACGGTGTGACAGGGGACGGGAGGACCCCCGCACCGGTGGACGGTGCGGGGGTCTTGGGCCGCGGCCGCGGGCCGCGTCCGGCGGGCTCGGCGCCGGGCTCAGTGCCGGGCGTACTTCTCCCACTTGGAGGCGAGGTGCTCCGCCTCGACCATGCGCACGGTCCCGGAGCGGGAGCGCATCACGATGGACTGGGTGGTGATCTGGCGGCCGCGGTAGCGCACGCCCCGCAGCAGGTCGCCGTCGGTGATGCCCGTCGCGGCGAAGAAGCAGTTGTCCGAGGTGACGAGGTCGTCGGTGCTCATCACGGCGTCGAGGTCCAGGCCGGCGTCGAGCGCCTTCTGCTTCTCGTCGTCGTCCGTGGGCGCCAGCCGGCCCTGGATGATGCCGCCCGTGGCCTTGATGGCACACGCCGTGACGATGCCCTCCGGGGTGCCGCCGATGCCCATCATGACGTCCACGCCGGTGCCCTCGCGGCAGGCCGCGATCGCTCCGGCCACGTCCCCGTCGAGGATCATCCGGGTGCGGGCGCCGGTGGCCCGGATCTCGTCGACGAGCTTTTGGTGGCGCGGCCGGTCCAGCACGCACACGGTGAGCTGGTTGATGTTGATGCCCTTGGCCCTGGCCACGAGGTGCAGGTTCTGCTTGACGGGCAGGCGGAGGTCCACGAAGTCGGCGGCCTCCGGGCCCACCACGAGCTTGTCCATGTAGAAGACGGCTGAGGGGTCGAACATCGATCCGCCGTCGGCCACCGCGATGACGGCCAGGGCGTTGTTCATGCCGAGCGCGGTGAGGCGGGTGCCGTCGATGGGGTCCACGGCGACGTCGGAGGACGGCCCGGTGCCGTCGCCCACCTGCTCGCCGTTGAACAGCATCGGGGCCTCGTCCTTCTCGCCCTCGCCGATGACCACGGTGCCGTTGAAGTGCACGGTGGAGAGCAGGGACCGCATGGCGTCGACCGCGGCCCCGTCGGCGGCGAGCTTGTCGCCGGCGCCGACCCACTGGCCGCCGGCGATCGCCGCCGCCTCGGTGGTCCGCACCAGCTCCATCGCCAGGTTGCGGTCGGCCACGTTGTTGGTGCGCGCGGGGATCGTTCCGGTGGTTTCTTCGGCCACGTTGTTCCTCACCTTCGAGTTCACGTTCTGCGGGACCCCCGGGCCGGGCTCGGCCGCGGGGGCGGTCCACGTCCCGCCCAGCATATCGCCCGCTCCCCTGCGGACCGCGATCCGCCTCACATTCACGGCCGGGTGGTTGCCGGCGGGACCGGGAGCTTCCCGGCGGGACGGACAGGGCGCGGCGGACAGGGCAGCGTGGACAGGGCACAATGGACGGGTGAGTTCCTCGACCCCCGACCGTCCCTCCGAGACCCCTGCGGCGGAGCAGGCCGCGCCCGGGCACCCCGCGTCCCCCGGCACCGCGCCCGGCGCCGGGGCCCCGGAGCAGCCGCTGCCGCAGATCACGGAGAAGCAGGCCCGGCGGCTCAACGCCCCCGTGCAGGGGATGATCATCTCGATGGCCGTCCTGCTCCTGCTGGTCCTGCCCTTCGTGTGGCTCCAGCCCCGCCCCGACGCCCAGCCGTACCGTCCGGACGTCGACGTGGCGCAGGAGGCGGACTACGTCGCGGACGAGGCGCCCTTCACCCCGGTCGTGCCGGAGCCCGGCGAGGGCTGGACCGCCAACTACGCCCGGTGGAACGGCGGCGCCGCCGAGGGCGTGCCCTTCTGGGAGATCGGCTGGGCCACCCCGCAGGGCAGCTTCATCGGTCTCGTGCAGACGTCCCTGGCCAACCCCACGTGGCTGGCCCAGCAGACCGAGGCCGTCCCCGCCACCGCGGAGGTCGAGGCCGGGGGCGTGCCGTGGGACGTGCACGTCCGGGAGGAGTCCCGGAACCAGGACGCCCTGACCGTGTACACGGGAGAGGTCAACGGCTCCACCGTGGTGCTCAGGGGCGACGCGCCCGGCGCCGAGCTGGACCGGCTGGCCGCCGCCGTCGCCGAGGACCTCACCGATGCCCCTGCCCCGCGAACCACGGAGACGCCATGAACCCGGACAGCCGCCCCGAAGACACCTCGCCCCGCACCCCGGCCGCCGCCTGGCAGCGCCTGCGCGAGGGCAACGCCCGCTTCGTCGCGGGCGAGTCCATGCACCCCAACCAGGACGCCTCCCGCCGGCAGTCCGTGGCGGGCGGGCAGAACCCGTTCGCCGTGATCTTCGGCTGCTCGGACTCGCGGCTGGCCGCGGAGATCATTTTCGACCTCGGACTGGGTGACGCGTTCGTGGTGCGCACCGCCGGGCAGGTCATCGACGACGCCGTGCTCGGCTCCATCGAGTACTCCGTGGCGAACCTCGGCACGCCGCTGATCATGGTGCTCGGCCACGACTCCTGCGGGGCCGTGACCGCCGCGCACGACGTCGCCGGCTCCGGGCAGATGCCCCGCGGCTTCCAGCGGGACCTCATCGAGCGGATCATGCCGTCCGTGCTGGAGACCCAGCGCGCCGGCCGGCAGGACGTCAACTCGGCCGTCGTGGAGCACACCAAGCAGACGGCGTCGCGGCTCATGGAGCAGTCCCGGGTGATCGCGGACGCGGTCTCCAACGGGGACGTCGCCGTGGTCGGCGTCTTCTACCACCTGGAGGACGGCGAGGCGGAGCTCGTGCACGGGCACGGCACCTGGCTCCCGGCCCGCTGAACCGGGCCGCCCGGCCGACGGCCGTCACGGCGGGCCGGGCGTGCCGGGCGTCACCTGCGGCTGTCCTAGACTGACGCCATGGCTGATACCACCGCAGAGACCACCGAGTACCGCATCGAGCACGACACCATGGGCGAGGTCCGCGTTCCCGCGAACGCGCTGTACCGCGCGCAGACCCAGCGGGCGGTCGAGAACTTCCCCATCTCGGGCAAGCCGCTCGAGCCCCAGCACATCGTCGCGCTGGCGCAGATCAAGAAGGCCGCCGCCAAGGCGAACGCGGAGCTGGGGGTGCTCGACGACGAGCGCGCCCGGGCCATCGCGGACGCCGCGGACAAGGTCGCCACGGGGCAGTACGACGAGCACTTCCCGATCGACGTCTTCCAGACCGGCTCCGGGACGTCCTCCAACATGAACACCAACGAGGTGCTGGCGACCCTCGCCAACCAGGCGCTCGAGGGCACGGACGTCGAGGTCCACCCCAACGACCACGTCAACGCCTCGCAGTCCTCCAACGACGTCTTCCCGACCTCCGTGCACGTGGCCGTCACGGGCGCGCTGGTCAACGACCTGGTCCCGGCCATGACGCAGCTCGCCGAGTCCCTCGAGAGGAAGGCCGCGGAGTTCCGGGACGTCGTGAAGTCCGGGCGCACCCACCTCATGGACGCCACCCCGGTCACCCTGGGCCAGGAGTTCGGCGGCTACGCCGCGCAGGTGCGCTACGGCATCGAGCGCGTGCAGTCCTCGCTGCCGCGCGTGGCCGAGGTCCCGCTGGGCGGCACGGCGGTGGGCACCGGCATCAACACCCCCGCCGGCTTCTCCGCCCGCGTGATCGAGCTGCTCGCCGAGGAGACCGGGCTGCCCATCACCGAGGCCCGCAACCACTTCGAGGCCCAGGCCAACCGGGACGGCCTGGTCGAGGCCTCCGGCCAGCTGCGCAACGTGGCCTACAGCTACATGAAGATCAACAACGACCTGCGCTGGATGGGCTCCGGCCCCAACACCGGCCTGGGCGAGATCCTGATCCCCGACCTCCAGCCCGGTTCCTCCATCATGCCCGGCAAGGTCAATCCGGTGATCTGCGAGTCCACCATCCAGGTCTGCGCGCAGGTGATCGGCAACGACACCACGGTCTCGCTGTCCTCCACCAACGGCGCGTTCGAGCTCAACGTGGGCATCCCGGTCATGGCCTCGGCCCTGCTGGAGTCGATCCGGCTGCTCGCGAACTCCTCGCGCGTGATGGCGGAGAAGATGATCGACGGGCTCGAGGCGAACACGGAGCGCTGCCGCTTCCTCGCCGAGGCGTCGCCGTCCATCGTGACCCCGCTGAACAAGGCCATCGGCTACGAGGCCGCCGCGAAGATCGCCAAGCACGCCGTGGCGAACAAGATGACGGTGCGGGAGGCGACCATCGCCCTGGGCTACGTGGAGGACGGCCGGCTCACCGAGGAGCAGCTGGACCGGGCGCTGGACGTCACCACCATGACGGGCCCCAACGCCTGAGCCGCCGCTCCCCGCGCCGAGGGGTCGCGCCCGCCAGGAGGATCCTGTGCGGACGCGACCCCTCGCGTCGTACCGCGGCGGCTCGCGCGCCGGAGCGGGTCAGGAGGTCACGGCCGGGCCGGACTCGTCGGACTTGGAGAGCTCCTTGATGAACTCGTGGCACTTCCGGGCACGCTCGGCGTCCTGGTTCATCACCTGCTCGAAGAACTCGGCGATGTCGTCGCGGCCGGCGTTGCGGGCGTCCCGCACGTACTGGCCGTAGTCGTGGCCTGCTTTGAGCGAGTGGTACTGCACGGAGACCAGGTCGTAGGTCACGTCGTCGAAACCGGTCTGTCCTGCGGGCATGTCGTTCCTCCTTGCTCGTTGGTGCTCGTCGGGTGGACGTTTCCGAGTCTAGGAACGTGTGCTCCGCCCCACAAGTAAGCACACTGTGTTTCTCGTGGGGTCCTGGGGGCGCGCCCGGCGGGAACGAGGTCGGGGCTCAGACCACGAAGCGGGCGCGGCCGTCGTGGGCGAGCGCCGCGTCGAGCCGGGCCCGCTGGTGCGGTGGCAGCGGCGGGGTGTCCTCGGGGGCGAACCAGCCGACCTCGAGCGACTCGTCGTCGTTGACGCGGGCCTCGCCGGAGACCCAGCGGCAGCGGAACGTGTGGTCCAGGAACTGGCAGCGGTCCCCGTTCGGGTACCGCACGGGCTCCCCCGCCTTGATCGCCACGAGGTCCTCCACGACGGCGACGACGCCGGTCTCCTCGAGGCACTCCCGCACCGCCGTGACCGCCGGCTCCTCGCCGGGCTCCACGATCCCGCTCACCAGTCCCCAGTTGCCGTTGTCGCTGCGCCTGGCCAGCAGCACCCGCCCGTCGTCGCGCAGCACCACGGCGGTGACGGCCGGCAGCCACAGGAGGTCGTGGCCGATCTTCTCCCGGAGGGACAGGACGAACTCGGGGGTGGGCATGCGGGCTCCTCGTGCAGGGTCGCCGGTCGGTGGGGTCCGGCCCATTCTGGCAGGCCGGCACGGGTCACAGCAGCAGGAGGACGCCGAGGGCCCCGGTGATCATGGCGGGGCCGAACGCCGCCCGGGAGCCGGCGTCCACCCGGCGCAGCGCCACCAGCACGGCCCCGGCCAGGCCGCCGAGCACGAACCCGGCCGCCGCCCCGAGCACGGCGTGCCAGACGGAGGCGAAGCCCAGGCACATGCCGAGCAGCCCGGAGAGCCGGACGTCGCCCATGCCCATCCCGGCCGGGTGCAGCAGCCGGAGCAGGACGTAGAGCCCGCCCACGACCACCAGGCCCCACAGCATCCACAGCAGCCGGACGGGCTCGCCGGCCACGACCGCCGCCGCGCCCAGCAGCACCGCGCACACGGGGTAGAGCGGGCGCACCACGCGGCCGGGCAGGCGGTGCTCCCGCACGTCCGTGCGCCACAGCCACGCGCACGCGGCCGTGAGCACGGCGGTGCCGAGCACCGCGAGCGCCGCGGCGGTCCAGCCGGCGGCGTCCCCGCGGGCGAGCTGCTCGGTCAGGAAGGTGCTCACACCGGGCATCGTAGCCCCGGTCCCCGCGCCGGGCGGGACTCCTGTGGACGTCCGGGGCCGCTCCCTAGACTGGGCCCATGTCCCGCTCCCCCGTGCCCGCGCCCACCGACCCGGACGAGTTCCGGGCCCTGAGCCGTTCCTCGCCGTGGCGCTGGGACACCGTGCGCTTCGTCCTGTCCTGGCCGGTCCCGGACGGCACCGTGCCCCGCGAGCCCGTCCGGGCCTGGGTCCGCCGCCCGGACGCGCTGCGCGTCGAGGCCCTGGACGGCACCCCGCTGTACACGGCCGGCACGCGGGAGCAGTCGCTCGACGACTTCTACGTCGCCTCGACCCCGGCCTCGTGGCTGCTGGCGCCGCGGCTCGTGGCCCCGGTGTACACGGACTCCGGGCTCGTGGAGCGCCGGCCCGAGGCGGCCTACGGGGACCCCGTGTTCGGCGGCGGACGCTGGCAGGCCATCCTCGACCCGGTCGAGCTGGCCGGGGACGCCCCCGTGCCGCCCTACCTCCCGGAGCGGCAGCCCTGCACGGTCGAGGACGTCAGCACCGGCACCCACCACGGGCGGCGGGTGCGCGGCGCGGTGGTGGTCCCCGGCCACGCCTACGCGCCGATCACTCCGGGGCACCCCCTCGCCCCGGCCCGCACCCGGGTGCTCCTCGACGAGCGGACGGCGATCTGCGTCCGCTCCGAGGTGCTCGAGGGGCCGCTGGCCGGCACGGGCCACGACCTGCTCATCGAGGCCGTGGACGAGGACCTCATCGACGACCTCTTCGCCTCGGTGCGCCTGGACCTCACGGACGTGAGCCGGCACCTGCCCTGGCCCGTCGGCCCCTGAGGCCGCTCGGACCCCCGGCGCCCCCGAGGTTCCGGAGGGCCTCGGCACGTCCGGGCCCCACCGCCCGGGGACGGCGGCGGGGTCCCGGACGGGGAGCCGGGGCTCAGCCGTCCAGGTCGCCCAGCACCTCCGTGACGAGGGCGGCGATCGGCGAGCGCTCCGAGCGGGTCAGCGTGACGTGGCCGAAGAGCGGGTGGCCCTTGAGCGCTTCGACCACGGCGGTCACCCCGTCGTGGCGGCCCACCCGGAGGTTGTCGCGCTGGGCGACGTCGTGGGTCATGACCACCTTGGAGTTCTGCCCGATCCGGGAGAGCACGGTGAGCAGCACGTTCTTCTCGAGGGACTGGGCCTCGTCCACGATCACGAAGGCGTCGTGCAGGGACCGGCCGCGGATGTGCGTGAGCGGCAGCACCTCGAGCATCCCCCGGTCGAGCACCTCCTCGACCACCTCCTGCGAGACCAGCGCCCCGAGGGTGTCGAAGACGGCCTGGCCCCACGGGTTCATCTTCTCCTCCTCGGAGCCGGGCAGGTAGCCGAGCTCCTGGCCGCCCACCGCGTAGAGGGGCCGGAAGACCATGACCTTGCGGTGCTCGCGGCGCTCCATCACCGTCTCCAGTCCCGCGCACAGGGCCAGGGCGGACTTGCCGGTGCCCGCGCGCCCGCCCAGCGAGACGATGCCCACCTCGGGGTCCAGCAGGAGGTCGATCGCGAGGCGCTGCTCGGCGGAGCGCCCGTTGACGCCGAAGACGTCCCGGTCGCCGCGGACCACCCGGGCGGAGCCGTCGGCGCGGACCCGGGCCAGGGCGCTGCCGCGCACGGAGTGCAGGGTCAGGCCGGTGTTGGCGGGCATCCCGCCGGTGCCCGGGACCACCACGGCCTCGCCGCCGTAGAGCCGGTCCACGACGTCGTCGGGCACGTCGAGCGCGGCGGTCCCGGACCACTCGACGTCGGAGCCGACCCACTCGGCCCGGTACTCCTCGGCCTCGAGGCCCAGGGCGGAGGCCTTGACCCGCATCGGCAGGTCCTTGGAGACGATGCACACGTCCTTGCCCTCGTTGGCGAGGCTCAGGGCCACGGCCAGGATCAGGGAGTCGTTGTCCTTGAGCCGGAAGCTCACCGGCAGGACGGTGTCCGAGACGTGGTTGAGCTCCACCACGAGGCTCCCGCCCTCGTCGCCCAGGGGCACGGGCCGGTTGAGCCCGCCGTGCTCCACCCGCAGGTCGTCCAGCAGCCGCAGCGCCTGCCGGGCGAAGTAGCCCAGCTCCGGGTCGTGCCGCTTTCCCTCGAGCTCCGTGATCACGATGACGGGGAGCACCACCTGGTGCTCGGCGAAGCGCAGGATCGCCCGGGGGTCGGACAGCAGCACCGAGGTGTCGATCACGTAGGAGCGCACCCCGGCGCCCAGGGGGGCGGTGATGTCGACGATGCGCTCCTGCTTCTTGGAGATGCTCATGGCGGCCCTTCCTCTCCGGTGCGGTGGGCGGCGTCCGCGCCGTCCACCTGAGGACAACGTATGCGGACCGGCCCCACCATGCGAGCAGAAACGGTGAACGGCGCGGAAATTGCCCGCGACGACCCGGGACGACCGCGGCGACGCCGGCGAGGCACGACGTCGGGGGCCGGCGGCAGGGCCGGCGACAGCACCGATGACAGGGGACGACGACGGGCGCGGCCGGGTCCGCTCAGCCGCCGAAACGCCGCTGCCGGGACGCGTAGTCGCGCAGCGCCCGCAGGAAGTCCACGCGCCGGAAGTCCGGCCACAGCGCCTCGCAGAAGTAGTACTCGCTGTAGGCGGACTGCCACATGAGGAACCCGGACAGCCGCTGCTCCCCGGAGGTGCGGATCAGCAGGTCCGGGTCCGGCTGCCCGCGCGTGTAGAGGTGCTGGGAGATGTCCTCCACGGACAGGCTCTGCGCGAGCTCCCGCACGTCCGTGCCGGCCTCGAGCGCCTCCGTGAGCACCTCCCGCACGGCGTCCACGATCTCCTGCCGGCCCCCGTAGCCGACCGCGATGTTCAGGTGCGGTCCGGCGTTGCCCGCGGTGCGCTCCGTGAGGTCGGCCAGGCAGTCCGCGAGCCGCGGCGGCAGCATCTCGAGGGCGCCGACGGGCTGGGCCCGGCAGATGCCGGCCTCGGTGAGGGTGTCCATGAGGTCGGAGATGATCTCGAGCAGGGGCTCCAGCTCGGCGGCCGGGCGCTTGAGGTTCTCGGTGGAGAGGATGTAGAGGGTGACCACCTCGATGTCCAGCTCCCGGCACCAGCCGAGGAACTCGACGATCTTCTGCGCCCCGGCCTTGTGCCCGTCCGCGGTCGAGGCGCCGAACTGCTTGGCCCACCGCCGGTTGCCGTCCACGAGGACGCCGACGTGCTTGGGCAGCCGCCGCGGGTCGAGGCCGGTGGAGAGCCTGCGCTCGTAGAACCGGTAGAGCGGCCGTGGCTTGGGCATCTGTGCTTCCTCCCGGGTTCGCGCGCACGGTGTCGGTGGTGGTCCCGGACGTGGTGGGGGCCACGGCGCCGGACGTGGCGGCCGTCACGGACCCGGCCGGCTCTCGGGGACGCCTCCTAAACTACCCGGTGGGAGACCGGTCGGACTCACGCACAGCACGCCGGAAGGATCATCATGGAGCACTCGCACGGCGCCGTCGGCCGGGCCGCCGGTCGCGTCGAGCAGGCGGTCGAGCACCGGATCGAGGACCTCGTGGAGCGCAAGCCCGCGTGGCGGGGCTGGATCCACGCGAGTTTCACGCCCGTCGTCGTCGTCCTGGGTCTCGTGGCCATCCTGCTGGCGCCCAGCGCCGAGCTGCGGATCGCGTGCGCCGTGTACGGCGGAACGGGCATCCTGCTGTTCGGCGTGTCGGCGATCTACCACCGCGCCTACTGGCCCCGGCGGCTGCACATGGTCCTGCGCCGGATGGACCACTCGAACATCGCGCTGCTGATCGCCGGCACCTACACGCCGCTGGCCGTCGCGCTGCTGGCCCCGGCGCAGTCCCGGCTGCTGCTCGTCGTGATCTGGTCCTGCGCCGCCGCCCTGGTGGCCTTCCGGCTGCTGTGGACCCTCGCGCCCCGCTGGCTGTACACCCCGCTGTACGTGGTGATGGGCTGCCTGGCCCTGTTCTACCTCCCGCAGTTCTGGCAGGCCAGCCCGCCGGCCGCCGCGCTCACCGCCGCCGGCGGAGTGGCCTACATCACCGGGGCCGTGGTGTACGGCACCCGGCGCCCGCGGCTGCTGCCCGAGGTGTTCAGCTTCCACGAGGTCTTCCACGCCTTCACGGTGCTGGGCTTCGTGCTGCACTACGTGGCGATCATGCTCGCGATGCTCAGCTGAGCGGGTCCGCCCCGGCCAGCTGCTCCTGGAGCTCCGCGACCGAGTGCACGGGCGCGCGGCAGGCGAAGTCCCGGCACACGTACACCGTGAACCGCCCGCCGAGCGCGGCCTTCCCGCGGGCCGAGCCCGGCGCCCCCGGGGCGTCGGCGTCCACCACGCGCGTGCTCAGCACCGCGGCGGGGCCCACGGCCCGCCGGGCCGCGAGCTTGTCCTCGGCGGTCCCGCCGGCGAGCACCACGTGCGCCGGGGCGGAGCCGAGCTCGGCCCGCACGGCCAGGGCCCGGCCGGCGCTGCGGGGCGAGCGGCGGGCCAGCAGCTCCAGGGGCCCCAGCAGGGCGGGGACCGCCCCCAGCCGGTGCTCGTCCTCCTCGAGGGCCCACAGCTCCACGAGCACCGCGGCGAGCACGGCCGTCCCGGCCGGGGTGACGTCGTCGAGGGGCTCCGCCCGCCCGGAGCTGCCCGCCGCGAGCAGCGGCGCCGGGACGTCCGCCAGGTCGGACCAGACCCGCTCCGGCCCGCCGTCCGGGCCGGGGTGCGAGAACCGCTCCGCGGCGACGTCGGCGAGCTCCCGGGCCCGCTCGTACCAGGGCGTCGCCCCGGTGGCCCGGTAGAGCGCGAGGAAGCCCTCGGCGACCATCGCGTAGTCCTCGAGCAGGCCCTCGATCGAGCGCTCCGCCGAGCCCGCGTGGCTGGTGCGCGCCAGGCTCCGGCGGGACGCGTCCCAGTGCACCGCCCACAGGTGCGCTGCGGCCTCCTCGGCGGCGAGCACGAGCGCCGGGTCCTCCAGCAGCACCCCGGCCTCCGCGAGCGCGGTGACCGTCATCCCGTTCCAGCCGGCCACGACCTTGTCGTCCCGGGCCGGGGCGGGGCGCCGGGAGCGGGCGGCCGCGAGCTCGGGGCGGGCGTCGTCCCACAGCGCCTGGTCGGCCCCGCCCAGGACCCGCCCGGGGTGCAGGGGCTGCGGGGCCCCGGCCGCCACGCCCATGAGGTCGGCCACGGCCGTGCCGCGGTCGGCGCCCAGGACCTCGCGCAGCTCCGACCGGCTCCACACGTAGAACGCGCCCTCGCCGCTGTGCACGTCCCCGTCCGCGGAGACCGTGTCCGCGTCCAGGGAGGACGCGAACGCCCCGCCGGGCAGGCGCAGCTCCGCCAGCAGGAACCCGGCGGTGTCCGCGGCGGCCCGCGCGTGGCCGGCGCCGGGGTCCGCGACCGCGGCCCGCGCGCAGGCCCGCAGCAGCTGGGCGTTGTCGTAGAGCATCTTCTCGTAGTGCGGCAGGGACCACTCTCGGGTCACGGAGTACCGGTGGAAGCCTCCGCCCACGTGGTCGAACAGCGCGGAGCCGCACATCGCGCCGAGGGTGCGCCCGAGCAGGCCCCGCGCCCGGTCCGCGGTCCGCGGGGCCCCGCCGGCGGCGAGCCGCTCCAGCAGGAGCAGCACCGTGGAGGGCGGGAACTTGGGGGCGCCGCCGAAGCCCCCGTGCGCGGGGTCCTCGTCCGCCAGGAGCACGTCCAGTGCCGCGGAGGCCAGGTCCGGCCCGTCCTCCTCCGGCTCCCCGCTCGCCGGCACGGTCACGGCGGCGCCGGCGAGGGCGGAGCGCAGGTCCTCGGCCTGCCCGGCGATGGCCCGGGCGACCGTGTCCGCGGCCTGCTCGAGCTCGTCCCGGCGGGTCGACCACGCGGTGGCCACGGCCTCGAGGACCTGCCGGAAGGACGGCATGCCGTGCGCGGGCCGCGCCGGGAAGTACGTGCCCGCGTGGAACGCCCGCCCGTCCGGGGTGAGGAACGCGCTCATGGGCCAGCCGCCCTGGCGGGTGATCAGCTGCGTGGCCACCATGTAGGTGGCGTCCACGTCGGGGCGCTCCTCGCGGTCCACCTTGACGGGCACGAAGTGCTCGTTGAGGTAGGCGCCGACCTCGGGGTCCTCGAAGGACTCGTGGGCCATCACGTGGCACCAGTGGCAGGCGGCGTAGCCCACGGAGAGGAACACCGGCACGTCGCGGCGGGCCGCCTCGGCGAACGCGGCGGCGTCGAACGGCTGCCAGTCCACGGGGTTGTCCGCGTGCTGGCGCAGGTAGGCGGAGGACTGTCCGGTCAATCGGTTGGCCACGGGAGCTCCTCGGATCTCGGGTCCTGCACACGGGCCCGCGGACGGGCCCCGGTCTCAGCCGCGCCGGTCGGGGCCCTCCGGCCCCTCGGCCGGCGCCACCGGGTCTCCCCCTGCGCCCCGGGCCCCGGCGCTCCCGGCGCCGTCGTCCCGGGCGTCCCCGGCGGTCCGGGTGTCGTCCGCCCCGGCGTAGCCGCCCACCCGCTCCTGGGCGGCCCGGCGCTCGGCGTACTCCGCACGGTAGCGCAGACGGCGGTTGCGGCGGTTGAAGTCCCGCACGAGGAAGATGACGGCCACGGCCAGGAGCAGCGTCATGAGGAAGCCCAGCACGCCGGGGGTCACCTGGCTCGGGTCCAGGCCGGGGCGCAGGGTGCCCTCGTCGATCGGGTTGGGCGCCATCGCCGGCAGCAGGGCGAGCGCGTTCAGCACGGTGCTCATCGCGGCGTTCAGCCCGCGATCCCGGCGAACAGGTCGTGCTCCGGCAGCTCGGTGGGCACCCGGGACTCGGCGAGCACGTAGTCCTCCCACGGCCACACCTCGGACTGCAGCTCGGCGGAGACGGCGAAGAACATCCCGTCCGGCGCCACCTGGGTGCGGTGGCTGCGCAGCGCCTCGTCCCGCAGCGGGAACGTGTCCGGGCACCGCACCTTGGTGGTGGTCTCGTGCCGGGGGGCCGGTGGGCGGTGGCCCTCGGGGTCGCTCTCCTGCAGCATCGCGATCCGGGCCGCGTACGGGGACTGCAGGCCCCGCTCCTCGAGGGCCTCGTGCAGGGCCACGAAGCGCTCCAGGTTGAACGCCCGGTCGTAGTAGAGCTTCTGCGGGGTCCACGGCTCGCCGAGACCTGGGTACCGCTCCGGGTCCCCGGCCGCGCGGAACGCCTCGACGGAGACGTTGTGCGTCTGGATGTGGTCCGGGTGCGGGTAGCCGCCGTTCTCGTCGTAGGTGAGGATCACGTGCGGCCGGAACCGGCGCACGAGCCGGACCAGGGGCGCGGCGGCGCGCTCGAGCGGCTGCAGCGCGAAGCAGCCCGGCGGCAGCGGCGGCAGCGGGTCCCCCTCGGGCAGGCCGGAGTCCATGAAGCCGAGCCAGCGGTGGCGGACGTCCAGCGCCGCGGCCGCGTGCGCCATCTCGTGCCGGCGCAGGCCGGTCAGGTCCCGCTCGGCGTGCGGGTGGCCCTCCATCTCGGCGTTGAGGATCGACCCCCGCTCCCCACCGGTGCACGTGGCCACCATGACCTCGACCCCCTGCCGGACGTAGTGGGCCATGGTCGCGGCGCCCTTGCTCGACTCGTCGTCGGGGTGGGCGTGGACGGCCAGCAGGCGCATCTCTGACAGGGAGGTCACTCGGGGAATCCTCTCGGGAACGGTCGGGGGAACGGGACGCGGCCGGTGCGGGCACGGGCCGCCGCCCATTTTACGCGTTCGCCGGGCGGGCCCGCGCCCGGGATGCTCCCAGGGGTCTCGGCTACAGTGGCCGGGCGGCGGCCGGCTCCGGCGCCGCCGCTCCCGCCCCCGAGACCCGAGGCCGCCGTGTCCACCGACTCCCCAGACCTGCTCTCCGACCGCTACGGAGCCCCCCGCCGCGAGCGCCGCATCGGGCCGCGCAGCTGGATCGGGCTCGCGGCGGCGGCCACCGTGCTGACGGCCGTGTTCGTCGTCTGGGTGGTGACGGCCCGGCAGGGCGCCCCCACGTTCAAGGACATCGGCTTCGAAGTGGTCTCGGAGGCCCGGGCCACGGCCGACTTCGAGCTCACCAAGCGCCCCGGGGACGTGGTGACGTGCGCGGTGCAGGCGCTCAACCAGGAGTACGCGGTGGTGGGCTGGGCCGAGGTGACCGTCGGGGCCGTGCCCGCGGAGCGGCTGAGCGAGGGCGGGACGAGCTCCCACCGGGCGGCCGTGCGCACCACGAACCTGGCGACCACCGCGGTCGTGGACTCCTGCTGGGTCGAGGAATGAGCCGCGCGGCGCCCGGGGCGCCCGGGGCGCCCGTGTGTCGCCGCCGACACCGTTCTTTGGGCTTGTCCGCCCGCCCCGCCTAGACTGGGCACCAGGACTCCCCGTCCCCGGCAGCCGGACACCGTCCGAACGGACGACCTGCACCGGGGCGGGGTCTTTGCGTAGCGGGCCCCTGCACCACCGGCGGCCCGCACCGCCGTCCCGGTCCGCCGCGGACCCGCCCGGACTCCCGGGCGGGCAGCCGCGGCCCGACCGACCGTCCACCGAGGAGAGAATGTGACCACCACGAACAAGACCGGCGCCTGGCTCACCCAGGAGGCCTACGACCGCCTGAAGAAGGAGCTCGACCACATCTCCGGCCCGTACCGGCAGGAGATCGTGGAGCGCATCGACCAGGCCCGCTCGGAGGGCGACCTCAAGGAGAACGGCGGCTACCACGCCGCCCGCGAGGAGCAGAGCAAGAACGAGGGGCGCATCGTCCACCTCAAGAACCTGCTCGAGAACGCCCAGGTCGGCGAGGCCCCGGCGGACGACGGCGTGGTCGAGGCCGGCATGGTCGTCACCGCCGAGATCGCCGGCGAGGCGATGACCTTCCTCATCGGCTCCCGCGAGGTGGCCGAGGACCTGGCCGCCGGCAGCGACCTCGAGGTCTTCTCCGAGAAGTCCCCCATGGGCTCCGCGATCTCCGGCCACCGGGTCGGCGACGAGCTGTCCTACACCGCGCCCAACGGCAAGGACATCCCGGTCAAGATCCTGGACGCCAAGCCGTTCAAGGGCTGAGGCCCCGGTGACGACCCACTGGCTGCGCAGTCCCGGTCCCGGCACCAAGGTCCTGCTGGTCCTGACGGTGGTGCTCGGGGCCGCGGCCGTCGTGCTGCACTTCACGGGCCAGGGCGACCCGGCCGCGAGCGAGCCCGGCAGCCTGCGCAACATCTTCGTCTTCGCGACGTTCGTCAGCGCGTTCGCCACCTACCTCACCGGCCGGCGCCGCTCCTGACGCCGCGCCCGCCCACGACGGCGCCGGTCCCCGCGGGGACCGGCGCCGTCGTCGTCCGTGGCCCGGGACCGGGCCCCGCGCGCGGTCAGTGCACGACGACGGGGTGGTAGCCCTCCGCCTCGAGCGCCCGGAGGACCTGGCGGCAGTGCTCGTGGCCCTTGGTCTCCATGTCGATGGTGATGGACACGTCCCCCAGGCTGAGCGAGCCGCCGATCCGGGTGTGGTCCACGCCGGTGACGTTGGCGTCCTGGACCGCGATGAGCTGGGAGATGCGCGCGAGCTCGCCCGGGCGGTCGGTGAGCATCATCTTGATGGTCATGTACCGGCCGGCCGCGGAGAGGCCCCGCTGGATGACCTTGAGCATGAGCATGGGGTCCACGTTGCCGCCCGAGAGCACCACCACCGTGTTCCCGAGGTCCGGGTACGCGGCCTGCAGGCGGCCGTCCAGCAGAGCCGCGACGCCGACGGCGCCGGCCGGCTCCACCACGAGCTTGTTGCGCTCGAGCAGGAAGATCAGCGCCTGGGCGAGGGAGTCCTCGGAGACCGTCACGACGTCGTCGGTGAGCTCCTTGATGATGCTGAACGGCAGCTGCCCCGGCTTGCCCACGGCGATGCCGTCCGCGATGGTCGAGACCCGGTCCAGGGTCACGAGTGCGTCCCCCGCGAGGGAGGGCGGGTAGGCGGCCGCGTTCTCGGCCTGCACGCCGATGAGCCGGATCGGCCGGCCCAGCTGCTCGGCCCGGGCCTTGACCGCCACCGCCACGCCGGCGAGCAGCCCCCCGCCGCCCACACCGGTGATGACGGTGTCGACGTCGGGCACCTGCTCGAGCACCTCGAGCCCGAGCGTGCCCTGTCCGGCCACGATGTCCGCGTGGTCGAAGGGGTGGACGAACACCGCTCCGGTGGCGGTGGCGTGGCGCTGGGCCTCGGCGAGCGCCTCGTCCACGGTGGTGCCGTGCAGGATCACCTCGGCCCCGTGGTCCTGGGTCGCGGCGATCTTGGGCAGGGCCGCGCCCAGGGGCATGTAGATGCGCGCGGTGATGCCGAGCTTGGCCGCGGCGAGGGCCACTCCCTGGGCGTGGTTGCCGGCGGAGGCCGCCACGACGCCCCGGGCCTTCTCCTCGTCGGTGAGCTTGGCCATCCGCACGTAGGCGCCGCGGACCTTGAAGGAGCCGGCGCGCTGGAGGTTCTCGGCCTTGAGGTTGACCTCGGAGCCGACCAGTCGGGACAGCGCCCGGGAGTGGGCCACCGGCGTCCGGTCGATCACGCCCTCGAGGAGCGCGGCGGCGTCCTGGATGTCGGCGAGGCGGACGGGCAGTTCGGCCAGGCTCACGGTGCGTCTTCTTTCCCGGTCGGGGCGTGGGGCGGGACCGCGGCGGGCCGCTGGGCCCGCCCACGGTGAGCGCCCGCCGGCGGCGGGCGCGGTCCTCATCCTAGTCGTTGCCCGGTGGCCGCTCGGGCGCGGCCGGGAGCCCCCCACCGGCACCGTTGCCGCCGGCCCCGCGGCCGGTGCGCCGGCCCGCTCCCGCCGCGGCCCGGGCGCGGTCGTCCCGGCGGCCGCGCTTGAGGGCGGCCTGCAGCCGTTCCTTGGCGCGGGTCCGGCGGAAGCGCTGGAGCTGGGCCATGACCTGGTCGCGGGTGAGGTCGTTGCGGCGCGCGTGCTTCTTGATCTCCCACGGGAAGTAGTACGGCTCCCACGGGATCTCGTCGTCCGCGCGCCACGCGCCGTTCACGAGATAGCGCACCACCGTGTTGAGGAAGGCCATCAGCGGCACGGCGAAGAGCGCCCCGGTGATGCCGAAGAGGATGGTGCCGGACGCCACGGCCAGGAACACCGCGAGGGGGTGCAGGGAGACGGCCCGCCCCATCACGAGCGGCTGCAGGACGTTGGACTCGATCTGCTGCACCAGGAGCACCACGGCGAGCATGGCCAGGGCGGTGCCGAAGCCGTCGGCCACGAGGGCGACGAGCACCGCCACGATCCCCGTGACCACGGCGCCCACGATCGGGATGAAGGAGCCCAGGAACACCAGGATGCCGATGGGCAGCGCGAGCGGGACGCCGAGCAGGGCCGCGCCGAGCCCGATGCCCACCGCGTCCACGAAGGCCACGAAGCCCTGGACCCGCGCGTACTGCACGAGCGAGGTCCAGCCCCGGCGGCCGGCGCCGTTGACGGCCCGCCGCGCGCTGACCGGGAACAGCCGGACCAGGAAGAGCCAGATCCGCTCCCCGTCCATCAGGAAGAACAGCAGGGTGAAGAGCATGATGATGATGCCGGTCAGCACGTTGCCCGCCGTCGAGCCGAAGGACATGGCGCCCGAGAGGATGGCCTCGCTGTTGTCCTGGACCGTGGTGCCGAGGTCGTCGATCCAGTCGTTCACGCTGTCGGCGCTGAGGTTCAGGGGCCCGTCCTCGAGCCAGCCCAGGAGCTGCTGCGTGCCGACCACCACGTTCTCGGACAGCTGCGCGAAGCCCAGCACGATCTGCCGGCCGGCGAGCACCAGCAGGCCCGTCACGAGCCCGATGAGCAGGAGCACCGCGAGGCCCGAGGCCAGGCCCGCCGGCACGTGCCGGCCCCGCAGCCACTTCACCAGCGGGAACAGGAGCCCGGCGAGCAGGCCCGCGATGAGCACGGGGATGATGACCACCGTGATCGTGGAGAGCATGTAGCCGAGCAGCCCCACGGCCGCGAGGATGATGATGAGCCGCCACGACCACGCCGCGGCGACCCGCACGGAGACCGCGACCCCTCCCGCGGCGTTGCCGTGCAACGGGGGGAGCTCGTTGCTCGGCCCGGGCAGCGGAGGCCGCTCGGCGTCGTGCGAAGTCGAAGGCATGAAGACATCTTGGCACGCCCGTGCGACCGGCCGGCGACGCCCGGCCGGGGCCCGGGACGCCCCGGGACGCCGCTCCTGCCCGCGGCGCGCGCACGGTGGAAGACTGGCGGCATGTCACGCACGTTCCTCCGCGTCCTCGCCCAGCGCCGGCCGGCGCCCGCCCTGACCCCGGACGCCCCTCCGCGGGAGGAGCTGGAGGCCGTGCTCCGCGCCGCCGCGGGCACCGCGGCCGCCGAGCCGGGGCTGAGCTGGCGGGTGGCCGTGACCACCCGCCGCTCCGCCCCGGAGCTCGCGGCGGCACTGGCGGGGATGACCCGGGTGCCCAACATGTCGGCGCCGTTCCCACGGCTCAAGAGCAAGCAGCTGCGCCGGCTCGCGGCGTTCCGGGGCGCCCTGAAGTGGGCAAGCACGGGCGGGTTGGGCTGCGCCCTCGTCTTCAGCCCCGACGACGCCCTGGGCCTCTCCCGCAAGGAGCAGCTCAACGCGGCGCACGGGGCCCGCCCGCTGCTCGAGGCCGCGTTCTGGGCGGCCGGCTGGGGCACCGTGTGGGCCGAGCGCGACGGCGCGCGCGAGGACGCGGTCCGCGCCTTCTACGGGCTGGCCGCGGAGGAGAAGCTCCTCGGCTGGCTGTTCGTGGGCCGCCCGCCCCGCGGCGTGGCGGCCGAGCACGCGGCCACCCGGCCCACCCCCGGGCCCCGGATCTCCTACCACTGAGGCCCGGCCTGCGCCCGCGCGCCGGGGCACGACGACGGCCCGGCCCCGCGGTGGGCGGGTGCCGGGCCGTCGTGGGCGGCGCTGGGCCGGAGCGGAAGGACCTAGTTCGAGGTCATCTCCCGGATGATCGCCAGGATGCGCAGGATCTCGATGTAGAGCCACACGAGCGTGACCGTGAGGCCGAAGGCCGCGGACCAGGCCATCTTCTCCGGGACGCCGACCTCGACGCCGCGCTTGATGTTCTCGAAGTCGAGCACGAAGCTGTACGCGGCCAGCAGGATGGCGATCGCGCCGATGGCCAGGCCCAGCCAGGGGCCGAGCGGGCTGTCGGTGCGGATGTTGAAGCCGAACAGCAGGACCGCGCCCAGGTTGACGAGGGCGAACACGAAGTAGGCCATGAGCGCGACCATGAAGATCTTGGTCGCCCGCGCGGAGGCCCGCAGCTTGCCCGAGCGGAAGAGCACGAGCACGGAGCCGAACACCGCAAGGGTGCCGATCACGGCCTGGACGGCGATGCCCGGGTACATGGCCTCGAACATCTGCGAGATGCCGCCGAGGAACATGCCCTCGAACAGGCCGTAGGCCAGGATCAGGGCCGGCGAGGGCTGGCGCTTGAACGCGTTGACCAGGCCCAGGACGAGACCGATCAGGGCACCGGGGATGGTGAGGATCGGCATGATCCAGCCGGCGAGCGCGCCGACGACCACGGCGCCGAGCACCGTGGCGGTGCGCATGATGACGTCGTCGTAGGTCATCCGGCCGGTCTGGTTGGTCCCGGCGGCCGGGGCGTTGTACATCGAGTCGAGGCGCTCGGCCGAGTACGGGGCGCCCTGCTGCGGCCGGCCGTAGCCGCCCTGCTGGTAGCCCGTCTGCCCGTAGCCGGGCTGCTGCTGGTAGGGGGTTCCGTAGGAGTTCTGTCCGTACTGGTTCCCGGAGGGCTGGGCGCTGCCTGCGCCAGGCTTCGAGAAATCGCGGAGAAGCGGGTTACCGCCGGCCATTGAGGGGTCCTTCCGTGGCACTGATGTGCGAGATGTGCCTCCAGGGTAGCAACGGGAACCGCACGGAAGCAGGAGAACTGCTGTGCTTAAGCCGAGGGCGTGCGCGCCGCCCGGTGCGCGGCCCCAGGAGAGCGGACAGACAGGTCTTTGCGGTTGCACACATGCTGGGGGGAACGACCGTCGTCCCGCTCCGGAGGCCCGTCATGCCCGAGTCCGCCGCCCACTGGGTGCCGCTGGCCGCGATCCCGGTCCTGCTCGCCGTCGGCTCCCTGGCCGTCCTGCAGTGGAGCCGCTACCTCGGCGCCATCGGCCGGCTGCGCCGCGCGCAGGCCTCCCCGGGCACATCCCCGGGCGCCGCCCCCGCCCCGCACACCGCCGCGTGGCTCGAGCACCGCAGCGCCGAGCACTACCGCCGGGCCTACCGCCTCACCTGGGCGGTGGCCGGGGTGCTCGCCGTGGGCCTGGGCGCCGCCGTGCTCGCGGGCTGAGCCGGGGCGCGCACCGGTGGTCCAGCTGCCCGGAGCCGTCCTCCTCTACGGCTGCCTCCTCGTCGCCGGGTCCGGCGCCACGGCCCTGTGGAGCCTGGTCCAGGCCGCGCTCGACCTCGCGCCGGCCGCGCGCCGCCGCTCCCCCGCCGTCCGCGCCACGGCCCGCGCCGCCGCCCGGAGCCACCTGGGCCGCGCCACGTCCGCGACCGCCGTGGCCCTGCTGGCCGCCGGCGTCCCGTCGCTGCTGCAGCACCTGCGGTGGCTCGCCGTGCTGGTGGGAGCCGTCTGACCCGGTCCGGCCGGGCCGCCCCGCGGACCTCGGAGCGTCACACTTCGTGATGAAGCCGTGATCTTGACTTAGATCTATTCGCATCGATTTGCATGTGAGAACCTGTTCCGGGATCCCCCCACCCCCCCCAGGAGTTCGCCCATGCAACGATCCATGCTCGCCCCCACCCTGTCCGCTCTCACCCTGGCCCTCGTGCTGGCTCCCCTCGCGCCCGCGACGGCCTCCCCCGCCGAGAACGCCACGAGCCTGCGCCCCCAGCAGCTCAGCGGCGAGGCCCCTCCGGAGATCACCGACCGGATGATCGTCAAGTACCGCACCCCCGTCAGCGAGGCCGAGTCGGAACGGGCCGTCGAGGACGCCGCCGCCGAGGCCGACGTCCCGGAGGCCGAGGAGACCACCGAGGTCCGCACCACCGGCGACGGCGCGGCCGTCGTCGAGCTGGCCGGCGAGGTCTCGACCGACCAGGCCGAGAAACTCGCCGACGAGCTCACCAAGGACCCGGCCGTGGCCTACGCCGAGCCCGACCGCCTCGTGTCCACCGCCCGGATCCCCGGCACGGACGAGGCGGAGCCGGAGGGCATGGGCTCCGTCGCCGCGACCGCCACCGACCCGGGCGTCCCGTCCCTGTGGGCCCTCACCAACCTGCGGGCCTTCGAGGCGTGGGACACCGCCACCGGCAAGGGCGTCACGGTCGGGGTCGTCGACACCGGCTTCGCCAACCACCCGGACCTGGACTCCCAGACCATCGGCGGCTACGACTTCGTCTCCACCGCCGCCCTCGGCAACGACGGCAACGGCCGGGACACCGACGCCCGCGACCCGGGCACCTACTCCACGGCCGGGCAGTGCTACAGCGGCTCCGCGGCCACCAACTCCATCTGGCACGGCACGCACGTGGCCGGGACCGTGGCCGCCAAGCGCGACAGCTACGGCACCGTCGGCGTCGCCCCCGACGCGACCCTGCTCAACGCCCGCGCCCTGGGCGCGTGCGGCTACGGCTACGTCTCCGACATGGCCGACGCCGTGCGGTGGCTGGCCGGGGACCCCGTGGCCGGGGCCCCCGCCCCGCGCAAGCGCGCCGACGTGATCAACATGTCCCTGTCCATGGGCGGGGCGTGCTCGCCGACCCTGCAGAACGCCATCAACACGGCCTGGTTCCGGAACATCCCCGTGGCCGTGGCCGCGGGCAACAGCGGCCGCCCGGCGATCGAGTACGCCCCGGGCAACTGCTACAACGTGATCACGGTCGGCGCCATCGGCTCCGACCGGGTCCGGGCCAGCTACTCCAACCACGGCGGCGCCGTGGACATCTACGCCCCGGGCCACCACATCCTCTCCGCCGGCAACACCGGCCGGACCACGCCGGTGGCGCCCAACAGCCGCTTCGACTACGGCACCTCGATGGCCACTCCGCACGTGGCCGGCACCCTGGCCCTGCTCAAGCAGAAGAACCCGACGCTGAGCTCCGACCAGTACAAGCAGCTGATCCTGGACTCCGGGGACGTCTGGTCCACCCTGCCCGGGGGCAAGACGCTGAACTCCCACGACGCCCTCTGGATCACGAAGCCCGCCGTGACCGCGGCACCGGCCGCGCCGACGCCGACCTACACCACCAAGGGCGCGATCGGCTCGCTGTACCAGCGGATCAAGAGCGAGACGGGCGCGCCGACCTCGCACGAGCAGCCCATCGCCGGCGGGGTCCGCCAGACCTTCACGAAGGGCACGATCTACTGGACCTCGGCCACCGGCGCCCACTGGGTGCGCGGCGGGATCGAGTCCGCGTACAAGCGCAACAGCACCGCCGCGGGCGTCCTGCGCTTCCCGCGCTCCGACGAGAGGTCCAACGGCATCGGCGGGGCCTACCAGCTGTTCCAGAACGGGCGGATCCTGTGGTCCTCCCGCAGCGGGTCCCACGCCCTGACCGGGGACATCGACCGGACCTACGCCGCGGCGGGCAGCGAGAAGGGCGCTCTCGGGTATCCCACCGCGGACCGGCGGGGCAACGGCATCGGCGGGTACTACCAGACCTTCCAGAACGGGCGGATCCTGTGGAGCTCCGCCCACGGGGCGCACGCGATCACCGGGGCCACCAGCGCCGCCTACTCCCGGGCCGGCAGCGAGCAGGGCTCGCTGGGCTATCCCACGGCCGCGGCCGTCTCCGACGGCCGGGGAGGCACCTCCCAGTCCTTCCAGCGGGGCAGGATCGTCTGGAGCGCCGCCGCCGGGGCGCACCCCCTCAAGGGCTCGATCGGCGGGCGGCACGACCGCTCCGGCGGCACCGCCGGCCCGCTGGGCCACCCGACGTCCGACGAGGCGCCCACCGGCACGGGCGGCGTCTACCAGGTGTTCCAGAACGGCCGGATCTACTGGAGCCCCAGCACCTACGCCCAGGAGATCAAGGGCTCGATCGGCCGGTCCTACCTCGCGCTCGGCGGCACGAAGAGCCGCCTGGGCTTCCCCCGGACGGGGGAGATCACCCGCGCCGACCGGTCCGTGGTGCAGTACTTCCAGGGCGGCTCCATCACCTGGAGCCCCGGCGGGAAGATCCGGATCGACTACCGCTGATCCGGCACCGTCCCCGCAGCGGCCCCGCTCCGTCCTCGGAGCGGGGCCGCTCCGTCCTCGGAGCGGGGCCGCTGCGCGTCCGGGCCCGGGTGCGGGGTGACAGTGGGGAGGTGTCCTCTTCCGCAGCCGTTGCGGACGCCGACGGCGGACCCGGCCGACCCCGCGCGCCGCCGGACCGCCGCGGAGGGCAGTAGAGTCGCCCCATGGGTGATGTGCCGTACGAGCTGATGGATGCCACACAAGCCGCCGACGCGCTCGACGCCTACCTCGCCGAACGCGACCCGGCGCTCCAGCGCCTGCGCGCAGCGCTGGCCGGACACGGCATGGACCCGTCCGAGATGCTCGAGGGCTCCGTCTACTCCGTCTCCCCGCTGTGGGCCTGGATCTCCGCCCGGGCCGCCGAGCTCGGCACGGCCGCCCACTCCCTGACCGAGGATCCGACCCGGCCCGGCTGGCCGTCCTGGGCCCGGCACGGCCGGCTCGTGGACCCGCACCCACCGGCCGCCACGATCACCCTCGTCGACGGCTTCGTCTCCTACCTCGGCCAGGTCCTCGCCACCGCCGTGCCGCAGGCGACCTGGCAGGTCGGCGAGCACATCATGGCCGACCACCCGCTGCTGAACTACCCGGTGCTCGGCACCGACCACCACCACCTCTTCCTCCCCGGCCTGCCGCTCTACAGCGCCTACCAGTCCGCCCACGGACGTGCCCCGATGAGTGGGACCGAGATGCTCGCCCACACCCGCCGCACCATCGACGCCCTCCAGGGGGACGGTCCGGAGGCGACAGCCCTGCAGGAGCCGCTGGTGACCGTGGTCGCCGAGCTGGACTGCTTCGACGTCGGGCTGCGCGAGGACATCCCCGCCCAGCACCCGGGCCTGGTGGAGCACCTGATCGCCGAGCTGTGCGACCGCGACGGCGTCACCTCCGTCCACCGCTACGGGCCCGCCGCCCTGGTCGTCGACGTCCCGGACTGGGACGAGCTGCGGGTCAAGATGTGGTGCACCCTGTGGCTGCAGCGCCACCTGCCCCGGTAGCCCCGCCCAGGGACCGGCGCCGGTCCCGTCCTGTTCACCAGGACACAGCCATCAGCCCAGCACCGGCCACAGCAGCGCCGGCAGCACCACCGCCAGCACCGGGGTCGTCCACGGCGTCCCCGGGCTCACCACGAGCTCTCCTCCCGCCCCGTCCTGCTCTCCGTCCTGCTCACCGCGTCGCCCCACGAGCCGGCGGACGTCCGCGGCGGGCGTCCATGACGCGCGCGTGCTCCATCTCCATCCGGCCGTGGATCAGCGCGGTCGTGCCGAGGACCGGCCAGGGCGAGAGGGCCGACGCCGGCCCGAGGAGGATCAGCAGCAGCAGCGGGAGCGCCCATCCCAGCACCGCGGCGCCCCAGCCCAGGCAGAGACCGGCCTGGGCCTGGGTGACGTAGTCGTAGGCGGCCGGCAACGGGTCCGGGTCCCCCTCGGCTTCCCGTCTCGCGTGCTTGACGTGGGTGCGCTGGACCGCGATGAAGCACACCCCCAGGGTGAGCAGCCCCAGCACGGCGTTGGAGAACCCGTAGCCGCCGACGGCCACCATCCAGTCCAGCGCCGCCTCGAGGACCTCGTCGGCGACGAAGGTCCACAGGAACCACGCGGCGATCCACCACAGCCACGTCCGGGCCTTCTTCGGCGCCGTGGGCTCTCCGGCCTCCGGTTCCACGGGCATCGGCTCCCCCGTCCGCCTCGTCGTGGACCCCAGCGTAGCGACGGGGAGCCCGTCGTGTCCGTCCGCAAACATGCGCCGGCCGACCGTGGTGTCCGTGTCCCTCTCCGCCTGTCCCGCCCCGCCCCCTGCTCGCATCCTGGCACGCCGGCCACCGCGTCGTCGCTCTCCTCATGTGCGCCTGCCACTCGGCGTCGGCCCGCCGGTAGCGTCGGCGCCATGGACCGGCCCGCCCAGCGCACCGACGAGGTGCCCGTACCGCGTGCCGGACAGGTGCTGGTGCGGACGCTGCCTGCCGCGCTCATGCTGACCCTCGGTACTCCAGGACTGGCCCTGTGGGGACTGGACGAGAGCGGCAGCGCACGAGCCGAGTGGGTGCTGCTCCTGGGTCTACCTGCGCGTGCTGCACTCCGCCGGCCGCACCGGCTGACGATCCGTCGGACCGAACTGGGCCAGGCCTGCTCGTCGGGCACGTGGACCGGCAGCACTGCGTCGTCGACGACCTCCAGCTTCCAGGTGACGGTCGAGCCGATCCGGAACGGTTCACCGCAGCACTGCTGCCACCCACTCGCGCAGCTCCACCTCGATCATCATGACGTGAACCTGGCAGCGCCAGGCGACGCTCGCCCTGCCCGCTACCGGCACCTCGGGCGATGTCCCCCCGCCCGTCGCGAGGGAGCGGCCGATGTGCCAGGAGCAGACACGTCAAGCCGTCACTCGCGTGGGCCGGTATCGCTGGGCCACCGCCCCCGACCGGAACTCATGGCGGTCCACGAGCTCGAGCTGGATGCGCTCGCGCAGACCGGCGAGCAACGTCGGCCCGTGCCCGGCAAGGACCGGCTGCACCACGAACTCGTACTCGTCGATCAGTCCCAGATCCGCCAACGCCGTCGGAAGCGTCACGCCACCCACCCACAGGCCCTCGCCCGGCTCCTGCTTGAGCCGTTCGACCGCCGGCCCCACGTCGCCTCGCACCAGCTCGGCGTTCCAATCGACCTCGCTCAGCGTGCTCGACACGACGTACTTCTTCGCCCGGTCCATGGCCTCGGCGAACGGGATCTCCCACTCATTCATCCAGTCGGGCCACGGGCCCGTGGCCGGCTTCCGCCACGCCGACTGCATCATCTCGTAGGTCACCCGGCCGAACAGCAGGGCATCGACTCGCTCCATCTGAGTGGTCCAGTAGCGCATCGACTCCTCGTCCGGGGGAAGTCCCGCCTCGTGATGGCAGCAGCCGTCGAGCGTGACGTTGATCGAGTATCGAAGTGGTCTCATCTCGTCGTTCTCCCTTGCTGTGGCGCCGATGCTAGAGCCACTGGCATCACCGCGAAGATCACGGCGGCGATCGGGATGCGGATGCGCCACGGCATGAACCGGGTGAACTCCGGTGTCCCCCGCTCCCCTCGGTCGGTCATGCCTCATGATCGCCGACCACGCCGGCCGGGGGTAGACCCGGCGCCCGGCCGGGCAGGTGTCCCCGTTGGTGTTCGAGCACGAAGTGCTCCCTGCGGGACGAGTCAACGTCGGCCGGCCCGAGTGGGGCACTCGGTCCAGCCTCCGACTGCCGCGGAATACCGCGATTACAGCGTGCCCCCAGTCAGACTCGAACTGACACTGAGCGGATTTTAAGTCCGCTGCCTCTGCCGATTGGGCTATGGGGGCCGGTGCCGGCCACGTCACCGGGCCGCCGCCCCACCCTATCGTCTCCTTCCTGTCACCTCACCGGTCCGGGCGCGGGCCGCCGGGGAATCCCGTCTCGTCGAGCGGGCACCGGATCCAGTAGTCTGGCACCGTGGTCGAGCAGCCGGCCGCGACGTCGTCGCACCCGCAGGAGGCTGCCCCCGTGCACCACCCCATCCCCTCGTTCCTCCGGTTTCCTCCCGACGGCGGAGACCGCCCGGCGCCCGCCCCGGTACGGTCCGCCCCGGCACCCGACGGAACCACAGCAGCATGAGCGAGGTCGTCGCCCCGCCCTCCGGCAGGACCTACCTGATGCCCGACGACGCGTTCCCGGCCGATCTCACCGAGCTGTCCCTCGCCGAGCTGCACGTCCTGCACAGCAGGGTCGGCCGCCAGCTCGACCGGGAGTACCTCGGTGACGCGGCCGGAGCACACCCGGTCACCCTCGAGCGTCACCAGGAGCTGACCGTGGAGCTCGACGCCCGCGAGATCGCCCACCCCCAGCGCACCGCCTGACGGACGAGGGAGCCGGCCGGGACGACGGGGCCGACGGCGAGCGCCCGGACGGGCGCGCTTCGGCCGCTGACGCTCTCCGCCCCGGACTGCAAATCATGCAAAGCACTGGTCAGCAGGCGTGCGGCGGCCTAGCCTGGGAGGGGGTCGAGCAGCCGGCCGCACCGTTCCCGGTCGAGAGGTTGCCCTCATGAACCCCCAGCTCGCTCCGTCCCCGTCCCTGCCGTCGGTGGCGCCCTCGGCGCCCGACACGTTCCTGTCCCCCGCGGACCCGTTCCCCTCCGCCCTCGCGGAGCTGGACCTCACCGAGCTGCAGGTGCTGCACAGTCGTGTCTGCCGCCGGCTCGAGCAGGAGTACCTCACCGATCCGGACGGGCCCCATCCCGTGACGCAGGACCGCTGCCAGGAGCTGGTGGCCGAGCTCGACACCCGTCAGCAGTTCCTCGCCCCGCCGGTCCGACTCACCGAGGTGCCGTCCGGGTCGGAGCCGGCGCCCGGAGAGGAGCCCGCACCCGAGGGGATGACGGTGCGCTCGGGCGGGCCCTCGCCGGAGCCGGCGCCGCAGCTCGCACCTGTTCCCGGGAGCGAGCCGCCGGCCCGGGAGGCCGCCGGGACCGGCGAGGTGCTGCACGACCTGGGCGAGCTGCGCCCCGGGGACCGGATCGAGGTGTGGCACCGGGGTCTGCTGCACTGCCGGGGCACCGTGGAGGAGGTCTGCCCGGCCCTGGGCGTGGCCTGGCTGCGCGAGGCCGGGGACGGCTACCGGCGGATGGCCCACGCCCACGACAACGAGCTGCGCCGGATCCCCTCCCCCTGAGGCCGACCGCCGGCCGGGCCGGCACCTCCGCCCGGCGGGTTGGGGTACCGCGCCCGGGAACGGCTCGACCCCGCCCCGGCACGCGGCCGGGACGGGGTCGAACGAGGAGCGGGTCGGATCAGAGGTTGGCCTTGCGCGGGGCCGGGGCCTTGCCGGCCGCGACCTGGAACCGCGTGCGCGGGTCCCGCTCGTGGCGCAGCGTGGTGGTGTCCCGGCCGAACACGAAGTTCAGGGCCCACTCGGTGAAGACGCGGGCCTTGCGGTCCACGGTGGGGATCGCGTAGCCGTGGTAGAGCCGGTGCATGGCCCAGGCGGCGACGCCGGAGAACTCGAGGCCCTTCTCGGGCAGCCCGGGGAGGTTCTTGATGCTGGCCACCCCCTTGTACAGCCCGAGCCCGGCGACCGCGCCGAGGTTCTCGTGGTAGTAGTCCTCGAGCGGCTTGCCCGCGCGGGCGGCCAGGATGTTCTTGACCATCGTGTGCGCCTGGCGCACCGCGTGCTGGGCGTTGGGGACGCAGAACCCGCCGACTCCCCCGCCGGTCAGGTCCGGCACCGCGGCGACGTCGCCGGCCGCCCACGCACCCTCGAGGGGCCCGTCGTCGCCGGTGATCCGCAGGTCCGCACCGGTCCGGACCCGGCCGCGCTCGTCCAGCGGGAAGTCCGTGGACTTGACGAGCGGGTTGGCCTGCACGCCGGCGGTCCAGATCAGCGTGTCGGTGCCGAACTCGCCGGCCGGGGACTTGTCCTCCATGTTGACGAGCTTCAGGTGCTTGTCCACCGCGGAGTCGAGCGACGTGTTGAGCAGGACCTCGATGCCGCGGCTGCGCAGGTGCGCCACGACCTTCTCCGCACGCTCCTCGGAGACCTCGGGCATGATCCGGCCCATGGCCTCGATGAGCACGAAGCGCAGGTCGGAGACCTGCAGCCGCTCGTTGCGCTCGACCGCGCTGCGGGCCATGTCCTCGATCTCGGCGATGGTCTCGGTGCCGGCGTAGCCGCCGCCGACCACCACGAAGGTCAGCGCCCGGCGCTTGGCCTCCTCGTCGGTGGTGAGGGAGGCGACCTCGATGCGCTCGAGCACCCAGTTGCGCACCGCCACGGCCTCCTCGATGGTCTTGAGGCCGATGCCGTTCTCGGCGAGGCCCTCGATCGGGAAGGCGCGGGTGACGGAGCCGCCGGCGACGACGACCTCGTCGTAGGCGAGCTCGAAGGTCTCGCCCTCGTCGATGCCCTTGACGGTCGCGGTGCGGTTGGCGTGGTCGACCCCGAGCACGTGCCCGGTGACGATCTCGCAGTCCTTGAGGTGCTGCCGGTGAGGCACGACCGCGCTGCGGGCGGAGACGTTGCCGCCTGCCACCTCGGGCAGGAAGGGAAGGTACATCATGTACGGGTTGGGATCCACCACGGTGACGACTCCGCCGGAGTCCTTGATCCGCTTCTGCAGTTCCTGCGCCACGGTGAAGCCGACGTAGCCTCCGCCGACGATCAGCAGGCGAGGACGGTCCTTGGCCAGTTGAGTGAAAGACATGCCCCCGAGTCTACTCAGAACGCTGTCGATATCAGTCCTCGTGCGGGGCGCCCCCAGCGTGTTCCCGCGCACGCCTCAGGAGCGGCTCCCCGGCCCCTCCGCCGCGCCGTCCGCCACGATGCGGCGGATGTGCACCACGGCGCCCACGGTGAGGCCCAGCACGAGCAGCCCGAACCCGGCGAGCACCACCACGGGCAGCAGCCCGGTCTCGTCGATCGGGGCGACCGGCTCCGGCGGGGCGACCTCCGCCTCGACCTCCTCCGTGACGGGCGCCGCGCTCTCGGTGGGGCCCGGCGTGGGGGTCGCCGTGGCGCTCCTGCGGTGCACCCGCACCCACTGCTCCATGCTGCCGAGCGGGTTGCGGTCCACCTCGGGGACGTCCTCCGTGAGGGCGGCCTCGACGTCCAGGACCCCGTAGCCGTAGAGCGGGTCCTTGCCCGGCGCCCCGGTGTCCCGGGCGGTGGAGACGATGCGGTTCGCGATCTGGGCGGAGCTCATGTCCGGCCACTTCGACTTGATCAGCGCCGCGGTGCCGGCCACCACGGGCGCGGACGCGGACGTCCCGGCCCAGGTGGCGTACCGGTCGCCGGGGATCGCGCCGACCATGTCCTCCGAGGGGCCCGCCACGGCGATGGAGATCCCCTGCGAGGAGGACTCCCAGCTGGCCTCCCCGGAGCGGCCCACGCCGCCCACGGTCAGCACGCCGGGGATGGTCGCCGGGGCACCGACCTGGACGAGCCCCGAGCCCCGGTTGCCCGCCGAGGCGACGACGAGCACGTCCTGCTCCTCGGCGTAGAGGAAGGCCTCGTCCCAGCTCTCGGGCCACGAGGTCGCGTTGGAGCCCACCGACATGTTGATGACGTCCGCGCCGTTGTCCACGGCCCACCGGACGGCGTCCGGGAGCTGCTCGTCGACGCTGCGGACCTCCGGGCTCTCGTTCCCCAGCCACGTGGACACGGCGAGCACGTCGGCGTCCGGGGCCACGCCCACGATGCCGGCGGGCCGGCCGGGGGCGTCGTCGTCCCGCCCGCCCGGGGGCACGTGCCCGCGGCCCGCGGCCACGGACGCCACGAGGGTCCCGTGCTCCGGCTCGGTGCCGAGGCCCTCCTGGCCGTCGGCGGCACCACCCCCGGAGACGTCGGTGCCGCCCACCACGGCGCCCTCGAGGTCCTGGTGCGAGCCGTCCACCCCGGTGTCGATGACGGCGATCCGCACCCCTTCCCCCGTGGACTCCTTCCAGGCCTCGCGCACGCCGTACTCGTCCAGCCAGTACTGCAGGGGGCGGATCCCGTCCTCGGCGATGCGGGAGGTGTCCGGGGCGCGCGTGGCGCCCTCGCTCGGCACGGGCGCCACGCTGACGGGGTCCTCGAGCGGGATGCTCGGGGCCGGCCCGGGCACCGCGGGACGGGCCTCGGCCGGCCCCGCCCCGGGCAGCGCCAGCGCACCGGCGCCGAGCACGGCCGAGGCCGCGCCCACCGCGCCCCACCGCGTGAGGGCGCGGTGGCGCGGGGAACGACGGCGGGGTGCGCTGGAAGACATGTGTCCTTCCGGGTCGGTGGGGGTCCGGGCGGGTCAGCCGACCTGGGAGAGGGCGATCCCGTCCAAAATATCGTGCTCGCTCGCGATCGCCGAGTCCACCCGTCCGCCGGTGGCCGCCCCCACCCGCTCGACGATCCGCCGCCACACGAGGGCGCCGCCGCCGATGACGTCGACCCGGCCCTCGTGCATGTAGGGCAGTGCCGCGCGCTCCGAGCGGGTCATGCCCGTGAGCTCCCGGCACGCCTGCGCGATCCGCTCCGCCGGCAGCTCCGCGCCGTCGATCGCCGCGGGGTCGTAGGCGGACAGCCCGAGTGCGTGCGCGGTGACGGTCGTGATGGTGCCGGCGACGCCCACGAGCTGGGTGGTCTCGGCGAGGGGCACGCTCTGCAGGACCACGTCCACGGCGTGGTCGACGTCGCGCAGCACCGCGTCCTGCTGCTGGGTCGTCGGCGGGTTGGAGCCGAGGTGGCGCTCCGTCAGGCGCACGCAGCCGATGTCCATGCTGCGCTCGGCGAGCACTCCCTGGGCGTTGCCGAGCACGAACTCGGTCGACCCGCCGCCGAGGTCGATCACCAGGACCCGGTCCTCGGGATCGGCCCCGCCCACGGCCGCCGAGGCGCCGCGGAAGGACAGCTCCGCCTCCTCGTCGCCGCTGATGACCTCGGGGGTCACGCCGAGGCGCTCGCGGATCCCCGCGAGGAAGACGTCCCGGTTCCCGGCGTCGCGGGTCGCGCTCGTGGCCACGAAGCGCAGCTGCTCCACGTCGTGCTTCTTCAGCAGCTTGGCGTACTCGTCCGTGGCCGCGAACGTGCGTTCGAGCGCCGCCTCGGCGAGCCACCCGGTGGCGTCCACGCCCTGGCCCAGGCGGACCACGCGCATCTCGCGCACCACGTCGTCGAGCACCGTGCGGCGGTGCTCCTCCCGGGTGTCGGCGATGAGCAGTCGGATGGAGTTCGTGCCGCAGTCGATGGCGCCTACACGCATGGGGAGTCCTCGGGGTGTCGGGGGCGGGTGGATCTCGGGCCCGCGCCGGGCGGGGCCGCGGCGGCGGGCGCCGCGGGTGGGTCTCAGTCCTCGCGCCAGGCGGGGTCGCAGTGGCAGGCCCCGGGGGTCCACCACTCGGTGATCGCCTCGAGGGTCTCGTCCCCGAGCGGGTTCACGCCGGGCCCGGCCGCGAGCGCGTGGCCGGCCAGCACGTGCAGGCACTTGACCCGCACGGGCATGCCCCCGGCGGAGATGCCCTCGATCTCGGGAACGGGCCCGGTGCCGGCCTCGGCGCCGATCCGGGCGCGCTCGCGGAGGTAGTCCTCGTGCGCGGCGCGGTGGGCGGCGGCCAGGGCCTCGTCCGCGGCGATCCGGTCCGTCATCTCGTACATCAGGCCGGCGGCCTCGAGCCGGGACACCGCGGCCGTGATGACGGGGTGGGCGAGGTAGAACACGGTGGGGAACGGGGTGCCGTTGGCCAGCCGGGGGGCGGTGGCCGCCACGAGCGGGTTCCCGCACGTGCAGCGGGCCGGGATCTCGACGACGTCGCGCACCGGGCGCCCGAGCTGCCGGGAGAGGACCTGCAGGTCCAGGGCCGTGGGCTCGACCGTCTCGGCCGTCACCCCGAGCCCCCGGGGGGCGGATCGGTCGCCGGGCTCGTGTCCGTGCTGGGGGTTCACGCCGTTCCTCACTCCGCGGGGCTGCCGCGGCTGTCCGTCGCCGCGTCCTGCGGCGCGTCGGCCCCGTCCGCCGGGGCGGCCGGGACGGTCTCGTCTGTCGGTTCCGTCTGCTCTGTCTGCTCTGTCTGCGCTGTCCGCCCGGCGGCGCCGGACTCCTGGTCCGGGCCCGAGTCCCCGGGGGCGGCGGGGTCGCCCGGCTCCTCGCCGGAGTCCGTGCTGTCGGTGTCCGTGCCGCCGGACTCCGTGTCCTCGGCGGCCGCGGCGCCCGCCACGGGGCCGGCGTCCTCGTAGGCGGAGGCCACGACGGACTGCCAGAGGGCGTCCACCCATGCGGGCTTCTCGGCCTCGACCTGCGCCGCCGAGGAGTCCACCACGGCGCCGTCCATCTCCTCGGCGCCCACCACGAGGTAGGACCGCTCCCCCGGCATGACGTAGAGCAGCCGGTCCCGGGCCCGCTGCTGGACGTAGGTCTCGTCCGACCACTGGTCCACCTGGTCCTCGAGGGAGGCCTTCTGGGCCTCCATGTCGGCGATGGCGCGCTCGAGCTGGGCGATCTCCGCCCGCTGCTCGAGGAAGATCTTGGTGGTCGGCGCCGCCAGGAAGACGATGAGGACGGCCACGAGCGTGAGGATCAGGAACCGGCCGCTGAAGGTCCGGGCGGGAACGGGCGACCCCACGGCGCTGGACCCGCCGCCGGATCCGCCGGCAGGCCCGGCGTCGCGCCCCCGCGTCCCCTGCGCGGCGTCGCGCCCGCCGAGCAGGCGGGTGGTGCGCGGGCGGGGAGCGGGCATGCTGACCTCACGGGGGAAGGGCGGGGACGGGGACCAGTGTAGCGCTCACGGGTGAGCGGCCGCCCGGGGACGGCCGCTCACCCGCACGACGACGGGCCGGCCCGGCCGGTCAGCCGCCGCGGCTCGTCACTTCGCGGTGTAGCGCGGGAACGCGGAGGCGCCCGCGTAGCGCGCGGCGTCCCCGAGCTCCTCCTCGATGCGCAGCAGCTGGTTGTACTTGGCCACGCGCTCCGAGCGGGCCGGGGCCCCGGTCTTGATCTGCCCGGCGTTGGTGGCCACCGCGATGTCCGCGATCGTGGTGTCCTCGGTCTCGCCCGAGCGGTGCGAGATCATGCAGTGGAACATGTGCCGCTGGGCCAGGGAGATGGCGTCGAAGGTCTCCGTGAGGGAGCCGATCTGGTTGACCTTCACGAGCAGCGCGTTGCCGGCGCCCTCCTCGATGCCGCGGGAGAGCCGCTCCGGGTTGGTGACGAAGAGGTCGTCGCCGACGATCTGCACCTGGGTGCCCACGGAGGCGGTCAGGGTCTGCCAGCCCTCCCAGTCGTCCTCGTCCAGCGGGTCCTCGATGGAGACGATCGGGTAGTCCCGCACGAGCTCCTCGTAGTAGGCGGTCATCTCCGCGGCGGTGAGCTGCTTGCCCTCGAAGCTGTACTTGCCGTTCTCGAAGAACTCGGAGGAGGCGACGTCCAGGGCGAGCGCCACGTCGGTGCCCACGGTGTACCCGGCCTTCTCGATCGCCTCCGAGATGAGGTCGAGCGCGGCGCGGTTGGACTCGAGGTTCGGGGCGAAGCCGCCCTCGTCGCCGAGCCCGGTGGCCAGCCCTCGCTCCTTGAGCACGGCCTTGAGGGAGTGGTAGACCTCCACGCCGGTGCGCAGCGCCTCGGAGAAGGTCGGGGCGCCGATCGGGGCGATCATGAACTCCTGGATGTCCACGTTGGAGTCGGCGTGCGAGCCGCCGTTGAGGATGTTCATCATCGGCACCGGGAGCACGTGCGCGTTGGGCCCGCCCAGGTACTTGTACAGCTCGAGGTCGGAGGCGTTCGCGGCGGCGCGGGCCACGGCCAGGGAGACGCCCAGGATGGCGTTGGCGCCGAGGCCGGCCTTGTTGTCCGTGCCGTCGAGGTCGAGCATGGTCCGGTCGACCAGCCGCTGGTCGGTCGCGTCGAGACCGATCACGGCCTCGCCGATCTCCTCGTCGACGGCCTTCACGGCGTCGAGGACGCCCTTGCCGAGGTACACCTTCTGGTCGCCGTCACGGCGCTCGACGGCCTCGAAGGCACCGGTCGAGGCGCCCGAGGGCACCGCCGCCCGGCCGTAGCTGCCGTCCTCCAGCAGCACCTCGACCTCCACGGTCGGGTTGCCGCGGGAGTCGAGGATCTGGCGGGCGTGCACTGCGGTGATCATGGCCATGGGTTGCTCCTGACGTTGGTGCTGGGCTTGTCGCTGTCGTGGGTGGTGCGGGTGCGGCGGGTCGGCCGGGGCTCCGGTGCCGGGCACCGGCCGGGGTCCCGCTCCGGCGGGGCCGGGCACCCCCGGCGGCTCCAGCCTAGCGACTCGGCGCCGGAGGCCGGCCGTGGGCGGCGGCGCGTGACGGGATCAGTGCCCGTCCCGGGCCGCGGCGTACGCGCGGGCGGCCCCGCGCAGGGCCCGCTCGGCGTCGTGGCCGCGGGCGGAGGCGGTGCGCACGAGCGCGAACAGCGCCGCGCCCAGCTCCTCCTCGGTGTCCGGGCCGCCGGGCTCCTCCGCGCCGGGGGCCGCCGGTTCGAGACCGTGCTTGCGGGCCCGCGCCAGCGTCTTCTCCGCGAGGGCGAGGGCCGGCAGGTGCGGCGGGATGCCGTCGAAGGGACCGGTCCGCTCGGGCTTCTCCGCCCGTTTGAGGTCCTCCCAGCGGGAGTGCAGCTGCTCGAGGGAGTGCTCCCCCGCCACGTCCCCGGTGGCCCCGGGGCCGAAGACGTGCGGGTGGCGGCGGACCAGCTTGGCCGTGATCGCCTCGAGCACGTCCGCCACGTCGAAGCCGCCCTCGGCGCGCGGGCGCTCCTGCGCGACCCGGGCGTGGAAGACGACCTGGAGCAGGACGTCGCCGAGCTCCTCGACGAGCAGCCCGGCGTGCGCGGCCGGACCGCCCTCGGCCTCGACCGCCTCGACCACCTCGTAGGCCTCCTCCACGAGGTAGCGCACGAGGGACTCGTGGGTCTGCTGCCCGTCCCAGGCGCAGCCGCCCGGGGAGCGCAGCCGGTCCATGACCGCCACGAGCTCCGCGAAGCGCTGCGCGGTCCGCTCCGGGACGCCCAGTCCCGCCGCGACGTCGTCGGTGCCGTGCCCCTGGCTCATGCGTGCATCCCCTCGAAGCCGTCGGTGATCATCCCGTCCAGGGCGGTGCGGTCCTCGAGCGGGAGGAACGCGGCGGCCGCGGCGTTGCGCTGCAGCCGCTCCAGGTCCTCGAGCCCGTAGCCGAAGTGCGCCACGAGGAGGGCCAGCTCGTCCGTGACCGTGGTCCCGCTCATGAGCCGGTTGTCCGGGGAGACGGTCACGGTGAAGCCGGTCCGGTAGAGCATGTCCACCGGGTGCCGGTCGAGGCTGCCGCCGAACGCCGCCACCGCGCCGGTCTGGAGGTTGGACGTGGGGCACACCTCGAGGGCGATGCCCCGGTCGCGGACCCACTCGGCCGTGCGCCCGAGGTCGACGACGGCGACGTCCTCCAGGTAGTCGATGTCGATGTCCTCCGCGATGCGCACCCCGTGGCCCAGGCGCAGGGCGCGGCCCGTGGCCAGGGCGTCCCGGATGGACTCGATGCCCGCGGCCTCCCCGGCGTGCAGGGTGACGGGCATCAGCTCGTCCGCGAGCAGCTCCAGGGCCGCGCGGTGCCGGGCCGGCGGGAAGCCGTCCTCGGGACCCGCGAGGTCGAACGCCACCACGCCGCGGTCCCGGTTGGCGACCACGAGGCGGGCGACCTCCAGGGAGCGGTCGGCCTGGCGCATGGCGCACAGGATCTGGGTGACGGACACGATGTGGCCGGCGTCCTCCGCGGCGAGCACGCCCTCCGAGAGCCCGAGCCGGACGGCCTCGACGGCCTCCGCCATGGACAGCCCGCCCGCGGTGTGCTGCTCGGGCGCCCACCGCACCTCGGCGTGGACCACCCCGTCCGCCACGAGGTCCTCGACGTACTCCCGGGCGCAGCGCACGAGCGCCTCGGGGGTCTGCATCACCGCGACCGTGTGCTCGAAGGTGGCCAGGTAGCGCAGCAGGGAGCCGGAGCCGGCGCTCTCCCGCATCCACCGGCCCAGCGCCTCCGGCTCCTCGGCCGGCAGGCGGTGCCCGGCGGCGGCGGCCAGCTCCACCACGGTGGCCGGGCGCAGGGCGCCGTCGAGGTGGTCGTGCAGGCACACCTTGGGCAGGTCGCGCAGCACCCGGTCCGGCACACGGCCCGGGTGCCGTTCGGCGGCGGTCAGCATCACGGTCGGGACGGCCCCTGTCTCGGTCGGTGTCTCGGTCGGTCTCAGTAGTTCCAGTCCTGCAGGGCCTCGTTCATGTGCTGCGGGATGTGCGCCCCGGTGCGGGGGTACATGCGCAGCTCCTCGAGGTAGTTCTGCGCGGGCAGCCGCTCCTCGTAGCGCACGAAGGCCTCCTCGTCCGCGTAGTCGAAGTTCACCTCCGGGGGGATGCCCGGGCGGAAGCGGAACATCATCGCGAGCGGCGCGCCGTTGCCCTCCACGTAGGACTCGTCCTTGAGCTCCTGCACGTGCAGCAGCTCCTCGGGGATCAGGTCGAAGGTGCGCCGCTGGTCCCAGAAGCCGTTCTTGCGCACGTGCGTGAGCGCGTCGTAGTACGTGCCGAGGGCACGCACCCGCACGAGGACGGTGGAGACGTCCATGGCCGTGCCGTCCTCGCCGAACAGCCGCCGCTGCGCGTCGCCGAGCCGGCGCAGGACGTCGACCTCCTTGAGCACGAGGTTGCCCTCGGCCAGCTTGTCCTGGGACGGCCGGTCCGGGGTCCCCGCCGGCGCCCGGTAGGACGGCGAGACGTCGGTGGAGACCGCGGTCTCCGGGGCGGAGGAGCCGTGGTCGTCCGCGGCGGTGCCGGCGGCGGCCGCGGCGGCCGTCGCGGCCGCCGGCCCCGTGGGCGCGGGCGGCTCGACGTCCTCGTGCCACTCCTCGTGGTCGACGTGCTCGGGGACGTCGTGGTGCGCGGTGCCGGAGCCAGGGGCCTCGTCGGGGCGGACGTCGTGGTCGGGGGCGCGCTGCTCGTCGTCCGCCCGGTCCGCCGGGCCCTCCGTCGCGGCGGCGGGCTCCGCCCCGGCGGCCGCCTCGGGCTCCGGGACCCCGGTCCGCTCGGGCGCGGACACGTCGGCCGGCTCGGACGCAGGGACTGCGGCGGCGCCGGCCGCGGAGGACCCGGCCCCGGCGGCAGCCGCGGCGGCGGGGAGCCCGCCGCCCGCGTGCTCCGGGCTCGGCGCCGCGGGTCCGTCGGAGGCGCCGGCGGAGTGCTGCTCGCCGGCCGTCCGAGCGTCGTCGGGCTGCGGCTCGGCACCGGGCCGCGTCCCGCCGGCGGACCGCGCGTCGTCGGACCGCGCGTCGTCGGCGTGCTCCGTGCCGGCGGCGGACTGCCCGCCGCCGGCCCCGGCGTGACCCGGCGCGGGCCGGCCGGACCGCCAGGTCCGGACCTCCTCGCCGCCGTCGGGGAACCCGTAGGTCGTCACCACGGGCCGGACCCCGTCCTGCTCCGGGCCCACCTCGATGCGGGCGTTCTGCCACGCGCCGCGCGGCGAGGACATGGCCTCGCTGTAGAGGTCGGCCACGGGGTCGAACAGGGGCGAGTCCTGGTCCACGGTGCCGGACTCCACGGACGGGTCGGCGCCGCCCACGGACTGCTCGGTCTGGTGCGTCATGGTGTTGCCGCGCTGGACGAGCGTGAGCACGGCGCGGTCCGCCCCCCGGGACGTCAGCCGGTCCACGAGGAAGGGCAGCGGCCCACGGTCCGGCAGCGGCCGGGGCTCCCCGGTGCTCTGCTCCCCCGTGCCGTGCTCCCGCGGGCCCTGCTCCTCGGGGCCGCGCCCGTCGGGGCGGCGGGGGCCGGTGTCCTGGCCCCCGGTGTCCTGGCCCCCGGCGTCCTGGCCCCCGGCGTCACGGGCGCCGGTGTCCCGGGCCTCCGTGTCGCGTCGGTCGGGGCCGGCGGTCCGGTCGGCCGGCTGCTCCGGCCGGCCGGTTTCGCGGCGCGGCGTGCTGTCCTCGGTGTTCTTCCGGAAAATGCCTCGCAGACCCAACTGGACCCACCCTTCCGAGCGTGCGCGCACGCCCTCGGTTCTCGTTTCGCGCTGGTTCTCTCCGCAGTATAGGCGGGCCCCCGGCCCGTCCTCGGTGCGGTCTGCCCGGCGGGCGGCCGCTCAGCGCACGGTCTCCAGGACCACGGCGCGGTCCGGGCGCGCGGCCGGGGCCTCCGGGGCGATCACGGCGGCGCCCTCGAGGGCCTCCCGGGCCCGCGCGAAGCGCTCGGGGGTGTCCGTGAGCAGGGTCAGCAGCGGCTGCCCGGCCCGGACGGTGTCCCCGGGCTTGGCGTGCAGCAGCACGCCGGCGCCGGCCTGGACCGGGTCCTCGCGCCGGGCCCGGCCCGCCCCGAGCCGCCAGGACGCCATCCCGACCCGGAGGGCGTCGAGCTCGGTGAGCACGCAGTCGGACTCGGCCACCACGGTCTCGGACTCCCGGGCCCGCGGCAGCGGGGCGTCGGGGTCGCCGCCCTGGGCGGCGACCATGGCCCGCCACACGTCCATGGCCCGGCCGTCCCGCAGCGCCTCGGCCGGGTCGGCATCGGGCATCCCGGAGGCGGCGAGCATCTCCGCGGCGAGCGCCACCGTGAGCTCCACGACGTCGGCCGGGCCGCCGCCGGCGAGCACCTCGACGGACTCCTGGACCTCCACGGCGTTGCCGACCGCCAGGCCCAGCGGCGTGGACATGTCGGTGAGCAGCGCCGTGGTCGTGACCCCGGCGTCCGTGCCGAGGTCGACCATCGTGCGGGCCAGCTCGCGGGCGGACGCGAGGTCCTTCATGAACGCCCCGGACCCCACCTTGACGTCGAGCACGAGCGACTGGGTGCCCTCGGCGATCTTCTTGGACATGATCGAGGACGCGATGAGCGGCACGGACTCGACCGTCCCGGTGACGTCCCGCAGCGCGTAGAGCTTCTTGTCCGCGGGCGCCAGGCCGGACCCCGCCGCGCAGATCACCGCGCCCACGTCCCGCAGCTGGGCCAGCATCTGCTCGTTGGACAGGGCGGCGCGCCAGCCCGGGATCGACTCGAGCTTGTCGAGGGTGCCGCCGGTGTGGCCGAGGCCGCGCCCGGACAGCTGCGGGACGGCCACTCCGAAGACCGCCACGAGCGGGGCCAGCGGCAGGGTGATCTTGTCCCCCACCCCGCCGGTCGAGTGCTTGTCCGCGGTGGCCGAGCGGGCCCCGGAGCGCACGAGCTCCGAGAAGTCCATCCGCTCGCCCGAGGCGATCATCGCGCGCGTCCAGTGCGCGATCTCGTCCCGGTCCATGCCCCGCAGGAAGACGGCCATGGCCAGGGCGCTCATCTGCTCCTCGGCCACGACCCCGCGGGTGTAGGCGTCCAGCACCCACGCGATCTGCTCGGGCGACAGCGAACCGCCGTCGCGCTTGGTCCGGATGACGTCGACGGCGTCGAACTGCTCGGTCATGGGTGGTCCTTTCGGGGACTAGAGGTTCTCGGGGCCGAAGGCGTCGGGCAGCACCTCGGCCATGCTGCGCACCCCGGAGACGGTCAGCAGCCGCAGGTCCGGCGCGCGGTGCTCGTGGAGCAGCTGCCGGCACCGCCCGCACGGCATGAGGACGTCGCCGCGCCCGTCGACGCACACGAACGCGACGAGCCGGCCGCCGCCGGACATGTGCAGGGCGGAGACCAGCGCGCACTCGGCGCACAGGGTCAGCCCGTAGGAGGCGTTCTCCACGTTGCACCCGGAGACCACCCGGCCGTCCTCGGTGAGGGCGGCGGCGCCCACGGGATAGTGCGAGTACGGGACGTAGGCGTGCTCGCGGGCGGCCACGGCGGCCTGCCGCAGCCGGTCCCAGTCGATCCGGTCCGTTGCGTCGCCGGTCGGGGCGCCGCCGGTGGGCTGGTTCTCGTGCACGGGGTGCTCACTCCTTGGTGTAGGGCTTGCCGATGGCCGCCGGGCCGCGGGAGGTGCCCACGAGCCCGGCCACGGCGAGGATCGTGACCACGTACGGGAGCATGGCCAGGAACTGGCTGGGCACGGGCGTGCCCAGGAAGGACAGGATCGACTGCAGGTTGGACGCGAAGCCGAACAGCAGGGACGCGAGCAGCGCCCCGACCGGGTTCCACCGGCCGAAGATCAGGGCGGCCAGCGCGATGTAGCCGGCGCCGGAGGTCATGTCGCGGGTGAACGCGGAGACGGAGACCAGCGTGTAGAAGGCCCCGCCGAGGCCGGCGACCATCCCGCCCAGCAGCACGTTGCGGAAGCGCAGGGCGTTGACCTTCACGCCGAGGGTGTCGGCGGCCTTGGGGTGCTCCCCCACGGAGCGGGTGCGCAGCCCCCAGCGCGTCCGGTGGAGCGCGAACCACACGAGCGCCACGGCCGCGTACATCAGGTAGCCGATCACGGACTGGTCGAAGACGATGGGCCCGATCAGGGGGATCTCCGAGAGCACGGGCACGGCGAAGCGCGGCAGCCGCGGCGGGGAGTTGAACACGCCCGGGTCCGACTCCAGCACCGTGGCGAAGAGGAAGCCGGTCAGCCCGGACACGAGCACGTTGAGCACCACGCCGACGATCACCTGGTTGACCCGGTAGGTGATCGAGAACAGGGCGAGCACGAACGAGACGAGCCCGGCGCCCAGCACGGCGGCGAGCAGGCCCACCCAGGCGCTGCCGGAGAGCGAGCCGGCCACCGCGGCGGAGAACGCCCCGAACAGCAGCTGGCCCTCGATCGCGATGTTGATCACGCCGGAGCGCTCGCACAGCAGGCCGCCCAGGGAGCCGAAGATCAGCGGGATGGCCAGGGCCACGGAGCCGGCCAGCAGCCCGGACAGGGACACGTCCGGGCTGCGGGCGCTGCCCACGACCCACACGAGGAAGCCGCTGACGAAGAAGAAGCCGAACAGCAGCACCGCCCACCGGGGCAGGTGCGCCCCGGTCCGGGCGCGCAGGACCGCGAGGACGGTCAGCCCGGTGAGCACGGCCACGGTGAGCCAACCCCACAGGACGCCGTGCACCACGAGGCCGGGCACGCGGAAGAGGTCGCCGGCCTCCGAGACGCGGAAGCTCACGGTGTTGTCCGGGGCGTTGAGCCCGAACAGCAGGAGGGCCACGAGGCTCAGCAGGCCGAGGACCACCGGAGTGCGCCGGCTCGGGACGCCCACGACCTCGCCGGACGCGGAGCTGGACGGCTCGGTCCCGGCCGGCGGGGGCGGGGTCGCCGTGGTCGTGCGGCTGGGAGCGCCGTCGGCCGTACCACCGGGAGCGCTGCCCGCGGCGGTGCTGCCGCCCGGACCGCCGGCTGCACCGCCGGACGACCGGGGCGCCTGTCCGGGGCGCGGTTCCGGATGCTGCGGGCTCATCCCCGGCCTCCTTCGGTGGGGGCAGTGGCGGCAGTGCTGCTGCCCCGGCCGCGGCGGGCGCGGGCCCGTCCGGTCCGCACCAGCGGCGGCAGGGCGATGAACAGGACGATCAGGGACTGCACGACCAGGACGATGTCGATGTTCGTGCCGGTCATCGACTGCATGGTGACGCCGCCGGCGCGGAACCCGCCGTAGAGCAGCCCGGCGAAGAACGTGCCCCACGGCCGCGACCGCCCCAGCAGGGCCACCGTGATCGCGTCGAAGCCGAAGGACGCGGCGACGCCCGTGGTCAGGGCACGCTCGGTGCCCGAGATCTGGGCCACGCCCGCGAGGCCCGCGAGCGCGCCCGCGAGGACCATGACGACGACGAAGCCGCGCGTGACGGAGATGCCGGCGGTCCGGGCCGCGCGCGGGTTGGCGCCCACGGCCCGCAGCTCGAAGCCGATCGTGGAGCGCTTGAGCAGCCACGCGACGAACACGGTGGCGAGGATCGCGAGCACGAACCCCCAGTGCAGCCGGAACTGCTCGCCCAGCAGCTTGGGGAACATCGCGGTCTCCGCGACCTGGGGGCTCACCGGGTTGGAGGAGCCCGGGCGCAGGAACGCCGGGCGGGTGAGGAGCCAGGCGACGAGGTTCAGCGCGATGTAGTTGAGCATGATCGTCAGGATCACCTCGTGGGCGCCGGTGCGGGCCTTGAGCACGCCGACGACCGCGCCCCACAGCGCGCCGCCGGCGGCCCCGGCGAGGACGACGGCGAGCAGGTGCACGCCCACCGGCAGCTGCCACGCGAAGCCGACCCAGGCCGCGAGGGCCGCGCCGATGAGCAGCTGCCCCTGGGCGCCGATGTTGAACAGCCCGGCCTGGAAGGCCACGGCCACGCCGAGACCGGCCAGGACCAGCGGCGTGGCCACGGTCAGGGTCTCCGCGAGGGGGTAGACGCGCTGCGCGAGCGTGGCGCCGTTCGGGTTGTAGACGGCGCCGTAGAACATCGCCTCGTAGGCGGCGGACGCCGCGGCCCACATGGCCGCGAGGGTGTCCGCGGGGCGGGCGAAGAAGTAGCTCGCGGCGTCGGCGACCCGGTCGTCGGTCAGGGCGATGAGCAGCCCGCCCAGGACCAGGGCGGCGACGATCGCGAGCACGGACTGCAGCGCGGAGCCCGTCCACGCGCGCCGGGAGGCACCGGGCGCGACGGTCGTGGGCGGGGGTGCCTCCCGCTGGTCGGCGGCCGCGGGGGCCGTGCCGGTGGCGCTCATGCCTGCTCCTCCGTCCGCGGCGCGGCGGTCCGCCGGGGGCCGGCCGCGAGGAGCTCCTCGGCGGTGGCCCCGGCCATCATCTGCCCCAGGACGTCGCGCGGGGTGTCGGGGCCCACGATCCCCATGAGACGGCCGTGGAAGAACACGGCGATCCGGTCGGCCAGCGCGTACACCTCGTCGAGCTCGGTCGAGACGATGAGGACGGGCACGCCCTTGTCCCGCTCGGCGACGATCTGCTCGTGGATGAACTCGACCGACCCGACGTCCACCCCGCGGGTGGGCTGGGAGGCGAGGAACAGCTCGAGGGGCCGGGAGAGCTCCCGGGCGAGCACGACCTTCTGCTGGTTGCCGCCGGACAGGGTCTGCACGGGGGCGTCCACGGAGGGGGTGCGGACGTCGAACTGCTCGACGGCACGGCGGGCGTTGGCCCTGACCTCGCCCAGCCGCAGGGACGGGCCGCGGGAGAAGCGGTCGTCGCCGTAGAGGTCCAGCACGAGGTTCTCGGCGACGGTGAACGAGCCGACGAGCCCGTCCGTGGAGCGGTCCTCCGGGACGAAGCCCACGCCCGCGTCGAGGACCTGGCGCACCGACCTCCCGAGCAGCTCCGTGCCGCCCAGCCGGATCGAGCCGGTGGCCCGCGGCCGCAGGCCGAGGATCGCCTCCGCCAGCTCCGTCTGGCCGTTGCCCTGCACGCCGGCCACCGCGAGGATCTCCCCGCGGGCCACGTCGAAGCTGACGTCGTCGAGCAGCCGGACCCCGCTGTCCGCGAGCACGGTGAGCCCGGAGACCTCGAGGGCCCGTTCCCCCGGGTCGGCGTCGTCCTTGGCCACGGTCAGGGACACGTCCCGGCCCACCATGAGGGCCGCCAGCTCGGCGGTCGAGGCCTCGGGCGACGTCTGCCCCACCACCCGGCCGCGGCGGATCACCGTGATGACGTCGGAGATCGCCTTGACCTCCCGCAGCTTGTGCGAGATGAACAGGATGGACCTCCCGGAGCCGCGCAGCTGGCGCATGATCTCGAGCAGCTCGTCGGTCTCCCGCGGCGTGAGCACCGCCGTGGGCTCGTCGAGGATGAGCACCTGCGCGTCCCGGACGAGGGCCTTGATGATCTCGACGCGCTGCTGCACCCCCACGGGCAGGTCCTCGACCACGGCGTCCGGGTCCACGTGGAAGCCGTAGCGCTGCGAAATCTCCCGGACCCGGCGGCGGGTGGTCTCCAGGTCGAGGGTGCCGCCGCGGGTGCTCTCCGCGCCGAGGGCCACGTTCTCCGCGACGGTGAACACCGGCACCAGCATGAAGTGCTGGTGCACCATGCCGATCCCGGCGGCCATGGCGTCCCCGGGCCCCCGGAAGGACACCTCGGAGCCGTCCACGAGGATGCGCCCCCCGCTCGGCCGGTACAGGCCGTAGAGCACGTTCATCAGGGTGGACTTGCCGGCCCCGTTCTCGCCGAGGAGGCAGTGGATCTGCCCGGGCTCCACGACGAGGTCGACGTCCTCGTTGGCCGCGAAGGAGCCGAACCGCTTGGTGATGGACTGCAGTTCCAGCTTCATGGTGGGGTGGTCCTCCTCGTGGGCCGTCCGCCGGCCCCCGGGGCCGGCACGCCGCCGCCGGGCTGCGGCCGGGCGGCGGCGTGCGGTGGTCGGTGCGGCCCGGGCTCAGGCCTGCGGCGAGTTCTCGGACTCGACCGTGAGCGTGCCGTCGATGATGTCCTGCTTCAGCTGCTCGACCTCGGCCGCGAGCTCCTCGCCCACGGCCTCCTCCTGGTCGTGGTAGGGGGCGATGCCCACGCCGTCGTTGTCGAGGGTGCCGACGTAGGGCTCGTTGCTGAACTCGCCCTCCGCCGCGTTCTGCACGACGTCCTGCACGGACGTGCTCATCTGCTTGAGCACGGAGGTGAGCTGGTACTGCTTGCCCTTCTCGAGGGTCTCGTAGCCGTCGGCGTCGACCCACACGAAGCGCACCTCGTCGCGGTCGCCGCTGTTGGCCTCCACCACGGCGTCGATCGTGCCGAGGGCCGCCTGCCCGGCCACGGGCAGGACGATGTCCGCGCCCTCGTTGACGAAGTTCTGCGTGGTGGTCTTCGCGGCGGAGGTGTCCGTGAAGCTGTTCACGAAGGTGCCGTCCTGGGTGTCCTTGTTCCAGCCCAGCAGCCGGACGTCCTCGCCCTTGGTGTCGTTGTAGTGCTCGATGCCGTCGGCGAAGCCGTCCATGAACACCGTCACGGTGGGGATGTCCATGCCGCCGTAGGTCGCCACGGTCCCGGTGCCGGTGCTGCCCGCGGCCACGTAGCCGGCGAGGAACGCGGCCTCGGCCGTGTTGTAGACGAGCGGCTTCACGTTGGGCAGCTCGATCGAGGCGTCGTCGACGATCGCGAAGTCCGACTCGGGGTTGGCCTCGGCCACGGTCCGGGTGGCGTCGGCGAGGAGGAAGCCCACCGACACGGTCAGGTCGCACCCGGCCTGCACCATGGACGTCAGGTTGGGCTCGAAGTCGGTCTCGGCCTGGGACTCGGCCTGGTTGACCTCGATGCCCATGGACTCCTCGACGGCCTGCAGACCCTCGTAGGAGTTCTGGTTGAAGGAGCGGTCCTGGAACCCGCCGGAGTCGGAGACGATGCAGCCGGTGAAGTCGGTGGCCTGCTCCTGCGCCTCGCCGCCCTCCTCCGGGGCGGCGCCGCAGCCGGCGAGGACGAGGGCGGAGAGGCTCAGCAGCGCGGCGGCCGGGAGCGGGCGGTGTCCTCGGGGCGTCCGGGGCGAGAAGGTCATGGTTCCTCCAGGAGACGGGCGCGGCCGGGCCGTGAGCCCGGTCACGCGGGTGCGCGACGTGGTGCCACTCTACCCACGGGTAGGCACAGAGCGCCGGAGGCCGGCGTCAGTCCGACGCGACGTCCGGCCGGGCCTGCCGGGAGTGCAGCCGGATGGCGCGCAGGGCCGTGTTGGCCATGACCTGGATGCCGCAGCCGATCGCCGCCTCGTCCGCGACGTAGTCCGACTGGTGCAGGTCGTAGGTGTGCCCGCCCCGCGTGCGCGTGCCCAGCCGCATCATCGCCCCGGGGACCTCCTGGAGGAACCACGCGAAGTCCTCCCCGCCCATGGACTGGTGCACCAGCACCACCGCGTCCTCGCCGAGCTCGGCGCGGGCGGCGTTCTCGATCAGGGTCGTCTCGACCTCCCCGTTGACCACGGGCGGGACGCCGCGGATGTGCTCGAGCTCCACGTCCACGCCGTAGGGCGTGGCGACCTGGTGCACGACCTCGTCGAGCAGCTTGCCCGCCCGGTGCCACGCGTCGGCGTCGAGGCAGCGCATGGTCCCGGACATGAAGCCGGTGGCGGGGATGGCGTTGGGGGCCACGCCGGCGTGCATCTGCCCCCACACCACGGCCACGCCGGAGCGGACGTCGATCCGCCGGGACAGCACGGCCGGGACGTTCACGGCGATCTGCGCCATCGCGTAGACGAGGTCCTGCGTGAGGTGCGGGCGCGAGGTGTGCCCGCCGCGGCCCGTGAACTCGATGCGCACGGTGTCGGAGGCGGACGTGATCGCGCCGATCCGGGTGCCCACCCGGCCCACGTCGACCTTGGGCTCGCAGTGCAGGGCGAACATCCGGGGCACGCCCTCGAGGACGCCCTGGCGCAGCACGGTGAGGGCGCCGCCGGGCAGCTGCTCCTCGGCGGGCTGGAAGACGATCCGCACGGTCCCGGCGATGTGGGCGGTGCGGTGCAGGTCCGCGAGCACCTTGGCCACGCCGACCATCACCGTGGCGTGGAGGTCGTGCCCGCACGAGTGCGCCACGCCGTCGTTGACGGAGGAGTACTCCAGGCCGGTGCCCTCCTGGATGGGCAGCGCGTCGATGTCCGCCCGCAGGCCCACGGCGATCGGCCCGTGCCCGATGTCCACGTAGCACCCGGTGTCCGAGAGCCGCACCGGGGCGAGGCCCATGTTCTCCAGCGCGCCCACGATCCGGTCCGTGGTCCGGAACTCCTGGTAGGACAGCTCGGGGTGCCGGTGCAGGTCCCGCCGGAAGGCGATCAGGTCCGGCAGGTACCGCTTGAGCAGGGGGCCGATGGCGGGCGGGAGGCCCGCCTCCAGGGCCGCGGAGGAGGATGGCGCGTCAGACATCTGCCCAGACTACTCCCGGGCGCGCACGGCCCGGGACGATCACAGGACGTCCGTGTTGCCGCTCTGCTTGAGCGAGGCCACCGCGTCCTTGACGCGCTGCGCGTGCTCGCGCGTGGTCACCAGCAGGGCGTCCTGGGTGTCGACCACCACGATGTCCTCGACCCCGATCAGCGCGATCAGCCGGCCCGTGTCCGAGACCACGATGCCGCTCGAGCTGTCCGAGAGCACGCGGCTGTTGTCGCCGAGGACCGTGACGTCGGGGTCGGTCTCGGGGTCGACGTGGTTGAGCCGCCGGATCGCGGCGAAGTCCCCGACGTCGTCCCAGGTGAAGCTCGCCGGGACCATGGCGACGTCCCCGGCGGCCGCCGCGGGCTCGGCCACGGCGTAGTCGATCGCGATCTTGGGCAGCCCGGGCCACACCCGGTCCACCACCTCGTCCTGGGCCGGCGTGCCCCAGGCCTCGGCGATCTCGGTGAGCCCCGCGTGCAGCTCCGGCTGGCTGGCCGCGAGGTGGCGCAGCATCAGGGACGCGGGCGCCACGAACATCCCGGCGTTCCACGTGTAGTTGCCGCCGGCCACGTAGTGCCGGGCGGTGTCCTCGTCGGGCTTCTCGACGAACTCCTCGACCTGCAGGGCGTGCGGGGCGTCCGCCAGCCCGAGCTGGGCGCCGGCCCGGATGTAGCCGAAGCCGGTGGCCGGGGAGCTCGGCGGGATGCCGATCGTCACGATCCGCCCCGAGGCCGCCGCGGCCACGGCCTCCCGCACGACGTCCTGGAAGGCCTCGGCGGGCTCGATCACGTGGTCGGCCGCGAAGGACCCCACGATCGCCTCGGGGTCGCGGCGCTGGACGAGCATGCAGGCCAGGCCGATGGCCGCCGCCGAGTCCTTCGGGGACGGCTCGAGCACGAGGTCCTCGCCGGAGAGCTCCGGGAGCTGCCGGCAGACCGCGGCGGCGTGCGTGCGCCCGGTCACGACCATGACCCGGCCGCCGCCCAGGCCCGCGAGCCGGTCGTACGTGGCCCGCAGCAGGGAGGAGCCGGAGCCGGTCAGGTCGAGCAGGAACTTGGGGGCGTCGGCCCGGGACAGGGGCCACAGCCGGGAGCCGACCCCTCCGGCAGGGATGAAGGGGTGGAAGTGCGCGAGTGGGGAGGTCACGGACAACACCATACGACCTCGCCCCCGGGAGCCACGGAAATCGACGTCCGCCCGCGGCGGGAACCGCGCTCCGGCGCGGGACAGGCTGTCAGTAAACGGCGTCCGTGCTGGTATCGTGGGAGGGAACTCGCGCATCATCCGACACAGAGCCGGAGGGCTCCGCTCACGTCGTGCGCAGTGCGAATTCCCGAACATTTCTAGAGCGCACGACGGCGAGCGACTCAGGGAGGTTTTTCAGTGGCGAAGACATCCAAGGGCACCCTGTACCGGGGCCAGGCTCATGGCCAGTGGTCCTGGGTGGCCCATCGCATCACCGGCGTGGCCATCTTCTTCTTTCTTCTGGTCCACGTCCTGGACACCGCGCTCGTGCGGGTCTCGCCCGAGGCCTACAACGCGGTCATGGCGACCTACAAGAACCCGGTCATGGGCCTCGGCGAGGCCGGCCTCGTGGCGGCCATCGTCTACCACGCGTTCAACGGCCTGCGCATCATCATGGTGGACTTCTGGTCCAGCGGCACCAAGTACCAGAAGCAGATGCTCTGGGGCGTCCTGCTCCTGTGGGTCCTCGTCATGGTCCCGTTCCTCATCCGTCACCTGTCCCACGTCTTCGGGGGTTAATTCACAATGAGCACTCCGCTCAAGGCACGCATCTCGGTCCCCCGGAGCAAGGACCTCGAGGTCAACGGCGTCAAGTACAACCGCTCCTCCTCCCGCCGCAACAACTTCGAGATGTACGCGTGGCTGTTCATGCGCCTGTCCGGCGTGGTCCTGCTCGTGCTCGTCTTCGTCCACCTGTGGGTCAACCTCGTGGGCCCGGAGGGCGGCGTGAACGCGGTGGACTTCGCGTTCGTGGCCGGCAAGTGGGCCAGCCCGTTCTGGCAGGTCTTCGACATGCTCCTGCTGTGGCTCGCCATGCTGCACGGCACCAACGGCCTGCGCGTGATCATCGACGACTACGCGGAGAGGGACCGGACCCGCTTCTGGCTGAAGGTCTTCCTCTTCACCACGTCCGCCTTCGTGATCCTGCTGGGCACCCTGGTCATCTTCACCTTCGAGCCCTGCCCGGCCGGCGCGGACCCCGCGCTGCTCGCGAGCTTCTGCGCGGCGGGCTGAGAGCCCTGCCGGAGGCGGCCCGCCCCCCGCGGCGGGCCGCCTCCGCCGTCCGGTCACAGGCGACCGGACCCCAGCACATCCGACGGAACACCCAACAGAAAGAACTACCGGTATGCAGGTTCACAAGTACGACGTGGTCATCATCGGCGCCGGTGGTGCCGGTATGCGCGCCGCCATCGAGGCCGGTCAGCGCTCCCGCACTGCCGTACTGACCAAGCTGTACCCCACGCGTTCCCACACCGGCGCGGCGCAGGGCGGCATGTGCGCGGCCCTCGCCAACGTCGAGGAGGACAACTGGGAGTGGCACACGTTCGACACCATCAAGGGCGGTGACTACCTGGTCGACCAGGACGCCGCCGAGGTGATGGCGAAGGAGGCCATCGACGCCGTCCTCGACCTCGAGAAGATGGGCCTGCCGTTCAACCGCACCCCCGAGGGCAAGATCGACCAGCGCCGCTTCGGCGGCCACACCCGGGACCACGGCAAGGCCCCCGTGCGCCGCGCCTGCTACGCCGCGGACCGCACCGGGCACATGATCCTCCAGACGCTGTACCAGAACTGCATCAAGCACAACGTGGAGTTCTTCAACGAGTACTACGTCCTGGACCTGATCATGACCGAGGTGGACGGTCAGCGCCGCGTCGCCGGCGTCGTCTCCTACGACCTCGCCTCCGGGGAGCTGCACGTCTTCCAGGCCAAGTCCGTGGTCTTCGCCTCCGGCGGCGCCGGCAAGGTCTTCAAGACGACCTCCAACGCCCACACCCTCACCGGCGACGGCATGGCGATCGCGTTCCGCAACGGCCTGCCCCTGGAGGACATGGAGTTCATCCAGTTCCACCCGACCGGCCTGGCCGGGCTGGGCATCCTCGTCTCCGAGGCGGCCCGCGGCGAGGGCGGGATCCTGCGCAACGCGGACGGCGAGCGGTTCATGGAGCGCTACGCCCCCACCATCAAGGACCTCGCCCCCCGCGACATCGTGGCCCGCTCGATGGCCAACGAGGTGCGCGAGGGCCGCGGCGCCGGGCCGAACAAGGACTACGTCCTGCTCGACCTCACCCACCTCGAGCCGGCGCACATCGACGCGAAGCTGCCCGACATCACGGAGTTCGCCCGCACGTACCTGGGCGTGGAGCCCTACACCGAGCCCGTCCCGGTCTTCCCGACCTGCCACTACGCCATGGGCGGCATCCCGACCAACATCAAGGCCGAGGTGCTCCAGGACAACGAGACGGTGGTCCCGGGCCTGTACGCCGCGGGCGAGGTCGCCTGCGTGTCCGTGCACGGCTCCAACCGCCTGGGCACCAACTCGCTGCTGGACATCAACGTGTTCGGCAAGCGCGCCGGCATCTACGCGGCCGAGTACGCGCAGCAGGCCGAGTTCGTGCCCGTCCCGGACACCGCCCTGGACAGCACCGTGGCGCTGCTCGACAACGCGCGCAGCGGCACCGGCACCGAGAAGGTCGCCGCGATCCGCAAGGACCTGCAGGACACCATGGACCTCAACGTCCAGGTGTTCCGCACCGAGGAGACCCTGCAGGCGGCGCTGGACGACATCGCCGCCCTCGAGGCCCGGTACGCGAACATCTCCATCCAGGACAAGGGCAAGCGCTTCAACCTGGACCTGCTGGAGGCCGTGGAGCTCGGCTTCCTCCTCCAGCTCGCGAAGGTCATGACCGTGGCCGCCCTGCACCGCACCGAGTCCCGCGGCGGGCACTTCCGGGAGGACTTCCCGGAGCGCGACGACGCCAACTTCATGAAGCACTCGATGGTCTACCTCGACCCCTCCTCCCCCACCGCGGGGATCCGGCAGGAGACGAAGCCCGTCATCTTCACCCGCTACGAGCCCATGGAGCGTAAGTACTGATGTCTACCGCACACACTCCCGACCGCCCCGAGGACGGCCGCGACGACGACCCGCAGGACCGCGCTCCCGAGCACGGCCACGACCCGGGGCACGACCAGGACGACCGCGCCGGCTACAAGACCGACGCGGACGCCGGGTCCGTCGACGAGCGCGACGACGCCGACGCCCCGGCCGTGGACCCCGCCGCCGAGAACGCCGAGGGCGAGGCGCCCGCCGCGCGCGTGGAGCTGCCCGAGGAGCAGCAGGGCGAGCAGGAGATCCCCACCTTCGACCTCACCCTGCAGATCCGCCGCTACAACCCGGAGCTCTCCGACGAGGTGCACTGGGACGAGTTCAAGCTCACCATGTACGGCACCGACCGCGTGCTGGACGCCCTGCACAAGGTCAAGTGGGAGATCGACGGCTCGCTGTCCTTCCGCCGCTCCTGCGCCCACGGCGTGTGCGGCTCGGACGCCATGCGCATCAACGGCCAGAACCGCCTCGCCTGCAAGGTGCTGCTCAAGGACCTCGACCTGTCCAAGCCCGTCACGGTGGAGCCCATCAAGGGCCTGCCGTGCGAGAAGGACCTGATCGTGGACATGGAGCCGTTCTTCCAGTCCTACCGCGAGATCATGCCGTTCCTGGTGGCCGGCGGCAACGAGCCGACCATGGAGCGCTACCAGTCCCAGGAGGACCGGGCGCGCTTCGACGACACCACCAAGTGCATCCTGTGCGCCGCGTGCACGTCGTCCTGCCCCGTGTTCTGGACCGACGGCCAGTACTTCGGGCCGGCGGCGATCGTCAACGCGCACCGGTTCATCTTCGACTCCCGCGACGACGCCGGGGACCTGCGCCTGGAGATCCTCAACGACAAGGAGGGCGTGTGGCGGTGCCGCACGACCTTCAACTGCACCGAGGCGTGCCCGCGCGGCATCCAGGTCACCAAGGCCATCGCCGAGGTCAAGAACGCCATCCTGAGCCGCTCCATGTGAGCGTGCCCCGAGGCCGCGGCGGCCCGTCCCCTGCACGGCAGGGGGCGGGCCGCCGTCGTGCGGGCGGATGCCGGCCCGGACGCCGGCTCAGCGGCGGACCGGCAGGGCGGCTTCAGCGGCGGACCGGCAGGGCGGCCACGGGCACCACGGTGACGGCCACGGCCTCGCCGTCGGGCTGCACCCGCCCGCCGCGCTGGTCCGCGTGCACGATCGCCCCGATGGCCGCGGAGAACAGCAGGATCTGGTTGAACAGGTAGAACCACAGCAGCACGCCGACCACGAGGGCGACCGAGAGCAGGTACGGGTTGGTGGTGGCCCCGGCCACGATCGCCCCCCCGATGTAGCGCAGCGCGAAGTTGCCGGCCGCCGCGGCGAGCACGGTCACGAACAGGGCGCGGCGGGTCATCCGCAGCCCGGCGACGCCCCGCACGAGCTCGAGGGCGAACAGCGCGTCGAGCACGACGACGAGCAGCGTGCTCAGCGTCCAGGTCAGCCCGGTGCGCAGCCACTCGGGTCCGCGGCCCCAGCCGAGCTCCCCGGTGATGTCGAGCAGGAAGCCCAGGAAGCCCGAGGCCGCGCCGTTGGCCACGACCGACAGCGCGAGCAGCACGCCCAGCACCAGCAGGCCCAGCAGGTCCCTCGGCACGGCCGCGATGGGCAGGCCCTGCGCCGGGGGCACCTCGAAGAGCCGTCGGAACGCGAGCCGCACCCCCGAGACCCAGCGCCAGCCGGCGAAGAACAGGACCGCGCCGCCGATCACCGTGGCGAGGGTGAAGGGCCGCGTGTCCTCGAGCAGCTCCAGGGGGACCACTCCCCCGTCCCCGGTGTCGAGCAGACCGGGCACCCGCTCGGTCACGGCCGCCACCACGGCGTCCCGCACGAGGGGGTCGTTGCCGAGGAACACGCCGATCACGGAGAAGCCCATCACCAGCAGGGCCGTGGAGGCGAAGATCAGCACGAAGGACAGGCCCGCCGCCATGAGCGGGCCGCCGTGGAAGAGGTAGTGCAGCACCACGCGGACCGGCATCCGCCGGTACACCGCGGTGAGCGCCGCCCCGAGCGCCGCGCCGGCCACGGCGCGGGCGCCGGCGCCGGCGGCCCGCTGCTCGCGCAGCAGCGCCCGCTGGCGCAGGGCCTCGCGCCGCATGCCGTGCCGGTCGATCGCGCGGGGCGGCAGCTCCGGGACGGGAGCGGTGCGGGGACCGGCGCGGGTGCTCATGGCCGGGGCGGCTCAGCGCCGGTCGCGGTCGCGGCCCCGGAAGGGGAACTCCTCGCGGATCTGCCAGACGCCGAGGCCGTCGAGCTCGTAGAGGCCGATGCGGTCCACGAGGAACCCGGCGCGGTAGGTCCGCAGCATGTCCTGCGCACGGTCGAGGTCCTCCTCCTCCACGGCCTGGGCGATCGTGACGTGCGGGTGGAACTCGAAGGGGGAGGCCGAGACGAGCTGCTCCTCGTGCAGGGCCTCGTGCAGCGCCCGGCACTGCTCCTCGCCCTCCTGGATGCGCAGGTAGACCACCGGGCTCACGGGACGGAACGTGCCCGTGCCGTTGATCTCCACCCGGAACGGCTCCCACTCCCGGGCCACGGAGCCCACCCGCTCCACGACCTCGTCCCAGCTCTCCGCCTGCGGGGCGATCATGAGGGTGATGTGTGCCGGCACCGCGTAGGAGGCCGGGTCCCCGAAGGACGCGCGCCAGTCCTGCAGCTCCCGGCCCACGGGCTCGGGCAGCTCGATCACCACGCCCGCGTACACCTGGCCGGGGCGGATGGTGGGGGACTGCTGCGTACGGGTCAACTCAACTCCTCACAGGACGGGACCCAGCCTAGCCCAGCCCCCCGGACCCGCCCAGGCGCGGCAGGAAGCCCATCCGGTCGTAGACCCCCGCCAGCGTCCGCACGGTGATCTCCCGGCCCTTCTCGGCGCCCCGGGCGAGGAGGCGGTCCAGCTCCGCGGGATCGTCGAGCAGCTCGTGGGCGCGGGCCTGGATGGGCTCCAGGGTCTCGGTGACCACCTCGGCCAGGCCGACCTTGAGGTGGCCGTACAGCTTCCCCTCGTACTCCCCCACGACGTCGTCCACGGCCCGGCCGGTGAGCGCCGAGTAGATGGTGAGCAGGTTCGCGATGCCGGGCTTGGCCTCCCGGTCGAAGCGGATCTCGGTGCCGTCGTCGGTGACCGCGGACCTGATCTTCTTCGCGTTCTTCTTGGCCGGGTCCAGCAGCCGGATCAGCCCGTTCTCCGACGCGGCGGACTTGGACATCTTCGCGGTGGGGTGCTGCAGGTCGTAGATCTTGGCGGACTCGGCCAGGATCTTCGGGTCCGGGACCACGAACGTGTCCCCGAACCGGGCGTTGAACCGCTGGGCGAGGTTGCGGGTCAGCTCGAGGTGCTGGCGCTGGTCCTCGCCCACGGGGACCTGGTGGGCCTGGTAGATCAGGATGTCCGCGGCCATGAGCACCGGGTAGGCGAACAGGCCCACCGTGGCGTTCTCGGCGCCCTGTTTGGCGGACTTGTCCTTGAACTGGGTCATCCGGGACGCCTCGCCGAAGCCCGTGATGCAGTTGAGCGCCCACGCCAGCTGCGCGTGCTCGGGCACGTGGGACTGCACCAGCAGGGTGGAGCGCTCGGGGTCGATGCCCGCGGCGATGTACTGGGCCGCCGTGACGCGGGTGCGCTGGGCCAGGGTGGCCGGGTCCTGCTCGGCGGTGACGGCGTGCAGGTCGGCCACGAAGAACACGCACTCGTTCTCGTCCTGCAGGTCCACCCAGTTGCGCACCGCGCCCACGTAGTTGCCCAGGTGCAGGGAGTCCGCCGAGGGCTGCACCCCCGAGACGACACGGGGCTTGCCGGAGGCGGTGGGGACGTCGAACGGGGCGGGCTCAGGGGTCACGGTGCGGGGTCCTTCGATCGGGCGTGCGCGGGTGGCGCGGAACGGGAACGGGGTCAGAACTGGTAGTCGACCACCACGGGCGCGTGGTCGGAGAAGCGGGTGTCGTAGCTGGGGGCACGGTCCACCACGGCGGTCACGGCCCGGGCCGCGAGCCCCGGGGTGGCCATGTGGTAGTCGATCCGCCACCCGGCGTCGGTGTCGAAGGCCTTGCCGCGGTAGGACCACCAGGTGTACGGCCCGGGCACGGGTCCGGCCAGCTCCCGGGCGACGTCCCGGTACCCCTGCTCGCCGAGGAAGCGGTCGAAGTAGGCGCGCTCCTCGGGCAGGAAGCCGGCGTTCTTGACGTTGCCCTTCCAGTTCTTGATGTCGAGCTCGGTGTGGCCCACGTTGAGGTCGCCGACGACGAGCACGTGGTCGCTGCCCCGGGCGAGCTCCGGCAGCCGCTCGGTCATGGCGTCGAGGAAGCGGTACTTGTCGTCCTGGCGGGGGGTGCCGACCTCCCCGGAGTGGACGTAGGCCGAGACCACGGTCAGGGTGCTGCCGTCGGCCAGGGCGTGGTCGGTCTCGACCCACCGGCCCGAGGTCTCGAAGTGCTCGGGGCCGATGGAGCCGCGCCGTGCGACCGGCAGCAGCGACCCGCCGTGCGCGTCGCGGCGGGTGGCCACGGCCACCCCGGCCCGGCCCTTGTCGGCCGCCTCGGCGTGGTGGACGTCCCAGGTTTGCTCGTCGAGCAGCTCCCGGACGATCCGGTCGGGGGCGCGGACCTCCTGCAGGCAGAGGATGTCGACGTCGCGGCCGCTCAGCCAGTCGGCCATGCCGCGCTTGTAGGCGGCGCGGATGCCGTTGACGTTGACCGTGGCGACGCGCAGGAGGTTCTCGGGGCGGGACATGCGGGGGCACCTGGCTTCCGGGTGGTGACGAGCGGGGGGGTAGTGCTGCGGGGCGGGCGGCGGTCAGTCGACCACGGTGCCGCTGAGGGGTTCCTGGCGCAGCATGCTCATCCCGTTGCCGGCCGTGATGTCGATCGTGTCGAGGGCGCGGTCCAGGGCCTCGCGCTCGGGGCCCTCGACCGGCAGCGCGGCGAGCTCCTGCTTGATCACCTTGGACTGCACCAGGACGATCTGGAAGCTGTGCGAGAGCTTCTCGTCCCGCATCGAGTCCGCGGCACCGGAGCGGGTGGCGGCGGGGGCACGGCCGGAGCCGCTGCGCAGCTGCTCCCGGGCCTCGTCCACCTGCCGGCGGCCGAACCGGGCGGCCCTGCGGACCATGAGCACCACCCAGGTGGCGAGCATCAGCCAGCCGAGGGCGATGCCGGCCAGCGTCCAGCCCAGCCACGAGTTCGCGTTCGCGGCCTGCAGCAGGGCGACCACGAAGATGACCACGAGCACGGCCAGGCCGAGCGCCGTGCCCCACCGGGCGGCACGGCCGCCGGGCTCGGCGGCCGGGGAGGAGGACGGGGTCGGAGATCCGAGGGAGCGCATGGTCCCATTGTCGCAAATCCCGGCCCGGGCCACGAACCGGCGCGGGCGCCCGCTCCCCGGGAACGGCCGCGCCCCGGGAACGGCCGCGCCCCGGGAGCGGCGGCTCCCGGGGCGCGGCGCGGTGGTCGGTGCTCAGCGGAGGCCGGCGTGCCGCTCCGCGGTCTCCACGACGTTGAGCAGCAGCATGGCCCGGGTCATGGGCCCGACCCCGCCGGGGTTCGGCGAGATCCAGGAGGCCTTCTGCTCGGCGGCCGGGTCGATGTCCCCGGTGAGCTTCTTCTTCCCGGTCTCGGGGTCCTCCACCCGGGAGACCCCGACGTCGAGGAGCACCACGCCGTCCTTGAGGCGGTCGGCCGTGATCATGTGCGGGCGGCCGGCGGCGGCCACGACGACGTCGGCCTGCGCCAGCAGCTCGTCGAGGTTCTGCGTGCCGGTGTGGGCGAGCGTGACCGTGGCGTTGATCTCCTTGCGGGTGAGCAGCAGCCCGATCGGCCGTCCGACCGTCACGCCGCGGCCCACGACGAGCACGTGCCGGCCCGCGAGCTCGACGCCGTTGCGGCGCAGGAGCTCGATCACCCCGTTCGGCGTGCACGGCAGCGGGGAGGCCATCGGCTCGGAGACGTTGAGCACCAGGCGGCCGAGGTTCGTGGGGTGCAGCCCGTCGGCGTCCTTGTCCGGGTCCACGCGCTCGAGGATCGCGTTCGTGTCGATGTGCTCCGGCAGCGGCAGCTGGACGATGTAGCCGGTGCACGCGGGGTCCGCGTTGAGCTCGTCGAGGACGCGCTCGAGCTCCTCCTGGGAGACGTCCGCGGGGAGGTTGCGGCGGATCGAGGAGATGCCGACCTCGGCGCAGTCCTGGTGCTTGCCGCCCACGTAGGAGTGCGAGGCGGGGTCGTCGCCCACCAGCACCGTGCCGAGGCCGGGGGTGACCCCCCGCTCCGCGAGCGCGGCGACGCGCTCGGCGAGCTCGGCCTTGATCGCGGCGGAGGCCGCCCGTCCGTCGAGGACTCGCGCGCCCACGCTCACCACTCCTCGAGGCCGTCGTAGAGCGGGAAGTCCGCGGCGAGCCGGTCCACGCGGGCCCGCAGGGCGGGGATGTCCGCCCCGGGCTTGAGGGCGGTCGCGATGATCTCGGCGACCTCCTCGAACTCGGGGGCGCCGAAGCCGCGGGTGGCCAGCGCGGGGGTGCCGATCCGCAGCCCGGAGGTGACCATCGGCGGGCGCGGGTCCCACGGCACGGCGTTGCGGTTGACGGTGATCCCGGCCTGGTGCAGGAGGTCCTCGGCCTGCTTGCCGTCCAGCTCGGAGTGGCGCAGGTCCACCAGGACCAGGTGCACGTCGGTGCCGCCGGTCAGCACGGAGACCCCGGCCGCGGCCACGTCGTCGGCGCCGAGGCGCTCGGCGAGGATGCGCGCGCCCTCGACGGTGCGCTCCTGGCGGGCGCGGAACTCCTCCGTGGCCGCGATCCTGAAGGCCACGGCCTTGCCCGCGATGGCGTGCATGAGCGGTCCGCCCTGCTGGCCCGGGAAGACGGCGGAGTCGATCTTCTTCTTCAGCTCGCCCGTGGTCAGGATCACGCCGGAGCGGGGACCCGCGAGGGTCTTGTGCACGGTGGAGGTCACCACGTGGGCGTGCGGCACGGGGTTCGCGTGCAGGCCCGCGGCCACGAGGCCCGCGAAGTGGGCCATGTCCACCCACAGCTTCGCGCCGACCTCGTCGGCGACCGAGCGGAACGCCTCGAAGTCCAGCTCCCGCGAGTACGCGGACCAGCCGGCCACGATGACCTGCGGGCGCTCGGCGAGGGCCTGCTCCCGCACCTTGTCCATGTCGATGGTGTAGGTGTCGGGATCGACCTCGTAGGCGGCGATCTCGTAGAGCTTGCCGGAGACGTTGAGCTTCATCCCGTGCGTGAGGTGGCCGCCGTGGGCCAGGGAGAGGCCCATCAGCTTGTCGCCGGGGGTCATCAGCGCCTGCATGACCGCCGTGTTGGCCTGGGCCCCGGAGTGGGGCTGGACGTTGGCGTGCTCGGCGCCGAACAGGGCCGTGGCCCGGTCCCGGGCGAGGTTCTCGACGACGTCGACGAACTCGCAGCCGCCGTAGTAGCGGCGCCCGGGATAGCCCTCGGCGTACTTGTTCGTCAGCACCGAGCCCTGCGCCTCGAGGACCGCGCGGGGCGCGAAGTTCTCGGAGGCGATCATCTCGAGGGTGCCGCGCTGGCGGCCGAGCTCGTCGGCGATGGCCGCCGCGATCTCCGGGTCGACCTCGGCGAGGGGCTGGTTGGTGACGGACGGGGACGTGCTCGTGGACATGCCGCTCCTGAAGTCGGGGACCGTGGGTGGACCGTCTACGAGTTTAGGCGATGCCGCAGGACCAGGTCCCGCCCGGCGTGCGAGGCGCGGCCGACGACCCGCTCGAGGGGTCCCTGCCCCCGGGCCCGGCGCCAGAGGACGGCGAGGACGGTGCCCGTCAGGACGTGCACCAGGAACCACAGGACCGGCCGCTCGTAGTGCAGCTCCAGGAAGAGGCCGAGCAGGTGCGCCGAGTAGAGGGTCAGGGTCATCGAGCCGGCCGCGACCAGCGGCAGCAGCACGTGCTCCGCACGGCGGGCCACCAGCAGGCACAGGCCCAGCACGAGGGCCCCGGTGCCCACCCCGCTCAGCAGGGCGAGCGGGGTGTTGGTGTGCGGCCCGGTCACGGCCAGCCACCACCAGCTGGAGGAGGGCAGGACGGGGTCCGGCCCGTACACGATGACGTCCTGGACGTCCTCCCGGGACAGGAAGGGGCTCGCCGCGAGCAGCCGCTCCATGCCGCCCAGGGGGTGCAGCAGCAGCCAGGAGGTGACGGCGGCCGCCGCCGCGAGCGCGGCCCCGCCGAGCAGCAGGCCGAGCTGGGTGCGCGCGGCCGAGAGGTCCAGCCGTCCCAGGGCCAGGCCGGCGAGGAGGAGCACGAGGTACGTCACACCGGGGTACGAGCCGGTCACGAGCAGCTGGGCGAGGGTGGTGCCCGGCTCGGCGAGGAGCTCGGCGACGCCGGGGTTGTGGACGGCGAACGCCGGCAGGACGGGCCCCAGGGCGTGCACCAGGACGGGGCCGAGCACCGCGAGCCCCGCCGCCCAGGCGAGCAGGGCGCGCGCGGACAGGTGCAGGAAGGGCAGGGCGAGCAGGAAGAAGACGCCGTAGTAGACCAGGATGTTGTAGGCGGGCGGGTCGTCCGGCGAGAGCTGGTTGATCAGCAGCCCCAGCACCGTGATGAGCACCGCGCGCACCAGCAGCCCTGCCCGGTCCGCGGTCGTCCGGGGCCCCTCGTGCACCCGGGTCCCGCCCGAGCCGAGCGCCAGCCCCACACCGGCGAGCAGGGCGAACAGGGCGGCGGCCCGGCCGGAGAACAGGGTCCACTGGGCGGTGGCCTCGAAGGTCTCCGGGTCCCAGGACGGCAGGATGTGCACGGAGACCATGCCGAGCAGGGCGAGGCCGCGGGCGGCGTCGATCCCGGTCAGGCGCCGGCGGGCGCGCGGTGCGGCGGACGGCTCCGCGGACCGGGCCTCCCCGACCGGGTGGTGGGTGTGCAGCATGACGGCGGTTCCCCTCTCGTGGTGCTCCGGCGGGCTCCTGCCCGCCGGGTCCGGGCCCCCGGCCCGTTTCCTGGTCCCACCTCAGCAGACGGGGATGTGGTGCTCTTATCGGCTTCCTGTGCCGCGGCTGTGAAGTGCGTCCGCAAAGGACCCGGCGGCGGGTGCGGCGCTACGCTGAGGTCGGTCCGAGGACGCCGGTGCCGCCGGCGGGGACCAGGAGGGAGCACGCCGTGACCGAGCCCGTGCAGCGGCCCACCGCCGTGGACCTCCCGCGCCTGCGGCACCCCGACGGCGCACCGGTGCGCGCGCTCGTCGTCGACGACGAGCCGCTGCTGGCGCAGATGGTGTCCATGGGCCTGTCGATGCTGGGCTGGGACGTGCGCTCCGCCCACGACGGTGACGCCGCGGTCGCCGAGGCCCGCCGCTTCCGGCCCGACGTGCTGGTGCTGGACGTCATGCTCCCGGGCTGCTCGGGGGTGGCGGTGCTCGAGCGGATCCGCTCCTTCTCCCCCACCGTCCCGGCCCTGTTCCTCACCGCGAAGGACAGCACCGAGGACCGCATCACCGGCCTCGCGGCGGGCGGGGACGACTACGTGACGAAGCCGTTCGACATGGAGGAGCTGCTGCTGCGGCTGCATCGCCTGGTGCAGCGCGCGGGCATCGCCCACCCGGACTCCGCCGAACTGGTCGTGGGCGACCTCGTGCTCAACGCGGACACGCGGGAGGTCCGCCGGGGCGGCGCCGAGATCGCGCTGACCGCCACCCAGTTCGACCTGCTGCGCTGCCTCATGGAGAACGCGCGCCGGGTGCTCAGCAAGCCGCAGCTCCTCGAGCTGGTCTGGGGCTACGACTTCGGCGGCCAGACCAACGTCGTGGAGCTCTACATCTCGTACCTGCGCAAGAAGGTCGACGCCGGCCGGCCGCCCATGATCCACACGGTGCGCGGCGCCGGCTACGTCCTCCGACCGGCCGAGTGAGCACCCTCCGATGAGCGCGGGAGGCACCGGTGCCCGGCCGCGGCTCCGCGGGCCCGGCCGGGCGCTGCAGCTGCGCACCAAGCTGCTGCTGACGGTCCTGGCGCTGCTGACCGTCGCGTGCGCCGCGGTGGGCGCCCTGGGCCTCGCCGCGCTCAACGTGTCCCTGGGCGAGCAGCTGGACCGCCAGGTCCGGGACGCCTCCTTCCGAGCGATCGAGTACGGGGTCCGGGCCGCCGCCGGGCCCTCGGAGGAGCTGGAGGCCATGATGGACGTCCCCGCGCAGGGCGCGGGCACCCTCAACGCCCGGATCGTGGACGGCGAGGTGGTCCGCGCCGGGCTCTTCGCCGCCGACGGGACGCGGCAGGAGCTGACCGACGCGGACCGGCGGCGGCTCGGGGAGCTCGTGACGGCGCTCGGCGCGGAGTCGGACGAGGACGGGGGCGAGCAGTGGGGTCCCGTGGACGTGCAGCTGGCCGTGGGCGGCTACCGGGTGCTGGTGGTCGACGACCCGTGGGACTGGGGGCTCGTGCTGACCGGCCTGCCGCTGGCCGACAAGCAGCACACCCTGCGCAGCTTCGGGGTGAGCACCGCGGCGATCTCGACCGGCGCCATCGCCGCCACGGGGCTGCTCGGCCTCGTCGTCGTCCGGCGCACCCTGCGTCCCGTGGAACGGCTCTCCGACGTGGCGACCCGCGTCTCGGAGCTGGACCTCGACCACGGGGAGGTGGTCCTGCCCGTGGGGGCCGTGGCGCCGGCCGCGCACCCCGACACGGAGGTGGGCCGGCTCGGCCACGCCTTCGGGCGGATGCTGGACAACGTCGGCCACGCCCTGGTCGCCCGTCAGCGCAGCGAGACGCGCGTGCGCCGGTTCGTGGCCGACGCCAGCCACGAGCTGCGCACCCCGCTGGCCAGCATCCGGGGCTACGCGGAGCTCATCCGGCTCACCGAGCCGATGAGCCCGCAGGGCCGCGGCTCCCTGTCCCGGGTGGAGTCCGAGGCGGCGCGGATGACCGCGCTCGTCGAGGACCTGCTGCTGCTCGCGCGCCTGGACGAGGGCCGGGCGGTGGTCACCGAGGACGTCGACCTGCTCGAGCTGGTGATCGAGACGGTCAGCGACCTCCGTGTGGCGGCGCCCGGCCACGTCTGGCGCCTCGAGCTGCCCGACGAGCCCGTGCTCGTGCGGGGCGACCCCGCCCAGCTGCGCCAGGTGCTCATCAACCTGCTCGCCAACGCCCACCAGCACACGCCCGCCGGGACCACCGTCACCGCGTCCCTCGCCGTGGAGACCGGCGGCCGGCCGCGAACCTGCGGCGAGGCCGTGCTCGCGGTGGCCGACGACGGCCCCGGCATCGGCGCGGACTTCCTCGAGCACATCTTCGCCCGCTTCGCCCGGGAGGACCACGCCCGGGCCGGGACCTCCCGCGGCACGGGTCTGGGGCTCTCGATCGTGGAGGCCATCGTGCACGCGCACCACGGGCGGATCGACGTCCGCAGCGTCCCGGGCAGCACCCGGTTCACGGTCCGCCTGCCCTTGGCGGACCACTGAGCGGACGCGGCTTGCCCCTGCGGGCCCCGGGCCGTTTAATGAACTGGTCAGGAACCGTCGGCACGGACGGCCGTCACCGCTCCAGTGCCAAACCGCAACGCCGCGTCCGGGGTCCGTCGCGTGCCGTGTGCTGGGGTCTCTCCGTGCGGTTCCGGGGGCCACGGAGAACGCACCCACTTCCGGAGGAACTCTCGTGAACGCACTGCCCACCGCCCCGTTCACCGCGTCCCTGCCGCGCATCCAGGGCCCGGACGCACCGGCCCAGGCGGTCGACCAGCTGCGCATCCCGCACGAGGCCGTGATCTTCGACATGGACGGGGTGGTCACCGACACCGCCGCCGTGCACGCCGCGGCCTGGAAGACCCTCTTCGACGCGATCCTGGCCGACGACCGGCTCGAGCCGGCCGAGGAGGGCACCACGGTGGACCGGCGGCCCTTCGACGCCGACGCGGACTACCGCCACTACGTGGACGGCAGGCGGCGCGAGGACGGGATCCGCTCCCTGCTCGCCGCCCGGGGCGCGCGCCTGCCCGAGGGCGACGAGACGCCGGGGGCGTGGACCGTGCAGGGCCAGGCCGTGCTGAAGAACTCCTACTTCCAGGACGCCCTGCAGGTCCAGGGCGTGCGGGTCTTCGACCGGACCGTGGCGCTCATCGAGCGGCTGCGCGGGGCCGGGGTGCCGGTGGGCCTCGTGACCGCGAGCCGCAACAGCGTCCCGGTGCTCGCGGCGGCGGGGCTGCAGGACTCCTTCGACATCATCGTGGACGGCCACTTCGCCGCGGAGCACGGGCTGCCCGGCAAGCCGGCCCCCGACACGTTCCTCACCTGCGCGAAGATGCTCGGCGTGAACCCGGCCCGGTCCGTGGTGGTGGAGGACGCCGTGTCCGGGGTGCAGGCCGCGGCCGCCGGCGGCTTCGGCCTGGTCGTGGGCATCCGCCGCCACGGCGAGCGCAACGACCTGTACCGGGCCGGGGCCACGGTCGTGCTCAACGACGTCGGGGAGCTCGACCTCGGCGCCCGCCGCGACGACCCCTGGAAGCTGGTCTTCGAGGGCTTCGACCCGACCACCGAGGCCCGGCGGGAGACCCTCCTGACGCTGGCGAACGGCTACATGGGCGTGCGCGGGTCCGCCTGCGAGTTCCCCGACAACGGGGTGCACTACCCCGGCAACTACCTGGCCGGCATCTTCAACCGGGTGGTGAGCCACCTGAGCGGCCGCGACGTCGAGCACGAGTCCATGGTCAACGCCCCCAACTGGACCCACCTGGACCTGCGCGTCTCCGGCGGCGACTGGTGGTCGGAGGGCGGGCTGGTCCCGTCCGACGAGCGGACCGAGCTCGACCTGCGCCGCGGCCTGCTCATCCGGTCCCTGACCCTCACCGACCTCAACGGCGACCGGGGCGAGGACGGCGCCCGCGCCCGGCTGGAGATCGTCCAGCGCCGCCTCGTGTCGCTGCGCTTCCGCCACCTGGGGGCGCAGGAGACCACGGTGACCGCCCGGGGGTTCTCCGGGCGGCTGCACCTGCGCACGGGCATCGACCCCAGCGTGCGCAACAACGGGGTCGCGGAGTACCAGGACCTCAACGACCACCACCTCGTGGACCTCGAGTCGACGTCCCTGCCCGACGACCACGAGACCCTGCTCTCCCACGTGCGCACCACCCAGTCCAAGATCGAGATCACCACGGCCCAGCGCACCACCATCGAGGGCGGCCAGAACGTCCGGGAGCGCCGCGAGATCCGCCCGGGCGGCACCGAGTTCCGCCGCCACCAGGTCAACATCTCCGACGGCCGCCCGGTGATCATCGACTCGACCACGGCGGTGGTCACGAGCCGCGACGCGGCGATCGGCTCGCCCCGCGAGGGCGCGCTCGCGGAGCTGGACCGCAACCCCAGCGGTGTCCGGGGCCTGCTGCCCTCGCACGAGATCGAGTGGTCGCTGCTGTGGGACCGCTTCGACGTGGACGTGTGCCCGGACCCGGAGAACAGCACCGGGGAGCTGTGCCTGACCCAGCTGGCGCTGCGCGTGCACCTCTTCCACGTGGCCCAGACGCTGGCGCCGCACATGTCCCTGCGCGACGCCGGCGTCCCGGCCCGCGGTCTGCACGGCGAGGGCTACCGGGGGCACATCTTCTGGGACGAGCTCTACATCCTCCCGGTGGTCAACCTGCACCAGCCGCAGGTGACGCGCGCGCTGCTGTCCTACCGCTGGCGCCGGCTGCCCATGGCGAAGCACCGGGCCACCGAGTTCGGGCTCGAGGGCGCCGCGTTCCCGTGGCAGTCGGGCTCCGACGGCCGGGAGGAGACCCCGCCGGAGCTGTTCAACCACCACTCCAACCGGTGGCTGCCGGACAACTCGTGGCGCCAGTTCCACGTGGGCCTCGCGATCGCCTACAACGCCTGGATCTACTACGAGACCACCGGCGACCTGGACTGGCTGGCCGGCCAGGGCTCGGAGCTGATCATCGGGATCACCCGGCTCTTCGCGTCCCTCACGGACTACGACCCCGCGGACGGCCGCTTCCACATCGCCGGGGTGATGGGCCCGGACGAGTACCACGACGGCCCGCGCGGCCAGCACGGCGGCGGCCTCAAGGACAACGCGTACACGAACGTGCTGGCGGCCTGGCTGTTCCGGCACAGCGCCCACATCTTCCACGACATGGTGGAGCACCAGCGCGAGGAGCTCTCCGCCCGCTTCGACCTCTCGCCCGAGGAGGTCGGGACGTGGCAGCAGATGGCCGAGCGGATGTTCGTGCCGTTCAACGCGGACGGCACCATCAGCCAGTTCCACGGCTACGACGACCTCGACGAGCTGGACTGGGAGTACTACCGGGCCAAGTACCGCAACATCGGCCGCCTCGACCTCCTGCTGGAGAACGAGGGCGACATGACCAACAACTACAAGCTGGCCAAGCAGGCCGACACGATCATGCTGGTCTACCTCTTCGGTCCCGACGGCCTGGTCGAGGAGCTCGGCCGGATGGGCTACGACGTGGACCACGCCGCGATCGAGCGCACCGTCGACTTCTACATCGCGCGCTCCTCCCACGGCTCCTCGCTCTCCCGGGTGGTCAACGCCTCGGTGCTCGCGTGGCTGCACCCGGACCGTTCGTGGTCGTCCTTCCAGGACGCCCTGCTGGTGGACCTCGACGACACCCAGGGCGGGACCACGGGCGAGGGCATCCACCTGGGCGCCATGGCCGGCTCGGTCGACGTCGTGACCCGCGCCTACGCGGGGCTGCGCGTGCGGGGCGGGTGGCTCGAGTTCGACCCGGCCCTGCCGAGCCAGCTGCAGTCGGTGACGTTCACGGTGCTGTACCGCGGGCAGGTGATCCGGGTCTGCATCGACCACCACGTCCTGGAGCTCGAGGGCTCCTCCCGCCGCGCGGACGACGTCACGATCCACGTGCACGGCGCGGAGTACGTGCTCAAGGGCGGCCAGAAGATCCGGGTGGCCCTCCAGCACGGGCACCAGCGCTCCGCGCGCCCGGCGGTCGCCCGGCAGGACGCCTGAGCCGCGGGCCGCGGCTCCGCCGCTAGGCTGGGCGCATGGCACACTCCACGACGCCCGGCCTGGTCCTCCCGCACGGCGGGCACGAGCCCCGGATCGACCCGTCCGCCTTCGTGGCCCCGACCGCCACGGTCGTGGGCGACGTCGAGCTGGGCCCCGGGTCCGGGACCTTCTACGGCGCCGTGGTGCGCGGGGACCGCTCCCCCGTCCGGCTGGGGGCGCGGTCGAACCTGCAGGACAACGTGGTGGTCCACTCCGACCCCGGCCACGCCTGCACGATCGGGGCGGACGTGAGCGTCGGCCACGGCGCCGTGGTGCACGGCTGCACCGTGGAGGACGAGGTCCTGGTCGGGATGAACGCGACCGTCCTCAACGGCGCCGTGATCGGCACGGGCTCCCTGGTCGCCGCGGGCGCCGTCGTCCTCGAGGGCACCGTGGTGCCGCCGCGCTCGCTGGTGGCCGGGGTGCCGGCCAAGGTCCGGCGCGAGCTCACGCAGGAGGAGCAGGAGAAGGTCCGGGCCAACGCGCGGACCTACGTGCAGCTCTCCGCCGAGCACCGCCGGCTCAACGCCTGACCGGCTCCCGCACCGGGCCGCGGCGCCCGGTCACGGCACCCCGGTCACTGCGCCGCGAGGGTGCGCGCGTAGTCGAGGTACGCGCCGTGGTCGAAGCCGGGCAGCAGGCAGGACTGCACCACCCAGCCCTGCAGCACCGAGAGGATGGCCTGGGCGAACATCCCGGCCCACTCCCGGGCCGCGCCGGGGTCGAGCCCCAGCTCCTCGGCCGCCCACCGCCCGTAGCGCTCCTCGACGCGGTCGCGCACACGTCCCAGGTGCTCCCCCGCCAGCCCGGCCAGATCCGGGTCGGTCACGGCGCCGCCCCACGTGATGAGCAGCAGGCGGGTGGTGGCCGGGTCCGCGGCCAGCCGCTCCAGCAGCCCCACGACCCACGCGGCGGGGTCGGTCCCGGGCTCGTCCTCCGCGGCCGCGAGCACCCGGTCCAGCGCCGCGCGGGCGGCCGCCGCCACGAGCTCCTGCTTGCTCGGGAAGTGGTTGTACAGCGCTCCCGCGGACAGGCCCGTGGCGGCGATGATGCGGTGCATCGACGCCCCCTCGAAGCCGTGCTCGAGGAAGCACTCGCTGGCGGCGGCCACGATCTCGCGGCGGCGCTCGTCCTTGTACTGCTGGCTCACCCGGGGCACGGGGCCAGTCTAGGCGATGAACGGTCGTTCGATCGGCGCGTCCGGACAGGACGGCGCACGGCTCGGAGCGGGCGGACGGCGCCGAGCGGGCGGCACGAGGCGGCGGCGCCAGGCGAACGGCGCCGAGCGGGCGGCACGGGGCGGCGGCGCCGGGCGAACGGCGCCGAGCGGGCGGCACGGGGCGGCGGCGCCGGGCGAACGGCGCCGAGCGGGTGGCGCCGGGGAAAGGCGTGGCAGAATGCGCCCATGCCCGCCCAGATCCTCAGCCCGTTCGTCGCCGCCTCCCTCGACGCCGCCCACCTCGACGACCCCGGCACCCCGACGGGCCGCACGCTCGGGTGGGGCGTGGTCAGCACCGCCGGCATCGCGGAGAAGGTGGTCGCGGACCTCGCCGCGCTGCCCGACGCCCGGCTGGTCGCCGTGAGCTCGCGGGACCAGCACCGCGCCGAGGACTTCGCCCGCCGGCACGGGGTGGAGCGCGCCTACGGCAGCACCGCCGCCGCCACGGGCCTGGACCGCCTGGCGGCCGACCCGGACGTGGAGATCGTCTACGTGGCCACCCCGCACGGCTACCACCACCGGGACGTCTCGGCGCTGCTGCGGGCCGGCAAGCACGTGGTGTGCGAGAAGGCCCTCGCCATGACCGCGGCGGAGGTCCGGGACCTGTTCCGCCTGGCGCGCGAGCACGGCGTCTTCCTGATGGAGGCCGTCTGGACCCGCATGACCCCCGGCTTCCGCACCGCGATGCGCTGGGTCCGGGAGGGCCGGCTCGGCCGGGTGCGCTCGGTCGAGGGGTCCATCGGCATGCACCGCCCCCTCGACCCGACCCACCGGCTGTTCCGCCGGGCCGACGGCGGCGGGGTGCTGCTGGACATGATGGTCTATCCGCTGACCTGGACCTCCGCCGTGCTCGGTGTCCCGGAGCGCTGGAGCGCCCGCGCCGAGCTCGGCGCCACGGACGTGGACGTGGACACCGCCCTGACCCTGGACTACGGCTACGGCCGGGCCCACGTGAGCGGCACCCTGTCCAGCACGGTCCCGCACCAGGTGACGATCAGCGGAACGGAGGGCTGGCTGCGCGTGGACGGCCGGATCAACTGCCCCACCACCCTGGTGCTGCAGACCGCCGCAGGCGCCCGCGGCGGCGCCGACCCCGCGGTGGAGCGCGTGGCCGTGCCGGGCGCGGGCTACGCCTTCGAGATGCGGGAGGCCACCCGCTGCGTGCAGCAGGGCCTGCTCGAGTCCCCCGTGATGCCGTGGGCCGACTCCCTCGAGCTCGTGGAGCTCTTCGACCGGGTGCGGGAGCGGATCGGCGTGCGCTACCCCCACGACACCCCCTGACACGGCGGCCCGCACACGCCCGCCGACGGGCGGTTCGCCGTGGGCGATCCGGCCCCGGACCTGTTGAAGAGCTCTCAGGGCGGCACTATCATGGTCAACAGTTGAGTTGATCCGACTCAACTAAATGTCGAAGACATTGCTCACATGGTTGAGGAGATGATTGACGTGGCCACGATGTTCACCCCGTTCAACGATTTCGACCGGCTCGCCGCCTCGCTGTTCGCCCGGCAGGGCCTGCGCGAGATGCCCATGGACCTGTACCGGGACGGCGACCAGTACATCCTGCGGGCGGACCTGCCCGGGATCGACCCCGAGAGCGTCGACGTCGACGTCGACGGCCAGCTGCTGACCATCCGCGCGGAGCGGAAGCTGCCCGAGGTCCAGGACGTCCAGTGGATCACCCGGGAGCGGCAGAGCTCCTCGTTCGTGCGCCAGCTCAACCTGGGCCAGGGCATCGACATCCAGGGCATCGCGGCGAACTACGACAACGGCGTGCTCACGGTGACGATCCCCGTCTCCGCGCAGGCCAAGCCGCGCAAGATCCAGGTGGTCTCCGGCCAGGGCGAGCAGCAGGCCCTGGGCGAGAGCCGGGACGACTCCGGCGACCGCGTGATCGGCGAGGGCGAGCTCGTCAACGGCGAACGCTCCACACAGTCCACCGAGGGCTGAGCCCGGTTCGGCCGGCAGCGGCTCCGCACCGGCCGGGACGCCACGGCCCGGGCCCGTTCCCCCGCGGGGAACGGGCCCGCCGTCGTGCCCGGAGCCCCCGCACTCCCCGGGCGGCCAGCGGACGGGGCGCCGCCTCGGGTATCTTGGCACCAGGAAGCACCACCCCGATCCGACGACATCCTGGGAGACAGCCCGCACATGGCCAAGATCATCTACACCCGCACCGACGAGGCGCCCCTGCTCGCCACCTACTCGTTCAAGCCGATCATCGAGGCCTACGCCTCGACGGCCGGCGTCGAGGTGGAGACCCGCGACATCTCCCTGGCCGGTCGCATCCTCGCCGCCTTCAACGACCGCCTGCCCGAGGACCAGCGGGTGGCCGACGCCCTCGCCGAGCTCGGCGAGCTGGCCAAGAAGCCCGAGGCCAACATCATCAAGCTCCCCAACATCTCCGCCTCCGTCCCGCAGCTGAAGGCCGCCGTCAAGGAGCTGCAGCAGCAGGGCGTGGACCTCCCGGACTACCCGGACGAGCCGCGCACCGAGGAGGAGCAGGAGATCCGGGCCCGCTACGACAAGATCAAGGGCTCCGCCGTCAACCCGGTGCTGCGCGAGGGCAACTCGGACCGCCGCGCCCCCTCCTCGGTGAAGAACTACGTCCGCAAGAACCCGCACCGGATGGGCGAGTGGACGGCGGAGTCGAGGACGAACGTCGCCACCATGGGCGCCGACGACTTCCGGGACAACGAGAAGTCCGTGGTCATGGAGGACGACGACACCCTGACGATCCGGCTGGTCGGCGAGGACGGCGGCACCACGGTGCTCAAGGAGTCCGTCCCCGTGCTGGCCGGCGAGGTCGTCGACGGCACCGTGATGCGGGCCGAGGCCCTGGACGCGTTCCTCGCGGAGCAGGTCGAGCGCGCCAAGCGGGAGGACGTCCTGTTCTCGGTGCACCTGAAGGCCACCATGATGAAGGTCTCCGACCCCATCATCTTCGGCCACGTGATCGAGGCCTTCTTCCCGGAGGTCTTTACTACCCACGGCGCCGCCCTCGAGGAGGCCGGCCTGAGCTCCGACAACGGTCTCGCCGCGATCCTCGACGGCCTCGACGCCCTGCCGGCCGACGTGCGCGACGACGTGCGGGCCGGGATCGACAAGGGCCTCGCCGAGGGCCCGAAGCTCGCCATGGTGAACTCCGACAAGGGCATCACGAACCTGCACGTGCCCTCCGACGTCATCGTCGACGCGTCGATGCCGGCCATGATCCGCACCTCCGGGCACATGTGGGGCCCCGAGGGCGAGGAGGCCGACACCCTCGCGGTGCTGCCGGACAGCTCCTACGCCGGGATCTACCAGGTGGTCATCGACGACTGCCGCGCCAACGGCGCGTTCGACCCCACCACCATGGGCTCGGTGCCGAACGTGGGCCTCATGGCGATGAAGGCGGAGGAGTACGGCTCCCACGACAAGACCTTCGAGATCCCCGCGAAGGGCACCGTCCAGGTCGTCGACTCCTCCGGCGCCGTGCTCATCGAGCACGAGGTCTCCCCCGGCGACATCTGGCGCGCGTGCCAGACGAAGGACGTCGCGATCCGGGACTGGGTCAAACTCGCCGTGACCCGCGCCCGGGCCTCCTCCACGCCGGCCGTGTTCTGGCTGGACCGCACCCGCGCCCACGACACCAACCTCATCGCCAAGGTCGAGGAGTACCTGGCCGAGCACGACACCGAGGGCCTGCAGATCGAGATCATGTCCCCCGAGGAGGCCACCGCCTTCTCGATCGAGCGGATCCGCCGCGGCGAGGACACCATCTCGGTCACCGGCAACGTGCTGCGCGACTACCTGACGGACCTGTTCCCGATCCTGGAGCTGGGCACCTCCGCGAAGATGCTCTCGGTGGTCCCCCTCATCAACGGCGGCGGGCTGTTCGAGACGGGCGCCGGCGGGTCCGCGCCGAAGCACGTCCAGCAGCTGGTCGAGGAGAACCACCTGCGCTGGGACAGCCTCGGCGAGTTCCTCGCCCTGGCCGCGAGCCTCGACCACCTGGCGTCGACGGCGGACAACGCCCGCGCCCGCATCCTCGGCGAGACCCTGGACCGGGCCACGGGCACCTTCCTGGAGGAGAACAAGTCCCCGAGCCGGAAGGCCGGCGAGATCGACAACCGCGGCAGCCACTTCTACCTCGCCCTGTACTGGGCCCAGGAGCTGGCGCGCCAGGACGAGGACACCGAGCTGGCCCAGGCCTTCGCCTCCGTGGCGGAGCAGCTGGCGGACCACGAGGACACCATCAACGAGGAGCTGCTCTCCGTGCAGGGCCGGCCCGCCGACATCGGCGGCTACTACCGCCCGGACGACGCCAAGACGTTCTCGGTGATGCGCCCCTCGGAGACCTTCAACCGGGTCCTCTCCTCGCTGAGCGCATGAGCTGAGCGCGCCGGCCGGGCACCCGGACCGGCGCGAGCGGCACCCACGGCAGCGGCCGCACTCCCCGCGGGGAGTGCGGCCGTCGTCGTGCGGCTGCGCCCCACCGCCGTGCCGGGCGGCCGTCGAACGGCGCCGGGCCGCGGCGGTGGGACGCGGCGGTGGGTCGCGGCTCAGTGGAAGAAGTGCCGCGCTCCCGTGAAGTACATCGTCACGCCGGCGGCCTCGGCCGCGGCCACGACCTCCTCGTCCCGGATGGACCCGCCGGGCTGGACCACGGCGCGCACCCCGGCGTCCAGGAGCACCTGCAGACCGTCCGCGAACGGGAAGAACGCGTCCGAGGCCGCCACGGCCCCGCGGGCGCGCTCGGCGCCGTCCTCGCCGAGGGCGTTGGCGCGCTCCACGGAGAGCCTGCAGGAGTCCACGCGGTTGACCTGTCCCATGCCGATGCCCACGGAGGCGCCGTGGTCGGCGAGCAGGATCGCGTTGGACTTCACCGCCCGCAGCGCCTTCCAGGCGAAGGCGAGGTCGGCGAGCGTCCGCTCGTCCGCCGGCGCCCCCGCGGCCAGCGTCCAGCCGGCCGGGTCGTCGCCCTCGGCGTCGAGCCGGTCGGCGACCTGCAGCAGCGCGCCGCCGGAGACCTGCCGGTACTCGAGGACGTCCCGCTCGAAGCCCTCGGGCAGCTCCAGCAGGCGGATGTTCTTCTTGGCCTGCAGGATCTCGAGGGCCGCGGGCTCGAACCCGGGGGCCACGAGGACCTCGGTGAAGATGTCGCGCACGGTCTCGGCCATGGCCCGGGTCACGGTCCGGTTGGCGGCGATCACGCCGCCGTAGGCGGAGAGCGGGTCGCACGCGTGGGCCTTGCGGTGGGCGTCGGCGATCGGGTCCTCGGCGCCGGGGGTGGCCACGGCGAGCCCGCACGGGTTGTTGTGCTTGACGACGGCCACGGCCGGCTCGTCGAAGTCGTAGGCGGCGCGCAGCGCGGCGTCGGCGTCCACGTAGTTGTTGTAGGACATCTCCTTGCCGTGCAGCTGGTCGGCCTGGGCGATGCCGGGCGCCGCGGCCTCGTCCACGTAGAGCGCCCCCTTCTGGTGGGGGTTCTCGCCGTAGCGCAGCGAGGTGGAGCGCTGCAGGGCCAGGCCGGCGTAGGGCGGCCAGAAGTTCGCGTCCTCGTCCTGCTCGAACTGCTGGGCCGTCCAGGTCGCCACCGCGGTGTCGTAGGCGGCGGTGTGCGCGAACGCCGCGGCGGCCAGCCGCCGCCGCGCCCGCAGGTCGAAGCCGCCCGAGGCCGCGGCCTCGACGACCGCGTCGTAGGAGGACGGGTCGACCACCACGGACACGGCCGCGTGGTTCTTGGCGGCGGCCCGGACCATGGAGGGGCCGCCGATGTCGATCTGCTCGACGACCTCGTCCTGGCCCGCGCCGGAGCGCACCGTGTCCGCGAACGGGTAGAGGTTCACGACCACGAGGTCGAACGGCTCGATCTCCAGCTCCGCGAGCTGGTCCATGTGGTCCTGCTTGCGGCGGTCCGCGAGGATGCCCGCGTGCACCCGCGGGTGCAGGGTCTTGACCCGGCCCTCCAGGCACTCCTGGAACCCGGTGACGTCCGCGACCTCCGTGACCGGTACGCCCAGTGCGGCGATCCGCCGTGCGGTCGAGCCGGTGGAGACGATCGCGACGCCGGCCCGGTGCAGGCCCGTGGCGAGGCCCTCCAGCCCGGTCTTGTCGTACACGGACACCAGCGCCCTCTTGATGGGCACACGGTCAAGCTGGGTGGGGCTCACAGGTTCTCCAAGCGTTCGAGGTCGTGGTTGCCGGCGGGATCCGCCGGGACCATTTTACGGACCCGTGCCGGACCCGCTCACCGGGCGTCGTGCAGGGCGCCCCGCCGGGCCGTCTCACCGAGCGTGCGCACCAGCAGCTCGCGCTCGGCGGCCTTGATCCGCTCGTGCAGCTGCGCCTCGGTGTCCCCGTCCGCCACGGGCACCGCCGCCTGCGCCAGGATCGGGCCGGCGTCGACGTCGTCGACGACCTCGTGGACGGTGACGCCGGTGACCTTCACGCCGTGCGCGAGGGCGTCCCGCACCGCGTGCGCGCCCGGGAAGGACGGCAGCAGGGACGGGTGGGTGTTGATGATCCGACCCGCGAACGCCTCGACGAACTCGGCGTCCACGATCCGCATGAACCCCGCGAAGAGGACCCGGTCCGGCTCCCGGGCGGCCACCGCCGCCTGCAGGGCACGGTTCCACCGCGTCCGGTCCGGGTGGTCGCCGGGCCGGACCAGGAAGGTCTCCACCCCGGCCTGCCGGGCCCGTTCCAGGCCGGTGCAGGGCCGGTCCGCGCCCACGGCGGCGATCTCGACGTCGATCCGGCCCTCCCGGACGGCGTCGAGGACCGCCTGCAGATTGGTGCCGGAGCCGGAGACCATGACCACGATGCGCATGCCGTCGAGTCTAGTGGCGCGGGCGGGGGCCGGTGCCCGGGGTGCCCTAGAGTGAAAGGCATGACCCCTCCCCGCCCGAGTCCCGAGGCAGCCCCTGCGGACGCACGACGCGCCACCGCGACCCGTACCGCAGGAGGTGCGCTCGTGTGCGCGGCGGTGGCCCTGGTGCTCGTCGGCTCCGGGCTGTGGCCGACCGTGGCGGGGGTCGTGCTCGCGGCCGCCGGGATCGGGCTGGGCATCGCGGCCCTCGTGCGCTCCCGCGGGGCGGACCGGCGCCGGCTGCTGGTGGTGAGCGCGGTCGCCGCGATCGTGCTGGGCTCGCTGAGCCTGCTCACCGGCGGGGCGCGCCTGGCGCTGTGGCCCGTGGCCGAGGCCTACCAGGAGTGCGTCGCCGGCACCCTCACCCTCTCCGGGGAGGCGCAGTGCCAGCAGGAGCTCGAGGACGGGATCTGGAGCTATCTCTCCGGCGACCCGGGCGCGCCGGCGTCGGACGACGCGGCGGGCGCCTCGACCGCGTCCACGTCGACCGCGTCGACGTCGAACGCCTCCGCGGGACCGGACCCCGCCCCGGCCCGCCCCTGAGCCGCCCACGGGCCCGTGCCGGCGCGCTCCGCCCCGTCCCGGTCGGCCCCCGGCGCGGTCCGCGGGCCCCGCCGGCCCGCCGAGCGCATCGCGCGCCGGGCCGCGGCCTCCTCCCGGTGCCGCCGCCGCGCCTCGCGCCGGCCGGCGGGCGTGCGGTCCTCCCCGTCCTCCTCGTCGCGGGGCGGGGCGAACGGCGGCTCGTGCTCGAGCCACGGTCCCAGGACGTAGCCGACCGCGGTCCCGACGGCCACCTCGGCGCCGAACAGCAGCAGGACGGCGGGGCCGTCGGGCCCCACGTCCGTGAGCCGGCCGAGCCCCAGCGAGCCGTGCGCCAGCCAGCTCAGCAGCATCACCAGCACGCCCGCGACCGCGCCCACGAGCACCCCGGTCAGCAGCGTCGAGACCGGGTACGTGATCCAGCGGGCGGGCAGCCGCAGCGCCATCCAGTCGTCCAGGTGGTTCTCGCCCTCGCGCAGGAACCACCAGCCGGCGAGGACGCCGGCCAGGACCGGCAGCACGACCACTCCCAGCGCGCCGGCCGGGAGCTCCTCGGGCGGCAGCGCGGCGAGCGCCGGGAGCAGCGGCACGGGCCCGGGGTCGGTGCCCAGCGGGGAGGCGTGGGTGCCGGAGCCGAGGTCGAAGCCCGCGCCCGTGGCCCAGGACAGGGCGTAGACCGCGAGATTGGGCAGGTAGCCGAGCTGCAGCCCGGTCAGCGCGGTGTCCCCCGGCACGCCGGTGCCGAGCCGCTGGTAGACGCCCACCACGTCGTTCCAGTTCCAGAACAGGGCGGCGGCGAGCAGGGCCGCCCCGGCGCCGACCCCGGCGACGGCCGCGACGAAGCCGGCGCGCAGCACCGCCCAGACGTAGGACCCGGCCCAGCGGGAGTACTGGCTCGTGCGCTCCACCCACGCGGCGGCGTTGACGCCGATCAGCCCCGGCAGGGACCGGGAGGCCCGGTACGCGCCCACGAACCCGCCCAGGGCCACGGGCACGAGCGGGAAGACGGCCGCCGCGGCCGGGCTCGCCGAGACCTGCGCCCCGGTGAACAGCAGCGCCGCCGCGGCGCCGAGCGCGGAGTAGGCGGCGAGGCCGCTGAGGTACGGCTGCCAGAACTGGCCCTCCCAGCAGGCCCGCGCCAGCCGCCGCCCGGCGTGCCAGGCGAGCGCGAACGGGACGACGGTCAGCCCCAGGGGGACGAGGTTGAGCGTCCCGGTGGTCGCGGGCAGTCCCGCTCCCGGGTCGAGGGCCACCTGGAGGGGCGTGAGGTGGGCGAGCAGCCACACGTGGCCGGAGAGCACGATCCCCCCGGTCAGCCCGAGGGTGTCGAAGCCGTCGGCGAGCCACACCATGAGGACGGTCAGCAGGACCAGCAGGTAGGACACCACGGCCACGGAGCCGAGTTCCAGCACGCCCTGCAGCCACAGCGGCATGGGCACGCCCTTGCGGTCGGGGCGTGCGGCGGGGGAAGAGGAGCCATGGGAGTTCATCACCGACCATCTTCCCACGCCCGCGCGGCGCCCCGGCAGAGGCTTCACGGCGCCTTCACCGGCGGGCCACGCGCCGCTTCCCGTCCGGTCGCCCGGCCCGGGCAGGCTCGGGCCCATGAGAGTCGCCGTGGTCGCCGAACAGTTCCTCCCCCATCTGAACGGAGTCACCCACTCGGTGCTGCGGGTCGTCGAGCAGCTGGTCGCCGGAGGCCACGACGTCGCCGTCGTGGCGCCCTCCTACGGTCCTCCTCCGCTCGGGCTCCCCGCCGAGGACGCCGTCGAGGACCTCGACGGGGTGCCGGTGCACCGGCTGCCCGCCGTGCCGCTCACCGGCTATCCGGCGGTGCGCGTGGCCGGGGGGACCGTGGCGCGGGTGCGCCGGCAGCTCGAGCGCTTCCGGCCGGACGTGGTCCACGTGGCCTCCCCGTTCGTGCTGGGCCGCCGGGCGATCGTGGCGGCCCAGCAGCTCGGGGTGCCGTGCGTGGCGGTCTACCAGACGGACGTGCCCGGCTACGCGGCCAAGTACGGGGCACCGTTCCTCGAGCAGCTCCTGTGGGGGCACGTGCGCTCCATGCACAACCTCGCGACGCTCACGCTCGCGCCGTCCACCTCGGCCGTCCGGCAGCTCACCGAGCACGGCGTCCGGGACGTGCACGTGTGGCGGCGCGGGGTGGACACCACCCGCTTCAGCCCCCGGCACCGGGACGAGCAGTGGCGGGAGGAGGTCGGCGGCGGCCGGCGGATCGTCGGCTACGTGGGCCGGATCGCCCCGGAGAAGCAGGTCGAGGACCTCGCCGCGGTCGCCGACCTGCCCGGCACGCGCCTCGTGGTCGTGGGCTCGGGCCCGGAGGAGGACGCCCTGCGCCGCCGGCTCCCGCAGGCCCACTTCACCGGGCGGCGCAGCGGCGCGGAGCTCGCCCGCATCATGGCGTCCTTCGACGTGTTCGTCCATCCCGGCGAGTTCGAGACGTTCTGCCAGACGATCCAGGAGGCCATGGCCTCCGGGGTGCCGGTCGTCGCGACCGGTAAGGGCGGGCCCCTCGACCTCGTGGACCGGTCCCGCACCGGCTGGCTCTATCCCCCGGGGGACCTCGGAGCGCTGCGGGGGCACGTGGCCGACCTCCTGGGCGACGAGGCGAAGCGGGCCGCGTTCGGCGCCGCCGCGCACGCGGCGGTCCAGGGCCGGACGTGGGACGTGCTGGTCGGGCAGCTGCTCGAGCACTACGAGCACGCCGTGGAGCTCTCGGTGCCCGAGCGCGGTCCGCGCCGCCGCCGGGCCGCCTGAGGGCCACCGCGAGGGCTGCCGCGCGGACTGGCGCGGGGCTACCGCGAGGACTGGCGCGGGGCCGGGGACGCGTCCAGGACGGACGTCCCCGTGCCGGCGTACCGCCCGGGCTCCGCGGTCAGCACGGTCAGCCCGTGCACCAGGGCCGTGGCCGCGGTGAGGCCGGCGAGCGGGTCGGCCGCCGCCCGCGCCGCCAGTGCGCCCCACGCCCGGGCCACGGCGGCGTCCACCGGCAGCACCCGGCCCGGGAAGCGCAGCTCGAGCTGCTCCGCCCACAGCGTCTCGTCGGGCCGCTCGGCGAGCAGCTCGCCGAGCACCGTGGCGGGCACGAACAGCCGCCGGTGACCCTGCCGGCGCAGGACCCCGGCCAGCTCGGGGCAGCGCTCCGGGGTGCGCACCCCGAGCAGCACGGAACGGTCCAGGAGCAGGTCCACGGCGCCGGTCCTCAGGCGGCGGCGGCGAGCTCGCCGCGGGCCGGGGCCAGCAGGAAGTCCACGAACTCGGTGCGGGCCTGCACCGCACGGGCGTAGTCATCGACGCTCATGGCGGAGGCGCTGATGGCCGGGACGCCGGCGGCGGGCTCGACCGGGGACGGGTCCCGTCCGGCCGGGACGCCCGGGGAGGAGCCGGGCGGCGCGCCCGTGCGGACGGCGGGGACGGGGGTGCGGGGGTCGGGCATGGCCGGGATCCTTCGTGCGCTCTTGCTCGCACCGGGTACCGCCGTGGCGGCGACGCGAGCCGCTTCGTCATCCGAACCACCCGTGAACATGGGGTTGGTGCCCGGTCAAGTCGGAGCTTGCCGACCGGGTCTCTTGAAGCTGACTCCATTGAACCACATCGCCCGGCGGCGCCCGGGCCGCGCCCCGGGCCGGCCCGCTGTGCGCGGTTCTTCCCCGGGGCGTCACCGTTCCGACATCTCGGGGACACATCGCTGCGCTGGAATGGGCGCGGAACACCGGCGACGGCGCCGACGACGAGCCCGAGCATTACGTTTCAGTGACACAACTCACGACGCGCTTGTCGAGGTGTCGGAGCTCCGGGGTAGCCTGGATCTGCTTCTCGAGATGCGGCGTCCGCGTGCTCGGCCGGAGATCGTGCGATCCCCGGCGAACCCGCGGAGGGGCTCCGACCCGCTGCGCGCCAACCCGATGTTCCCGGGTGGATCGGATGACGAAGCGGCGGGCAACGCCATCGGATGCCTGCAAGAACGTCAGGAGAAAACATGACCATGTCCGAAGAAAGATCAGCCATCACCACCGACCAGCGCGAGGAGTGGATCGACGTGACCGTCACCGCCCTCCCCGATCTGCACCTCGTCCGGCTCACGTCGACCGACGGGGACGTGCAGGAGTACCTGAGCCCTGAGGCCGACGACCTCGCCGCCGCGGCGGAGCACACGGAGGGAACCGCGCAATGGTGCGCCAAGTACCGCCAGCTCCTCGTTCCCGGAGCCCTCGCGACGACCGGACGGCACCCGTTCTTCAAGCTCCACCCCTCGACCCTCCCGCTGTCGGCGTAGCCGGCGGGCAGGACACGACGGAGGCCGCAGCCCATCGGGCTGCGGCCTCCGTCGTGCGCGCCGCCCGCAGCCCGCTCCGGGCCGGCCCGGGTCGCGGGCCGGGGAGCGCTCACTCGAGGCCGTAGTCCCCCGCGGAGCCCCAGCCGCCTCCGGCCTCGTCGGCGGAGCCGTCGAACTCCCACTCGGAGGCCTCGACCTCGAAGGGCACGGAGACCTCCAGCTCCGCGTCGGTGATCCGGTTCAGCACGAAGGGGTCCTCCGGCTCCTCCGCCGCGGGGAACGGATCGGGTGCGGTCATGGCAGGACCTCCGGGTGCTCTCGTCCCCCGTCCCCTGCCCGTGGGCACGAGGGGGACGTCGTGGGACGGCGGACGATGGCGTTCAGCACTGGGGACGCGGGACGGCGGCGTTCAGCGCTGGTGGCACGGGACGGTGGCGTTCAGCACTGGGGACGCGGGACGGCGGCGTTCAGCCCTGGGGACGCGGGACGTCGGCGGTCGGCACCGTGGGATTCGATGCACGTCGGCCACGACGACAGAACCGCCACCGGGCGGAGCCCGACGGCGGTTCTGGAGGATCGACGGGCCGGGGCCCGTGGAGGATCCTTAGGAGATGACGTTGATGTTCGCGGCCTGGGGGCCCTTGGGGCCGTCCTGGGTCTCGAACTCGACGCGGTCGTTCTCGTTCAGCGAGCGGAAGCCGTTCGAGTTGATCGCGGAGAAGTGGGCGAAGACGTCCTTGGAGCCGTCCTCGGGGGTGATGAAGCCGAAGCCCTTGTCAGCGTTGAACCACTTGACGATACCGGTAGTCATGGGAGACCTGATCCTTCATGAGATGAACGTTTCCCGACGTTCGAGAAACACGACAGTTGTGATGCATGGAAAACGTCTTCTCAGAAAAACTGCTGCACCCGAGTGGGCCGAACTGCTTGAAAGACAAAAACGAACCTCAACAACTGCGGACCACTCTACACGAGTTCCGGCACCGCACCAGCGGGGCGGCGCCGGGCCCGCCCCGGGACCGGCCGCCGCGAGCCGCTCAGCCCGGCGGGGCGCCCAGCTCGATGAGGAGCACCCCGCCGACGATGAGGGCCACGCCGGCCGCCGTCACCCAGGTGAACGGCTCCCGGAACAGCAGCCGGCCGGCCAGCGCGGTCAGCGCCACCCCGGCGGCCGACCAGATGCCGTAGGCGACCCCCAGTGCCATGCCCTCGGCCAGGGCGAGACTCAGGCAGGTGAAGGCCACCGCGTAGCCGGCGACCACGGCGGCGTACCAGCGGGGGCGGCCCCGGGCGGCCGTCCGCAGGGACAGCGTCCCGGCGACCTCGGTGAGGATCGCGGCGGCGAGGAAGGCCCAGGCCATCAGCCGCGCCCCTCCTGCTCCGGGGCGGGGCGGCGGGAACCGAGCTCCACGCAGAGCACGCCGGCCACCACCAGCACGAGTCCGGCCAGCACGGCCGGGCTCAGCCGCTCGCCGAAGACCACGGCCGCGGCGAGGGCGGTGAGCAGCACCCCCAGGGCGGCCCACACGCCGTAGGCGACCCCCACGGGGGTGCCGCGGCGCAGCACGGCGGCCAGGAGCGCGAACGCGGCGACGTAGCCGGTGCCGACGAGCACGTACCAGCCGGGCTCGTCCAGGGCCGCCTTCAGCGCCAGCGTGGCCGCCACCTCGCTGAGCACGGCGGCGACGAGCAGCAGCCATCGGGTCACGGCTCAGCCCGCCAGCAGCTCGTCGGCGACCGCCCGCACCCGGGCCCGCTCCTGCGGACCGGGGGCGAAGACACCCGCGGCGTCGGCGAACCACACGCCGTCGGCGAGCAGCCGCACGGCCAGCAGCCGGCTCCGCCGCTCGGCGGGCAGATCCTCGGGCAGGTCGACCCACGGGGTCATCCGGGCCACCCAGCGCTTCTTGAGCGTGGCGCGCAGCCGCTGGTCGGTGAGCATCACCAGGTCGGTCTCGTCGACCTCCCCGGACAGGCACCAGTCGAGATAGGCGCGCAGGCGCTCCTCCGCCGGCACCCGCTCCGGCGGCGCGGAGAGGCGGCGGGCCATCTGCGCGTCCCAGCCGTCCATCACCCGGTCCACCAGGGCTAGCATCAGCGCCTCCTTGGTGCGGAAGTGGTACATCACCCCGGGCTTGCTCAGCCCGACGCGGCGGGCGGTCGACTCCAGGGAGACGGTGCCGCCGGCCCGCAGCAGCTCGAGGGCGCCGTCCAGGATGCGGTCGCGGGAGGAGGAACTCATGCTGAGAACTTTACCAACCGGAAGGTTGGTGCCACTATGTGACACGGGCCGCCGCTCCTCCCCGTGACGGCGCCGGCCCCGCGGGGACGACGACGTCCCGCACCCGCCCGATCCGCCCGGACCGGCGTGCGAGCGACCCCACGAGACCGGACCACCCTTCCCAGGAGGACCCGACATGACCGCTGCCCTGTCCACTTCCGCCCCCGAGAGCGAGGGTCCGCCCGGCGCCGCGACGCGACCGAAGGTCAACCGTGCCGTCTTCGCCGGCTCCGGTGTGAGCATCGTCCTGTTCTCCCTGTGGGCGATCCTGGCCCCCGAGCAGGCCGCCACGGTGATCGGCGCCGTGGTCGGCTGGATCGCCACCAACATGGGCTGGTTCTACGTGCTCACGGCCGCCGTGGTGACCGCGTTCGTGGTGATCGTCGCGGTCTCCCGCGAGGGCACCATCAAGATGGGCCCGGACCACTCGAAGCCGCAGTACAACCTGTTCACCTGGACCGCGATGCTCTTCGCGGCCGGGATCGGCATCGACCTGCTGTTCTTCTCCGTGGCCGAGCCGGTCACCCAGTACTACGGCCCGCCCACCGGGGAGGGCGGAAGCCTCGAGGCGACCCGCATGGCCGTGGTGTGGACGCTGTTCCACTACGGCGTGATCGGCTGGGCGATGTACGCCCTGATGGGCATGGCCTTCGGCTACTTCGCCTACCGCTGGAACATGCCCCTGAGCATCCGCTCGGCCCTCTATCCCCTGATCGGCAAGCGGGTGCACGGCCGGGCCGGGGACGCCGTGGACATCGCCGCGCTGCTGGGCACGATCTTCGGCGTGGCCACCTCCCTGGGCATCGGCGTGGTCCAGCTCAACTACGGCCTGTTCCTGCTGTTCGGCATCGAGGAGGGCGTCGCCGCGCAGACCGCGCTGATCGCGGTGGCCGTGGTCATGGCCACCGCCTCGTGCGTCTCGGGCGTGGACAAGGGCATCCGGCGGCTCTCCGAGCTCAACGTCCTGATGGCCGTGGCCCTCGTGGCGTGGGTGCTGATCGCCGGGCGCACCTCCTTCCTGCTCGACGCCACCGTGCAGAACCTGGGCGACTACGTGGCGGAGCTGCCCGGGATGGCCCTCGACACCTTCGCCTACACCGGCGCGGCCGAGTGGATGGCCGGCTGGACCCTGTTCTTCTGGGCCTGGTGGATCGCCTGGGCGCCGTTCGTGGGCCTGTTCCTGGCGCGCATCTCCCGCGGCCGCACCCTGCGCGAGTTCGTGGTCGCGACCCTCACCGTGCCGTTCGTGTTCATCCTCATCCTCGTCTCGGTCTTCGGCAACAGCGCCCTGGAGATCGTCACCGGCGGCGACGACGCCTTCGGGCAGGCCGCCATGAACACCCCCGAGCGGGCCTTCTACTCCCTGCTCGAGCAGTACCCGGGCGCCCCGCTGCTCATCGGGCTGGCGACCCTGTCCGGGCTGCTGTTCTACGTCACCAGCGCGGACTCCGGGGCGCTCGTGATGTCCACGTTCACCTCGACCATCCAGGACCCCACCCAGGACGGACCCAAGTGGCTGCGCGTGTTCTGGGCCGCCGCGACCGGCCTGCTGACCCTGGCGATGCTGCTCGTCGGCGGCGTGGCCACTCTGCAGGCGGCCACGCTGATCATCGGCCTGCCGTTCTCGGTCGTGATGTACCTCGTGATGATCGGGTTCTGGAAGGCCCTGCGCGCCGAACGCTCCCAGCGCGAGGGCCGCTCCGCCACCCGCCGCTCCGTGACCGCCTCCCGGACCCCTGGCCCGGACAGCCAGTGGCGGCGCCGGCTGACCCGCATCGGCTCCTTCCCGGGCCCGCGGGCGGTCCGCCGCTACGAGGAGCACGTGCTGGCCCCGGCCCTGGCCGAGGTCGTCGAGGAGTTCTGCGCCCAGGGCCACGCCGCCGAACTGTCCAGCTCGGAGGTCGGCTACCAGGGGCTGTCCGAGTACACGCTGACCGTGCCCATGGGCGACGACCGGAGCTTCTGCTACCAGATCTACCCGGTGGCGACCCCGGTGCCCGCCTTCGGCGGGTTCCGCACCAACCCCGACTCGGACCTCTACTACCGCCTGGAGGTCTTCAACGAGACCGGCTCCCAGGGCACCGACGTCATGGACTGGAACCGGGAGCAGCTCATCAACGACGTCCTCGACAACTGGGAGGCCCACCTGGCCTTCCTGAGCATCCACGACGGCCCGTCCATGATCCAGGACGGCGCCGAGGGCCACCCCGACTGGTCCACCGACATCCACGACGTGCCGACGGGGCAGACCCCCGCGGTGACGAAGGAGGCACACCCGTGACCGACACCCTGTTCATCGACGGACGCTGGCAGCCCGCCGCCGCCGGCGGCACCCGCACCATCGTCTGCCCCGCCGACGGCACCGAGGTCGGCGTGGTCTCCGAGGCCCGCGCCGAGGACACCGAGCGCGCGATCGCCGCGGCCCGCCGGGCCTTCGACGACGGCCGCTGGTCCTCCGTGCCCGCCCCGCGGCGCGGCGACCTGCTGCTGGCGGTGGCCGACCGGCTGCGCGAGCGCAAGGACGAGTTCGCCCGCGCCGAGTCCCTGGACACCGGCAAGCGCCTGGTCGAGTCCGGGATCGACATGGACGACATCGCCGCGTGCTTCGACTGGTTCGGCAAGAACGCCGCCGAGCAGGCCGGGCGCGTGGTCGACGCCGGGGACCCGGCCGTGGTCTCCAAGGTCGTCACCGAGCCCGTGGGCGTGTGCGGGATGATCACCCCCTGGAACTACCCGCTGCTGCAGGCCGCCTGGAAGATCGCCCCGGCCATCGCGGCCGGCTGCACGTTCGTGCTCAAGCCCGCCGAGCTGACCCCGCACACGGCGGTCCTCATGATGGACGTCCTCCAGGAGGTGGGGCTGCCCGACGGGGTGGCCAACCTCGTGACCGGCGCCGGCGCCGAGGCCGGGGCGCCGCTGGCGAGCCACCCCGACGTGGACCTCGTCTCCTTCACCGGCGGAGTGGTCACCGGCCGGTCGATCGCCGCCGCGGCCGCGCCGACCGTGAAGAAGGTCGCCCTCGAGCTGGGCGGGAAGAACCCCAACGTGGTCTTCGCCGACGCCGACTTCGACGCCGCCGTGGACAACGCCCTCAACGGCGCGTTCGTGCACTCCGGGCAGGTCTGCTCCGCCGGGGCGCGGCTGGTGGTCGAGGAGTCGATCGCCGAGCGCTTCGTCGACGAGCTCGTCCGCCGGGCCGAGCAGATCCGCCTCGGCGGCCCGTTCGACGAGCAGGCCGAGACCGGGGCGATCATCTCGGCCGCGCAGCGCGAGAAGGTGCACGCCTACGTGCAGCGCGCCCGCGAGCAGGGCGCCCGGATCCGCACCGGTGGCACCTACTCGACCGGGGCCTCCGCCGACGGGACGCTGGACCTGGCGCAGGGCTTCTTCTACCCGCCCACCGTGATCGACCGCTGCACCCGCGAGATGGACTGCGTGCACGACGAGGCCTTCGGCCCCACCGTCACGGTCGAGGCCTTCCGCACCGAGGACGAGGCCGTGGAGATCGGCAACGACACGATCTACGGCCTCGCCGGCGCGGTGTGGACCCAGGACGCCGGGCGGGCCCAGCGCGTGGCCGGGCGGCTGCGCCACGGCACGATCTGGATCAACGACTTCCACCCCTACCTGCCGCAGGCGGAGTGGGGCGGGATGAAGCAGTCGGGCACCGGCCGCGAGCTCGGCCCCACCGGCCTGGGCGAGTACCAGGAGCTCAAGCACGTCTACCAGAACACCGCCCCGGCCGTGACCGGCTGGTTCGCCCAGCACTGAGCCGGGCCCACCGGCGCCGTCGTCGTCCCCCGGATCCGCGGGGACGACGACGGCGTGGGCCCACGGACCCTCGTTCCCCGAATTCCCCGCCAGGAGAGACCATGACCGTTCCCAGCACCACCCCCGCCCCCGAGACCCCGCAGGAGTTCGACTACGTGGTGGTCGGCGGCGGCTCCGCCGGAGCCGTCGTCGCCGCCCGGCTGTCCGAGGACCCGGCCGTGACGGTCGGGCTCATCGAGGCCGGCCCGCACGACGCGGGCATCGACGAGGTGCTCACCCTCAGCCGCTGGATGGAGCTGCTCGAGTCCGGCTACGACTGGGACTACGCGCTCGAGGAGCAGGAGAACGGCAACTCCTTCATGCGCATGGCCCGCGCCAAGGTCCTCGGCGGCTGCTCCTCGCACAACTCGTGCATCGCGTTCTGGGCCCCGGCCGAGGACCTCGACGAGTGGGAGCAGGTCCACGGCGCCGAGGGCTGGAACGCCGAGACCGCCTTCCGCCTCTACCGGAAGCTCGAGACCAACGACGCCGACGGCGCCCACCACGGCCACGACGGACCCGTGCACCTCATGCAGGTCCCGGACGACGACCCCTGCGGCGTCGCCCTGCTCGAGGCCTGCGAGCAGGCGGGGATCCCGCGCACCCCGTTCAACACCGGCGAGACCGTGGTCAACGGCGCGAACTTCTTCCAGCTCAACCGCAGGCCCGACGGCACCCGGGCCTCCGCGTCCGTGTCCTACCTGCACCCGGCCGCCGACCGGGGGAACCTCACGGTCCTGCACTCGACCCAGGCCAGGCGCGTGGTCGTCGAGGGCGGCCGGGCCGTGGGCGTGGAGGTCGTCGACAACGCCTTCGGCACGGCCCGCACCGTGCGCGCCCGCCGCGAGGTCGTCGTCTCCGCGGGGGCGATCGACACCCCCAAGCTGCTGATGCTCTCCGGGATCGGCCCCGCCGGGCACCTGCGCGAGGTCGGCGTGGACGTGCTCGTGGACTCCCCCGGCGTCGGCGAGCACCTGCAGGACCACCCCGAGGGCGTGATCCAGTGGGAGGCGAAGAAGCCCATGGTCACCGAGTCCACCCAGTGGTGGGAGGCCGGGATCTTCACGCGGGTGGACCCGGGCACCGACCGGCCGGACCTGATGATGCACTACGGCTCGGTCAACTTCGACATGCACACCTACCGGCAGGGCTACCCCACCGCCGACAACGTCTTCTGCCTCACCCCCAACGTCACCCACGCCCGCTCCCGCGGCACCGTGCGGCTGCGCTCGCGCGACTTCCGGGACAAGCCGAAGGTCGACCCCCGGTACTTCACCGACCCCGAGGGCTACGACATGCGGATCATGACCGCCGGCATCCGCAGGGCCCGCGAGATCGTCGCGCAGTCGGCGCTGTCCGAGTGGGCGGGCACGGAGCTGTTCCCGGGGAAGGACGTGCAGACCGACGAGGAGATCGCCGACTACGTCCGGCGCACCCACAACACCGTCTACCACCCGGCCGGGTCCTGCCGGATGGGCCCGGCCGAGGACGCGATGTCCCCGCTCGATCCGCAGCTGCGGGTCAAGGGCGTGACGGGACTGCGCGTGGCCGACGCCTCGGTGATGCCGGAGCTGACCACGGTCAACCCCAACATCACCGTCTACATGATCGGGGAGCGCGCGGCGGAGCTCATCGCCGCGGACGCCGGCGCGGAGCTGATCGCCGCGGAGGCCGGCGCCTGAGCGTCCGTCCCGCGGAGCAGGACGGCGACGGGCCCCGGGTCGGACGACCCGGGGCCCGTCGCCGTTCCCGGCCGGGAGCCGCTCAGCTCATCAGCTTGTCCACCAGGACCTGGGCGAACTCTGGCGTGACGTCCCCGTAGTTGAGCGAGAAGTCCTCGTCCACCTTGGCCGGCAGCAACCCCGAGCACAGGACGGCGGCGCGGGCGTAGAGCCCGGCCAGCTCCGCGCCGATGGGCACGGACAGCAGCTCCAGCTCGGGGTCGTAGGAGACGATCGGCACCCCGGCCTGCCGGGCCGCGAAGTGCTTGCCGATGCCCGAGGCCACGAACCGGGCGTGGCCGGACTCGACGTCCGCCGGGGTGCGGAACGCGTACCGGGTCCGGTGGTGGTGGTTGATCCGGTACAGCCCCGGCCGGTTCCGGTCCTCGGTGTGCTCCCACGTGGCGTCCTCGGGGGCGAAGCGCTCGGCCACCCCGTTGTACTGCATCTCCGCGCGCCGCAGCCGCTCCTCGACCTCCGACAGCGGGGGCAGGGTCTCCAGCATCGCGGGCCCGGCGTCGAAGACGACGTCGCACAGCCCCACCGGCAGCGCCTCCTGCAGCGTGCCGAGGTCCACGTCCTGCAGCAGGGTGGTCCCGTGGTCCTCGGGGGAGAGCACCACCACGGACGCCTCCTGCGCCGCCGCCGCCTCCGCGACCACGGCCTCCTTCTCCGGGGTCCAGCCGCCGGTGAGCAGCACGGAGCCGTCCACCAGCTGGGTGAGGGAGGGACCGCAGACCTGCCAGCGCCGCACGATCCAGTGCTCGTCGCGGACCACCTCGAGGAAGCCGAGGGCCTGCAGGTGGCCCACGAACCACTCCTCGAAGCGCTCGGAGTCCTCGAGCTGGCGGGCCACGATCGACAGGCTCGAGCGCTTGCCGCCGCCCAGGAACGTCAGGGCGTCCCGGAACGGCGCCCAGGACGTCGGGTACTCCCCCTCGTCCGGGCCGATGAAGCGCAGCGCCTCCACGGAGCCGGTGGAGGTGAGCGCGGAGGGCTTCGTGAGCCGGCCCGGATAGCGCTTCTGCAGCCCGCACTGGGCGCACTGCCCGAAGATCCACGGCGCCTTCGCCTTGGGCTCCATCGCGGGCAGCACGATGCGGTGCCGGCCGGTGGCCAGGCAGGAGCGCCCCTCCGGCTCGGGCAGCGCGTTGCTGCGCTCGAGCAGCAGCTGCCCCTCGGAGGAGTGCCAGCCGGGGGCACCGGGGACCTCGTGGTCCCCGGCCGCCTCCCGCGCCGGCAGGTTGTCGAAGGCGCCCTGCACGTACCGCTCGGGCAGCTCCGCCACGACGCCCGCCGTGACGGGCCACAGGGGCTCCTCCTCGACGTGCACCACCTCGCCCTCGTAGCCGAGGGAGCGCTGGGTCAGGTGGAAGGAGGAGTCCCGGAGCTTGAACTCGCGGCGCTGCCGGACCGTGCGGCCCGCCTTGAGGACCAGGGTGTAGTCGTTGGGCTTGAGGGTCCGGTCCGCCCGCGCCATCGGCGTGCCGTGCAGCGAGATCTGGAACGGCGGCACGCGCCCCTCCACGAGCTTCGCCTTCTCCAGCTTGAACGAGTGCGGGTTGCGCCACTCGCACTCCACGGTCAGGGGCGCGTCCGTGTCCGAGGTGATGGTCACCTGCGGGGGGCGCAGCGCGGACCAGCGCACCACGCTCCCGGGGATCCGCAGGCCCCCCGAGAGGGTGATCGCGGGGACCAGCCGGGGCACCAGGCCGGAGAAGTTGTCGTTGGCGGTGAGCTCCGGGTTGCCCGCGCGCAGCACCTGCACGTCGTCGAACATCACCCAGCCCTCGGCCAGGCCGTGCGTGCCGGCCTCGACGAAGCGGTAGTCCGGGGAGGCGGAGTCGTCGAGGATGCGCTTGATCTGGGCGATCCACTCGGGCTCGTCCCGGACCATGATCCGGCACGGCCAGGCCGCGGGGATGTGGTCCACGGAGATGAAGGTGTCCGAGAAGCCGTCCTTGGCGAAGATGACCACCGGGCGCGGGTTGCGCTCGAAGCGCACGTCCCCGGCGCTCAGCTGCAGGGTCCCGCCCAGCAGCGACCCCGGGTCCATCCGCGCGGTGTAGGCGGAGACCCCGAGGAAGGCGTCCCCGATGAAGGACAGGAACACGGTGCGCGGCCCCGCCGTGGTCTCGAGCTCCACCTCCCGGCCGGAGAGGAAGCGCTTGGGCACCACGAAGCCGAGCTCGAACACGGGGTTGCCCACGTAGTCGGTGCTGTCCGTGAGGGACAGGGAGCACGACTTGACCGCGCTGCGGCCCGGGCCCCGGCCGCCGGCGCGGACCTCGGCGCGGGCCTGCTCCCGGGACTGCTCCCAGACCGCGAGCTCCGCGAGGGCGATCTCGAGGCCGGGCTCACGGGTCAGCGGGTTCGCCCAGACCTGCTTCATGGCCTTGGACGCCTTGGTCTCGGCCATGTCCAGCCAGAAGTCGAGGTAGACGCCCAGCTCCGCGGCGGACAGGCCCTGGGCGGTGGTCATCCCCAGGTCCTCGAACATGCGGTGCAGCTGGCGCCGCTCGGCCTCGCCGAACATCGTCTGGGACAGCGCGAGCCCGACCGGCCGCTGGTTCACCGCGTACGCCGTGGGCAGGCCGATCTCCCCGTTGCGCAGCTCGAGCCAGTAGCGCAGCGCGTCCCAGTACGCCTCGGTGTCCTTCTTGAAGGACGACTCGAGGGCCTTGGCGTTCTCCGGCCCGGCCTGCAGCAGCACGGTCAGGGGCAGGAAGAAGGTGGAGACGGACTTGTTGCCCGTCCGCGCCGCCAGGGTCGACATGTGCCGCCCGGCGAGGGCGAACAGCGCCAGCAGGGCGACGACGGGCGGCGGCGGGATCTCCGCGATGGAGTCCAGGCTGCGGCGGGTGGCGCGGTACCACTGGCCGTTGAGCCGGTTGAACACGTCGAACACCGAGCGCCGCCCGTCCTCGGTCACCAGCAGCGGCGTCACCGAGTCCGCGAGCGCCCGCAGGGTCGAGGGCCCGTCGAGGCCGCGCTCCTCGCCGATCGCGGCGAGCGTCTTGTCGTCGAGGTCGAGGTAGATCAGCTCCCCCGCCCGCTCCGGGCCGAAGAAGGCCGCGCAGACGGCGTCGTTCCAGCGGAGGTAGGCGAGCTCCTCGGCACTGTCGGCAATGGCATGGTCTCCGAGGCGGAGCCCAGCAGTGTCGGGCACGAGTCCTCCGTCCGCGGCCGCACGTGGGGCCGCTGTCGATAGTTCGAGGGGTCGCCTCGATTATAGATAGCCCGCGGGAGGGCTCCGCACACGCGGCAGCCGGTGCCCCGGCCCGATACGGTGGGACGATGCACTCCCCTCCCGGCCCCCTCGTGGACTCCCGGCGGCTCGTCGCCGCCTCCGGGCCCGCCGTCTTCCGCCGCGGCCAGGAGTACTTCCGCACCGGGCGCGTGCGCACCGTCCGGTGGTCCCCGGGCGCCGAGGGGGCCGGTGTCCTCGCCGCCGAGGTGGAGGGCTCCGGGGCGGTGTACTCGGTGACCGTGCACGTGGGGGCCGGGGGCGCACCCGGGCCCGCGTGGTGCACCTGCCCGGCCGGGGGCTTCTGCAAGCACGCCGTCGCCGCGGTGCTGCGCCACAACTTCGAGACCGCGGTCCGCGCCCACCAGCAGGGCGGCACCGCCGCGCCGTCGTCCCCGGCGGGCGCCGCGCCCCGGGAGGGGCGCGCGTCCGCGCGGCGGGGGAACACCCCCGACTGGAAGGACGCCCTGACCGAGATCCTGGGCGGGACGGACCCCGTGGAGCCGCCCCCCGAGGAGCCGGAGGGGGTGGCCCTGGAGTTCGACCTGCGCCGGGAGCCGTACCGGTACGTGCACGGCACGGGACGCGCGGGCTCGCCGTGGCACCTGTACGTCCGCCCGGTGCGCCGGGGCCGGCGCGGCGGGTGGATCAAGGGCGGGCTGGACTGGGAGACCGTGACCGCGGACGCCGGCCGGTGGTCGCTGAGCCCCGAGCAGGTCGACTGGTTCGACGAGCTCCGGGCGCTCAGCGCCACCCGCTCCCCCTGGGCGGTGCACGACCGGCACTGGATCCGGCTCGACTCCTACGCCTCCCCGCTGCTGTGGGGCATCCTCGCCCGGGCGGAGGCCGCCGGGATCTCCCTGGTCGGCCGGGAGCACGGGCTGCCCGTGGCGCTCGAGGAGCCGGGACGCTTCCACGTGGACGTGCTGCGCGGCCCCGGCGAGGACCTCGAGCTGCGGCCCACGGTGGACAGCGGCGGCCGCCGGATCGCCCTGGACACCGCCCGGATCATCGGCGATCCCGGGCACGGGCTGTTCTCCCCGGACGGCGACCCGCAGGCCGTCGCCGACACCGAGGACCTCAACGTCCTGCCCCTGCGCCTCGTGCCCCTCGCCACCCGGCTCACCCGCGAGCAGCGGCGGTTCCTGGACACGGCGGGCGGGCTGCGGATCCCCGAGGACGAGGTCGAGGAGTTCTTCGACCGCTACTTCCCGCGGCTGCACCGCAGCATGGACGTGGCCACCGGGGACGGGTCCATCGAGCTGCCGCAGGTCGCGGACCCCGAGCTGGTGCTCACCCTGGAGCACCAGGAGCTCACGATCCGCGCCCGCTGGGAGTGGGAGTACCAGAAGGGCCGGGAGCGGATCCTGCTGCCGTTCCGCCCCGAGGACCCGCTCGCCGACGAGCCCGTGCACCGGGAGTCCTCCTGGGAGACGGCGGTCACCGCCGCGGTCCGGCACCGGGCGCCCGGCGTGGACTTCCGCCGCTCGAGCTACGTGGCGCAGGACGCCCTGGTGCTCGTGCGCGAGTGGCTGCCCGCCCTCGAGAAGGTCCCGGACCTGCGGATCGAGCACACCGGCGGGCGCCGGGCCTACCAGCAGATCGCCGAGCCGCCCACCATCACCGTCAGCACCGCCGCCACGGAGCGCCGCGACTGGTTCGACCTCGGGGTCACCGTCAAGGTGGGCGAGTTCTACATCTCCTTCGCCGACGTCTTCCGCGCCCTCGACCTCGGCCAGGACGTGATGCTGGCTCCGGACGGGTCCTGGTTCTCCCTGGAGCGCCCCGAGTTCGACCGGCTGCGCGAGCTCATCGCCGAGGCACGCTCGCTGCAGGAGAGCCCCGAGGGGCCCCTGCGGATCCACCGGCACCAGGCCGGGCTGTGGCAGGACCTCGAGGACGTCGCCACGGACACGGAGCAGGCCGAGGCCTGGCGGAAGGGCGTGCGCTCCCTGCTCGAGCTCGGGGCCGTCGGGGCGCCCCCCGTGCCCGCGACGCTGCACGCCGAGCTGCGCCCGTACCAGCGCGAGGGCTACTCGTGGCTGAGCGTGCTGTGGGACCACGGCCTGGGCGGGATCCTCGCCGACGACATGGGCCTCGGCAAGACCGTGCAGGCGATCGCCCTGATCTGCCGCGCCGTCGAGCAGGACCCGGACCTGCCGCCGTTCCTCGTGGTCGCCCCGACCTCCGTGGTGCCCAACTGGACGGCGGAGATCCGGCGCTTCGCCCCGTCCCTGCCGGTCGTGGGCGTGACCGACACGCAGGCGAAGGCCGGCACCGCGCTCGCGGACTCCGCCGGCGGCGCCCGCGTGGTGGTGACCTCCTACACCCTGCTGCGCCTGGACGAGGCCGCCTACCGGGGGATCTCCTGGGCGGGGGTGCTGCTCGACGAGGCGCAGTTCGTGAAGAACCCCCGGACCAAGGCGCACCGGGCCGTGAAGGACCTCGACGCCCCGTTCAAGCTGGCGATCACGGGCACCCCCCTCGAGAACAGCCTCGTGGAGCTGTGGGCGCTGCTGTCCCTCACCGCGCCCGGCCTGTTCCCGTCCCGGCGGAGGTTCACGGAGACCTACCAGCGCCCCATCGAGCGCGGGCAGGACGCCGCGGCGCTCGCCCGGCTGCGCCGCCGCGTCAAGCCGCTCATGCTCCGCCGCACCAAGGAGTCCGTGGACCTCGAGCTGCCGCCCAAGCTCGAGCAGACCATCGAGGTGGAGCTCTCCCCCGCGCACCGCAGGATCTACGACACGCGCCTGCAGCGGGAGCGGCAGAAGGTCCTGGGCCTGCTGCGCGACCTCGACCGCAACCGGTTCACCATCTTCCAGTCCCTGACCACCCTGCGGCTGCTCAGCCTCGACGCGTCCCTCGTGGACCCCGCGGCCGACGTCTCCTCGAGCAAGCTCGACCTGCTCTTCGAGCACCTGCCCGAGATCGTGGCGGAGGGCCACCGGCCCCTGGTGTTCAGCCAGTTCACCAGCTTCCTCAAGAAGGCCGCGGCCCGCCTGGACGAGCTGCGCATCCCCTACGCCTATCTCGACGGCTCGACGACGGACCGGGCGCGGGTGCTCGAGCGGTTCACGTCCGGCGAGGTCCCCGTGTTCCTGGTGAGCCTCAAGGCGGGCGGCTTCGGGCTCAACCTCACCCAGGCCGACTACTGCTTCCTCCTGGACCCGTGGTGGAACCCGGCCACCGAGGAGCAGGCCGTGGACCGGACCCACCGCATCGGCCAGCAGAAGAAGGTGATGGTCTACCGGCTCGTGGCCCGGGACACGATCGAGGAGAAGGTCATGGCGCTCAAGGAGCGCAAGGCCAGGCTGTTCACGGCCGTGCTGGACGACGACAGGATGTTCTCCAGCGCCCTCACGGCCGAGGACATCCGGGGCCTGCTCACCCCCTGACCTGCGGCTGCGTCGGCGGAGGGGGTGCGGGCCCGTCACATTCCCCCGCACGAGCGGGAAGCGGCGGGCAGGCACTAGCATCGGAGGTGCGCGGTATCGTGCGGCCGCGGCCGCACGACGGCGCAGCCCCCTCGGCCCGGGCGCCTTCCCCGGGCCGGTCCGACCACTCGACCGGAGGACCCTCCATGCCTCACGCCGTGGCGGGACTCGCAGCCTTCGTGCAGCGCTACGGCTCGCTGATCCACGCGATGGCCGACCGCGGGATGACCCGCGGCCAGGTGCGCATGCGCTTCCAGCTGCTGTTCCCGGAGGAGCCGACCGCCCTGCTGGACGCGGCGATCGCGCACCTCGGGCAGCGCTTCCCGCAGGACGCCGCCGCCCCCGAGATCAACGACGGCGCCGTCGGCGCCGGCGTCTGGCTGGTCATGGCCCAGCACCTCGGACTGCCCCCGGCCCCCGACTACGCGGCGCTGAACCTGAGCACGGACCTGGTCCGCGACGTCACCGGGCTCCTCGCGGTCTCCGACGCCGACGGCTCCCTCACCCGGCGGACCCTCGGCCTGATCGGTGCCGCCCAGCAGCACTGCGCCCGGGAGACCGCCTGCCGTCCGCTCAGCGCGCACAGCTACGAGATCGCGCGGCTGGGGCTGTGCACGGACTCCGAGTTCCTGTGCACGCTCGCCCACCACTGGCCCGTGCCCGACCGCACCGTGGCCCAGCGCCTGGGCGGCGGCCGCTGGGACGTGGCGCTCGAGCGGATCGGGCTGCGGGCCGGCGCCGAGCCCGCGCTCGAGCGCGCCTTCACGGAGGAGGAGTACGCGACCGCCGTCACGGCGTTCCTCTCCCACTGCCGCAGCACCGGCCACCACCCGACCACGGCCCGCTACGGCCGGTGGGTGGTCGAGCAGGAGGCGCACAGCACCCGCAGGCCCTACTTCGACGGCGTCCGCCGGTTCTTCGGCTCGTGGGAGGAGGCCATGCGCTTCGCCTCCGCCCGCCAGCCCGCCGGGGAGCCCGCAGGGGACGGCTTCGCCGACACGAGGACCTGGTCCGACCTGGCCACCCCGGAGGCCCAGGAGATGCTCGGCCGCGCCGGCATCGGCGTGGTCCTCCCGGACGAGACCACCCCGGTGGCCGGCGAGGACGTCTGGGAGGACCTGCGCCGGCTCATCGCCACCGTGCTCGCCCGGCTGCCCTGGAACGACTTCCTCGTCGTGGAGTACGAGCGCTGCGACGACCGGTCGGAGGCGCCCGTCGCGTGGGCCGGGGTCGGCCCGCACGGCGTGGAGTGCGCCGTGCTCTCGGGCGGACAGCTCACGAACGCGGCCTGGCCCGTGGACGCCACCTTCTTCCACGAGGACGAGTGGAACGAGCCCGCGGGCTGGGACCAGCCGTGGACCACCGCCCCGCTGGGCTTCCCGGAGGCGGCGCAGAAGCTCGTCGAGGGCCTGCGCTTCGGCTGGGGCTGCGCCGATCCGTACCGCTTCCACTGGGGCGTGGGGTCCTTCCCCGCGGAGACCCGCGACGAGGCCGACGTCATCGCCCCCGACCGCCGGCAGTGGCGCACGCCGGCGGCGCCGGACACCGTCGACTCCTGACGCCCGCCGGAGCACTCATATGCTGTGCTCGGGGAATCATGCAGGACTGATATTTATCTGCCGCGGAACGAGGTCCTAGGCTGGCACGGTCCGCCGTTCCACCACTGCGCGTTCTGTCACCCGGGAGCACTCCATGAGCCGCCACGTGTCGAGCACCACCCCGGTCGCCGTGCACTCCGGCCGCGGACTCCGGCGGGACTGGTCCGCGTCGGCGGTCCTCGCGGGCCTCGTGGCCGTGGTCGTCTCCTACTCGGGGCCCGTGCTCGTGGTCCTCGAGGCCGCGCGGGCGGGCGGGCTCAGCCCGGAGCTCACCTCCTCCTGGTTGTGGGCCATCTCGGTCGGCTCGGGCCTCACGTGCGCGCTCATGAGCGTGTGGACCCGCCAGCCCGTGATGGTGGCGTGGTCCATCCCGGGGGCGGCGCTGCTGATCACCTCGCTCGGCAACTACTCCTTCTCCGACGCCGTGGGCGCCTACGTCGTCACCGGCGTCCTGGGCCTGCTCCTGGGCGTGACCGGGCTGATCGGCCGGATCCTGGCCGCGGTGCCCAAGCCCATCACCGCCGCCGTCCTGGCGGGCGTCCTGTTCCCCTTCTCCATCAAGGTGGCCGCGGCCGTCGTCGAGAACCCGTGGGTGGCGGGCGCCCTGGTCCTCGGCTACCTCCTGGGCCGCCGGTTCTTCCCCCGCTACGCGGTGTTCGCCGCGCTGGCGCTGGGCGTGCTCGCGGCGCTCGTCCGGGGACGGATCGAACCCGTGGTCCTGGACCTCTCCCTCACCGAGCCGGTGCTGACGCTGCCCACGTTCTCGTGGGACGCGATCGCCGGGATCAGCATCCCGCTGCTGATCGTGACCGCGGCCGGGCAGAACGCCCCGGGCCTGGCCATGATGCACACGGCCGGCTACGCCGCCCGGGACCGCCTGCTGCTCGGCGCCTCGGGCGTCGCGTCGGTCGCCTTCGCGCCCTTCGGCAGCCACGCCCTGAACCTCGCGGCCGTGACCGCGGGCATCGCCACCAGTCCCGAGTCCCACCCGGACATCGCCCGGCGCTACGTGGCCGGCGTCTCGTGCGGGTTCTTCTACGTCCTCTTCGGCCTGTTCGCGGACACCATCGTGGCCGCGTTCTCGGCGATCCCCCCGGGGATGATCACCGCCCTCGCCGGCGTGGCCCTGCTGGGCGCGCTGCAGGGCTCCTTCTTCGACAGCATGCACCCCGGCCGGCACCAGCCGGCGGTCATCGAGGCGGCGCTCATCACCCTGGTGGTCACGGTCTCCGGGATCGCGCCCTACGGCATCGTCTCCCCGTTCTGGGGCATGCTCGCGGGCATCGCGGCGTACGCGATCCTGCGCCGCCCCGCGGCGGCCGGCTCCCGCTGAGCGGTCCGCACGGCGCCGGTCCCGAGTTCCGGAGGCGCCCCCGCGGGTCTACACTCGTCGGGTAGCGAAGGGGAGCCGCTCCCGGGTGCCCGCCGCCCGTCGGCCCGCCGCCGTCCCGGGCCCGACGACCGGTGCCGGCGGTCCGCCCGTGCCCGCGGACGGACGGGCCCCTCCGCAGCACTCCGTACGCTCCCCGGTCGGACCCCGCGCGCCCCGTGCCGCCGCGGGCCCGAGGAAGGCCCCATGACACCCGCACCCGACGCCGACTCCCCCGCCTCCCGGGAGGACACCTCCCGCCCGAGCCGATCCGAGCGGGGGCAGATCCGCCGCTGGCGCAAGTACCTCGCGGAGGAGCGCGCCGAGGCACGGATCTACGCCCTCCTCGCCGCCCGCAGCAGCGGCCGGGAGCGGGAGATCCTGCACCAGGTCTCCGAGGCCGAGCGGCGCCACGCCGAGCACTGGGTCCGGCTGCTCGGCCCGCACGCCGGGGCCGAGGCCCGGCCGTCCCTGTACTCCCGGCTGCTGATCTTCCTCGCCGCGCACTTCGGCTCCGTCTTCGTCCTGGCCCTGCTCCAGCGGGCCGAGAGCCGCTCCCCCTACGAGCGCGAGCAGGACGCGTCCGACGCCATGGCGGCGGACGAGGCCGTGCACGAGGAGATCATCCGCGCCCTCGCCACCGAGGGGCGGCACAAGCTCTCCGGCAACTTCCGGGCGGCGGTCTTCGGCGCCAACGACGGCCTGGTGTCGAACCTCGCACTGGTGATGGGCGTGGGCGCCACCGGGACCTCCCCCGGGATGGTGCTCTTCGCGGGGGTCGCCGGCCTGCTCGCGGGCGCGCTGTCCATGGGGGCCGGGGAGTTCGTGTCCGTGCGCTCGCAGCGCGAGCTGCTCGACGCCTCCCAGCCGACCCAGGTGACGCTGCACGTGGCGCCGAACCTGGACCTGGACGCCAACGAGCTCGTGCTGATCTACCGGGCCCGGGGCATGAGCGAGGAGGCCGCCGAGCACCGCGCCGCGGAGCGGCTGGGCTACTACGAGTGCGACTGCGACCCCTCCCGGTCGTTCCAGGACACCGTCGCGGACGAGCCGGCCCAGCACTCCACCGTGGCCCTGGGCACGGACCTGGGGGCGGCGGCGTCCAGCTTCTGCTTCTTCGCCTCCGGGGCGATCATCCCGATCCTGCCGTACCTCGCGGGCCTCACGGGGATCCCCGCGATGGCCGTGGCCCTCGTCCTGGTCGGGATCGCCCTGCTGGTCACCGGGGGGCTCGTCGGCCTGCTCTCCGGGGCCTCGCCCTGGAAGCGCGGGCTGCGCCAGCTCGCCATCGGCTACGGCGCCGCGCTGGCCACCTATCTCCTCGGCCTGCTGTTCAACACGAGCGTCTCCTGACCCTCTCGCCGCGGGGCGGTGAGGGCGACCGGCCCCTGTCCGTACTTCGGGGGACAGCAGCGGGCACCGCCCGCAGCGGACGCCGGCCGCCGCCGGCGCGAAAGGGCTGGTGGGAGCCGGTTTCCCGGCGGATCCGCCGCCCCGGGAGGCTGCCGGGCCGGCCCACCGGGCGGCGCTCCCCCGCCCTCCGCGCCCCGTCCCGGGAATCTTCTGGGGAAAGCGGGTGCGGACGCGGTGCCTCGTCGGATAAAGTTGCAAACGTGGTGAGAACCACAGCAATGGGGGAAATTGCACGGATCGGACCGATTCGGACGCACTGGGGGGTGCACCGTCTGCGGCATCCGTGTTCTGAAAGCCGCTCAGCCCACGGCTCTCCTCTGTTGAGGCGTGCAACGCCTGCCGATGGCCGCGGGTCCTCCATGGGAGGCGCATCTCTCCCCGCGCCGGGCGGACTCCTACCGCCCGTTCCCGCGGCCATCGGTCTACACCGCGCCCGCCCCGCCCGGCACACCGTCGCGGCCCGCTGGGGCTAGGATCGGAGGGCCGCGCACGCCCCCGCCGGGGCCGCACCGCGCGGCGCACCCGTCACCAGCGCCGAGGAGCCCGCCCATGCCCGCCCAGGGGACCGTCGAACACGTCCTGACCGTCCACTGCCCCGAGGCCCACGGGCTCGTCAGCGCCATCACGTCCAACCTGACGCAGCAGGGCTGCGACATCTTCGACGTGAAGCACTTCTCCGACCGCTTCACCGACGAGTTCTTCATCCGCTGCCACACCGTCAGCGAGGCCGGCACGGCCACCGTCGAATCCTTGGCCGACGGCTTCGCCCCCGTCGCGGAGCAGCACGGCATGCGGTTCCGGCTGGTCTCCGCGCAGCGCCGGACGCGGGTGCTCGTGATGGTCTCCCGCTTCTCCCACTGCCTGACGGACCTGCTGCACCGCACCCGGATCGGCGAGCTGCCCATCGAGATCGTGGCGGTGGTCTCCAACCACCTGGACCACAGGAGCCTCGTGGAGTGGCACGGGATCCCCTTCCACCACATCCCCGTCACGGCCGGGACCAAGCCGCAGGCCGAGGGCCGGCTGCTGGACCTCGTGGACCGCTACGACGTCGAGCTGGTCGTGCTGGCCCGCTACATGCAGGTGCTCTCCGACGAGCTGACCCGCGAACTGTCGGGGCGGTGCATCAACATCCACCACTCGTTCCTGCCCTCGTTCAAGGGCGCCAAGCCCTATCACCAGGCCTACGCCCGGGGCGTGAAGATGGTGGGGGCCACGGCCCACTACGTGACGGCGGACCTCGACGAGGGCCCGATCATCGCCCAGCGGGTCATGCCCGTGGACCACGCCCACACTCCCGCGGACCTCGTGGCGGTGGGCCGCGACGCCGAGATGCAGGCACTGTCCCGCGCGGTGAAGTGGCACGCCGAGGGCCGCGTGGTGCTCTCCGGCAACCGCACCATCGTCCTGGTCTGAACGACCTGATCCGCCCGGCCGGCCTCGCCGGGGCCGCCGGCGGGCGGGGTCACCGGCGGCCGGCCGCCCGTCCCGCCCCGGGGGCCGCCTCGAGGGGCTCCACCCGGACGGCGGCGCCCGTCTCGAGGGAGCGCTGGGCGGCGTCGGCAACCCGGGAGGCGGCCACGGCGTCCCGGGCCGTGCAGGGGCTCGGGATCTCCCCGCGCAACACCTGCACGAAGGCGGCCATCTCCCGGCGGTAGGCCTCGGCGAAGCGGTCGTGGAACGTCGTGTGCGGCGGCCCCGCGGGGAACCCGACGCCCGGCTCGGCCGAGCGCACGGCCATGTGCTCGTCCATCCCCACGGCCACCGAGCCCTGGGAGCCCTGCAGCTCGAGCCGCACGTCGTGGCCCGCCCCGTTGTAGCGGGTCGCGGCCACGGTCGCCACCGTGCCGTCGTCGAGGGTGAGCACGGCGAGCGCGGTGTCGACGTCGCCCACCTCGCCGATCCGGGGGTCCCCGCGGTTGGACCCGCGGGCGTACACCTCGGTGACCTCCCGGCCCGTGATCCACCGGAGGACGTCGACGTCGTGCACGGAGCAGTCCCGGAACAGCCCGCCCGACGTCGCGAGGAACTCCACGGGCGGCGGGGTCATGTCACCGGTCACGGCGCGCACGGTGTGCAACCACCCCAGCGCCCCCGAGGCGTGGAGCTCCCGGGCGCGGACGTAGCCGGGGTCGAAGCGGCGCTGGTGGCCGATCTGCACCACGCCCTGCACGCGCTCGATCTCGTCGAGCAGGGGCATCGCCTCCTCGACCGACAGCGCCACGGGCTTCTCGCAGAAGACCGGCAGCCCGGCCTGCAGCCCGGCCCGGATCAGCTCCGGGTGGGAGGCCGTGCCGGTCGCGACGACGAGGCCGTCCACGCCGTCGTCGAGCAGCGCCCGGACCGTGGGCCGCGGGGCCGCCCCCGTCCGGGCGGCCACGGCGGCCGCCTGCTCGGGCACGGCGTCCGTGATGCTCAGCCGCACCGCCGGAGCGCCCTCCGGAGTGCGCAGGGCGGCGAGGTTGGCGGCGTGCATGGCGCCGATGCGGCCGGCGCCGACGAGTCCGATCCGGACGGTCATGGCAGGGTTCCTCTCACGGGACGGAGGGGGGTGGGCCGGGACCGGCCCGCGGTTCATCCTGGGTGACCCAGCTCACCAATGTCAACACATTGTATGGACATACACACATTCCATCGGCCACAATGGAGGGCGTCCGCAGTCGTGCACGCACGGTCCAGCCCCTGGAGGTCCCCATGTCCGGCCCGCTCCACCTCACGGTCGACAAGACCTCCCCCGTGCCCCTCTACCACCAGGTGGCGCAGGGGCTCGAGGACGCCATTCGCAGCGGTGAGCTGCCCCCGGGCACCAAGCTGGACAACGAGATCGATCTGGCGAACCGGCTCAACCTGTCCCGCCCCACCATGCGCAAGGCCATGGACCAGCTCGTCCGCGCCGGGCTGCTGGTGCGCAAGCGCGGGGTGGGCACCCAGGTGGTGGGCAGCCAGGTCCGGCGCTCGCTCGAGCTGACCAGCCTGCACGAGGACCTCCAGCGCAGCGGGGGCAAGCCCAGCACCACGGTGCTGGACTTCGCCCGGGTCCCCGCCGACGACGAGGTGGCGCTGCTGCTCGGGCTCGCACCGGGCGACGAGGTCTACCACCTCGTGCGCCGGCGGAGCACGGACGGCGAGCCGCTGGCCCTCATGGAGAACTGGATCCCGTGCGGGCTCTGCGAGCTCACGCGCGAGCAGCTCGAGGACGAGGGGCTGTACTCGCTGATGCGCGGCCAGGGCGTCAACTTCCAGCTGGCCCACCAGCGGGTGGGCGCCGTCTCGGCCGACGCGTTCCAGGCGGAGCAGCTGGGGGTGGAGCCCGGGGCCGCGCTGGTCAGCATGCACCGCACGGCCATGGACGACCTCGGCCGCCAGGTCGAGACCGGCCGGCACGTGTACCGGGCCGACAAGTACACGTTCGAGCTCACCCTCGTCCAGCGCTGAGCACCGGCGCACCGGCCCGGAACCACCGCACGACGACGACACCGGAAGGCACACCCACCCATGCACACCGACAGCTCCCGCCCCGACTGGGTCCACCCCAAGGACTCCGCCGCCCAGGACGGCTGGTTCGTCTCCCTGGGCGGCCACGACTCCACCGCCGAGGTCCCCGGCTGGACCCACACCGGCCTGCGCGTGGCCGACCTCGGCCCGGGCGAGCGGATCAGCCTGGACGCCGCGGAGGAGGAGCGCATCGTGGTGCCCCTCGCGGGAACCTTCACGGCGGAGACCGGCGGGGAGAGCTACGACCTCGCCGGCCGCCCGTCCGTCTTCGCCGGCCCCACCGACGTGCTCTACACCGGGATCCGCCGGGACCTGACCGTGTCCACCCCGACCGGCGGCCGGGTGGCCGTGGCCTCGGCGCCCGCCCGGGCGGAGCACCCGACCCGGCTCGTGAGCCGCGACGAGATCCCGGTGGAGCTGCGCGGGGCGGGGAACTGCTCGCGCCAGGTGCACAACTTCGGCACGCCCGCGGCCCTGGAGGCCGACCGGTTCATCGTCTGCGAGGTGCTCACCCCCTCGGGCAACTGGTCCTCCTACCCGCCGCACAAGCACGACGAGGAGAAGGACGGGGAGACCGCCCTGGAGGAGATCTACTACTTCGAGACGCAGCTCGCCGAGGGCATGCCCGTGCCGGCGGGCGTCGGCACCGATCCGATGGGCTACCAGCGCGTCTACGCCTCGGACGACCGGCCCATCGACGTCAGCGCCGAGGTGCGCTCCGGCGACGTCGTCCTGGTGCCCTACGGCTGGCACGGGCCCGCCATGGCGACCCCCGGCTACGACCTGTACTACCTCAACGTCATGGCCGGCCCCGGCCGGGTGCGGGAGTGGCTGATCAGCGACGACCCCCACCACGGCTGGATCCGCCGGACCTGGGACGAGTCGGCGGTCGATTCCCGGCTGCCCTTCGGCCGCTGAGCGGCTCCGCGGCGCCGTCGGGCACGCCCCACCCCTGTTCCCACATGTCCCGACATGCGGTCGAATTCTCGCAGCAGGGGTTCCGCACGCTCCGGACCGCTCCTGCAGGACCACCCCGCACCGCACCAGCCCCTCCCGCCCGCACCGAACGAAAGGCTCCGACCATGCCCCTCGTGCGCATCGACGTCGTCCAGGACCGCCGCTCCCCCGCCCAGCTCCGCGAGCTCGCCGACACCGTCCAGGACGTCATGCTCGACACCTTCGCCGCCCCGCCCCGCGACCGCTACCAGATCATCACCGAGCACCGGCCCGGGCAGATCATCGCCGAGGACACCGGGCTGGGCTACACCCGCACCGACGACCTCGTGGTCGTCCAGGTCACCCAGCAGGGCCGCAGCGAGGCCCAGAAGCAGGCCATGTACCGCGCCCTGGCCGACCGCCTCGAGGAGCGCACCGGCCTGGACCCGCAGGACCTCATCGTCTCCGTCACCGAGAACACCCGCGAGGACTGGTCCTTCGGCCTGGGCACCGCCCAGTTCCTCACCGGAGAGCTCTAGCCCGGTGGCCTTCGGTCCCGCAGCCGGCTCCGGGACGGAAGGCCGGGACGGCAGCTCCGGAGCGCGGACGAGCCCCCTCCGGGGCCGGAGGGGACTCGCCGGAGGCGACCCGTCAGAGGGGCAGCCGTGCTCAGCGCAGGGCGGCGACGGACGCGGCGGCGTCCTTCAGGACGCCCGCGGCGATCTCGAGGCCCTCGATGCGGCCCAGGGAGACGTCCTCGTGCTCGATGTTGACGACCATGTCCGGGTCGACCTCGTGCAGCGCGGTGAGGAACTCGGCCCAGTACGCGGTGTCGTGGCCGCGGCCCAGTGCCACGAAGTCCCAGGGGGAGTTCTTCGGCCACTCGTTGGCCCACTCGTCGCCGCCGAGGTTGGTGCGCTCCTCCTCGGGTGAGAGACGGCGGAAGCTGTTGTCCAGCACACCGTAGAGCGCGGCGTTCTCCTGGTTGATCCGCACGTCCTTGGCCGCCGCGTGGAGGACGAGCGGGCCGAGCTCGCGCACCACGGCCACCGGATCCATCTGCTGCCAGAACAGGTGCGAGGCGTCGAGCTCCACCCCCACGTGCGTAGCACCGGTCAGGTCGATGAGCTTGCGGACGTCGGCGGTGTTGAAGACGACGTTCTGCGGGTGCAGCTCCAGGGCCACCTTCACGCCGTGGTCGGCGGCGAGGCGGTCGGTCTCCCGCCAGAAGTCGGCCACGATTCCCCACTGGTGGTCCAGCACGTCCAGGGAGGCCGAGTTCCAGGCGTTGACGATCCAGTTGGGCACCGTGGCCCCGGGCTCTCCGCCGGGCAGCCCGGACATGGTCACCACGCGGGTCTGGCCCAGCCGCGCGGCCAGCCGGATCGAGCGGCGGATGTCCTCGGCGTGCTTCTCGCCGATCTCCCGCTTGGGGTGCAGCGGGTTGCCGTTGCAGTTGAGGCCGGCGATCGAGACGCCGGTCCCCTCGAAGACGCCCAGGTAGTCGTCGCGGGCGGCGTCGCTCTCCAGGATCGCGTCCATGTCGGGGACGTGGACGGCCGGGAGGAACCCGCCGGTGTTGATCTCGATGCCGGTCAGGCCGAGGTCGGCGATGACCTTCAGGGCCTCCGGGAGCGGGCGGTCGTGCAGGATCGCGTTGTAGACGCCGAGCTTCACAGGACGACCTTCTTTCCGTGGTTGGTGGCGGACTCCACGGCCGCCGCCAGGATCTCCATGTTGTGCACGCCGTCCGCGAAGGACGCGTTGCGCGGCAGCGAGACGGACTCGTCCAGACCGGCGACCTCCTCGAGGAAGGCCCGGGCCTGGTAGCCGAAGGCGTCGTTCTGGCCGAACCCGACGCCGGGGGCATCCATGGCCAGTCCGCCGCCGAGATAGGCGTGGGACGGGCCGAGGTTGACCGTGCGGTAGCCGTTGGTGGCCTCGGGCCCGTCGGTGAGGAACAGCTCGATCTCGGCCGGGCGCAGCTGGCTGAACCGCGCCGCGCCCTTCTCGCAGAACACCTCGAAGGTCAGGGTGTTGGGGTGCCCCGCGGCCACCCGGGAGACCTCCAGGCTGCCGGCACCGGTGGCGAACTCGGCCGACCAGGCCGCGTAGTCGTCGTTCTCGACCGGCTCGTACGTGTCACTGACCTCGACGATGTCATGCCCCACCACCGCGCCGAGGGGCAGGGGGCGTTCGGGAATGGTGGTGGCCAGGCGGCCGCCGGACACGGAGGCGATGTCGCCGCAGAGGAACTCCGCCACGTAGGCGAGGTGGCTGCCGACGTCGGCCAGCGCCCCGGAGCCGGGACCGCCCTGGTAGCGCCAGCTCATGGGCGCCTTGGGGTTCACGCCGTAGTCGGTCCAGTACCGGCCGCTGAAGTGCAGCACCTTCCCCAGCGTTCCGCCCTGGATCAGGTCGCGGATCGCGGCGATGCCGGGGGTGCGCCGGAAGGTGAAGCCGATCCGTGCGGTGCTGTCCGCCTGCTCGGCGGCCCGGGCCATGGCGCGGGCGTCCTCGAGCGTGTCGCTGAGCGGCTTCTCGCACAGCACGTGCTTGCCGGCCTCCAGCAGGCCCTCGACGACCTGGCGGTGGAAGCGGTTGGCGATCACGACGCTGACCACGTCGATCCCCGGGTCCTCCGCGATCTCCTCCCAGGACCCCACGGCCTTCTCGTAGCCGTAGCGGCGGGCGACGTGGCCGCCGAGGCTCTCGTTGACGTCGCCGACGGCCGCGTAGCGCAGCGGAGGCAGGACGGGGTCGTAGAGGGTGGGCGCCACGCGGTAGGCCGCGGCGTGGGCCTGCCCGGCCATGCCGGCGCCGATGACGGCGATGCCGATGCTGTCGGTCATGTTTCTCTCCTGGAGCGGGGACGGGACGAACGGGGAGTGCGGGGAGAACGCGCAGGGGTGGGACGGAAAGGGGCGGCGGCGGGGCGCCGGACGCTGTGTGCCGAATCACCTCTTTGGAGCGCTCCAACGAGCGTAGGATCTCCTCGGGACCCGGTCAAGAGGTTTGTCAGGACAACATGGGGGAGAATGCTGTGGTGAACTCGCGTCCGCCCCGCCCGCCCACCATCTACGACGTCGCCCGGACCGCGGGCGTCTCCAAGTCGCTCGTCTCCCTCGTCCTGCGCGGCTCCCCCAGCGTGTCCGAGGCCCGGCGGACCGCCGTCCTGGAGGCGGTGGAGCAGCTGGGCTACCGCCCCAGCCAGGCGGCCGCGGCGCTGGCCGGAGCCGCCACCCGCACCATCGGCGTGGTCCTCGACGACTTCCGGAACCTCTGGTTCGTCTCCCTCCTGCAGGGGCTGCAGGACGGGCTGGCCCCGCACGGCTTCCGCATCGCGGTCTCCGACCACACGCTGAACGCGCACGTGGAGACCGGCCCGCTGGACGGTTTCCTGGCCATGCGCGTCGACGGCCTGGTCATCGCCACGGAACCGACGCCCGCCATGCGCGTTCCGGAGGGACTGCCCGTGGTGGTCGCGGGCAGCCGGCGTGGCGTGATCCCCGGCGCGGACGTCGTGGCGGACGACGACCGTCTCGGCGGCCGGCTCGCCACGGAGCACCTCCTGGAGCTCGGCCACCGGCGGCTCGGCCACCTCACCGGTGACGGCGGAGCGGCGGAGCTGCGGGCCCAGGGCTTCCGGGACGCACTCCGGGAGCGGGGCCTGCGCGCGCCGACGGTGCGCGGCGCGGGCGGCACCACGGAGGAGGACGGCTATCGGGCCGCGCTGCGGCTGCTGGCCGGGGCGCCGGCCACGACCGCGGTCTTCGCGGCCAACGACACCATGGCGATGGGGGCGCTGGCGGCGGCCCGCGAGAGCGGGCTGCGGGTGCCGGAGGACCTGTCCGTGATCGGCTACGACGACTCCCCCGTCGCGGCCACCCACCTGCTGCGGCTCACGACGGTCGACGGGCGCAACGCCGAGGTCGGGGCCGCCGCCGCCGAGCGCCTCGTGCAGCGGGCGACGACGACGGCGGCGGCTCCGGTGCGGACCGCGCTGCTGACGCCCCGCCTGGTGCTGCGCAGCTCGTGCGCGGCGCCCCGGAGCGGCTGAGGGTCCGCGCAGGAGAGCGGGAAGCCGGTCCCGGAGCCGCCGCGGCGGCTCCGGGACCGGCCCGGGGCGGGGACTCAGCGGTGGGAGCTCACCGCTGGAGCGGGCTCACCGGTAGAGCTCCGGCTTCTCCTCGAGCTGCACGGGGACGATCTCCCCGCTGGCCTGGGCCCGGACGCCGGCCTCGCAGCACGCCGCGGTGGCGTAGCCGTCCCAGGCGGAGGGCCCGCCCAGCTCGCCGCGCGCGGCCGCGTCGGCCCAGTCCTGGAGCTCGATGTCGTAGGCGTCCCGGAAGCGCTCCTCGAAGCCGGGGGTGATGCTGCCGCCCCACGTGCCGGCCGTGCGGACGTAGGGCTCGGTGTCCCCGCCGATGCCCACGACACCGGTCTCGAAGGAGGCCTGGGTGGCCACCTGGTAGCCGAACTGGGCGTTGACGTACGCCTCCACCTGGGCGAGCACCCCGGACTCCGTCTCCATCAGCACGAGCTGCGGGTCGCGCTGACCGTTGGGGGCGTTGCGGGTGGAGCGTCCGATCCGGACCTGGACGGAGGTGATCTCCTCCCCGGTGAAGTAGCGCACCGCGTCGAACTCGTGCACCACGGAGTCGTTGATGATCATCTCGTTGGTGAAGCCCGCAGGGGTGGTCGGGTTGCGGTGCTGGTGGTGCAGGGTCAGCAGCTCACCGTAGGTCTGCTCCTCGATGAGCCGGCGCAGGGACCGGTAGCCGGCGTCGAAGCGGCGCATGAAGCCCACCTGGATGAGCTTCCGGCCCGCGGCGGCCTCGGCCTGCACCACGCGCCACGCGGAGGCGGCGTCCGGGGTCAGCGGCTTCTCGCACAGGGTGGGCAGTCCGTGCTCGATCACGGCGAGCAGGACGTCCTCGTGCAGGAACCCCGGGGTGGCGATCAGGGCGGCGTCGATGTCACCCCGGTCCAGGACCTCCTGGAAGCTCGTGCAGGCGACGGCGCCGTCGATGTGGGCGACGGCGGCCTCCGCCCGGGGCCGGTCGATGTCGACGACGGCCGCCACCTCGGCGCCCGTGGTGCGGTGGTGGATCCGGTCGATGTGGTCGGCGCCCATGCGGCCCGCTCCGACGACGGCTACGCGCAACGGAGTGTTCATGGTCTGTGTCCTCTCTGTGCCCCTCGCAGGGCGGGGTGGTCTCGGGGGCCCCGTCCCCGCCGGTCGCGGGACCGGCGGGGACGGGCTCGGTGCGGTCGGCTCAGTGGTCGCCCGAGGACGGGAACGCGAAGGACGCCCCGGACGCGTGGTGCGGCTCGGGCCACCGCTCGGTGACGGCCTTGCCGCGGGTGTAGAAGCGCACGCCGTCGGGCCCGTAGATGTGGTGGTCGCCGAACAGGGAGGCCTTCCAGCCGCCGAAGGAGTGCCAGGCCACGGGCACGGGGATCGGGACGTTGACGCCGATCATGCCCACGGTCACGCGCCGCTTGAACTGCCGGGCATAGGCGCCGGAGGAGGTGAAGATCGCGGTGCCGTTGCCGTACGGGTTGGCGTTGATGACCTCGATGCCCTCGTCGAGGCTGTCCACGCGCAGCACGACCAGCACGGGCCCGAAGATCTCCTCCTCGTAGGCCTCCATGTCCTGGCGGACCTTGTCGAGGACGGTCGGGCCCACGAAGAAGCCGTTCTCGTGGTCGGCCACGACCAGGTCGCGCCCGTCCACCACGACGGCCGCGCCGGCCTGCTCGGCGGCGGTGACGATCCGGCGCACGCGGTCCCGGGAGGCGGGGGTGATGACCGGGCCCATGTCGGAGGAGGCGTCCATGCCGTTGCCCACGGTGATGTCCTTCGCCCGCTCCGCGAGCTTGTCCACGAGCAGGTCCGCGGCCTCGCCCACGGCCACGGCCACGGACACGGCCATGCAGCGCTCCCCGGCGGAGCCGAAGGCGGCCGCCGTGAGGTTGTCCGCCGCGGAGTCCATGTCCGCGTCCGGCAGCACGATCGCGTGGTTCTTGGCCCCGCCGAGGGCCTGGACGCGCTTGCCGTGCTTCGTGGCGGTCTCGTGCACGTACTGCGCGATCGGGGTGGAGCCCACGAACGAGATGCCGTCGACGTCCGGGTGGGTCAGCAGCCCGTCCACGGCCTGCTTGTCGCCGTGCAGGACCTGGAAGACGCCGTCCGGCAGGCCGGCCCGCTGCCACAGCTCGGCGATCAGCAGGGACGGGGAGGGGTCCCGCTCGGAGGGCTTGAGGATGAACGCGTTGCCGGTGGCGATCGCCACCGGCGCCATCCACAAGGGCACCATGACGGGGAAGTTGAACGGGGTGATGCCCGCGACCACCCCCAGGGGCTGGCGGAAGGAGTAGACGTCGATGCCGGTGGAGAACTGGTCGGAGAACTCCCCCTTGAGCTGCTCGGCGATGCCGCAGGCGAACTCCACGACCTCGAGGCCGCGGCCGACCTCGCCCTTGGCGTCGGAGAGCACCTTGCCGTGCTCGGCGGTGATCAGGGCGGCGAGGTCGTCGGTGTGGGCGGCCACGAGCTCGCGGAACTTGAAGAGCACGGCGGTGCGCTTGGCCAGGGAGACGTCCCCCCACGAGTCCGCGGCCTTCCGGGCCGCGGCGACCGTGGTCTGCAGGTCCTCGTCCGTGGCCAGGTGCAGGATGCCGGACACCTCGCCGGTGGCGGGGTTGTAGATCTCCTGGGTGCGGTCCCCGGTGCCGGGGGTGCGCTTGCCGTCGATGAAGTGCTCGACGTGCTGGGTCTGCTGCTGGGTCTGCTGGCTCATGCGTTCCTCCTGGACTCCCCGAGCAGCGGACGCTGCCGGGACTTGTGCTGCTGGTAGACCTCGTAGGCCTCGTGGGTGGATGCGAGGGTGGCGGTGCCCGTGACGGGCACGTCCCACCAGGACTCGGAGCTGGGGGCGTCGATCAGCGGGTCCGACTCCACGTGCACGAGCACGGGGCCGGAGCCCTCCGGCACGGCCTTGGCCTCCGCGACGGCCGCCTGCAGCCGGTCGATCACGCCCTCGCCGGGCTCGACCCGCAGCACCCGCACCCCGAGGGACTCGGCGTTGGTGGCGAGGTCGATCGGCAGGGTCGACCCGTCGTCGAAGCTGTGCCGCTCGCCGTCGAGGTAGCGGTACTTGGTGCCGAAGCGCTGGGAGCCCAGCTGCTCCGAGAGGGCGCCGATCGAGGCGTAGCCGTGGTTCTGGATCAGCACCACCACGAGCTTGAGCCCCTCGGCCACGGCCGTGACGAGCTCGGTGTGCATCATCAGGTAGGAGCCGTCCCCGACCATGACGACGACGTCGCGGGCGTCCTGGGGCGCACCGGCCCGTTCCGCCTCGGCGACGGCGGCCCGCTTGACCCCGAGCCCGCCGGCGATCTCGTAGCCCATGCACGAGAACGCGTACTCGACGTGGTAGCCGTACGGGTCCTTGACCCGCCACATCTTGTGCAGGTCGCCGGGCAGCGAGCCCGCGGCGCACACGACGACGTCGCGCTCGTCCATGGCCTCGTTGACGGCCCCGATGATCTCGTTCTGGCTGGGCAGCGGCAGGTGCCGCTCGCCGAAGGCGGCGTCCACGGTGGCGTCCCAGCGCCGTTTCTCGGCCTCGACGGTCGCCGCGAGGTCCGCGCCCACCCGGTACCCGCCGAGCGCCTTCGTCAGCTCGACGAGGGTCTTGCGGGCATCGGCGACGACCGGCACGGCGGTGCCCTGCTTGTAGGCGTCGAAGGCGGCCACGTTGACGTTGACGAAGCGCACGTCCGGGTGCTGGAACGCGGTGCGGGAGGCGGTGGTGAAGTCCTCGTACCGGGTGCCGATGCCGATCACGAGATCGGCGTCGGCGACCACGGCGTTGGAGGCCGTGGACCCGGTGGACCCGACGGCCCCGAGGCACTGCGGGTGGTCCCAGTCCAGGACGCCCACGCCCGCCTGGGTGTAGGCCACGGGGATCCCGGTGGCCTCGGCGAACTCGCGCAGCGCCTCGGTCGCGAAGGCGTAGTGGACCCCGCCGCCGGCGATGACCACCGGCCGCTCGGCCGCGCGGATCGCCGCGACGGCCGCGCGGACGTCCTCCTCCTCCGGGGCGGGCCGGCGGATCCGCCACTCCCGGGGCGCGAGGAACTCCTCGGGCACCTCGAGGGCCTCGGCCTGCACGTCCTGCGGCAGGGCGATGGTCACGGCACCGGTCTCGGCCGGGTCCGTGAGCACCCGCATCCCGTTGAGCAGCGCGGAGAACAGCTGCTCGGGCCGCCACACGCGGTCGAAGTAGCGGCTGACCGGCCGGAAGACGTCGTTGACGGTGATGTCGTTGGCGTCGGGGCGCTCGAGCTGCTGGAGCACCGGGTCCGGCCGCCGGGAGGCGAACTGGTCCGAGGGGAACAGCAGCGCGGGCAGCCGGTTCGTGGTGGCCAGGGCGGCGCCGGTGACCATGTTCGTGGCCCCGGGCCCGATCGAGGTGGACACCGCGAAGGTCGCCCGGCGCCGGGTGTGCCGGGCGTAGCCGACGGCCTGGTGCACCTGGGCCTGCTCGTTGCGGCCCTGGTAGTAGGGCATGACCGTGGGGTCCTCGGCCTGGTACTGCTTCAGGGCCTGGCCCACCCCGGCCACGTTGCCGTGGCCGAAGATGCCGAACATCCCGGGGACCGTGCGCTGCCGGTACTCCTCGGCGCCGATCCGGTCGACGGTCCACTGGTTGGCCAGGAACTCCACGAGCGCCTGGGAGACGGAGAGGGTGCGGGTGCTCATCGGGCGGCTCCTTCCTCGACGGGGTGCCCCTTGAGCAGGGACGCGGCGGTGGCCACGGCGCCGGCGACGTCGCCGTCCTCCGGGTACAGCAGGGTGCGGCCCACGGTCAGGCCCTGCACACCGGGCAGGGCCAGGGCGGCCGCCCAGGTCGCGAAGACCTCGTCGGGCCGGCCGCTGGGGTCCCCGCCGAGCAGGACCGTGGGCAGGGTGGTGGCCGCCATCACCCGCTCCATGTCCTCGACGACGGGCAGCTTCATCCACGTGTGGGCGGAGGTCCCGCCCAGGCCCTGGGCGATGGCCACGGACTGGATCACCGCGTCGGCGGAGAGGTCGTTGACGATGCCCCGGTCGGTGATCCGGGAGATGAAGGGCTCGACCATCGCGATCAGCCCGAGCGCCGCCAGGGAGTCCACCGCGCGCGCCGTGCTCTCCAGCACGGAGGTGGTGTCCGGGGACTCGAAGCAGATGCGGGTCAGCATCTTGCCGCCGTCGGCGCCGACCCGGTCCAGCGCCGCCGCCGTGTGGCCGGTGAAGCGGTCGTCGATCTCGTTGACCAGGCCCGGCAGCCCCCCGCGGTTCATGGACCCGAAGACGAGCTTGCCGTCGAGGGCGCCCAGCAGCAGCAGGTCGTCGAGCACGTCCGGGGACGCCAGCACGCCGTCGACCCTGGGGTTCGCCAGGGCGATCTGCAGCCGGTCGAGCAGGCTGCGGCGGTCGGCCATGGCGTCGTGCTCGTCGCGCACCTTCAGGGCGCCGCGGGCCGCGTGGTCCGCGGCGACCACGAAGTTCTGCTTGCCGTGGACGAGGCCCGGGTGGCGCCGGCGGGTGTCGGCGGCGCGCTGGACGGCGCGCGGGTCCTCGAGCCGGATCCGGCTCAGGTGCTCGTAGCGGCGCGGATCGGCCGTGTCGAGCTCGAGGGTGGACGTGGTGGTCATCGGGTGGCTCCTTCGGGAACGGCGCGGCCGCGCTCGCGCAGCAGCCGGAAGACCTCGTCGGGGGTGGGCATGGCGTCGGAGCAGGAGATCCTCGACGCCACGATCGCGCCGGAGGCGTTGGCGTAGTCCAGGACCTGCTCGAGGCTCCAGCCCTGGTTGATGCCGTGGCAGAAGGCCCCGCCGAAGGAGTCCCCGGCGCCGAGGCCGTTGACGGTCTCCACGGGGACGGGGGCCGAGACCACGCGCTCGTCGCGGGTCCTGGCCATGACCCCCTCGGGGCCGAGCTTGACCACGGCGATCCGCACGCCGGCCTCCAGCAGCCGGTCGGCCTGCTCGTCCGGGGTGCCCTCCCCCACGGCCACCGCGCACTCCTTGTCGTTGCCGATGGCGATGGTGACGTGCTGGAGCAGCTCGTGGACCTGGGCGCGGGCGTCCTCCTCGGACGCCCAGAACATGGGCCGGTAGTCGAGGTCGAGGACGGTGTGCTGGTCCTCGCGCAGCTGCTCGCGGGGCCGGGCCTCGTGGGCGGCGAAGTGGGCGGAGCGGGAGGGCTCCTGGCACAGGCCGGTCACGGTGGACCACAGGATGCGCGTGTCCCGCACGACCTCGGCGTCGATCTCCTCGGGCCGGATCTGCAGGTCCGGGGCCGTGGGGAACCGGCCGTAGAAGTACAGCGGGAAGTCCTCCGGCGGGCGGATCGCGCAGAACGTGGCGGGGGTCTGCAGCCCCGGCACGGAGCTCACGAACCGGTCGTCCACGCCGTAGCGGGTGAGCTCCCGGTGCAGGTAGGTGCCGAACGGGTCGTCGCCGGTGCGGGTGATCACCGCGGCGGACTCGCCGTGGCGGGCCGCGGCGACCGCCACGTTCGACGGCGAACCGCCCAGGTACTTGCGGAACGTGGTCACGTCCTCCAGGCCGACGCCGATGTCGTCGGGGTAGATGTCGACGCTGATGCGCCCCAGGGTCACGACGTCGTAGCTCATGCGTGGGCCTCCGCCTTCTGCGCGTTCTGCTGCTGGGAGCGGGCCGCGGCGGCCCGCTCGGTCATCTGCTCGAGCTGGTAGCGGGAGACCTCCGTCGCGTTCTCGTTCTCGGCGAAGACCGAGGAGACCATCACGGAGTCCTCGCGGTCGAGGAAGCCGTTGGCCGCGAGCCCGCCGAAGAACTCGTCCCAGTCGACGTCGCCGTCACCGATCTTCAGGTGCTGGTGCACCCGGGCGGTGCTGCCCGGCGGGTTGGTGATGTAGCGCAGCCCGTGCGAGCGGTGGTGGTCCATGGAGTCGGCGACGTGGACCACGCGCAGCCGGTCCCCCACGGCGGCCATGATCTCCAGCGGGGCGTCCTCCATGTGGAAGGTGTGCGGGGCCACGTAGGCGAAGCCGAGGTTCGGGGAGTTCACGCCCCGGATCACGCGCCAGGCGGCCAGGCCCTGCTCCACGAAGTCGTCGGGGTGCGGGTCGATCGCGATGTGCACGCCCTCGGCCTCGACGAGGGGCAGCAGCTCCTCCATGGACCGGTAGAAGGCCCGCTCGGACTCCTCGGCCCGCTCGGGCCGGCCCTGGAACTCGGTGTTCATCTGCTGCACCCCGAGGTCCACGGTCATCCTGACGGCCCGCTTCCAGTACCGCACGGCCGCCTCCCGGGCGTCCGGGTCCGGCGCGGACCAGCGCAGCACCGGGAGCACGGAGGCGATCTGCACCCCGGCGTCGCGGCAGGCCGCCCGCAGGTCCGCGACGAGCCGGTCGTCGGCCTTGGGGTGGTTGAAGAAGGGCAGGAAGTCCGCGTGCGGCGTCAGCTGCAGGTACTCGTAGCCCAGGTCCGCGGCGAGCCGCGGGAACTCGAGCAGGGAGTGGGTGGAGTGGAACGGTGTGGGATCGAGGGCGATCTTCATGGACGGTTCTCCAGGTCTGTGGTGCGCGGACGGATCAGCGGACGCGGGTGCGGGAGCCGCAGCCCAGCAGGTAGGAGCGCGTGCGGGTCGCGATGGGCAGCGGGACGTCGAAGGAGGTGACGGGATACATGTCCTGCTCGACGATGCCGAAGATCGGCCGCTCCAGCTTCTCCACCTCCGCGATGACCTCAGCGAGGTCGGGCAGACCGGCGGGCGGCTCGACCATGACACCGGCCAGGTTGGCCGCGGCCCAGGTCAGGTTCTCCCGGCGCACGCGCTCGAGGACCACGGGGTCGATCTGCTTGAGGTGCAGGTAGCCGATCCGCTCGGGGTACTTGCGGATCAGGTCCACGGAGGACGCTCCCCCGTACTCGGCGTGGCCGGTGTCCAGGCACAGGGTGACCAGCTCGGGGTCGGTGCGCTGGAGGAAGGTCTCGATGTCGGGCTGGCCGCACACGTGGGAGTCGGCGTGGGAGTGGAACTGCTGCTGCAGGCCGTACTCCTCCCGCAGCACCTTGCCGAGCCGGTCGTGGCCCGTGCACAGGGCGTTCCACTGCTCGGTGCTCAGGTGCTCGTTCTCGAGGGCCTCCCCCGAGACGTCGTCGCGCCACATGGCCGGGATCACCACGATGTGCTCGCCGCCCATGGCGGCGGTCAGCTCGGCGACCCTGCGGGCGGGCTCCCAGGCCTCGTCCCACTGGGCGGCGCCCCGGTGGAAGGCGGTGAAGACGGTGCCGGCGGAGACCTTGAGGTCGCGCTGGGCCAGCTCGTCGGCGAGCCGGGCGGGGTCGGTGGGCAGGTAGCCGTAGGGGCCCAGCTCGATCCAGGAGTAGCCGGCCTCGGCCACCTCGTCGAGGAAGCGCTCCCAGGGCGTCTGCCGGGGGTCGTCGGGGAACCACACGCCCCACGAGTCCGGGGCGGTGCCGATCAGCACGGGGTTCTTCTGCTGGGCCGCCGTGTCGACGGTCCGGGGGGTCGCGTTCTGCTGCGCCAAGGTGACCTGCTTTCTGGTGCCGGGCCGATGTTCCGTGCGGGTGCCGGAGGCCGGATCGATCAGTGTTCCGGATCACAACCAGGATACGACATCAGGTCAGATTGTAAAGACATACCGTCTTACTTCCGCGGTGGCGTGGCCGGCGTCGGCCGGCGCCCGGTCCCGCGGTGCGCCGACGTGGCCCCGGACAGGCAGAGGCCCCGTCCACGAGCGTTCGTGGACGGGGCCTGGTGCGCGGCGGATCAGCGGGCCGGGGCCCGGGGCGTCACTTGCCCTCGAAGATCTCCCGCATGAGCTGGGCGGTCTCGGACGGCGTCTTGCCGACCTTCACGCCCGCGGCCTCGAGAGCCTCCTTCTTGGCCTGCGCGGTGCCCGAGGAGCCGGAGACGATGGCGCCGGCGTGGCCCATGGTCTTGCCCTCGGGAGCGGTGAAGCCGGCGACGTAACCGACGACGGGCTTGGACACGTTGGCCTTGATGAAGTCCGCCGCGCGCTCCTCGGCGTCGCCGCCGATCTCGCCGATCATCACGATGGCCTCGGTCTCGGGGTCCGCCTCGAACGCCTCGAGGGCGTCGATGTGGGTGGTCCCGATGACCGGGTCGCCGCCGATGCCGATGGCCGTGGTGAACCCGATGTCCCGCAGCTCGTACATCATCTGGTAGGTCAGGGTCCCGGACTTGGAGACCAGCCCGATCCTGCCCTTGCCGGTGATGTTGGCCGGGGTGATGCCGACCAGCGACTCGCCGGGGGTGATGATGCCGGGGCAGTTCGGGCCGATGATGCGGGTGGTCTGCTTGCCGTCCGCACCGGTCCTGGACTTGGCGTAGGCCCAGAACTCGGCGGAGTCCTGCACCGGGATGCCCTCGGTGATCACGACCACCAGCGGGACCTCGGCGTCGATGGCCTCGATCACGGCGTCCTTCGTGAAGGCCGGCGGGACGAAGACGATCGACACGTCCGCGCCGGTCTTCTCGACGGCCTCGGCGACCGTGCCGAAGACCGGCAGGTCCACGCTGTTGCCGTCCTTGTCCTGGTGGGACACGGTGGTGCCGGCCTTGCGGGCGTTCACGCCGCCCATGACCTGGGTCCCCGCCGCGAGCATGCGCCCGGTGTGCTTGGTGCCCTCGCCGCCGGTGATGCCCTGAACGATGACCTTGGAGTCCTTGTTCAAAAAGATAGCCATTGCTGTTCGTTCCTTAGAAGTGTTCGTCCGTGTCGGCGGATCAGTTGGCGGCGTGGGCGAGCTCGGCAGCCTTGTCCGCACCCTCGTCCATGGTCTCGGCGAGGGTGACCAGCGGGTGGTTGGCGCCGGCGAGGATGCGCCGGCCCTCCTCGACGTTGTTGCCGTCCAGGCGGACCACCAGCGGCTTGTCCTCCTCGTCGCCGAGGATCTCGAGCGCCTTCACGATGCCGTTGGCCACGGCGTCGCACGCGGTGATGCCGCCGAAGACGTTGACGAACACGGACTTCACCTGCGGGTCGTTGAGGATCACGTCCAGGCCGGCGGCCATGATCTCGGCCGAGGCCCCACCGCCGATGTCCAGGAAGTTGGCCGGCTTGACGTTGCCGTGCTTCTCCCCGGCGTAGGCGACGACGTCCAGGGTGGACATGACCAGACCCGCGCCGTTGCCGATGATGCCGACCTCGCCGTCGAGCTTGACGTAGTTGAGGTCGTGCTCCTTGGCCTTCTCCTCGAGGGGGTCGGCGCTGGACTTGTCCGCGAGCGAGGCGTGCTCGGGCTGGCGGAACTCGGCGTTCTCGTCCAGGGTGACCTTGCCGTCGAGGGCGATGACCTGCCCGTCGCCGGTCTTCACGAGCGGGTTGACCTCGACGAGCGTGGCGTCCTCCTTCTTGAAGACGTCCCACAGCTTCACGAGGACGGGGGCCACCTTCGCGGCGGTCTCCTCGTCGAACCTGGCCTCGCGGACGATCTCCTGGGCCTTGGCCTCGGTGATGCCCTCGGTCGGGACGACCTCGACCCGGGCCAGGGCCTCGGGACGCTCGACGGCGAGCTGCTCGATCTCCACGCCGCCCTCGACGGAGCACATGGCGAGGTACGAGCGGTTGGCGCGGTCCAGCAGGATCGAGAAGTAGTACTCCTCGGCGATGTCCGCGCCCTGGGCGATCATGACCCGGTGGACGGTGTGGCCCTTGATGTCCATCCCGAGGATCTGCTGGGCGTACTCGTAGGCCTCGTCGGCGTTCTTGGCGACCTTGACGCCACCGGCCTTGCCGCGGCCTCCGACCTTGACCTGGGCCTTCACGACGGTGACTCCGCCGATCTTCTCGGCGGCGGCCCTTGCTTCTTCGGGGGTGGTCGCGACGATGCCCTGGAGCACGGGGACGCCGTGCTTCTCGAACAGGTCGCGTGCCTGGTATTCGAACAGGTCCACGGGTAAATGCCCTTCTTCGTCGAAGTCGTGGGCGGCGGCGACCCGGGCAGTACGCGGGTCGTCCTCCGACCGGATGGTGAACGGAGCGCCCGCATCCTCCCGGCCGAGGCCCGGCGGATGCGTCCGGGTCGTTCCGCGGAGCCGTTCCGGGCGCGGGACTTTCCGGTGCACTCCCTGTACGAGACTGTAGTGCATGCCGAATCGGCGGCCACAACCGGGGACGCGCGCGTGCGGCCCGGCGTTTCTTGATTGACTGGCCCCATGAGTTCTGTCGACCCCCCCGAGAACCGGGCGTTCGCCCCCGCCGACCCCGGCTTCCTCGTCTCGATCGCGACCTTCGCGTTCGTGGCCCTCGGGCTCGAGACCGTGGTCGACGGCACGGTGCTCACCCTCACCGGCGAGATCCCCGACGTCTACCCGCTGGGCTGGCAGGTCTTCGCCTGGCTCTGCCTGGGCGCGGCGTGGGTCGGGATCCAGCGAGGTCTCGTGGCGTGGCTGCGCCACCGGGCCCTGGACCCCGGCGTCCCTCCGCCCTCGGCCCCCTCCCCCTCCCCCGCGGTCGACCACCGGCGGACCACCACCGCCCTGTTCCTGTTCGTGCTGGCGGTCCTGCTCGGGGTGATCCTGCCCGTCTTCCTCGTGGGCGAGTGGCGCGTCCAGCCGATCCAGCTCTACCTGGACCTCTACGCCGACTACGGCGGAGGCGCGTGGCTGGGCATGGTGGGCTTCGCGGCCTACCACGTGGGCCGGTCCCTGCTCCTGGCGCTGGTCCTGACGTGCGTGCAGCGGGCCGTGGAGCTGCGCCGGCCGCTGCGCTGGGCACAGGCCGCGCCGGTGGGCGGGCTCGTCCTCGGGCTCCTGCTCGCCCTGCCCGGGCTGCTCCTCGGCGGCTGGGCCTCCGTCGCCACGGCCGTGGTCTGCTGCACGCTGCTGGGCGCGGTGCACAACCTCACCGGCAGGTCGTTGCGCTGGACGGCCCCCGCGGCCGTGGCGGTGCTGCTGTTCGTCTGAAGGCACCCGCCTGCCGGCCCGCGCCCTCCCTGCACCCGGTCGGGTCGGCCTCCGTCGTCCCCGGCTCCGGGACCGGTTCGGGGCCTGACGACGACGGATGTTGCGGCCGTCACAAAAATCCGTCCGGCAGGGTTCCCTGCCCCACGCATATGTCCTAACATAGTGACATCAGCATCAGTGAGACCTGCGTCACGCTCCCCGTGGCCCTTCGCACTGACGAACCCTCATCATGAAGAGCGCAACGGCTGCGCACGAACAAAGGAACCTCCGATGGCCACATCGTCACCGCACGAGGCAGCCGCCACGCTGCCTCCTCTGACCTCCGGGCCGCACCGCAAGCGCCTGGGCCTGATCTCCATCGTCGCCTGCTTCGGCGGCCTGCTGTTCGGCTACGACACCGGCGTGATCAACGGCGCGCTGCGCCCGATGTCGGCCGAGCTCGGCCTCACCCCGCTCACGGAGGGCGTGGTCACCAGCTCGCTCGTCTTCGCCGCCGCCGTCGGCGCCCTCTCCGGAGGCCGGATCTCGGACGCCTGGGGACGGCGCAGGACCATCCTCCTGCTGGCCGTGCTGTTCTTCGTCGGCACGATGATCGTCGTCTTCACCCCGTCCTACGAGATCCTGGTGGCCGGGCGCATCTGCCTGGGCCTGGCCGTGGGCGGGGCCTCGGCGGTCGTGCCCGTCTTCCTCGCCGAACTGGCCCCGTACGAGATCCGCGGCTCGATCGCGGGCCGCAACGAGGTCGCCATCGTGATCGGCCAGCTCTCGGCGTTCGTGATCAACGCGATCATCGGCAACGTCTTCAGCGATGTCACCGGGGTCTGGCGGATCATGTTCGCGATCTCCGCGCTGCCGGCCGTGGCGCTGTTCGTCGGGATGCTCCGGATGCCCGAGTCCCCGCGCTGGCTCGTCGAGAAGGGCCGCCACGAAGAGGCCCTCGCGGTGCTCAAGTCGGTGCGCTCCGAGGACCGCGCGATCGCCGAGCTCGGCGAGGTCGAGCACATCACCGAGGAGGAGCGGGCCGAGAACCGGATCGGGCTGGGCACGATTCTGACCAACAAGCACCTGATCCGGATCATGCTCGTCGGCATCGGCCTGGGCATCGCCCAGCAGCTCACCGGCATCAACTCGATCATGTACTACGGGCAGATCGTGCTCATCGAGTCGGGCTTCGAGGCGGGCGCGGCGCTGATCGCCAACATCGCCCCCGGGGTGATCGCCGTGGTCGGCGGGTTCATCGCGCTGTACCTGATGGACCGGCTCGACCGGCGCAAGACCTTCATGATCGGGCTGACCCTCACCACCACCTGCCACCTGCTCATCGGGATCTCCGCGCTGACCCTGGAGGAGGGCAACCCGCTGCGCCCCTGGGTGATCCTGGCCCTGGTCGTCGCCTTCGTCGGCTCCATGCAGACCTTCCTCAACGTCGCGGTGTGGGTGTACCTCTCGGAGGTCTTCCCGCTGCACATGCGCGGCTTCGGGATCGGCGTGTCCGTGTTCATGCTGTGGGTCGCCAACGGCGTCCTCTCGCTCTACTTCCCCTCCCTGGTCGACGCGGTCGGGATCACCGGGACGTTCTTCCTCTTCGCCGGGGTCGGCGTGCTGGCGCTGATCTTCGTCTACACGCAGGTCCCGGAGACCCGCGGCCGGACCCTCGAGGCGCTCGAGGAGGACGTCTCGACCGGCGCGATCTACCAGGTCAAGGCGCCCACCTCCTAGGCACCGGACCGCGGCGGTGCGCCGCGCGCAGAGCCCCCGTGGTGGGGACGGCCCGTCGACGGGGCCGTCCCCACCACGGGGGCTCCTCCGTTCCTGCACGGCCGCCGGCCGCACGCGTCCGCGGCGGGCGGCTGCTCGCCGGACGGGACCGCGGCGGGCCCGCCGGGCTCAGCCCACCTTCGTCAGCGGTGCGTAGCGCAGCAGGAGACGCTTCTCGTCGGCCCCGAACCGCACCTTCGCCACGGTCTTGTCGCCGGCACCCTCGAGGGACACCACCGTGCCCTTCCCGAACGCCTTGTGGTCGACGGTGTCGCCGACGGACAGGCTCGGGATCTCCTTGTTGGGCTGGACCCGGCCCGCCGTGGTGGCCCGGGACGGGGCCATCCGCTCGAAGGCCGCGTTCGACGCCGCCGCCGCGCCCCAGTAGGAGCCCCGCATCGGGTCCCGCTGCCCGGAGCCGCCGCCGTGCAGCGCGGAGCCCCACGACGCCGGGGCGGAGGAGCCCTCGCGCTTCCAGTCGAGCAGCTCGGCCGGGATCTCGTCCAGGAACGGGCTGGCCGGGTTGTACTGGGACTGCCCCCACATGGAGCGGAACTCCGACCGGGTGAGGTAGAGGCGCTCGCGGGCCCGGGTGAGACCCACGTAGGCGAGGCGCCGCTCCTCCTCCATCTCCTTCTCGTCCGTGAGGGAGCGCTGGTGCGGGAACAGCCCGTGCTCCATCCCGGTCAGGAAGACCACCGGGAACTCGAGGCCCTTCGCGGTGTGCAGGGTCATGAGGGTGACCACGCCCTGGGCACGGGCCTCGGCGACCTCCTGCGCGATCTGCTCGGCGGTCGGCCCGCCCTCGGTCCCGGCGGCGGGCCGGTTGGGGATCTGGTCGGCGTCGGCCACGAGGGAGACGTGCTCGAGGAACTCGGGCAGCCCCGCCTCGGGGCGGTCCCGCTCGAACTCGCGGACCACGGCCACGAGCTCCGCGAGGTTCTCGACCCGGGACTCGTCCTGGGGGTCCTGCGACTGGCGCAGGGCCGCGAGGTAGCCGGACTGCTCCAGGACGGCCTCGAGGACGGAGGCGGCCCCCGAGCCCTCGGCGACCGAGGCGAGGTCGTCCATGAGCTGGACGAACCCCTTGACCGCGTTGAGCGAACGGGTGGCCATCCCGGGTGCCTCGTCGGCGCGGCGCAGGGCGGCCATGAAGGAGATCCGCTCGCGCTCGGCGAGCGCCGCGGCGGCGCCCTCCGCGCGGTCGCCGATGCCCCGCTTGGGCTCGTTCACGATCCGGCGGACGTTGATGTCGTCGTCCGGGTTCACGATCGCGCGCAGGTAGGACAGGGCGTCCTTGATCTCCTTGCGCTCGTAGAAGCGGGTGCCGCCCACCACCTTGTACGGCAGTCCGACGCGCATGAGGATCTCCTCGAGGGAGCGGGACTGCGCGTTGGTGCGGTAGAACACGGCCACGTCGCCGGGGCGGTAGCCGTCCTCGTCCTGGAGGCGGTCGATCTCCTCGGCGATGAAGCGGGCCTCCTCGTGCTCGTTCTCGGCGGCGTAGCCGGTGATCTTCTCGCCGCTGCCCGAGGCCGTCCACAGCCGCTTGTCCCGGCGGCCCTTGTTCTTGGCGATCACCGCGTTGGCCGCGGTGAGGATGTTCTGGGTGGACCGGTAGTTCTGCTCCAGCAGGATCGTGCGGGCCTGGGGGTAGTCCTGCTCGAAGTCGACGATGTTGCGGATGTCGGCCCCGCGGAACGCGTAGATCGACTGGTCCGAGTCGCCCACGACGGTCAGCTCGGCGGGCGGCACGGGGCTCGCCCCGGGACCGGTCCCGGTGTCCGCGCCGGTCCCGACGAGCTCCCGGACGAGCGCGTACTGCGCGTGGTTGGTGTCCTGGTACTCGTCGATGAGCACGTGCCGGTAGCGCCGCCGGTAGTACTCGGCCACCTGCGGGAACGCCCGGAGCATGTGCACGGTCTGGCTGATGAGGTCGTCGAAGTCCATGGCGTTGGCCGCGCGCAGCCGCTCGGTGTAGCCGCGGTAGACCTGGGCCACGGCGCTCTCGAAGGGGTCGCTCTCGGAGGCCCGGGACAGGTACGTCTCGTCGTCGACGAGCTCGTTCTTCAGCGCGGAGATCCGGTGCTGGATGCTCTTCGGCGCGAAGCGCTTGGGGTCGAGGTCGTGCTGCTTGGCCACGAGCGTGATGAGCCGGAGGGAGTCCGCGGAGTCGTAGATGGAGAAGGTCGACTTCAGGCCCACGCTCGCGGCCTCCCGCCGCAGCACGCGCACGCAGAAGGAGTGGAAGGTGGAGATCGTCATCGACCTCGCCGAGTCTCCCACGAGCTCGACCACGCGCTCGCGCATCTCGGCCGCGGCCTTGTTCGTGAACGTGATCGCCAGGATCTCGCCCTGGTGGGCCCGGCCGGTGGCCAGCAGGTGCGCGATCCGGTGGGTCAGCACGCGGGTCTTGCCGGAGCCGGCGCCGGCGACGATCAGCAGCGGTGAGCCGGAGTGCTCGACGGCGGCCCGCTGCGGTTCGTTGAGCCCCTCCACGAGGGCGTCGGCGGAGGCGGTGCCGCGCCGCGGCGGGGCGGCGGCGCCGGGGCGGGCCACGGACGCGGAGGGCAGGAGCGGGTTGTCGAAGAGGTAGTCCATCGTGGGCCCAGTCTACCGAGGCCCGGGGACAGCCGGGCCGGCCGGGGGACGGCCCTCAGACGAAGTGCAGTTCGAGCCGGTGGCGGCCGTTGTCGTCCTCGACCCACAGCTCCGAGTCGGCGACCGTGACCCGGACCGGCCGGTGCAGCCGGATGTCGTCGTCGAACTCGACGGAGTTCTCGGCCCCTCCGCCGTAGACGGTGTCGAGCTCCCGGCTGGCCGGATCGAGGTGCCGGATGGCGTCGTTGCCGGTGTCGGCGATCACGACGGAGCCGTCGTAGAGGATCTGCAGGTCCTCGGGGTGGTCCAGCTGCGCCACGTCCGTGGGGCCGTCGGTGAAGCCGGCGCCCGCCCGGCCCACGACGGTGCAGACCTGCGGGCCGCCGTCGGGCTTGTCGGTGTCGATCTCGATGCAGCGCAGGGACGAGGAGTCCCGGTCGATGAGCCAGAGGGTGCCGCCGCCGTCCTCGGTGATGGACACGGTGGCGGCGAACTTCGCCTGCGCCGCCTTGCCGTCCCGCCGTCCGGACTCGCCCGTGCCCGCGAACTCGTACAGCACGTCGGTGTACGGGTCCCAGCGGAAGAGCCGGTGCAGGGTGGGCACCGCCACGATCACGGCCGAGAGCTTGTGCGACCACACCATGTCCGCGATGGGGGCGCCGCCGAGGACGGAGCAGTCCACCGTGCGGCGCACCGTCTCGTGGTCCTTCTCGAACAGCGTCAGCACGTTGCCCTCGGTCAGCCGCATGAGCAGGCCGTCCGGGAGTCCGATGGACAGTTCCATGACCGGCACCTCCGTGTCGTCCTCGTCGAGCGCCCGGTCGTCCTCGGCCGGGCCGCCCCCCGTGCGGTCCGTCAGGACCGGTGCGGGTGGCCCCAGCCTACCCCTCGGTCCCCGCGTTGGGCGGTGGGCGCACGACAGGATAATGGGGGCATGGGACTGACACGCGCACAGAAGGCACGCAAGCACGGCGGCGCCGCCTCACCCGCGGGGCCGCCCCGGGGAGCGCGCCTGCACCAGGCGGCACCCGGTGAGCTCCGGCCGGAGCCCACGCGGTCGAGCTCGGGTCTCGTGGTGGGCGTGGCCATGTCCGTGGCGACGCTCCTGTGGCTGTACGTGCACGCCTGGATCCTCCCCCGGTACGGCGCCGCGGCGGCCGACGGGCTCGCCCTGCCCGAGTGGATGCCGGGCGGGTTCGGCCAGGAGCACGCCGAGCGCCTCGCCGCTGCGCTCGGCGCGGAGGGGCGCGCCCAGTACGAGGCGGTGCACCGCTCGTCCGGGCTGCTGGCCCCGTTGTTCGTGGGACTGGCGTGGCTGCTGTTCGTGGCGGTCAACACGGCCTCCCGTACCCGGCGATGGCTTCGCTCGGCCGTGGTGCTCGGCTTCGCGGCCGTCTCGCTGGCGGGCAACGCGGCGATCGACGCCGCTCTCGCGGACCCCGGGGACGGCTCCGCCGTGACCACGGCCTCCGTGCTGGTGGTCGCCCGCTGGGTCCTGCTGGTGCTGCTGCTCGCCGTGACCGCGGCCGTGGCCGTGGAGGCCGTCCGGCGCCGGTCGGGCACCGCCTCCGGCGATGCCCCGCCCCGGGACCGCGCGCCCACCCCGCGGCGCTGACCGGCGGGTCCGGGTGCCGAAGGGGCCCGGGGCGCGCAGACCCGCGCCGGAACTGCGTCCGGCCCCGCGCCGGAACTGCGTCCGGCCCCGCGCCGGAACCGCTCCGGACGGTCGGACGCCCCGGACCGTGCGGTCCGGGGCGTCCGTGCGTGCCCTCGATTGGATTCGAACCAACGACACCGGCTTTAGGAGAGCCGTGCTCTATCCCCTGAGCTACGAGGGCGACGCGAACAGTCTAGGGGCTCCCCCGGACCCCCGCTAACCGGCCGCCTCCGGACCCCGGCCTGTCCGGACCCGGCGAAGCCCACCGGCCGACGGCCTGTCCGGGTCCGGCGAAGCCCACCGCCCGGCGGCCCGAACACCCGTCCGAGCCGCCGCCCGACGGCCCGTCCGGGCCCGCCGGGCCCACCGCCCGACGGCCCGGACACCCGTCCGACCCGCCGGGAGCCGGCCGGTGCAGCCCCACTAGGATCGATCGCATGCCCGTCTACATCGATCCGCCGCTGTGGCCGGCCCACGGCACGCACTTCTCGCACCTGGTCTCCGACACCTCCTACGAGGAGCTGCACGCCTTCGCGGACCGGCTGGGGGTCTCCCGGCGCGCCTTCGACCGGGACCACTACGACGTGCCGGAGAGCCGGTACGAGCAGGCGGTGGCCGCGGGTGCCCGGCCGGTCGACGGCCGGCAGCTCACGCGCGTGCTCGTGCGCAGCGGGCTGCGCGTTCCCGCGCGGGCGCGCCCGGACCGGATCGCCCGTGTCCTCCTGCGGCGGTGGGCCGCCCGTTTCCCGGCGCACCCGGCGCTGGGCGAGGAGCTCGTGCACCGGTGGAGCGAGCCGCACCGGCACTACCACGGCCCGGCGCACCTGCTCGCGGTGCTCGAGGCCCTCGACCTGCTGCTGGCCGGGACCCGGCTCGACCCCGCCCGGTCCGAGGCCCTGGTCCTGGCCGCGTGGTTCCACGACGCGGTCTACCGGGGCCGCCCCGGGGCCGACGAGCAGGAGTCCGCGGAGCTGGCCCGTGCGCGGCTGACCGCCGCCGGCTTCCCCGAGACGCTCGCGGCGGAGGTCGAACGGCTGGTGCTGCTCACCCTCGGGCACCGGGTCACCGACGAGGACCCCGCCGGAGGGCTGCTCCTCGACGCCGATCTCTCGGTGCTCGGGGCCGACCCGGCGGGCTACGCCGCCTATGTCGCGGGGGTCCGGAAGGAGTACGCGCACGTGCCGGAGGCGGTGTTCGCGCAGGCCCGGCTGCGCGTGCTCGAGGACCTCCGGCACCGGCGCCCGCTGTTCCGGACCCCGGCCGCCCGGCGGCGGTGGGGCGCCGCGGCGGTCCGCAACCTCGAGGACGAGATCGCCCGGCTGCGCGCGGCCGTCGGGGCGGGTCCCGCCGGTCCCCCCGCGGAGGCCGCGGTGCTGACCATCACCGCCGTGTGCCTGCGGGACGACGACGGGGCGCTGCTGACGGTGCGCAAGCGCGGCACGGAGCGTTTCATGCTGGTGGGCGGCAAGCTCGATCCCGGTGAGTCCCCGGCGGCGGCGGCCGTGCGCGAGACGGCGGAGGAGGTGGGCCTGCGGCTGGACCCCGCTCAGCTGAGCCTGCTCGGGGAGTTCGAGGCGCCGGCCGCGAACGAGGCCGGCACGTGGGTGCGCTGCACCGTGTTCACGGCGCCGCTGACGGGCCGGCCCGTGCCGCTCGCGGAGATCGAGGAGCTGCGCTGGCAGCACGTCGACGAGCACGTCCTCGACGCGCTCCCCGCGGACCTGGCCCCGCTGCTGCGGGAGCACGTCATTCCGGCGCTGCGCCGCCCTCCCGGCGGTCCGTGCGCCCGGGCGTGACGTGCCGCCGCCGGTGGAGCAGGATCCCGGTGACCAGTCCGAGCACGATCCCGATGCCGCCGAGGACGGAGAGCCACATCGCGGCGTGGCCCACGAAGGCCGCGACCACGAACCCGGCCACGATGCCGGGCACGGCGCCGGCGATCATGCCGTAGGCCATGTAGGCGTACTCACGATCGAGGCTCGTGCGGGCGTTGCGGCTGAAGTCGGTGGACATGGTCCCAGTCTATCGGCCGCCGGGCGGGCACCGGAGCGGGCGCCGCAGCGGCCGGCGAGGAGACTCCGGGAACGACAGCGGGTGCGCGGTTCCCGTCTGGCCGACCAGGAACCGCGCACCCGAACCGGTGCTCTCGCGGGCGCTCAGCGCACGCGGACGTAGACGGGGCCGGAGCCCACGTTGACGCTGTCGATGACGGTCGTGCCGCCGTTCCAGCCGCCGTGGACGGCCTTGCCGCCGCCGATGTAGACGCCGATGTGGGCCGCGCCCATGCCGCCGTCGGCGTAGTAGACGAGGTCGCCGGGCTGCGCCTGGCCGGCGGAGACCTGCGTGCCGAGGCTCAGGTAGGAGGCCGGCCAGCCGTGGTGGTTGATCCCGGCGGCGCGCAGGGCGTTCGTGACGAGCGCGGTGCAGTCCTGGCCCACGCCGAGCTGACCCATGGCGGCGGAGGAGATGGTCGCGCCCTTGCCGGAGGCGGAGCTCTGGGTGCTGACGGTGCGCTCGGCGGCCGGGGCGGCCTGCACGACCGGCTTCGGGGCGGCGACGGGCTTCGGGGCCGGGGCGGCCTGCACGACCGGCTCGGGAGCGGCGGGCTTCGGCGCCGCCACGACCGGGGCCGGCGCGGCGGCCGGCTTCGGGGCCGGGGCGGGCGCGGCGGCCGGCCTCGGGGCGGGGGCGGCCGGCACGGCCGGCTTCGGGGCCGGGGCGGCCACGGCGGGGGCCGCGACGACCGGCGTCTGCACCTTCCGCTCGGCCTTCTTCTCGGCCTTCTTCTCCGCCTTCTTCGCAGCAGGCTTCTCCGACGCCGGCTTCTCGGCCTTCGTCACGTGGGCGACGGGCTCGAGGGACACGGCAGGGGCCGCGGCGGGGGTCGCGGCGGCCACGGCGGACAGCGGGGCGTCGGCGGAGGCGTCCTGGGCCGGAGCGGCCTGCACGGACACGGTGGTGGCGAGGGCCAGTCCGGAGAACGCAGCGACGGCGGCCACGGTGCGGGCCTTGCCGGTCAGGAGCGAGCCGATGCCGTTCGAGGAGTTCAGGTCACGGGTCATGAGGAGTTCAGACGACTTTCTGGCGGGGCCGAGCCGGCCTGCCGGAGGGCACGGGGACAGCACGGATCGCCCCGGGCGGTGCTGGGGTGGTCCGGTGTCCGGCAGGACGGTGTTCCGGGATCGGGAACGACGGCCGGGCGAGCGGAGGGGAGAGGCGCTGTCCGGGCGGACAGCAGGAAGCACGGAGAACCGGGAGAGCGGCTCTCCGTGCCCTGGGGGGGATCGGGTGCCGCCCGCACCCGGAGGTGCGGGCGGCGGGGACCGATCAGAAGGTGTAGTAGCCGTCCAGCTGCATGGCGTTGACGGAGTGGACCTGGGTGCCCTGGGTCGGGTTCAGGGCGGAGATCATCTTGCCGCCACCGATGTAGACGCCCACGTGCGCGCCGCCGTTCTGGGAGACGAGGTCGCCGGGCTGCGGGTTGGCGGTGGGGGTGCCCGCCGCGAACTGGGACCAGGTGGTGCGGGGCAGGTCGATGCCGTTCTGGGCGAAGACCCACTGGGTGAAACCGGAGCAGTCCCAGGCGCCGTAGGCGGTTCCGCCGTAGACGTAGCCGGCACCCTGCGCGGACATCGCGGTGCCGACGATGCCGCCGGCGGCCGGGGCGATGGCCGTGGTGGCGGTGGACTGGGGGGTCACGCTCGCGGAGGCGGCGGCCGGCTGGGGTGCCGGGGCCGGGGCCTCGTAGGCGGGGGCGGCGGGCTGGGCGGCGGGCTGCGCGGCGACCGGGGCCTCGTAGGTGTACGAGGTGTAGCCGGCCAGCGAGGCGGATGCCGGGGCCGGGGCCGAGTAGGCCGCGCCGGACTCGACGGGGGCCTGGGCGTAGGCCTGGGCCGGGGCGATGGAGCCGATCACCGCGGCGCCGGCGGCGGCGGCGATGGTGGTGTTGCGCACGGCGTGCGAGGTGCTCTCGGCGCGGTGGCGGGCAGAGTTCTGCTTGAAAAGCGACATGGTTGAGTTCCTCCCTTTGCCTACGAGGTGAGCTGTCGGATTCGGGTGGGAGACACCCGGCCGCAGAACGCACGCGCTCTGACGACTTAACCCCAAGGACCCGGATCACCGGGACCGAAAGTGGTTCCCCCGCTTCTGCCAAGCAGTTTCTGTGTAGAGGCCACGGGCACCGGCAGAATTCGGCGATGTGCTTCGTGGGCGCCGATCCGACCAGTGATCGGCACGCGTTGAACAGTACATGACAGATTACGGAAGTGTCACGTTTTGATCACGGCCGATCACGAAGAGGCAACGAACGTGATATCAATTCGGCCCTATTGATTGGTTGAGCAGATGAATTTGCCCGCGTGACGGCCTGTGCAGTGTGCTTCTGAGCCCGGGAAATCCGCGTCCCACCAGGGCCGGCACCTCTCGGGCGCCCGCCGGGGACCGGACTGGCCGAAAGTGTCTTGTGAACGTCCACACATCCGGGACGGGACCGCCCGCCGGGGCGGTTTCGGGCCCCGGCGGGCGACGCCGCGCCGCTTCGGAGGGCACGGCGGGAGATGTCCCCCGTCGCCCCCGGCGGGGCGTCAGGAGGCGAGGACGCGGATGGCCGCGGCGGTCCGCAGGTCGACCTCCGCGGACCGTCCCGTGGCCGGCACCTCGATGCGCACGAGCTGACCGTCCACCCGCGCCCTGACCTGGGCCCCGGTGAGCACGCCCACGTCGCTCAGCACGCCCAGCAGGTCGGCGTCCGCCTGGACCACCTCCGGCAGCAGCGCGATGGTGTGCGGGCCGTCCGGGACGTGGCGGGCGGCGTCGAGCAGGGAGGGGTGCGCCGCGGCGGGGCTGTCCTCCACCCCGAGGGCGGCGAGACCGGGGATCGGCGTGCCGTACGGCGAGTGCCGGGGGCTGTGCAGCAGGTCCACGAGCCGCCGCTCGACCTGCTCGCTCATGACGTGCTCCCACCGGCACGCCTCGTCGTGGACCTGGGCCAGGTCCAGGCCGATGACGTCGGCGAGCAGCCGCTCCGCGAGCCGGTGCTTGCGCATGACCTGCACGGCTCGCTCCCGGCCGGCCTCGGTGAGCAGCAGCGACCGGTCCGGGCCCACGGTCAGCAGCCCGTCCCGCTCCATCCTGGACACCGTCTGCGAGACCGTGGGCCCGGAGTGGTCGAGACGCTCCACGATGCGGGCCCGCATCGGTGTGATCCCCTCCTCCTCGAGCTCGAGCACGGTCCGCAGGTACATCTCCGTGGTGTCGATCAGGTCGCTCATGCCTCAGTCATCCTTCGTCCGGCCGTCCGGCCCCGGGGATCCTGCCCGGTCCGGTCTTCCTGCACGAGCTTAGTGCGAGAGCCCCGTTCTGGCCCGGACGGAGAGCGGCACCCGCGGAGCCCACGGCCCGATGAGCCCGGCCCCCACCGCCCCCGGCACCCCGCAGCCCGGCGCCCACCGCCCCCGGCACCCCGCAGCCCGGCGCCCACCGCCCCCGGCACCCCGCAGCCCGGCGCCCACCGCCCCCGGCACCCCGCAGCCCGGCGCCCACCGCCCCCGGCACCCCGCAGCCCGGCGCCCCCCGCACCCGGCACGCGCGGAGCCCGGCGTCCGCGGGTGGGGCAGAATGGGCCGAGGCGCGCACGGCGCGAGCGTCCCGTCCCGGCGGCCGCGCCCACCGCCCGTCACCCGCCGCACGTCATCCCGAGGGAGCGCCCGTTGCCCGCACACGTCACCATCCCCCAGCACCTGCTGCCCGCCGACGGCCGGTTCGGCGCCGGCCCCTCGAAGATCCGCCCGGCCCAGGTCGAGGCCGTGGCCCGCGCCGGAACCGCCCTGCTCGGGACGTCCCACCGCCAGGCGCCGGTGCAGCAGCTCGTGGGCTCGGTGCGCGAGGGCCTCGCGCAGTTCCTCGGCCTCCCCGAGGGCTACGAGGTGCTGCTGGGCCTGGGCGGGGCGACCGCCTTCTGGGACGCCGCCGCCTTCGGGCTCGTGCAGCGCAAGGCACAGCACCTGGTGTTCGGCGAGTTCGGGGCGAAGTTCGCCCAGGCCACCGACGGCGCCCCGTTCCTGGAGGCCTCCTCGATCGTGGAGTCGGCCCCCGGAGCGCGCCCGGAGGCCCGTGCGGAGGAGGGCGTGGACGTCTACGCCTGGCCCCAGAACGAGACCTCCACCGGGGTCGCCGCGCCCGTGGCGCGGCCCGCCGGCACCGCGGACGAGGCGCTCGTGCTGGTCGACGCCACCTCGGCGGCCGGCGGAATGGCCGCCGATCTGGCCGCGACGGACGTCTACTACTTCTCCCCGCAGAAGAACTTCGGCTCCGACGGCGGGCTGTGGCTCGGCGCGTTCTCCCCCGCGGCCGTCGAGCGGATCGAGCGGATCGGCGCCTCGGGGCGGTGGGTCCCCGACTTCCTGCAGCTCACCACGGCGCTCGAGAACTCCCGGAAGAACCAGACCTACAACACTCCCGCCCTGGCCACCCTGGTCATGCTCGACGAGCAGGTCCGGTGGCTCAACGAGCAGGGCGGCATGGCGTGGGCCGCGGCCCGCACGAAGGAGTCCTCCGACCTCGTCTACGCGTGGGCGGAGGCGGCCCCCTTCGCGAGCCCGTTCGTGGCCCGCCCGGAGGACCGCTCCACCGTGATCACCACCGTGGACTTCGACGACGCCGTGGACGCGGCCGGTGTCGCGGCGGTCCTGCGCGCCCACGGAGTGGTGGACGTCGAGCCCTACCGCAAGCTGGGGCGCAACCAGCTGCGGATCGCCACGTTCGTCTCGATCGAGCCCGACGACGTGGCCCGGCTGCTGCGCTGCGTCGACCACGTCGTCGAGCAGCTCCAGGGACGGTCGGGGCGCTAACCGGCGGGCACGCGCCCCGCGCGCAGCCGCCACCACACGACGAAGCCCACCAGGGCCCCGCCGAGACCCGCAGCCACGGCGACCCCCATGCCCCAGCGCGCCCCGAGGGCGTCGGTGATCCAGCCGACGACCGGCGCCCCGATCGGGGTGCCGCCCATGAAGATGGCCATGTACAGGCTCATGACCCGTCCGCGCATCACCGGTGAGGTGGTCGACTGCACGTACGCGTTGGCGGTGGTCATGATGGTGAGGGAGGACAGTCCGCAGGGCACCAGCCACAGCGCGAACAGCGGCAGGCTGGGCGCCGTCGCCGCGCCCAGGCAGCTGACGGCGAAGACCGCGCTGCCCCCGTAGACGTAGCGCAGCCGGGCGCTGCGGCGCCGGGCCGAGAGCAGGGCCCCCGCCACCGTGCCGACCGCCAGGACCGAGTTGAGCAGTCCGAAGGTCTCCGGGCCGCGGCCGAACTCGGGGCCGGCCATGGCCGCCAGGAACACCGCGAAGTTCAGCCCGAAGGTGCCGATGAGGAAGATGGTGATCAGCACGGCCACGATGTCGGGGCGGCTGCCGACGTAGGCCAGGCCCTCCCGGATCTGCCCCCGCCCCCGGCCGGACCGCGGCATCCCGCGCAGCTCGTCCGTGCGGATCGCCAGAACGGCGGCGAGCATGGCGCCGAAGGTCAGCGTGTTGAGGAGGAACACCCAGCCCGACCCGATCGAGGCGACGAGCACGCCGGCCACGGCGGGCCCGATCATCCGGGCCGTGTTGAACGAGGTCGCGTTCAGGGCCACGGCGTTGGAGAGGTAGGCGTCGTCGACCATCTCGGAGACGAAGGTCTGGCGCACGGGGGCGTCCAGCGTGGAGACGACGCCCAGGGCGAGGGCGAAGCCGTAGACGTGCCACAGGGTGGCCGCGCCGGCCAGGACCAGCACCCCCAGACCGGCCGCCAGCACCGCCATGGCCGTCTGCGTCCACAGCAGCAGGCGCCGCCGGTCGAGCCGGTCCGCGAGCACACCGGCCCAGGGCGCGAGGAAGAGCTGGGGCAGGAACTGCAGGGCCGTCACCACGCCCATGGCGGTGGCGTCGTGGTCCGAGAGCTCGTCGAAGACCAGCCACGACTGGGCCGTGCGCTGCATCCACGTCCCGATGTTGGACACGAGCGCGCCGAGGAACCACAGCCGGTAGTTGCGGAACCGGAAGGACCGGAACATCCCGCGCGCGGGCTCCGGGGCCTCGTCCGTCCCGGCGGTCCCCGGTGGAGCGGTCAGGGCCGCTCGCTCTCCTGCGGCGGGACGGACCCGTCCTCGGCCGCGGCACGGTCCTCGGGGGCCCGGTCGCCGCCGGCCGCGTCCCCGGGGCCGCCGGGCGCACCGGCCGCGGCGTCCTCCCCGGCCTCCTCCTCGGCCCGGTCCTGCTCCTCCTGCGCCTTCTCCTCGGGGCTCACCCGGGCGGACCACGGGACCCACTCGGGTGCCAGGAGGGCGTCCTCCCCCGGCAGCAGGCCCACCTCGCAGACCGTCACGGCCTTGCTGCGGGGGGCTCGGGCCAGGCTCGCGAACCAGTTCCACCCTCGGTACCCGGGCAGCGCGCACTCGAAGAGGTGGACGACCAGCCGGTCCCCCTCCGCCGTCACCCGGTGCCCGGGACCGATCTGCGCGGGCTCCGCGATCTGCTCGACCGCGGCGCGGGCCGTGGCGACGTCGGCCGCGAGCAGGGCGTCGTGCTTCGGGGTCCGGCGGCGGCGGGGCGCCGGTGCCGCCGGCTCGGGCGCCGCGGGCGCGGCCTCGGCGGTCGCGTCCTGGGCGGTCTCCTCGGTCACTGCTGGTCTCCCTCGTGCTGGGTGTCGGCGATGGGTGGCGGTTGCCGGCGGGGGGTGCGCCGGGGCGGAGCGGGGCGGCGGTGCGGTGGGCTCAGACGTCCAGGTTGTCGGCCACGGTGCGCAGGATCGCGGCGATCTTCTTCCCGTGCGCGGAGTCGGGGTAGCGGCCCCGGTGCAGCCCGTTGGACATGTCGTCCAGGAGCTTGATGAGGTCCTCCGTGATGACCGCCATCTCGTCGGCTGGCTTGCGGACGTTCTTCGCGACCGACGGGGTGCGGTCCAGGATCCGGGCGGAGAGCGCCTGCGCGCCGCGCCGTCCCTGCGCCACCCCGAACTCCATCCGCGTCCCCGGCTTCACCGTGGTGGCCCCGGAGGGCAGTGCCGAGGAGGGCAGGAAGACTTCCTGGCCGTCGTCGGCCGCCAGGAACCCGAAGCCCTTCTTCGCATCGAACCACTTGACCTTGCCGGTGGGCACGCTGTCTCCCTCGTCCTCGTGTTTCGTGGCGGGGGCCCGCCGGTCGCTGCCGGCGGGCCACCCTGTGGAACATCCCATTCTAGCCCTGCTCCACGGACGGGAGCCGCCGGGGCGCGGTCACCAGCACACCGCTGCGCTCGGTATTCTGGAGCCATGCCTGCTACCGACGACCGCGCGGCCGCGCCCGCGGACCGCACCGCCCGACGCCCCGGGGTCGACGTCCTGGGCGCCTCCGCGGTCGTGCTCGGCCTGGTGTCCGCCGCGTGCCTCGCCCTGCTGCTCGTGCTCGAGGCCGTCGGCGCCGACCCCTGGGACGGGCTCACCGTCGTCCCGTGGTTCGCGTTCCCCGTGGCCTTCCTGCTGTTCTGCGCGGTCCTGGTGCGCTCCCTGCTGCGCCGCCGCCGGGCCTGAGCCGTGCTCCCGGACGGCCTGCTCCGGGATCTCGCGTCCCGCTCCCCCGCCGAGCTGGGCGAGCTGCTGGCCGCCCGGCCGGAGGCCGTGCGCCCGGGCACGGAGTCGGTCGAGGACCTCGCCGAGGCGCTGCTGTCCCGCGCGGGCCTGCGCCGGGCCCTCGACGAGCTCTCCCGGCCCGAGCTGGACGCCGTCGAACGCGCCGTGGTGCTGGGCGGGCCCGCCGCGCCGCTGCCGGCCCGCCCGCCCTGGGACCGGCTGCACCGCCTGGGCCTCGTGCACCGGGACGGCGACGTGCTGCGGCTCGTGCCCGGGCTGGCGGAGGCCCTCGGCCGCTACCCGGCGGGGCTCGGCCGGCCGAGGCCGGTGCTCGCGGCCCTCGCCGCACGCCTGCGCGGCGAGGCACCGGGCGCACCGGTCGCCGGGTCCGTGCCCCGCACCGCCGAGGAGCTCGCGCAGTGGCCCGCCCCGGCGCAGGAGGTGCTCGACCGGTTCCGCGCCCACCCCGTGGGCGCCCTGCCCGGCGCCCTGCGCCGTGCCGACCCCGCGGCCGACGCCGCCGCCCGGCCGGTCGACTGGCTCCTGGCGCACGGGGTCCTGTTCCCCGTGGACGCCCGCCACGTGGAGCTCCCGCGGGAGATCGGCCTGCTCCTGCGCGGTCCCGATCCCTGGGCCACCACGCCCACGGAGCCGCCCGTCCGGCCGGGCGCGCCCGTGCCCGGCCGCGTGCGGGACAACGCCGCCGCCGCGGCGGTCGAGCAGCTGCTGCGGCGCACCGCGGCGCTGCGCGCCGAGCTGCGGGCCCGGCCGCTGACCACCCTGCGGGCGGGCGGGATCGGCGTGCGCGAGCTGCGCCGCCTGCGCTCGGCCCTCGGCGTCGAGCACGCCGAGCTCGTCCGCCTCCTCGGCCTGGGAGAGCTGACCGGGCTCGTCCGGCTGGACCCGGACACCTCGTCCTGGCGCCCGGCGCCGGCTCCCTTCGAGGACGCCGAGCGCCCCGACCAGTGGTGGCACGTGGTGCGGTCGTGGCTGGCCTCCGACGTCGTCCCCTCCGCGGTGGGGCTGCCCCTGGCCGACGGCTCGGTCGTCGGGGTCCTCACGCGGGGCACGCACGCCCCGGAGGCCCCGGCCGTGCGCCGGGCGCTGCTGGCGGCCCACGCCGAGGCCGCCGAGCGGGCCCCGGGGGGCCACGGCGCCGAGGACGTCCTGGCACTGGCCCGCTGGCGGCGCCCACGCCTGGCCAGGGCCCTGGACCGGTGGGGCCCGGGAATGCTGACGGAGGCCGCCGAGCTCGGCCTGCTGGGCGCCGACGCCCTCACCGTCCCCGGCCTGGCCCTCGCGGAGAACCGCCCCGAGGACGCGGTCCGCGCCGTGGCGGGGTGGCTGCCCGCGCCCTCGCGGACGGTGCTGCTGCAGAGCGACCTCACGGCCACGGCCACCGGCTACCTCGCGCCCGACGTGGCCCGCGCCCTCGGCGGGCTGGCGGATCCTGAGGGCCACGGGCCGGTCCCGCGGCACCGGTTCAGCGAGCGCTCCCTGCACCGCGCGCTCGACGCGGGCTGGACCCTGCCCTCGATCCTCGCGTGGCTCGAGGAGCACAGCCGGGGCCCGGTGCCCCAGGCCCTGGCCTACCTGGTCGAGGAGGCCGGCCGCGGGCACGGGCGGATCCGGATCACCCGGGCGGACTGGGTGCTCACGGGCGATGAGGAGCTGCTGGAGGCGCTCGCCGGCTCCCCGGAGCTCGCGGGGCGCCGGTTGCGGCGGCCGGCGCCCGGCGTGCTCGTGGTCGGCGCCGGCGCGGAGGCCCCCGGACGGCGCCGCGGCCCCACCGCCCGGGACGGCGAGCTCCGGGAGCTCGCCGCCGCCGTCCGGGCCACGGGCACGGAACCGGCGCTCGACGTCGCGACCGCCGAGCCCGCCCCGCCGGTCCCCGCCGCCGACCCGGCCCTGCTGCTCGAGGTGCCCGCCCCGCGCCTGCCCGTCCCGTCCGCGGAGGAGGTCCAGGACCTGGTGGACCGGCTCACCGGCCGGGACCGGGCGCGGCGCCCGGCCGACGACCCGACCGACGACCCGACCGACGACCCGACCGACAGCGGAGGAGCCGCCCCGTGGGACCCCTGATCGTCCAGAGCGACCGGACCGTGCTGCTCGAGCTCGACCACGAGGACGCCGACGACGCGCGGCGGGAGCTCGCCGCCTTCGCCGAGCTCGAGCGTGCCCCGGAGCACGTGCACACCTACCGCATCACCCCGCTGGGCCTGTGGAACGCCCGGGCCGCCGGGCTGGACGCCGAGCAGGTGCTCGACGTCCTCCTCACCCGGTCCCGCTTCCCGGTCCCCCACGCCCTGCTGCTGGACATCGACGAGACGATGTCCCGCTACGGCCGGCTCGTGCTCGAGCAGGACCCCGTGCACGGGCTCGTGCTGCGCAGCTCCGACGCCCCGGTGCTGGAGGAGATCGCGCGGCACCGGAAGATCGCCCCGCTGCTCGGGCCCCGCATCGACGGCTCCACCACGGTGGTGCACGCGAGCGCGCGCGGTCAGCTCAAGCAGCTGCTGCTCACCGTGGGCTGGCCGGCGGAGGACCGGGCCGGCTACGTGGACGGCACGCCCCACCCCCTCGCCCTCACGGGGACGGACCCGCTCACGGGCGAGGCCTGGTCCCTGCGCCCGTACCAGCGCCACGCGGTGGAGAACTTCTGGGCGGGCGGCAGCGGCGTCGTCGTCCTGCCCTGCGGAGCCGGCAAGACGCTGGTGGGCGCCGGAGTGATGGCGGCGAGCTCCACGACGACGCTCGTCCTGGTCACGAACACGGTCTCGGCGCGGCAGTGGAAGGCCGAGCTGCTGCGCCGGACCACCCTCACGGCGGACGAGATCGGCGAGTACTCCGGTGCCGTCAAGGAGGTCCGCCCCGTGACGATCGCCACGTACCAGGTGCTGACCAGCCGCCGCGGCGGGATCCACCCCCACCTGGAGCTGCTCGACGGCCACGACTGGGGGCTGATCGTCTACGACGAGGTGCACCTGCTGCCCGCCCCCGTGTTCCGGATGACCGCCGAGCTGCAGGCGCGGCGCCGGCTGGGCCTCACTGCCACCCTGGTGCGCGAGGACCACCGCGAGGGGGAGGTGTTCTCCCTCATCGGGCCCAAGCGCTACGACGCCCCGTGGCGGGAGATCGAGGCCCAGGGCCACATCGCCCCCGCCGACTGCGTCGAGGTCCGGGTGGAGCTGCCGCTCGCGGACCGGATGGCCTACGCCTCCGCCGAGGACGCCGACCGGCACCGCCTCGCCTCGTCCTCCCCGCACAAGCTCGACGTCGTGGCCCGGCTCGCGGCACGCCACCGCGGGGAGCCGGTGCTCGTGATCGGGCAGTTCCTGGACCAGCTCGACGAGCTGGGCGCACTGCTCGGCGCCCCGGTGCTCAAGGGGAGCACGAGCACGGCCCGGCGGGAGCGGCTCTTCGCCGCGTTCCGCGCCGGGGAGCTGCCGGTGCTGGTGGTCTCGAAGGTCGCGAACTTCTCGGTCGACCTGCCGGAGGCCTCGGTCGCGGTGCAGGTCTCGGGGGCCTTCGGCTCCCGGCAGGAGGAGGCCCAGCGGCTGGGGCGGCTGCTGCGGCCCAAGCGGGACGGCCGTCCGGCGACGTTCTACACCGTGGTGGCCCGCGACACCGTGGACGCCGGCTACGCGGCCAAGCGCCGCCGCTTCCTCGCGGAGCAGGGCTACGCCTACCGGATCCTCGACGCCGCGGCCGTCGAGGCGCCCGGGGAACTCCCCGAGGACCGGTGACGGCCGTTCAGGCGGCGTTCAGGCTGTTCCGAGAAAATGGGTGGTGTGAAGAACGACAACCCCGAAGCGAAACTGCTCGTCGTCGACGACGAGCCCAACATCCTCGAGCTGCTGGCCACGTCCCTGCGCTTCGCCGGCTTCGAGGTGGTCACCGCCGCCAACGGCCGTGACGCCCTCGCCAAGGCGGAGTCCGAGAACCCGGACCTCGCGGTGCTCGACGTCATGCTCCCCGACATGGACGGGTTCTCCGTGACCCGCAGGCTGCGCGCGTCCGGGCGGCACTTCCCCATCCTCTTCCTCACGGCCAAGGACGAGACCGAGGACAAGGTCACGGGGCTGACCGTGGGCGGCGACGACTACGTCACCAAGCCCTTCAGCCTCGACGAGGTCGTCGCCCGCATCCGCGCGGTGCTGCGCCGCACCCAGCCCGCCGAGGAGGACGACTCCCGGCTTCGCGTGGACGACCTGGTCCTCGACGACGACGCGCACGAGGTGTTCCGGGGCGAGCGCGAGATCGACCTGTCCCCCACCGAGTTCAAGCTGCTGCGCTACCTCATGCTCAACCCGAACCGGGTGCTGTCCAAGGCGCAGATCCTCGACCACGTGTGGGAGTACGACTTCAACGGGGACGCCTCGATCGTGGAGTCCTACATCTCCTACCTCCGCCGGAAGATCGACAACGACCCGGAGCTGCCCCCGCTGATCCACACCAAGCGCGGCGTCGGCTACCTCCTGCGGTCCTCGCACAAGAACCACTGACCCGGTCCCGGGATGCACACCCTGTCCTCCCGGTGGCGCTCGACCTCCCTGCGCTCGCAGCTCATGGCGCTCACGGGCCTGCTCCTGGCGCTGTCCATCCTCGTGACGAGCTTCGTGGCGATCTCGGTGCTGCGGACCTCGCTCCTGAACGACATCGACCGCGGGCTGCGGGACTCCGTTCAGGCGGTCTCCACGGTGCTGGTGGCCGACATGGGCGGCGCGCAGGGGGCCCAGGTGCCGCACGCCGGGTTCCTCCTGGACGCCGAGGGCGAGATGCTCGCCGAGGCGGTGCACACGCCCGACGGAGTGCTCGAGCGCCGGCCCGACCTGTCCCAGATCGACCTCGAGCACGTGCGGGAGAACCCCTTCGAGCCGACGACCGTGAGCTCCGTGGACGCCCCGGACCACCGGTGGCGGGTGGTCGCGGCCGAGACGGAACGGCTGAACCTCGTCGTGGCGGTCGCCGAGCCGCTCGACCGCATGAACGCCATGCTCAGCGCGGTGACGCTCCTGACGCTGAGCTTCGGCGTGGCGACCCTGTTCGCGGCCATGGCCGTCGGCTGGGTCCTGGTCACCCGCGCGTTCGCGCCCCTGCACCGGGTCGAGCAGACCGCCGCCCGCATCGCCGAGGGCGACCTCTCCCAGCGCATGGAGGGCTACAACCGGCAGACGGAGATCGGCCAGCTCTCGGCGTCCCTCAACGCGATGCTGGGCCACATCGAGGACGCCTTCGACGCCCGCACCCGCTCCGAGGCCAAGCTGCGCCGGTTCGTGGCCGACGCCTCCCACGAGCTGCGCACGCCCCTGGTGACCATCCGGGGCTACTCGGAGCTCTACCGGCACGGCGCCCTCCAGGACCCCGAGGACGTGGCCGGCGCGATGTCCCGGATCGAGTCCGAGGCCAAGCGGATGACGCAGCTCGTGGAGGACCTGCTGATGCTGGCGCGCCTCGACGAGCGGCGGCCGGCCGAGAACGTCGACGTGGACCTGCTCCACCTCGCGTTCGACGCCGCCGGGGACGCCCGGGTCTCCGCCCCCGACCGGCGGATCGCGGTCGAGGGCCTGCGGGGCGGGACACCGGTCTCGGCGTGGGTGCACGGCGACGAGTTCCGGCTGCGCCAGGTCGTGGCGAACCTCGTGACCAACGCCCTGCGCTACACCCCGGAGGGCACCCCGATCGAGATCGCGGTGGGCGTGGAGCGCTCGGTCGACGACTCCTTCAACGCCGTGCTGCAGGTGCGCGACCACGGCCCGGGCATCCACGGCGAGGACGCGGAGCGCGTGTTCGAGCGCTTCTACCGGGCCGACTCCTCCCGCACGCGCGAGACCGGCGGCACGGGGCTGGGGCTCTCCATCGTGGCCGCGATCGTGCAGCAGCACGACGGCACCGTGCGGCTCACCGAGACCCCCGGCGGGGGCGCGACGATGACCGTGCGCGTGCCGGGCATCGAGCCCGCCGACGACGCCCCGGAGGTGTGACCGGGCCCGTCAGGACTCGTAGGTGCCCTGGTGGAAGCGCAGCTGCCAGGGCCCCAGCTCGTTGCGGGAGTCCTCCCGGACCCACAGCGAGCTGCGCAGGCTCGTGCGGTCCCCCGCCGTGAGCCGGTAGACGAGGTGCACGGCCGCGGGACCGAGCTCGGTGGCCGTGAGCACGTGGACGTCCACCGCGCCGAGGGCCGGTTCGCGGGGCAGCCGGTCGAGGACGTCCTCCCGGGACCACCACGAGCCCGAGGCCCCCACCTCGGCGAAGCCCTCGTGGAGCAGCTCGCCCAGCCGGCCCGGGTCCGCCCTGACCTCCGGGCGCAGCAGGTCCCGCTCGAGGGCCTGGACGGTCTCCCCCGCCGTCCGCCCGCGGGCCAGCTCCTCCTCGTGGGCGAACAGCTCGCTCAGCAGGTCCGGGTCGTGGCGGTCCTCCAGCGCCTCGGGCTCGGGATCCTCCGCCCGGCGCCGGCCCTCCACCGGCCGGGAGGCCGGGGACGGGTGGACCGGCCCGTCCGGGCGCGGGGCGGCGCCGTCGAAGCCGGGTCCCTCGGGCGCGGGCCGCCCGGTCTGGAACGCGGTGGCCACGGCCCGGGCGCGGAGGTCCGCGGCCTCGTTGAGCTCGTGCCCGGCATGGCCCTTGACCCACTCGAAGTGCACGTCCCGGCCCGCCATCGCGGCGTCCAGGGCCTTCATGAGCTCCACGTTGAGGACGGGCTTGCCGTCCCTCTTCTTCCAGCCCTTCTTCTTCCAGCCGGGCATCCACTTCGTGATCGAGTTGATGACGTACTGGCTGTCGCACAGCACCCGCAGGGGCTCGTCGCGGCGGTGGGCCGTGGCCTCGAGCAGGTCCAGGACGGCCTTCAGCTCGCCCATGTTGTTCGTGCCGTGGGGCCATCCGCCGGCCCGCCAGGTGTTGTCGTCGATGTACCAGGCCCATCCCGCGGGCCCGGGATTGCCCAGCGCGGAGCCGTCGGCGGCAGCAGTGATCGTCATGGATCCCATCTTTTCACGGCGCCGGGACACCGTGCGCCACGGCCCCGGTGCGCCACGGGCTCAGTCGCCGGCCTCCTGCTCGAGCCGCTGCTGGGCGACGTCGCGCACCCCGGCGACCTTCGACAGCTGCACGGCCGCCGTGCGCAGGTCCGTCTTGCCGTCCAGCCGCAGGAGCAGCTCCACCTCGGCGCCCTCCGCTCCCTCGACCGTCCGGCTCGAGACCACGGAGGCGCTCAGCTGCAGCTCGTCGACGACCGTGAGGACCTCCCGCAGCACGCCGTGGCCGTCCTCGTAGCGCAGCCGGAGGCCCTGCGGGGCCACCATCCCGGGCAGGCGGCGGGAGAGCGGGGTCAGCACGAGCGCGGAGACGAAGTGCAGCCCCGTGGCCACGACGGCGAGCGGCACGAGCCCGGCCCCGCAGGCCATCCCGATGGCCGCAGAGAGCCAGATGCTCGCGGCCGTGGTCAGCCCGTGCACCACGTCCCGGTTCGTGAAGATCACGCCCGCGCCCAGGAAGCCGATGCCCGTGATGATCTGGGCCGCCACGCGGGACGGGTCCGGCCCCGCGTCGATGCCGGGCAGGGCGCCGAAGCCGTAGGCGGACACGAGGGTGAAGACCGCCGAGCCGGTGCCGACCAGGGCGTGCGTGCGCAGGCCCGCGCTCTTGCGCCGGAGCCGCCGTTCGAGGCCCACCAGCGAGGTGAGCGCGAAGGCGATCAGCACGAGCGCGAGCTGGACGGGGACCGCGTCCCACACGACGACGCCCACGGCTCCTCCTCCGGCAGCTGGTGCTGATGATTGAACACCATTTCCGGGTCCGCGGCACCGTGTGCAGGGACGGCGGGCACTGGGACGACGACGGGCGCTGGCACGACGACGGGCACGGGGACGACGACGGGCCGGGCACCTCTGCGAGGCGCCCGGCCCGTGCCGGATGCGTGCTGGGCACGCTCGACGGGTCAGCCGTCGATCACATCATGCCGCCCATGCCGCCCATGCCGTCGTCGGCGCCGGCGCCGGCGCCCGCGGGCTCCGGCTTGTCGGCCACGACGGCCTCGGTGGTGAGGAACAGCCCGGCGATGGACGCCGCGTTCTGCAGCGCGGACCGGGTGACCTTGACCGGGTCGTTGATGCCCGCGGCCATCAGGTCCTCGTACTCGCCGGTGGCGGCGTTGAGGCCGTGGCCCAGGGCCAGACCGCGGACCTTGTCCACGACGACGCCGGCCTCGAGGCCGGAGTTGATGGCGATCTGCTTGAGCGGGGCGTCGATGGCGACCTTGACGATGTTCGCGCCGGTGGCCTCGTCACCCGTCAGCTGCAGCTTCTCGAACGCCTTCTGGCCGGCCTGGATCAGGGCCACGCCGCCGCCGGCGACGATGCCCTCCTCCACGGCCGCCTTCGCGTTGCGCACGGCGTCCTCGATGCGGTGCTTGCGCTCCTTGAGCTCGACCTCCGTGGCGGCACCGGCCTTGAGGACGGCCACGCCGCCGGCCAGCTTGGCCAGGCGCTCCTGCAGCTTCTCGCGGTCGTAGTCCGAGTCCGAGTTGTTGATCTCGGCGCGGATCTGGGCCACGCGGCCCTCGATCTCCTCGGCGGTGCCGGCGCCGTCGACGATGGTGGTCTCGTCCTTCGTCACGACGACCTTGCGGGCCTGGCCCAGCAGGTCCACGGTCGCGGTCTCGAGGGAGAGCCCGACCTCCTCGGTGATGACCTGGCCACCGGTGAGGATGGCGATGTCGGCCAGCTGCGCCTTGCGACGGTCGCCGAAGCCGGGGGCCTTGACGGCCACGGACTTGATGGAGCCGCGCATCTTGTTGAGCACCAGCAGGGCCAGGGCCTCGCCCTCGACGTCCTCGGCGATGATCAGCAGCGGCTTGCCGGCCTGCATGACCTTCTCGAGCACGGGAACCAGGTCCTTGACCGCGGAGATCTTGGAGTTGACCACGAGGATGTAGGGATCCTCGAGGACGGCCTCCTGGCGGTCCGCGTCGGTGACGAAGTACCCGGACAGGTAGCCCTTGTCGAAGCGCATGCCCTCGGTCAGCTCGAGGTCCAGCCCGAAGGTGTTGGACTCCTCGACCGTGATCACGCCCTCCTTGCCGACCTTCTCCATCGCCTGGGCGATGAGGCGGCCGATCTCGGGGTCGCCGGCGGAGATCGACGCCGTGGCGGCGATCTGCTCCTCGGTCTCGACCTCCTTGGCGGAGGCCAGCAGCTCCTCGGTGACCGCGGCGACGGCCTTCTCGATGCCGCGCTTGAGGCTCAGCGGGTCGGCGCCGGCGGCCACGTTGCGCAGGCCCTCCTTGACGAGCGCCTGGGCGAGCACGGTGGCGGTGGTGGTGCCGTCGCCGGCGATGTCGTCGGTCTTCTTGGCGACCTCCTTGACGAGCTCGGCGCCGATCTTCTCGTACGGCTCGTCGAGCTCGATCTCCTTGGCGATGGACACGCCGTCGTTGGTGATCGTCGGGGCGCCCCAGGCCTTCTCGAGGACCACGTTGCGGCCGCGCGGGCCGAGGGTGACCTTGACGGCGTCGGCCAGGGTGTTCAGACCCCGCTCGAGACCGCGGCGTGCCTCTTCGTCGAAAGCAATCATCTTTGCCATGTGACTTCGTCCCTCCTGGACGGTAGACAAACGGTCGACCTCCACGGTGCCCGCGACGGACGGCGCGCCCGACGGCGGAGTCTTCCCGACGTCGTGCGGCACCTCACCGTGGTGGTTGAGGTGTCACTCCTGTGCCGGTGGCTGCCCGGGTCGGGCCGGGGACCGAGCCATTAGCAGTCCACACGACTGAGTGCTAATCGCAATCTTGGCACTCGTCCCCGGAGAGTGCAAACCCCTGAGCCGATTCCGCTCAGCCCTGCCACTCCTCGCGGAGCACGCCGTAGACCATGCGGTCGTAGTACTCGCCCCTGACCCTGCGGGCCCGGCGGATCCTGGCCTCCTCCGTGAAGCCCAGCTTCTCCGCGACCCGGCACATGCCCACGTTGCCGCTCCACGTCTCGAGGTCGAGGCGGTGGGAGTCGGAGCGGGCGAAGAGGTAGTCGGTCCACAGGCGCAGGGCCTCGGTGCCGTAGCCGCCGCTCCAGTGCTCCGGGGAGTACACGGTGATCCCCAGGGAGCGCAGCGGCAGCAGGTGCGTGCCGTCCCCCGCGTCCTCCGTGGGCTTCTCCGACCAGTACCAGGACACCTGCCCGATGAACCGGTCGTCCGCGGCGTCGGCGATGACCATCGTCTCGCGCGGGTCCGGCCAGTCCCCCGCCGCCACGCGCGCCCGGAGGGTGTCCAGCCAGCGCTGGGCGCCCTCCGCGGTGAAGTTGGGGTAGAACGGGCCGTCCGTGCGCTGCCACTCGTGCTCGCCGCCGCCGGCGGGCGGCATGATCCACGTCTCGTAGGCGGCGAGGTCCTCCTCGGTCCAGTCGCGGAGGCGGACTCTGCGTCCTTCGATCTGCACTGCGGTTCCTTCCGGTGGCGTCAGGGGTCGGGGTCGTCAGGGGTCGGGGTCGTCAGGGGTCGGGGTCGTCAGGGGTCGGGGTCGTCAGGGGTCGGGGTCGTCAGGGGTCGGGGTCGTCAGGGGTCGGGGTCGTCAGGGGTCGGGGTCGTCAGGGGTCGGGGTCGTGCGATGCGAGTGACGGCGGGGGCCGGCGTCGTCGGGGTGGGCAGGGCCGGGCCCGCCGCGGTCCGGGACGGATCAGGGGCCCGCGGACGTGCCGGCGGGCGCGGGGGCGGGGTCGGCGGGGGCGTTGAGGAACGAGAACACCCCGACGCCGAGGGTCAGCACCCCGGCCAGGACGATGGCGGCGAGCTCCCGGGCACCCACGCGGACGGTCGGCCGGAGACCGCGGTGGGCGCCCTGGCGGGGACCGTCCTCGGGGACGTCGTCGAACTCGTCGTGCGGGTACTGGGTCACTCCTGGTCTCCTCGCTGCCGGCGCAGCCGCGCCACGAGCATCGGATCGTGCTCGAGGGCGGCGCGGGTGTCGATCAGGACGTTGAGCCGCTGGTAGTAGTGCGTGGGCGAGAGCTTCAGGCGGCGGCGGATCTCCATCTCCTTCGCCCCCTGGTACTTCCACTGCAGCTTCTCGAGGGCGAGGATCTCGCGGTCGACGTCGCCCAGTCCGGTGCCGGAGGGCCCCTCGTCCGGCACCGCTCCGGCCGCGGCGTCCTCGTCCGGCACCGGTCCGGGTGCGTCGTCCAGGTCCGGCAGCGCTCCGGCCGCGGCGTCCTCGTCGGGCAGCGGTCCGGGTGCGGTGTCCCGGTCCGGCTTGAGCTCGACGCCGGGCGCGTCGTCGTCGTGCCCCCCGGCCTCCGGGTCGGTGTCGGGGGCCGAGGCGCCGTCGGACACGATGTCCTCGGGCACAGCGTTCCCGGGCACGTCCCTCCTGGACACGTTCCTCTCGGGCACGCTCCTCCCGGGCACAGCGTTCCTCGGCACGTTCCTCTCGGGCACAGCGTCCCCGGGTGCGCCGTCCTCGCCGGTCACCGCGACTCGGCCCGGGGCCGCACGGAGACGGTCGTCAGCTGCGCGTCCTCGCCCGCGTCCACGACGGCGCGCACCGCCGCGGCCACGGACTCCGGGCGGATGTAGCGCTCCGGGACGTAGTCGTTGCCCAGGCTCGCCTGGATGTCGCGCTGCATCTGCGTGTCGACGGGACCGGGGTGCACCGAGCTGACCACGATCCCGTCGGCCTCGACCTCCTGGCGGAGCGAGTCGGCGAGCGCGCGCAGCGCGAACTTCGAGGCCGCGTAGACGGCGTCCCCGCCGCGGGCGGTGAGGCCCGAGCCGGAGTTCAGGAACACGACCTTGCCCCGGGCGGCCCGCAGTGCGGGCAGCAGGAGCCTGGTCAGCTCGGCGGGGACCACCACGTTGAGCTCGAGCTGCGCCCGCCAGTCCGCCACGGAGGCGGCCTCCACCGTGGTGCGCCCCGCGAGTGCCGCGGAGTGCACGAGGACGTCGACCCGGTCCAGGTCGGCCACGACGTCCGGCAGGGCTGCGACGTCGGTCAGGTCCGCGGCGCGGACGGTGACGTGCGGGAGATCCGCGAGCTCGGCCAGCCGGCCGGCGTCGCGGCCCAGCGCCAGGACGTCGTGGTCGCGGGAGAGGTCCACCACGCACGCGCGGCCGATGCCTCCGGTGGCCCCGGTGACGACGGCGCGGGGTCGGGTCTCGGTCGGGGAAGCACTCATGCGCCCACTCTAGCCAGTCCCCCGCCGCTCCCGCCCTCCCCCGGGCGGAACGGGACGACGCGGTGACGGCCCCGGTATCCTGGCCCGCAGCCGACGACGCGGAGGAGCCCCATGGCAGCCGACCCCCACCCCACGGGAGATCCCGGGGCGGACCCGGACAGCGCGGAGAAGCCCTCGTCGCCGGCGCAGATCACCAGACCCTCGTGGGGCTACATCCTGCGCCGGTCGGTCCACGAGTTCCGCCGCGACGCGTGCACGGACTCGGCGGCGGTGATGACGTTCTTCGCCGTGCTGTCCGTCTTCCCGGGGCTGCTCACGGTGGTGTCCACGCTCGGCGTCGTCGGCCAGGCCGAGGCGACCACCAGGACCCTGCTGCGCCTGCTGGACGAGTTCGGGGCTCCCGAGGGGGCCGTGGCCGTGCTGGAGGGGCCGATCGGCGAGCTCACCGCCTTCCCGTCCGCGGGCCTGGCCCTGGTCACGGGCCTGGTCGGCGCCCTCTGGACGGCCTCGGGTTATGTGCGGGCCTTCGGGCGGTCCATGAACCGGATCTACGAGGTCGAGGAGGGACGGCCCGTCTGGAAGCTCTACCCCCTGATGATCGGGGTGACCCTGTCCCTGGTGGTCCTGGTGGTGGGCATGATGCTGCTCCTGCTGCTCTCCGGACCGGTCGCCGAGGCCCTGGGCGGCCTGATCGGCCTCGGCGAGGCGACCCTGCAGCTGTGGCAGGCCGCCCGGGTCCCGGTCCTGCTGGTGCTGCTCGTCTTCATGATCGCCCTGCTGTACTACGCGACCCCGAACATCCGGCAGCCGAGGTTCCGGTGGCTCAGCATCGGCTCGGTGGTCGCCATCCTGGTCATGGTCGCGGCGACCACCGGGTTCAGCTTCTACGTGTCCAACTTCAACAACTACAACGCCACCTACGGGGCCATCGGCGGGGTGATCGTCCTGCTGCTGTGGCTATGGATCATGAACATCGTGCTGCTCGCCGGGGCGGAGCTCAACGCGGAGATCGAGCGCGGCCGCCAGCTCCAGGCGGGAATGGAGGCGGAGGAGAACCTGCGGCTGCCGCCGCGGGACCTCCGGGGCGTCCGGAAGCTGCAGGCGAAGGAGGAGGAGCTGGTCGCCGAGGGCCGGTCGCTGCGCCGCCGCCACTCCGACATCGGCACCGGCGCCGAGGGCGACACCGGGGGCGGCCGGCGCCGGAGCACCGGCTCCGGAAGCACCCGGCACCAGGGCACCGGTTCCGGGAGCACCCGGTACCGGGGCGCCGCTCCGGGGACGGACGCCCCGGCCGGGGACCGGGCGGGCCCGGCCTAGAGTGGTGTCCTGCACAGCCGCACCGTCGCCGCACCCGCACCGTGACCCGCGCTGAAGACCCGGACCGACCACCCGCGCCGAAGACCCGCACCGACCACCTGCACCGAGGAGCACCGTGAGCGAGCCCCAGCCCCTGGACGAGATCATGGCCCCCGACTGGGCGGAGGCCCTGGCCCCGGTGGAGCCGCAGATCCGGCAGATGGGCCGGTTCCTGCGCCAGGAGCACGCCGACGGGCACCGCACGCTCCCGGAGGGGGCGGCGGTCTTCCGGGCGTTCCAGGACCCGCTGGAGCAGGTCAAGGTGCTGGTCGTAGGCCAGGACCCATACCCCACGCCTGGCCACGCCATGGGTCTCTCCTTCTCCGTGCAGCCCCACGTCCGTCCCGTGCCCCGCTCCCTGCAGAACATCTACAAGGAGCTGCGGGAAGACCTCGGCGTCGAGCCGCCCGAGCACGGGGACCTCTCGGCGTGGTCGCGGCAGGGCGTGATGCTCCTGAACCGGGTCCTCACCGTGCGCGAGGGGGCGCCCGCCTCCCACCGCGGCAAGGGCTGGGAGGCGGTCACGGAGCGCGCCATCCGCGTCCTCGCCGCCCGCGGGACCCCGCTCGTGGCGATCCTGTGGGGTCGTGACGCCCGCAGCACGGCCTCATGGCTGGACGGGTTCCCCACCGTCGAGTCCGCGCACCCGTCCCCGCTGTCCGCGTCCCGGGGCTTCTTCGGCTCCCGTCCGTTCTCCCGCACCAACCAGCTCCTCGAGCAGCAGGGAGCGGAGCCCGTCGACTGGCGGCTGTGAGCTGGGCGGCCGGCGGGGCTCCGTTAGGGTGGGCGGCATGACGACGACCCCCCGTGCCCGGCCCGCGAAACCCCGCAAGCCGCAGCTGAACCTGACAGTGCGCTCCCGCGAGCAGCTGTCCCCGTCGATGGTCCGGGTGGTCCTGGGCCTCGACGAGCCCGAGCGCTACACGGACATCGACCCGCCCGAGAAGTACGTCAAGCTCGTCTTCCTCCGCCCCGGTACGGAGCACCCCGATGCGGAGCACCCCGGCACGGCGCAGCCGGCCCCGGCGGACCCCGGCGCGGAGCCCGGACGGAACCCGGACTACTGGGAGCTCAAGGAGACCCTGCCGGGCGACCGCCAGCCCGTCACCCGCCACCTCACCATCCGCCGGTACGTGCCCGAGCGGCACGAGCTGTGGATGGACTTCGTGCTCCACGGCGACGACGGCTTCGCCGGCCCGTGGGCCGCCCGCGCCGAGCCCGGGGACCGCATCATCGCCCTGGGCCCGGGCGGCCGGTGGACGCCCTCCCCGGACGCCGCGTGGACCCTGATCGCCGCCGACGACGCCGCGGTCCCCGCCGCGCTCGCCGTCCTGGAGGCCCTCCCGGCCTCGGCGCAGGGCGAGGTGCTCCTCGAGGTGGACTCGCCCCGCGACGTCCAGCCGGTCTCCGGTCCTGCGGGGATGGCGGTGCGCTGGGTCTTCCGCGCGGACGACGAGCCCGGGGAGGAGCCCGCCCTGGTGCGGGCCGTGCGCGAGGCCGGGTGGCCCGCGGACCCCGGAGGGGTGCAGGTCTTCTCCCACGGCGAGCGGGAGCTCATGAAGGCCCTGCGCACGGAGCTGTTCACCCGCCGCCGGCTGGAGCGGGACCAGGTCTCGCTGTCCGGCTACTGGGCGCGGGGCCGCACCGAGGACGTATTCCAGGCGGAGAAGAAGCTGCCGGTCGGCCAGATCGTCTGACTCGGCTCCGCGGGTGCCTGCCGCACCCGCTGCGGGCGTCCGGCACCGGCCGGATCGCCGGTTACCGGACGTGCAGGCGGCCCGGACCGCCTCCCCCCTCCCCCAGGCCGGAGCAGGCCCGGGCCTCGAGTCCTGCCCCGCGCCTGTCCCGTGCCTGCCCCGGGGCCCACGCTGCCGAGGGCATCCGGTGCGGGCCCGGCCGGACCCGGGACGTCGTCGTGCCCCGGGACGTCGACGTCCCGGGTGCTGACGGGTGCCGCAGGATGCGCGAGCGAAACCGCCCGGAGCCGCTCTTGTGGTGTCGGACCTGGCGGAGACCATGGATCATGACCATCACCGCCGGACGGCCGTGGAACCCGGAGGGCACCCTCCGGGAGGGCGGGACCGCGGCCGGGATCGACCGGGAGTACGCGGGCGCCGTGGCCGAGCTGGTCGGTGACGCCCGGGCGGAAGCCCGGGCCGCAGGCCGGCAGCTCCGGACGATCCACCGGATGTGGCAGCTGCAGGAGCAGGCCCACGAGCAGCAGCAGGCGGACCGGGCGCGCCGGTGTCACGAGCGCACCCGTGGTCCCCGTCAGGACCTCCCGGAACCGGAGAAGCGCACGGTGCTGGACGTGGCCGACGAGATCGGCCCCGCCCTGCGGCTGCCGGCGGGCACGGCGGTGCGACGGGTGGAGAACGCGATCCTGCTGGCGGAGTCCCTGCCGCGGGTCCTGCAGGCCCTCGAGGCCGGGACCATCGCCCTGCGGCAGGCCGAGGTGATCGTGGACCTGTGGCGGGATGTCGTGGACGGGGCCGGCCCGGCGCCCGAGCAGCGGGCCGCCGGCGAGGCCGTGGCCCGCGTCGCGGACGAGCTGCTGGAGAAGGCGCCGGCGGTCACCGCGGCGCAGCTGCGGGCACTGGCCCGGCGGCGGCGGGCTCGGCTGCTCGCCGGCTCCGAGGAGGCCCGCCACCGTGCGGCCCACCGAGGACGCCGGGTGTGGGTGGAGCCCGAGGAGGACGGCATGGCGCGGCTGTGCGCACTCCTGGACGCGGCCACCGCCCATGCCGTCCACCACCGTCTCGTCTCCATCGCCGCCCGGGTGGACCCGCACAGCCCGCCACCGGACGGGCCGGGGACTGCCGGTGACGGTCCGTGCACCGGGAAGGACCTCGGCCCGGGCCACTGGGAGGGCGGTCCGCGCACGGCGGGGCAGCTGCGCGCGGACGTGCTCGCCTCGCTGCTGCTGGACGGGGAGCCCACCTGGATGCCCGACCACCTGCGCGGGATCCGCGGACAGGTCGCGGTCACCGTGCCGGTGCTCGCCCTCCTGCAGCGCAGCGCGCAGACGCACGACGACGGGCATCCCAGCGGGTCGCCGGGCACCGGCCGGGGCCCCCGCGACGGGCACCCCGGCGGATCACCGATCACTGGTGGACACGCCCGCGACGGCCGTTCCGGCGGGTCAGCGGACACCGACGGAGACCCCCGCAACGAGCACCCCGGCTGGTCACCGAGCACCGACGGACGTTCCCGCGACGGGCACCCGAGCGGGTCGTTCGACACCGGCGGAGGCTCCTGCGCCGGGGACCCGCCGGGGGCCACCGACTGCGCAGAGCTGGCCGGCTACGGGCCGATCCCGGTGAGTGTGGCCGAGCGGATCGCCGCCGGCGCGGGGTCCTGGTCGCGAGTGCTGACCCATCCGGTCACCGGCGCGGTCCTGGACCACGACCGCACCACCTACGCCGTGCCGGCCGACCTCAAGCGCCGGCTGCGAGCGCGGGACGGCACCTGCCGGTTCCCCGGGTGCCGTCGCCGGGCAGAGCGCTGCGACCTCGACCACACCGTGGCCTGGGTCGACGGCGGGCGGACCGCCGCGGACAATCTCGCTCACCTGTGCCGCCACCACCACGTCCTCAAGCACCGGCACGGCCCGCTCGGGCGCTGGCAGGTCCGGCACCGCCACCCGCGGACCCCGGAGGGCGTCCTGGAATGGACCTCACCGGCAGGACGTGTCCACGTGACCTATCCCCAGGAGCATCACCACCCCGTGCTCTCACCGCTGCGGATCCTCGACGACCTGCGCATCGATCCACCGCCGCCGTCCGGGTCACCGCGGTCCGAGCCACCGCCGCTGTCCGCACCGCCATCGGCCGGACCACCGCACCTGTCCGCACCACCGACGGCCCGGCCGCCGTCGGCCGAGACCCCGTGGACGTTCCGCGGCCCGGTGTCCTCCTGCGGCACCCGGCCCCACGACGACCCGCCGCCGTTCTGAACCGTCCCCGGTTCTCTGCCGCTCCGGTGCGGGTGCCAGACCGTCCCCGGTTCTCTGCCGCTCCTGTGCGGGTGCCGGCACCGTGTGACCCGGATCGGCGGATCAGCGGCGCCGGTTGCGCCGGGAACTGGTGCCGTTGAGGTGCCCCACGAAGGGGCGCATGAGGTACTTGCCGAGCACCACCCCAGAGGCCAGGGCCACGATCGAGGCCATGGCGTTGACCAGGCCCACGATCCCGGGGCCGTAGGTGTCCGTCTCCACCGTGATGGTGTACATGCCGCGGAAGATGGACAGCCCGGGCAGCAGGAACGTCATCGCGGGGATGGCCAGGACCAGCTGAGGAATCCGGTGCCGGGCCGCGAGCACGGTCGCCACGCACCCGCTCGTGATCGCCGCGAGCGCCGTGTCCAGGCGGGCCCCCACACCGGCGGCCATGCCCGCGTGGTACACCACGAGGCCGCCGAGGGCGGCCACCACGGTGGAGAGCACGTGCCGGGGCTTGGCCTGCATCGTGACCGCGATGAGCCCGGTGGCGATCAGCATGAACACGGCGTTGGTCAGCGGGCTCACCGGGTCGAAGGCGCTCTGCGAGACGTCGACCCGGGGCATGCCGGCGTACCCGGCGATGGAGATGCCCCCCGCGATGCCGGCGACGATGCCGAGGAACGCCATCGACGTGGACAGCAGGCGCCCGGCCGCCGTGACGGGGAAGCCGTTGATCGCGTCCTGCATGGTGGAGACCATGCGCGTGGTGGGCAGCAGCAGGATGATCCCGCCCGCGATGACGCGTGACGGGGACAGGTCGAGGCCACCCCAGGACAGCAGCAGGGCCATCGTGGTGAGGATCCCGGACTGGGCGGCCATGGTGAAGAACTCGGGGATCCGCCAGGCGCCCAGCCGGTGCGCCACGAGCTGGTTGAGGATCGAGGACAGACCGGCGACGAGCGCGCCCAGGACACCGCCGCCGATGCCGACGGTGATGGTCATCGCGGCGGCGGTCGTGGCCGCCCGCACCATCCACCGCGGATAGGGCTTGGGCTTGGCGTTGATCGCCTCGAGCCGCCGCTCCGCCTCACCGCGGGGCATCTCCCCGCCCGTGATGTCCGCGACGAGCTGGTGCGTCTCGGCCAGTCCCGCGTAGTTGTCCGTCCAGGAGCGCACGACCCGCATGACCGTGTGGCTGTTGGTGTCCGGGTCGTTGAAGACGTCCTCGCGGGTGCGGGTGTCCCCGCCGTCCGGCTGGTCGTCGGCGATGTAGTTGATCGTCACGGCCTGGTTGGTGATGTCCACCTCGACGTTCTCGACCCCGTAGGTGGCGCAGACCGCGATGATGGCGTTCTCGACGTCGAGGGCGTCGGCGCCGTAGTGGAACATCGTCTCCGCGAGCCGCAGGGCGAAGTTCAGGGTGCGCCGGGCCTGCCGGCTGGTGGACTCCCCGAACCGGCGCAGGTTGGCGAAGGGCGAGGCGTTGAGCCGCTCCACCACGCGCATGGGGGCTGTGGGGGCCGCCTCCCCCTGGAGCATGGACCGCAGCCGCGAGCGCCCGCCGGGCCGGGCCCCCTGCGCCCGGGTGGAGGGGTAGGCGCCCCGCTGCATCCGGTCGGAGCTCTTGCCGGGCGCCGGGAGGGGACCCATCGTCGTCGTCTCCGGGCGGGAGACGGGAACGGTGTCGGTGCGGCGGCGCCGGCGGGCCGCCGTCGCGAGGGGCACGGTCTCGGCGGCCGTGAGCGGCTCCTGGCGCTGCTCCGGCTCGGGGGCGCCACCGTGCCGGCGGATCAGGTCCACGCTCAGCACGGGCAGCGCCTGCGGGGCGTCGGGCACCACGTCGCCCGCTGCGGTCCCCGCGCGGCGCCGGGCGTGGAGGGCCTGGGCCTCGGTCGGGCGCACCGCCGGCAGCCCTGCACCGTGCCGGGCGACCGGGCGGGCGGCGCCCGTGAGCGTCGTGTCCCCGCCGGGTCCGAACGGCTCGACGACGTGGGCGTCGGGCTCCTCACCCCCGTCCGACGAGGGGTAGGCGGCGAACGGGCGCAGGGGGGCGCGCTGGTCGGTCACCACGCGGTGTTCCTCCTTCCGTGGCGCGGGGGCGGGGGGGCCGGCGGACGGTCGGGGCCGGGTCAGTAGAAGGGCTGGCCCGTGCGGCGGACCCACAGCTGGCGCTGGACCTTCTCGGCCACGTTGGTCCAGACCGCGTACTTGGCCGGGCTCAGCACCTGGTCGTGGACGCCCACGAAGTCGACGACGGTCTTGGTGAAGCTCGTCTTGAACAGGCCCAGCCCGTAGTAGGGGTGCTCCTTGTTCTTGAGCTGGTCGCTCGGCGGGGTGCCGCAGAAGTCGTACTCGACGATCCCGTGCTCCCGCATGAGGTCCGTGATCGCGGTCCACTGCAGCAGGTGGGAGTCGCCGTACTGGCGGCGCCGGGGCTTCGACCCGCCGTCCTTGTAGGTGCCCTTGTTCCCGTAGGCGATGACGTAGGCGCCCACGGACGGCTCGCCGTCCTCGTAGGTGAAGTACAGCCGGCCCTGGCCGGCCTGCTCGAACGTCGTCCAGAACTTCGCGTAGTACTCGTAGGAGCGCAGGTTCACGTTCGCGTCGCCCTGTCCCACCGTGTCCATGAGCGCGTACATCCGGCGCATGTTCTGCTCGGTGAGCTCGACGCGTTCGACCGTGCAGCCCTCGCGCAGCGCCCGACGGACGGCGTTGCGCCCACGGGAGTGCAAGGACTTCAGCACGGCCTCCTCGTCGCGGTCGGTGTCGAGGATCGCGGTGGAGTCGTTGGGCTGGATGTTGAAGGACTTCTTCAGCCCGGCCCGCGCGAGCACGCCCCGCGCGTAGTCGGAGTCCAGCACGTCCGGCTCGATCTTGATCGCGAACACGTTCAGCCGCTGCTCGGCCACGAACCGGGCACTGGCCGCCGCGATCCCGGGGATGTCGTCGACGGAGGCGACGTCGGGGCCCTTGATCATGTACCACAGCCTGCCCAGGGCAGGCACCGGCTTCTCGAGGACCAGGTTGTAGGAGGCCTGCCCGCCGTCGGCGGGCTCGTGCACGAGGTGCCGGGGTCGCCAGCCGTGGTCCGCCTTGACGTCCGCGAAGGACGCGGACTGCAGCATGTTGCCGCCGTGCGGGTTCGCCGTGACGTGGGCGTCCCAGTCGGCGATCTCCTGGGCGGTGGCGAAGCGTGCGGTGAACTCTCGCAAGGCTCTCTCAATCGTCGGGGTCGTCGGGGCCGGCCGGCCGGGGACGGCCGGCGGACCGGTGCACCGGCGGGGGCCGGCCCCGGTCAGTCTAACCGTGCAGGCCTGAGCGGCTTCTGAGCCGTGCCGGACGTCCGTCCGCGCCCCCGCGGACCGCTCCCCCGCGCCGGAGCCCCGGACGGCACCAGACGGCCCCGAACGGATCGGGACGGAGCCGGGCGGCTCCGGGGACCGTGCTGTGTATTCTGTTCAGGCGGTTCGCACCGGCAGGTCCGCGGTTCGCACCAGACGCAGACCGCACCGGTCCCCGGGGCGGTCCGGACCAGGGAGGTGGCGGAAGCCGTGGGTGGACCGGGCGGGCGCTGGAGCATCGCGCGCGCCGCGGTGCTCGTGACCGCACTGACCGCCGTCTCCACCGTTCTGGGCTTCCTCCGGGACGTCGTCGTCGGCGCCGTCTTCGGCGCGGGCGCCGAGCTCGACGCGTGGCTCGTGGCCCAGGGCGTGCTGAACGTCGTCCTCGGCCTGCTCGCCTGGGCGATGGCCCGCTCCGTGACCCCGGTGACGTCCCGGGAGGCCGCCCGGGAGCGCGCGAACGGCACAGGCTGCCGCGGCCACCGCGGCTTCGAGGTCTCCCTCACCGTCACCGTGGTCGTCCTGGGGCTGGCCGCCGTGGTGACGGGCCTGCTCGCGGAACCGGTGACATCCCTGCTCGCTCCCGGGTTCGACGACGCCCAGACCGCCACGGCCGCCTCGCTCACCCGCATCGTCCTCGTCGCCACGGTGCTCGTGGCCGGCACCGACCTGCTGGCCTCGCTCGTGCAGGCGCACGGCCGCTTCGCGTGGTCCTCCCTGCAGGGCGTCCCGTTCAACCTGGTCATGATCGCCGCGGCGGGCCTGCTCGGGCCCCGGTACGGGATCTCGGCGCTCGCCGTGGGCTACGTGGTGGGCTCCGCGGCGCGGCTGCTGATGCAGGTGCCCCCGGTGCGGTCGCTCGGCACCCGGCTCCGGCCCCGGTGGGAGCTGCGGGACCCGGGCTTCCGGGAGATCGCCCGGCTGGTGCCGCCCATGCTGGTGGGCAACGCCGTGGTGAACATCAACACCCTCGTCGACCGGGCGGTGGGCTCCACGCTCGGCGACGGAACGATCACGGCCCTGACCTACGGCTGGCGCCTGGTCGACCTTCCGGAGACCGTCGTCATCGCGGCCCTGCTCGTCCCCCTGTACCCGGCGCTGGGTGCCGCCGCGGACGACCGCCCCGAGCTGCGCCGGCTCGTGAACCGTGGGCTGTCCGTGGTCGTCACGGTGCTCACCCCGGTGTGCGCGGTGTTCGTGGTCGCGGCCGGACCCCTGGTCGCCACGGCCTTCGGGCACGGCGCGTTCGACGCCGGGGACGTCGCGGCGACGGCCACCGCGGTCGCCTGGTACGCGCCGGCCCTGCTCGCCCTCGGCGTCCGTCAGGTGGTGGTCCGGGCGTCCTACGCCCTCGGCGACTCCCGCGGGCCGGTGGTCGTGGCGGTGCTGGCCATGGTCGTCAACGTGGTGGGCGACCTCGTCCTGGCCCCCGTGCTGGGCCTCGCCGGCATCGCGGCGGCCACGTCCGCGTCCCTGGTCGTCGCGGCGCTGCTCAACGCGTGGCTGCTGCACCGCCGCCACGCCGGGCTGGACACCCGGGGGGCGACCGCCCTCGTGCTCCGGGCCCTGGTGCTGGCGGCCGTCGCGGTCGCCGCGGGCCTGGGCGTGCGGGAGGCGCTGCCCGCGCTGCCGTCGCCGGTGCTCGCGGCGCTCTGCGCCGCCGTCGTGGGCGGGACCTACCTGCTCGGGCTCGTCGTGCTGCGGGCCCCCGAGCGCCGCCTCGTCGGCGAGACGCTGCGGACGGTGCGCCGGCGTCGCTGACGAGCCGACCGGCTGCCCGACCGGGAGCCTACGACGCGCCCCGGCCACTGCCTGGGTGGCACGCTCCCCGCCCACGGCGCCGGCGAGCCGACCAGCTGCCCGGCCGGCAGCCTACGGCGCGCCCCGGCCACTGCCTGGGTGGCACGCTCCGCGCTCTCGGCACCAGCGGTCCGACCGGGAGCGTGCGGCGCGCCCTCGGCGCCGGCGGGCCGCCCTACCGGGAGCGGATGCCGCTCCCGAGCCGCCAGGTGGCCAGGTGCCACGTGGGGCCGGGGTCACGCAGGTCCCACACGCTGTGCTGGGCGCCACGGCCCCAGCGGAGGGTGTCGGCGACGTCCGCGGCCAGACCGCCGCGGCGTTCCACGGAGGCCCGGCGCAGGTCCCCGGCGAGCCAGGCGTAGCGGACGCCGGTCCGGGCGTCCGGCAGCTCCGGCACGGGCCCGCCGAGGACCAGCCTGCCCCATGCGTCGGCCAGCCCGGGACGGGCGGACTCGGCCAGTGCCATCGAGCCGAAGAAGCGGCCGTTGAGGTCGATGAGCTGCGGGACGCCGTCGTCCCCGGTGAGGAACTGCAGCTCCACGAGGCCCCACCAGCCCAGCTCGCGCAGCAGTGCCTCGGCGCGGGCGGCGAGCTCCTCGTCGACGGGCACCGTCCGGGCGCGGGCCGAGACGCCGTTGGGGGTGGGCCACAGCCGGGAGGTGACCTGCTGCACCCGGCCGTGCAGGCGTCCGTCGTGGTGGACCCCGATCAGGGCCCCGAGGGTGCCGCGCACCGGTGCCTGGAGCACCGGCTCGGCCCCTGCCTCCCGGATGCGCCGGACCTGTCCCGCCGCCGCGGGAGCGTCCGGGAAGAGCTTGGCCTCGATGCGGTGGGGCCGGGTCTGCCCCGGCTCCCAGTGCGCCCGGCACTTGACGACGACCGGGCCGTCCCAGGCGGCGAGCGCCTCGTCCGTGGCCGTCAGCGTCCGGGGAGCGCCCAGCCCCGCCCGGGCCGCCCGGTCCGCCAGGCCGACCTTGTCGAGGGCCGCCGCGACCACGTCGGGGCCCGGGTGCGCCACGGCCGCCGGGATGTGCTGACGGTACGCGGAGACCGCGGCCATCCAGTCGTCGCCGGCGCCGAAGACGACGTCGTACGCTCCCTCCGCCACGGCCCGGCGGACGCCGTCGATGAAGCCGGCCCCGTCCCCGCGCGGGCGCGGCACCTCGTGGCGCACCGCGGCCGCCCGCGTGGCACCGAGCATGCCGGGCCCGTCCGGGGTGCCGACGCCCACGTGCCAGCCCGCCCGCTCGAGCGCGCGGGTTGCCGCGAGGGCTCCCCGGTCCCTGCCCGTGCCCACGATGAGCGCCCGGCGCTGCGCCGGCGCGGCGCGCTCCGGCTCCTGGCGGCGGTGGTCGAGCGGTGGTCGAGCGGCGGTCATCGGTCCTCCATCGAGGTGGGCGGGCATCCCCTCCACGGTAGTCGGCGCACGTGGGAGGCCGTGAAACGCGTGCGCGGCCACGGACCGGTCCGGGCTCGGCACAGCACGGCACAGGAGAGCCCGGCACGGGAAGCCACGGCGCAGCAGGGCACGGCGCATGGCAGGACGGGACAGCAAGCACAGCACGGCGCCCGCCCACCGTGCGGTGGGCGGGCGCTGTGGGGGCGGTGCGGGGAGGTCCTACTCGGCGTCGTGGTCCGTCTCGAGGATCCGCACGAGGTTGTCGAGCGCGTCGTCGGCGCCCTCGCCCTCGGCGCGGAGGACGACCTTGTCCCCCTGGCCGGCGCCGAGGGACATCAGCGACAGGACGCTCGAGGCGTCCATGGCCTCGTCCTCGGGCTCGCCCTCGGCGGCGATGGTGATCTCGAGGTCGTACTCCCCTGCCGCCTCGGCGAAGATCGCGGCGGGGCGGGCGTGCAGGCCCACGGACGAGGCGATGGTGGCGGTGCGTTCTGCCATGGTGGTTCTCCTTCGGGTTGCGGGGTCCGGGGTGTCGGACCCCGGGGGTTGGGGTGGTGCGTTGCGGCGCGGGCCGCGGGTCAGAGACCGAGCTCGGCGAGCACGTCGAGCTCGGCGCGCACGGCCGCGGCGGCGTCCTCCGCACTGGGCTGCTCGATCGCGAGCTCGGCCAGGGCCCGGGCGGTGGCGAGGTCCACGCTGCGCAGCACGGCCGCCACCGGGGCCAGTCCCCGGGGGCTCATGGACAGGGTGTGCACCCCGAGGCCCACGAGCACGACGGCGAGCGCGGGATCCGCCGCGGCCTCGCCGCAGACCCCCACGTTGCGCGTTCCGGCGCCCTCGGACTCGGCCCGGCGGGCGCCCTCCACGGTGTAGCGGATCATGCGCAGCACGGCGGGCTGCCACGGGTTGTTGAGCTCGGCGAGCGAGCCCATCATCCGGTCCGCGGCCATCGTGTACTGGGTCAGGTCGTTCGTGCCCAGCGAGACGAAGTCGACGTGGCGCAGGATCTGGTCGGCGGTGACGGCCGCGGACGGCGTCTCCACCATGACCCCGGGAACGCGCAGCCCGGCGTCGGCCGTCATGGCGGCGAAGTCCCGGGCCTCGGAGGTCGTGGCGATCATCGGCGCCATGACCCACACGTCGGCCTCCGTGGCCTGCTCGGCCAGGGCGATCGCCTCGAGCTGGCGGGCCAGCACGCCCGGCACCGTCCGGTCGGTGCGGAAGCCGCGCACCCCGAGCGCCGGATTGGGCTCGGCGGTGTCGGTGAGGAAGGGCAGGGGCTTGTCCGCCCCGGCGTCGAGGGTGCGGACCACGACCTTCTTCCCGGAGAAGGACTCGAGGATCGCGGTGTACTGCTCCACCTGCTCCTCGACGGACGGCTCCTTGTCCCGGCCCAGGAAGCAGAACTCGGTGCGCAGCAGTCCCACGCCCTGGGCGCCGGCCGCGGCCGCCGTGCGGGCGTCCTCGGGGGTGCCCACGTTGGCGAGCAGCGGCACCTCGGTGCCGTCCGAGAGCACGCCCCGGCCGTCGAAGGCGGTGCGCGCCGCGGCGCTGCGCACCCAGGCCTCCACGAGCTCCTGCTCCTCCTCGCCCGGCTCCGTGCGGAGCTCGCCGGTGGCCCCGTCCACGAACACGCGCGTGCCGTCCGCGAGCGCCTCGACACCCCGTGCCGCCACGATCGCGGGCAGGCCCAGGTTGCGGGCCAGGATGGCCGTGTGGGACTGCGGCCCGCCGCCGGAGGTGACCAGCGCCAGGACCATCTCGGGGTCCAGGGTCGCCGTGTCCGCGGGCGCCAGGTCCTCGGCGGTCAGCACGAACGGGACGTCCCGCTGCGGCACGCCCGGCATGGGCAGGCCCTGCAGCTGGGACACGAGCCGCGCCCGGACGTCCTCGATGTCGGCGGCGCGCTCGGCCATGTAGCCGCCCAGGGCGCGCATCTGCTCCGCGTAGTCGCTCGCGGCCTCCCACAGGGCGCGCTCGGGGGCGAGCCCCTTCCCGGTGATGAGCTTCGCGGCGTTCTTCAGGAGCGCCTTGTCCCCCGCCATGAGGGCCGTGGACTTGAGCACGTCCGCGGCGTCCTTCTCGACGGCGACCTCGGCGCGTCCCTTGAGATCCGCCTTGACGGCGGCCGCGGCCGCCTGCAGCCGGGCCACCGCCGCCTCGGGCTCCTCGTCCCGCAGGGCCAGTCCCGCGGCCGGCTCGGAGACGGGCTCCGGCATGCTCACGAGCTCGCCGATGACGCGGCCCGCGCACACTCCCACGCCTGTCAGTGTCTGCATGGTGTTCCTCTTCCTCGAGAAAGAGAGCTGACCGTGCACGGGCCCCCGCTGGGGCCCGTGCACGTCGCTCAGGCGGTGGTCGGCACAGCGGCGGCGTCCTCGCGCGAACGGGTGGCGTCGGCCACCCGCCCGTGCGCTCCACCCACGTGCTTGAGGGCGACGACGACGGCTGCTGTGACCAAGGTACCGACAACCACCGCGAGCAGGAACATCAGCGGGTTGCCGATCAGCGGCAGGATCCACACGCCGCCGTGGGGGGCCGGGGAGAGCGCCCCCGCGCTGAGGGAGATCGCGCCGGCCACGGCGCCGCCCACCATGGTGGAGGGCAGCACGCGCAGCGGATCCGCGGCCGCGAACGGGATCGCGCCCTCCGAGATGAAGGAGGCGCCCAGCAGCCACGCCGCCTTGCCGTTCTCCTGCTCGGCCACGGTGAAGTAGCGCTTGCCCACGAGCGAGGCGAGGGCCAGGCCCAGCGGCGGGACCATGCCGGCGGCGATGACGGCGGCCATGATCTCCTGCGGGGCGGTGTTCACGGCCGTGGCGGCGCCCAGGCCGGCGGCGGCGAACGTGTAGGCGACCTTGTTGATCGGCCCGCCGAGGTCCGCGCCCATCATCAGGCCGAGGATCGCGCCGAGCGCCAGCGCGCTGGCGCCGGTCATGCCGTTGAGCCACTCGGTGAGCCACGCCATGAAGGTGGCGATCGGCCCGCCCAGGACGAGCAGCAGCAGGCCCGAGGAGAACAGCGTGGCCAGCAGCGGGATGATGACCACCGGCATCAGGGAGCCGAGCCAGCGCGGGAGCCGCGGCTGGGCCAGCCAGTAGGCGGCGAGACCGGCCAGCAGGCCGCCCACGATGCCGCCGAGGAAGCCGGCGCCCATGAAGTTGGCGACCAGACCGGCGGCGAAGCCGGGCGCGATGCCGGGCCGGTCGGCCAGGCCGTAGGCGATGTAGCCGGCGAGCGCCGGAACGAGCAGCCCGATGGCCAGGGCGCCCATCTTGAACAGCACGGCCCCGATGTACTGGGCGGCGGTGGCGTCCCCGAGGGCCCACAGGGTGGAGGTCCCCAGGATGTCGTCGGCGACGTTGGCGATGTCCGCGCCGGCGATCATGAAGCCCAGGGCGATGAGCAGACCGCCCGCGGCCACGAAGGGGATCATGTAGCTGACGCCCGTCATCACGGCCTTGCGGATCCGGGTCCCCCACCCCTCGCGCCCGCCGGAGGAGGCTGACTCGTCAGCGGCGCCGGCGGCTCCCTGCACGCGCTTGGCGTTCGGGTTCCCGGCGTTCGCCAGGGCCTCCTCGATCATGACCTTCGGCTCGTCGATGCCGCGCTTGACCGGCGAGGCGACGTAGGGCTTGCCGGCGAACCGGGAGCGGTCCCGGACGTCGACGTCGGTCGCGAAGATCACCGCGTCCGCCGCGGCGATCGTGGCGGGGTCGAGCTTGGTGAAGCCGGCGGAGCCCTGGGTCTCGACCTGCAGGTCGACCCCCATCTCCTCGGCGGCGTAGGTCAGCCCGTCCGCGGCCATGTAGGTGTGGGCGATGCCGGTGGGGCAGGCGGTGACGGCCACGATCTTCTTGCCGGCGTGCGGGCCGGCGCCCTCGACGTCGCTCCCGGTCTGCGCCGCGGCGGGCGCCGGTGCGGCACCGCCGTCCTCGGACCGGGCGTCCACGGACGCGGGCACCGCGGTGGCGGACGTGGCGCCGGCGGCGGAGGCACCCTCGGCGGGTGCGGTGTCGGCGGTCCCGCCGAGGCCCAGGGCGTCGTCGACGATCCGGACGATCTCCTGCTCGGAGCGCGCGGAGCGCAGGGCCGCCACGAAGTCCTTCTTCATGAGCGAGCGGGCGAGCTTGGCCAGCAGCTTCAGGTGCGTCTGGTCGGCCCCCTCGGGCGCCGCGATGAAGAAGACGATGTCGGCGGGGCCGTCCTTGGCGCCCCAGGGGACGCCCTGTGCCAGCCGGGCCATGACCAGGGTCGGCTCGAGCACGGCCGTGGAGCGGCAGTGCGGGATCGCGATGCCGCCGGGGATGCCGGTGGCGGTCTTGTTCTCGCGGGCGATGGCGTCCGCCAGCAGCCCGTCCAGCTGCTCGGCGCGACCGGTGCGCTGCACCAGGTCGGCGAGCCGGCCGATGACGGTTTCCTTGTCTGCTCCCAGGTCCTGGTCGAGCGAGACCAGGTCGGGAGTGATGAGCTCGGACACGGTGTCCTCCTTGAGCGGCCGGGCCGGTGGCCCGGGTGGTTCGGATGAGGTGGAGTGGGGCTGGTTCAGCCGGAGACGGCGCGCGCGGGGAGCTCCCGCACGGTGACCGCCTCCGGGGTGGTCTCGGAGAGGGCCGGGACCCGGGTGCCCGGCAGGGCTGCCGCCGCGGACCCGGAGGCCACGGCCTGCCGCAGGCACACGGACGGCGCGTCGCCGCGCTCCTGGGCGATGAGGTAGCCCGAGAGCGAGCTGTCGCCGGCGCCCACGGTGGAGCGCACGGCCACGGGCTCGTGGACGGCGTGCCAGGAGCCCTCCGGCACGGTGAGCACCGCACCGCCGGCCCCGAGCGTGGTGAGGACCGCGCCCAGGCCGCGCTCCACGAGCGCCGCGGCGGTCGCGGCCGCGAGGTCGGGATCGGCCTCGAGCCGTTCGCCGTCGACCGTCCCCACCAGCTCGGCGAGCTCCTCGCCGTTGGGCTTGATGAGGTCGGGCAGGGCGTCGTCCCCGGACACGGCGCCGCGCAGCGCCGCCCCGGACGTGTCCACGGCGAACAGGGGCGAACGCTCCCCCAGCACCGACCGGACGCGGCGGACGATCCGTGCGTAGACGTCCTCGGGGGCCCCGGGCGGCAGGGAGCCGGCCAGGACCACCCAGGAGGCGTCCGCGCCGCGGTGCACGAGGAGGTCGACGACGGCGTCGACGTGCCCGGGGCTCAGCGGCGCGCCCGGGGCGTTGATCTTGGTGGTGGTGCCGTCCGGCTCGGTGATCGTGACGTTGGAGCGGATCGGAGCACCGACGGGGACCGTCTCGTAGGGCACCTGGGCCGCGGCGAGCTCCGCCAGCAGCGGGTCCCCGGGGTCGCCCGGCAGCACGGCCAGGGTCGGGACGCCGCTGGCGCGCAGCGCCCGGGAGATGTTCACGCCCTTGCCCCCGGCGTCCTGCCGGGCTCCGTCGGCGCGCTGGACGGCGCCGCGGCGCAGCGGGGCCGGGAGCTCGACCGTGCGGTCGAGAGAGGGGTTGAGGGTGAGGGTGAGGATCACGCGATCACCACCTCGACGTCGGCCTCCTCGAGGGCGGCGGCCAGTTCCGGACCGGGGGCCCGGTCGGTGATGAGGGTGTCGACTTCGTCGAGCGACGCGAAGCGCATGAGGGTCTCCTGATCGTGCTTGGCGGAGTCGCAGAGGACCACGACGCGCCGCGAGGTCTGGATGATGGCGGTCTTGACGACCGCTTCGATGGGGTCCGGCGTGCTCAGCCCGAACGCCGCGTGGATCCCGTTGCAGCCCACGAACGCGAGGTCGGGGCGCAGCCGGGTGTAGTGCTCCGCGGCCCGGCCCCCGGCGGCGGCCCAGGTGAGCTTGCGGACCCGCCCGCCGACGAGCTCGAGGCCGATGCCCGTGGCGTCGGCGAGCTTGGCGGCGATGTGCAGGGCGTGGGTGATGATCAGCTGCTCCTGCCCGTCCGGCAGTGTGGAGTCGGTGCGGACGATGAGGTCGGCGAGGGCCTCGACGGTGCTTCCGGCGTCGAGCACGACGGCCCCCGCCCCGCTGGTGCGCAGCAGGTCGAACGCCGCCTGCGCGATCCGCCGCTTCTCCGGGGTGTTCACGTGCTTGCGGGAGGAGATGGCCTTCTCGTCGGACGTCGACTGGTCCGCCGTGACGGCGCCCCCGTGCACCCTGCGGAGCTTGCCCGCGGACTCGAGGGCCGCGAGGTCGCGACGGACCGTCTCCATGGTGACGTCGAAGCGGCGCGCCAGGTCCGCGCCGTTGACCCGGCGGGTCGCGACCACCAGCTCGGCGATCTCGGCCTGGCGTTCTTCTGCGAACATGGCGTTCACCTCACGGTCGGGAAGGATGGTGGATCTTTGCGTTCCCTTGAGTTTATGTGAGTTCGTGTGGTTTTACCAGAGGTCCCGGTGATCCACTTCACGAAAAGCCACATCCGGTGGCGGAGCCGGTTCCGGTGCCCGCCACCGGTTCCGGGCACTGCCCGCCTCTGTCCCGCCACGATCCGCTGCGCAGATATCCTGGGGAAACGACCGGACCGTGGAGCAGGGCGCCACGGCGGCGCGCGGGCCGGCAGGACGTCGAGTCGGCGGCCACGACGCCCCCGGCCACTCCCCCGGACGACGCCGCGGACAATGCCCCGGACATCCTCCCGGCCACGCGCCCGGCGACGCCCGACGACATCCCCGAGACCCAGGAGAGCACTGCCCATGACACCCCGTGAGCTCTACGGACGCTTCGCCCTCGCGGAGGCGGTGACCTGGACGCTGCTCATCCTCGGCATGGTCCTGAAGTACACAGGGGTCTCGGAGGCCTTCGTGCCCGTCTTCGGCATGCTGCACGGGCTGGTGTTCCTGGGGTACTGCGTGGTGACCTGCTTCGTCTGGGTGGACCAGCGGTGGTCCGCGGGATTCGGAGTGCTGGGGCTGGCGAGCGCCTTCGTCCCGTACGCCACGATCCCCTTCGAGCGCCGCGCACAGCGCTCGGGCCGGCTCGAGGGCGGCTGGCGCCTGGCCCCCGGCGGCGACCGTCCCACCACCGTGCTGGAGAGGCTGGAGGCCTGGTCCCTCCGCAGCCCGTGGCTGGCGGTGGCGGCGGGCGCGGTCGTGGTCGCAGGCCTCGCCTCGGTGCTCCTGTACCTGGGCCCGCCGGTCCCCCGCGGCTGAGGCCTGGACCCACCGGCCCCCCGCGGCTGGAGCCTGGGCCCACCGGCTCCCCGCGGCTGGAGCCTGGCACCGCCCGTCCCATGTGACTGGAGCCTGGCACCGCCGTCCCGTGTCGCCGGAGCCTGGGCCCACCGGTCCCCCGTGGCTGGTCCCGGCGCGCGCCGCGCCGGTTCCTGGCGGCGGGGCGCCCGGTATAGCGTGGTCGTCGGGACGGCCCCGCCGACCGACGGCGGCGCCACGAGGAGGATCCACGTGACCAATTTCGCCAATGTCGAGCGCCGGCACCTCGCCGCGCTCCTGCGCCGCCTGGGCCCGGACGCCCCCACCCTGTGCGAAGGGTGGAGGACCCGTGACCTCGCCGTGCACCTCGTGCTGCGCGCGGGGCGCCCCGATCTGCTCGCCGGAAAGGTGCTGCCGCGGGTGCCCGTGCTCGGCGAGCGCGCTCGCCGAGCCGAGCAGGCCATCGCGAGCCAGCCGTGGGACGAGCTCGTGCGGAAGGTGGAGCACCCTCCGCTGTACTCGCCCGCGCGGCTGGGCCCGGTGGACAAGCGGATGAACACCGTGGAGTACTTCGTCCACCACGAGGACGTCCGCCGGGCCCAGCCCCAGTGGCACGAGCGTCCGCTGCTGCACGACGAGGAGCAGGCGCTGTGGCGGTCCCTGAGCCTGCTGGCCAAGGTCTCGCTCAAGGACGAGGAGGACACCGTGGTGCTCATCGCCCCGTCCTACGGCGCCGTCCGCGGCGGCCGCGGCCGGACCGGGACCGTGCGCGTGCTGCGCGCCGCGCCGAGCGAGCTGCTGCTGTGGGCCTTCGGCCGCCGTGGTCAGGCCAAGGTGGAGGAGACGGTCGAGTAGCCCGGACCCGCGTCGACATCAGGAGACGACGTCAGGAGGGGGACCGCGCTGTGCGGTCCCCCTCCTGACGTTCCCGGGGCGTCAGCGGAACAGGTCCGCCCGGACGCCCATGATGATCCGGTCACCGGGCCGCGCGGTGCGCATGTACCGCGCCACCTCGTGCTCGTGCAGCGCGATGCAGCCCGCGGTGGGCTTCTTGTTGGCGTGCAGGAAGATCGCGAAGCCGTTGCCCTGGACGATGGGCGAGTCCGGCGGGCGGTTGTAGTTGATCACCACGCCCAGCCGGTAGTCGCCGGACAGCGAGAAGTACCACATGTTCTCGTCCGGCCAGGTGTAGCCGGTCGACTCGAAGTACTTGTTGTAGAGCGTGCCCAGGCGCCCACCCCACCGGGAGTTCGGGTTGAGCTGCCGGTAGGGCAGCGCGGTGCCCGGGTTGTAGACCCCGAAGGACTCCGTGACCGAGTACGAGCCCTGCGGCGAGTACAGGTACTGCGTGTGCCCCGAGGGCACACCGGGGCGCTTGAAGCCGCTCGCGCCCACGTAGGCCGACGTGCGCCACTCCTCCACATAGCTGCCGCCGATGCGCACGCAGTTGACGAAGGTGGCCTGGGAGCGCCCGTAGCCCTCCGCGATGGTCAGGGACACGCGCGCCGCGTTGCGGGTCGGCTGCACGGAGCGCCCCGTGTTGAGGTGGTGGCACTCCCCGCGGAACAGGTGCGTCCGCGCCCCGGTGGCGCGGCTCCAGGTGACGAGTCCCCGCTGGAAGGTCTGGTGCACGCTCCCGGTGCCGATCTCGTCCGTGACGGGGTAGCCGAGGGAACCCCGCTCGCGTCCCGTGGCGATCCACCGCTGCCCGATGGCGCCGTTCGTCTTCACGGCCCGCGCTCCGGTCGCGGAGCTCCAGTAGATCGTGTGGGCCCTGGTGAAGGACTGCCGGCACCCGCCCCCGGCCAGACCGCAGATCTCGTCGGTGGTGGGATATCCGTAGGTCCCGGCCTCGCGCCCGCCGCGGATCCACTTGTGGCCGATCGCGCCCCGGGTGTTCACGGTCCTCGCCCCGGTGGCGGAGGTCCAGTAGACCGTGCGGTTCTTCGAGAAGGACTGCCGGCACCCGCCGGACGACCCGCAGATCTCGTCCGTGGTGGGATATCCGTAGGCCCCGGCCTCACGCCCGCCGCGGATCCACTTGTGGCCGATCGCGCCCCGCATGTTCACGGTCCTGGCCCCGGTGGCGGAGGTCCAGAAGATCGTGCGGTTGTTCGAGAAGGACTGCCGGCACCCGCCGCCCGCGAGGTGGCAGGACTCGTCGTCGACGGGCCAGCCCAGGGTGTCGACCCCGCCCCCGAGGGTCCAGCGGTGGCCGATCGCGCCCCGGAGCTGCACGAAGTGCGCGCCGTGCGCCTCCGACCACAGGACCACGCCCCGCTCGTGCGGCCACTCCCAGCCGCCCTTCCAGGGGCGCATCCCCGCGGTGGGCGCCCCGGTCCGGGCCGCCGCCCGGACCGCGGCGGCCTCGAGCGCCTGCCGGATCTCGACGGGCACGTCCACGTCCTCCGCGGCGGCCGCGGCCGCCGTCTCCTGCGACCCGGCCTCCGGTGCGGCTGCTCGCTCCTCGGCGGGCTCCGCTCCGGCGGAGGGCTCCGCGGTCGGTTCGGCGGTGACCGCCCGCTCGGCCGGGGCGGTCGGTCCGGCCGAGCCCGTCGGATCTGCCGGGAGCTTCTCCTCCGCCGGGCCGGTGGGCCCGGCGGAGGGACCCGGTGGCGCCTGGTTCTCGATGTCGGGGGCGACCGTGAGCACGGCCCGTGCCTCGGCGCCCGAGGCGTCCACCACCGCGTAGGCCACCTCCACCGGCGGGGCGTCGGCCGGCCGGTCCGGAGAGGGTTCCAGGGCGAGGACCGGGTGCCCGGGGAGCTCCCAGCCCTCGGGAAGGGACTCGGGCTCCGCGTCCGGGGGCACCACGCGCAGGGACCCGAGGTCCGTGCGCAGTGCGTCGACGAGCTCGTCGTCGGGGTCGTCGGCCGAGGGGTCCACGAGCCGGAGCCGCACCGCTGAGGGCTCGTCGAGACCGTCGTTGGAGAGGACGTCGAGGAGTGCGGTGCGCCCGGCGGGCACGGTGGACGCGTCGTCCACCGGCTCGAGCCGGACGGCTGCCGCGACGGTGCCCGCGGCGGGAGCGGGCGTCGTCGTCGGACCGGCCGAGACGCCGGGAGCCGGAGCGGACGGGGCCGCGGACGCCCCCGGGGCACCGGCGAGCACGACCGCGAAGCAGGCCGCGACCGCGGCGGGGATGCGCAGAGCTGAGATCTTCATGGGGGGTCCCTTGCTGGGCGATCAGTCGGTGAACTCGACGTAGTGGTCGGGGGTGGTGGTGGCGAAGACGCGGACGGCCAGCTCGGCGTCGTGCGCCGCGGCGAAGGCGAGCTCGAGGGAGGCGCTCTCCCCGGGGGCGATGGTCGGGAAGGTCTCCATCGGCACGCCCAGGGACTCGTCGAAGACGGGGACCGCCGGCTCCTCACCGGCGACGGCGACCGGGAAGGACCACGGCACGGCGTCGACCGGGGTGCTGCCGGTGTTGATGAGGGTCAGCGTGAACACCTGGACCGGGGTGCCCGGGGCGGCCCGGACCGGACGCTCCCCCGTGGTCGCGGGGCGGGGGCCTTCCACCACGGCCTCCAGGGAGCCGTCGAGCTGCTGAGCCGTGCCGAAGGACCCGGCGGCGTCCCGCGTGGAGGTCTCGTCGTAGGGGGCCACGTCGTTGCCCGACGGCTCGGGGCCGGCGCTCGGCGTCGCCGGCGCGGCAGTGCCGGTCGCCGTGGGCGCGGGCCCGTCCGAGGCCGCGGGCGGGCTCGTGCTGGGGGCCGCGGTGGGGCTCGGCCCCTCGTTCGCGGCGCATCCCGCCAGCGCGACGACGAGCAGGGCGGCGCAGACGGGTCCGAGCCGGCGGCCGGGTGATGGGGGGAAGGGGACTGCCATGGGGACTCCTCGACACGGTCCTGGGGGGACCGACCGGCGCCGTGCCACCGCCGGAGGGGCGGAGGCACGGCGCCGGTCGTGGGGGTCACGCTACACGGATGGTTTGCTTTTGTGATTCGCGTGACACCGTGTGGCGCGCCGTGCCACCGCCGTCACGGACAGGGGCGCTTCGCGAGCTCGGCCGCCAGGGACTGGGCCGATGCGGTGGAGGAGTCGATCCGCCAGTCCACCTCCTTGTCCAGGTGGAACCACACGAGGCCCGTGACGTCGGGCTGCTGCGCCAGGTAGTGCACCAGGTGGGCGTTCCACTCGGCCTTGGAGCCCCCGGCCTCGGCGCCGGCGGTCTCGGCGACGATGATCTCCTTGCCCGGGGCCAGGCGCCGCATCTCGGACAGCCCGTGGGCGAACAGGTCCCACGGCTGCTGCCAGCTGGACCACGTCTGGGAGGTGCCCCAGTTGTAGCCGTCCAGGGCGACGACGTCCACGTACCCGGCGCCGGGGTAGAGCCCGTCCAGGGGCGTGGACCCGTAGTACGGGACGTTCGGGTTCCACACCCACCGGACGTTGTCCGCCCCGGCAGCGGTGAAGATGTCGTGGACGTGCCGCCAGGCGGCCACGTAGTCCCCGGCTCCGTTGCCGTTGACCCCCTCGGACCACGGGTACCAGTTCCCGTTCATCTCGTGGCCGAAGCGCAGCATCACCGGGGAGCCCCAGTCGGCCAGGCGGGTGGCCCAGTCGGTGATGTGGGCGTCGTGGGCTCCCGAGGCGATCGCGTCCAGGGAGTGGGCGGGCTGGTCGGTCCCGCCGCCCCAGACCCACGGTTCCCAGGTCAGGAGGGTGGTCGCCCCGGACGCGCGGGTCTGTTCGAGCTCCCAGTAGGGCGCGGGCTGGTGGAAGTCCTTGTAGGAGAGCACGATCGAGGGCTTCTCCCCGGTCAGCGCGGCCACCTCGGAGAGCTCGGCGGAAGCTCCGGGACCACCGGCCGTGCCGACGCCGAAGCGCAGCGGGCACGTGCGGACCTGGGGTTCGGCCGGCGCGACCGCGACGGACCGGACCGGCTTCTTCGCCGCGGTGAGCGCCGCCGGTCCGGTCGGGGTGTGGGCCGAGGGGCCCGCGTGGGCCGCGGGGACGGCGGCCGGTCCCAGGACGACTGCGGCGGCGGCCGTGAGGGAGAACAGGGCACGGGGAGGAACGGGAGCAGGCATGGGGGGCCTTCCGGGGGGGCGGGCTCTCTGCCGACGGCGAGCACGCTGGGGGTGGCGCCTCGCCGGGAACGACGAGAATGAGCAGGCGCAAACTAGCATCCGGAGGCCACCGCCGCCCCGCGTCCGGGCCGACGGTGTCATATGTGCTGGCCGCAGGCGGTGCCCGGCCGTCATGCGCGGCGATCCGTCCGCGCTGAGCACGGTGCAGCCGGCCACGGCATCCGCCGGCCGCCCCGCCAGGACGGCGGCCCGCGCCTCGTCCGCTCGGCCGAGCGAGACCCCGGGGCCGATCCGCGAGCAGGGCGCGCGTCGTCGGGTGATGGGTACCGGGATGCCCTCCAGGGTCGGTGCGGGTGCGGTGTCGTGCGCCCGGAGGGGGCCGTCGCCCGGGGGCGCCGGGACAGGTGCGGGGGCCCGGCTCGGACGACGGACGCCGCGAGGAGCAGCTCGTCCCGCGTGGTGCGCTACGACCACCGCGACACCGGCCGATCCACCCGCGCCTTCGCCGAGCACCCGTACCCGCTGCGCGACCTCGCCGAGGACGCGGTCGCCGTCCTGGACGCCCTCGGCCTCGACCGGGCGCACGTGGTGGGCATGTCGATGGGCGGCACGCTCGTGCAGCTCCTCCTGCTCGACCACCCCGGCCGGCTGCTCAGCGCCACGGTCCTCGCGACGTCCGCGCTCGGCGCCGGTCCGGGCGGGCCCGGGGACACCGGCCTGCCGGGACCCGATCCGCGCCTGCTGGAGCTGTGGCAGCACCTGGCCGACCCGCGCGACCCGGACGAGGAGATCGAGTGGCGGGTCGAGCACTGGCGGGTCCTCAACGGCGACGTGCTGCCGTTCGACCCGGAGGAGTTCCGGCGGCTGGAGGAGCGCGTCGTCGCCCACTCGGGGACCGCGGAGAACCCGGCGGCGCACGCGCTGGCCGATCAGTCAGGCCTGGACCGCGCCGGGGAACTCTCCGGCGTCACGGTGCCCGTGCTGGTCGTCGAGGCGCCCGATGACCCGGTGAACCCGCCGCCCCATGCCCGGCACCTCGCGGCGTCGGTCGGCTCCGCCCGCCTCGTGACGGTCCCCGGCCTGGGCCACGCCCTGCCGCACAGCGTGCTCGGCCCCCTGGCCGACGCCGTCCTCGAGCGCACGGCGGCGGTCGACGGCGGCAGGACCGGCTGACGCCCGGCGCACGGGAGCGCCCCGTCCACCACGGGACGGGGCGCTCGTTCCCTCGCACGGATCCCGGTCCTGCTGCCGGTGGCCTCCGGTTCCGGACCGTGCGTCGAAGACGGTGCCGACCGGATCAGTGCTTGTGGTCGTACTCGTGGTCGTCGTCGTGGTCGTGGCCCTTCTTGTGCTCGTGCTTGCCGTCGTCCTCCATCTCCTCGTGGTGGTCCCGGCTCCGCTTGTTGTCGTCGTCGTAGAAGTGCCACTTCTCGTGCTCTTCGCAGTACCACCAGTGATCCCGGTGGTCGTGGCCGTCGTACTTCTTGCCGTCGCCGTCCTTGTCGTGGCGGTGGTCGCGGTCCCTGTCGTACCGGTCGTGGTCGTGGCGGTCGCGGTCGTGGCGGTCGTGCCGGTCCCTGCCGTCGCGGTCGCGCCGGTCCTTGCCGTCGCGGTCCTTGCCGTCGCGGTCCCTGTCGTACCGGTCCTTGCCGTCGCGGTCCCAGTCCCTGTCGTGGCGGTCCCGGTCACCGTCCCGGTCACGGTCACGGTCGTGCTTCTTCTCGCGGTCCCGGTCGCCGTCGTCGTGGCGATGACGGTCGTACTTCCGGTCCTTGTCACCGTCGCGGTCCCCGCGCCGGTCACGTTCCTTGTTTCCGTCACGCCCCTCGTTGTATTTACTTTCGGCATCTCCACGCTTAGTATCATCTGACCCCGCGACCGCCGGGGTGGCAACCGTTCCTCCTACGAGGGCGGCGGCCATGGCCGCGCCGACGAGGGTCTTCCGCAGACTGCTCATTGCTGCTCCTGTGGAAAGGGCATGACATGGGGATCGTCATGCGATCGAGATGTTCCGAGACCTGGGCAAGAGGTCTCACCTATGAGATAGGTATGAACACCGTAGGAGTGTCCTGAGTCACGGTTCAAGACTCCGGCCAGGGCAATCGCCATCACGGTTCCGTCTCGTGGCATCCCCGGCGCGGCACGTCCTGCCCGGACCCTCGCCGGCGCGGTCCCCGCGCGGCCCGATTCGCGATGGCCACCGCACTGCGCGCTCCGGAGCCCAGTGTTGGCGCGGATCTCGCGAGCGCCCTTCCCGAGCGCACACGCCTCGGGCGGATCGTGCCGGGTCGCGTCCTCGCCGGACGGCGGCGGGGAAGTCAGCAGGCTTATAGCTCAGATCGAGATGTCCGCGCGACATGTGACGTCATGAGTGGTCGCGACAGCAAAGTCGCGGACCGGTGGAGCCCCCTACCGGATTCGAACCGGTGACCCCCTGTTTACAAGACAGGTGCTCTGGCCAGCTGAGCTAAGGAGGCGGAGCGGCTCTCGGGCCTCCGCACGGGTGCGGCCCGGGCAACCGGTTCCTCAGGATATCGGACGCGCCGGGGGACGCCGAAATCCCCGGCGCCGGCGCGGCTCGTACAGCGCGACGGCGCCGCGCCCCGGGCGGGGACGCGGCGCCGTCGTGCTGCTGCAGGGGCGGCTCCTACTCCTTGGCCTCCACGGCGGCGTCGAGGGCGTCCTGGAACGGCTCGTTGCCGAGCCGCTCGCCGTCGATGAAGACGGTCGGGGTGCCGGACACGCCGTTGGCGAGGGACTCCTGCGAGACCACGTTGACCATCGGCCGCCAGGTGTTCTCCTCGAGTGCGCTCGCGATGTCGGCGCCGTGCGCGGAGGCGATCTCCACGAGCTCCTCGTCGTCCAGCCCACCGGTGTTCTGGTGGGAGAACACCTCCTCGACGAAGGCCAGGTACTGCTCGGTGGAGACCTGGTTGCCCACCTCGTAGGCGGCCGCCGCGGCCCGGGACGAGTACTGCGTCGGCGTCGAGCGGTCGAGGAAGTTCAGGTTGCGGTACTCGAGGGTGATGTCGCCGGAGGTCACGGCCTCCTCGATCGCCTCCCCGTTCTCGGTCTCGAAGTCGGCGCAGTGCACGCACTCGAAGTCCTGGAAGATCACGACCTGCACGGGCTCGTCGTCACCGGAGGCCTCGACGCCCGGCGGGACGGCGGACTCGTCCGGGGCCTCCGGGGGCTCGGGGACCTCACCGAGGTCGCGCTCCTGGACCTCCGACTCGCCGGTGCGGATGCCGTCCGCCGTGAGCACCGTGCCGCCCCACTGGTTGGCGCTGGCCGGGACGGGCCCGGCCTCGGGGATCTGCTGGGCCCGGTTCTGCGCCACCACGATGCCGATCACGGCGACGATGACGAGGACCAGGGCGAGGATGCCCAGCTGCAGGATCCGGCGGGAGCGCTTGTCCTGCCGTGCGTGCTGGTCCGCGACCTGCCGCGCCCGCTCCCGGGCGGCGTCGCGGTTCCGGGGGTCGGGGGTCGTGCTGCTGCTGGATGCCATGGGTCCTCTTCGAAAGATCCTCGGGGGCGGATGGGGGCGTGTCGTCGCCCAGATTATCGGACCCTCTCCCGGCCCGCCGACTCAGCGGATCCCCAGGCGGAACCATGAGCACACTGACGAATAGACTGGGACGAGGACGACGACGACCTACCGGAAGGACACCCCGTGAGTGCAGAGCAGACTCCCACCGCCTCCTCGGACGATCTGGAGCAGGTGCCGGAACCTCGGACCGACGTTCCGCAGGAGGCGGGCTACGACTTCGTCGTGGTCTCCAACCGGTTGCCGGTGGAGCGCGTCGTGGAGCACGGTGAGTCCTCCTGGCGCCGCTCCCCCGGCGGGCTCGTGGCCGCACTGTCCCCCGTCATGGCCCGCAACGCCGGCGCCTGGGTGGGCTGGCACGGGGCCGCCGACGAGACGCTGGAGCGCTTCGACCACGACGTCTTCCACCTCGCGCCGGTGCCGCTGTCCGCCGACGAGGTGGAGGCCTACTACGAGGGATTCTCCAACGCGACCCTCTGGCCCCTGTACCACGACGTCATCGCCCCGCCCGAGTTCCACCGCACGTGGTGGAACACCTACCGCCGGGTCAACCGCCGCTTCGCGGAACGGACCGCGGAGATCGCCGCCGAGCACGCCACCGTGTGGGTGCAGGACTACCAGCTGCAGCTGGTGCCCAAGATGCTGCGGGAGCTGCGGCCGGACCTCACGATCGGGTTCTTCAACCACATCCCGTTCCCGCCCCTGGAGATCTTCGCGCAGCTGCCCTGGCGGCGCGCCGTCCTCGACGGCCTCTCCGGCGCGGACCTCATCGGCTTCCAGCGCCCGGGCGACGCCCAGAACTTCCAGCGCTGCGTGCGGCGGTTCCTGGACGTGCCGTTCAAGAACGGGGCGGCGCGCTTCGGCACGGACGACGCCGGGTGGACCGTGCACGCCCGGTCCTACCCCATCTCCATCGACGCGGAGGCGATCCAGGAGCTGGCCTCGCAGCCGGAGGTCAAGGAGCGGGCCCGGGAGATCCGCCACGAGCTCGGCGACCCCGAGACCGTGTTCCTGGGCGTCGACCGGCTGGACTACACCAAGGGCATCCTGCACCGCATCAAGGCCTACGGGGAGCTGCTGGAGGACGGCAAGCTGACCGTGGGGCCGTCGGTGCTGGTCCAGGTGGCCAATCCCTCCCGGGAGCGCGTGGAGTCCTACGTCCAGCTGCGGGAGGACGTGGAGGGTCTCGTGGGCCACCTCAACGGCCAGCACGACACCATCTCGCACACCGCGATCCGCTACCTGCACCACGGCTACCCCTTCGAGGAGATGGTGGCGCTGTACCTGGCGACCGACGTCATGCTGGTCACCTCCCTCCGGGACGGCATGAACCTGGTGGCCAAGGAGTACGTCGCGGCCAAGACGGACGGGTCCGGGACGCTGGTCCTCTCCGAGTTCACGGGCGCCGCGGAACAGCTCAAACAGGCCCTGCTCGTCAATCCCCACGACATCGACGGGCTCAAGGACGCGATGCTGCGGGCCAAGGAGATGTCCGCCACCGAGGCGAAGAAGCGGATGCGCTCGATGCGCCGGCAGGTCCTGGGCAACGACGTCAACGACTGGTCCGAGGCCTTCCTGCGGGACCTCGCCCGCACCCGCCCGGACACGACCGGTGAGGAGGAGCAGTGATGAACGCGCACGACGACACCCGCACGGCCCTCGAGGAGTCCCTCCACCGCGCGGCGGAGGCCGAGACCCTCCTGGTCGCCCTGGACTTCGACGGCACCCTGGCCCCGTTCACGGACGACCCGGACGACAGCCGGGCGCTGCCGGAGGCCCAGTCCGCGTTCGAGGAGCTGCTGGGGCTGGACCGCACGTACGTGGCGGTCATCTCCGGGCGGCCCATGCGGTTCCTGCGCTCCGTGGTGGACCCGGCGGGCCGGATGCTCCTGTCCGGCTCGCACGGGGCGGAGCTGCTCCTCGACGCGCTGGGGGCGGCGGCCGCGGACACCGCGCTGCAGCTCTCCCCCGCCCAGGAGGAGCTGCTGGCGCAGGCCACCGCGCTCGTGGAGGCGCAGGTGGCCCGGTACCCCGGGTCCAAGCTGGAGCTCAAGCCCACGGGAGCCGCCTTCCACACCCGCACGATGGCGGACCAGACCCTGTGCGCCCGGGCGGAGCAGGAGATGATCGAGCAGTTCGAACAGCTCGAGGGACTGAAGATCACCCCGGGCCAGCACGTGGTCGAGTCCTCGGTGCACTCCGCGACGAAGGGCGAGGGCATCACGGCCTTCATGCAGGCCACCGGCGCGGACGTCACCCTGTTCGCCGGCGACGACGTGACGGACGAGAACGCCATGCGCGAGCTCGGCCCGGACGACCTCGGGATCAAGGTGGGCACGGGCGAGACCGTGGCCCCGCACCGTGTCGCCTCGCCGGAGGAGCTGGCCTCGGCCCTGACCCGTCTGGCCGGGCTGCGCCGGGACGCGCAGCAGTGATCCCGGACGACATGACCGCCGATGACGGCGAGCCGGGGACATCTGCACGGCAGAAGTGATTAGGATCACTGTGGTCCCCATCACCTGTGGGGGCAGCTCTTCTCCTTCGGATCGTCCGGCACGTGCCTGCCGGGAAAGAGGCTGTGAACCATGTCTTCCGTGCGCTACGCCAACGTCACCTGTCAGTACCCCGGGGCCGAACGCCCCTCGGTGACCGACCTGAACCTGGACATCGCCGACGGGGAGTTCCTCGTCCTGGTCGGCCCCTCCGGGTGCGGGAAGTCCACCACCCTGCGGATGCTCGCCGGCCTCGAGGAGGTCACCGGCGGCAACATCTACATCGGCGACCGCGACGTCACCGACGTCCCCTCCCGGGACCGCGACATCGCCATGGTCTTCCAGAACTACGCCCTCTACCCGCACATGACCGTGGCCGAGAACATGGGCTTCGCCCTGAAGATCGCCAAGATCTCCCCCGAGGAGCGCCGCCGGCGGGTGGAGGAGGCGGCGAAGATCCTGGACCTGACCGACTACCTGGACCGCAAGCCCAAGGCGCTGTCCGGCGGGCAGCGCCAGCGCGTGGCCATGGGGCGGGCGATCGTGCGCTCCCCGCAGGTGTTCCTGATGGACGAGCCGCTGTCGAACCTGGACGCGAAGCTGCGGGTGCAGACCCGCACCCAGATCGCCTCCCTGACCCGCCGGCTGGGGGTCACCACCGTGTACGTCACCCACGACCAGGTCGAGGCGATGACCATGGGCGACCGGGTCGCGGTGCTCAAGGACGGGCTGCTGATGCAGGTCGACACCCCGCGGAACCTCTACGACCGGCCGGCCACGGAGTTCGTCGCCGGGTTCATCGGCTCCCCGGCGATGAACCTCTTCCGCGTGCCGGTCGAGGGCGGGACGGCAACCTTCGGCACGCTGCGCCTGCAGCTCACCGCCGAGCAGCAGTCCGCGCTGACCGGGGACCGGGTCACGGTCGGGATCCGGCCCGAGGACCTGCACCCCGCCCCGGCCGGCGAGGGGCTGCCGATCGAGGCCGACGTGGTCGAGGAGCTCGGCGCGGACGCCTTCGTCTACGGCCACCTCGCCCCGGTCACCGCGGCGAACACGATCGTGCCCGTGGACCCGACCGGGGGAGTCGACGAGGACGCCGAGGGCGCCCACGAGATCATCGTGCGCGCCGAGGGCCGCACCCCGCCGCGGGCCGGGACCACCATCTGGGTCGCCCCGGACCTGGAGCACGTGCACCTGTTCGACACCACCACCGGCAACCGCCTCCCCGACTGACGTCCGCGCGGGCGGACCGGCAGCAGCTGCACCGCACCGGCACCGCGGCGCCCTCCCCTCTCCGGGGAGGGCGCCGCGGCGCGTCCGGAGCCGGTTCAGTCCCGGGCCGGGTGGTCGGCGAGCACCTCCTCGACGAGCTGGGGGTCGGCGTTCCGGACGTCCCAGTCTCCGGTGCGCTCGTGGTAGGCCCGCGCGGCGGCCGTCACGTTGTAGCGGCTGGCGTCGCGCGGCGGATCGGAGTGCTCGAGCACGTGGATGAGATGCGTCTCGGCCTGGGCGAGCGCCTGGGAGTCCTGCATGGCGAGTTCCTTTCGGTGCCGACCGGACCCGTTCCGGTCAGGATTGATCAGCCAACTGACGAAGTCTAGCCAACGGATCCCTTCGACGCACCGGGCCTCCAGCACCGGGCCTCCAGCACCGGGCGTCCAGCGGCACGACCCGGCTCAGCCCAGGTCCAGCTCCTCGAGCTCCTCGTAGAGCTCGGCCGTGCGGCTCACCCGTCGTCGCCCCTCCGGTCCCGCCGCGGCGAGCACACCGTCGGCGAGCACCGACACGAGGCTCATGGCCGCCGCGTAGGAGTCGAACGGCCCCAGGCCGTCGAGCGGGCACTCGATCCACAGGTCCACGGCTGACGCATGGCGCCGGGCCGTGCTGTCCGCGACGAGGACGGTCCGCGCCCCGGTGGCCGCGCAGACCTCCACCAGTTGCTCGAACCCGCGGGGGCGCCGCCGGAAGCCCAGCAGCACGACGACGTCGCCCTCGCCCACGTCCACGAGCTCCTCGCCGAGGGTCTGACCGGGCAGGGGTGCGAGCCGCACCCGGCCCCGGACCTGCTGCAGCTGCTGCTTCAGGTGCAACGCGACCGGGTAGCTGTTGCGCAGCCCCACGAGCAGGACGGTCCCCGCGTCCGCCAGCGCGCGCACGGCCTGGGCCGGGCGGTCCTCCCCCGACTGCTCCAGGACCTTGCGCAGGTTCTTGAGCTCCTGCTCCAGGTGCCGGCTCAGCTCCGGATCGGCGTCGGGCCCGAGGGGCACGCCCTGCTGGCGCAGGCTGCGTGCGGTCTCCCGGAGGTCGGTGAAGGACTCGAAGCCCAGGTGCCGGTAGAGCCGGGAGAGGGTGGCCCGGGAGACGCCGCTCATCTGCGCCAGCTCCGCCGAGCTGTACAGGGCGAGGTCGTCCAGGTGGTCCAGGATCAGGTCGGCCGCCCGCTGCTCCTGCGGCGAGAGCCCGGCGTAGTGCGCGTGGATGCGCTGTTCGATCGACACCCTCACCACCCTAGCCACCGCGGGGGCCGGGTGCGGGAGGGCCCGCGGCGGCACCGGGGTCGTCCTGGTTGCTAGCATGGCCCGTTATGAAGGGTTCTCCCGGCCCCCACCTCCCCCTCGCGCCCCAGCACCGCTCCGCCCGCGGCGGACGGCCCGGGAGCGTGTCGATCCAGACGGCCTTCCCGGACCCGGTGCTCCTCGAGCTGCCGTGGGACACGCCGCTCGAGCAGTGGCCGGAGCACGTCCTCGCCGCCCTGCCCCGGGGGATCTCCCGGCACGTCGTGCGCTTCGCCCGGGCCGGCGAGAAGGTCGTCGCCGTCAAGGAGACCGTTCCGCACTACGCCCGGCACGAGTACGCGACCCTGCGCCGGCTGCAGCGGATGGGGATCCCGTCCGTGGTGCCGGACTCCGTGGTCACGGACCGGTACACCCCCGAGGGGGAGCTCCTGCCGGCAGCCCTGGTGACGGACCACCTGAGCTTCTCCCTGCCCTACCGGGCCATCTTCTCCGCCGGTCCCAGCGCCGCCACGGTCGAGCGGCTCGTGGACGCGCTCGCCTCGCTGATCGTGCAGCTGCACCTCTCCGGCTTCTACTGGGGCGACGTCTCGCTCTCCAACACGCTGTTCCGCCGGGACGCCGGGGCGTTCGCCGCCTATCTGGTGGACGCGGAGACCGGCGAGATCCATCCGAAGCTCACGGACGGCCAGCGGGGGTACGACATCGAGCTGGCCCGCACCAACGTGGCCGGGGAGATCATGGACCTGCTCGCCGGGGCCGTCGAGGAGGGGCACGACATCGCGGACGTGGTGGATCCCTTCGAGGTCTCCGACCGGCTGGTCGCCACCTACGAGTTCCTGTGGCGCGAGCTGACGGTCGAGGAGTCCTTCAGCATGGACGAGCGCTGGCGCGTGGTGGAGCGGGTGCGCCGGCTCAACGAGCTCGGCTTCGACGTCGAGGAAGCTTCCATGGACACGGTCGACGGGCGGATCCGGCTGCGACCGCAGGTCGTGGAGCCCGGCCACCACACCCGGCGCCTGCAGCGGCTCACGGGTCTCGGCGCCCACGAGAACCAGGCGCGCAGGCTCCTGACCGACATCGCCCAGCTCGGTCAGGACCTCTATCCGGGTCTGCCCGAGGAGCTCGTGGCCCAGCTGTGGATGCGGGAGGTCTTCTCCCCGATCATGGAGGCGGTCACCCCGCCGATGCGCCGCAAGCTCGAGCCGGCCGAGATCGTGCACGAGGTGCTCGAGCACCGGTGGTTCCTCTCCGAGCGGGCCGGCAAGGACGTGGCGACGCACACGGCGGTCGAGGACTACGTGGCCTCGCAGCTGGCCCGGCGCCCGGACGAGCGCGAGGTCTTCTGAGCCGGGCGGCGGCCCGGACCGGTCAGGGCCGGTGCGCCCGGAGCACACCGGTCAGCGTCCGGTGCACCCGCAGCGGCCAGTCCTCGCCCAGGCTCCCGTAGCGGGCCACGTGGGAGTAGGCGGAGCCCAGCACGAAGTCGAGGACCACGTCGACGTCCAGGTCCGGGCTCAGCCGCCCCGCCGCCGTCTCCGCGGCGAGGAGCTCCTTGAGCCGCTGCACGCGCGGCCGGACCAGGTGCGCCCGCAGGATCCGGGACGTCTCCGAGTCCGGGTCGCTCAGCAGCGAGACGGCCACGCCGATGCCCATGTCGTGGAGCAGGAAGTCCAGCGCCTCGGCGAGGCCCTCCTCCCAGCTCGCCGGGGCACTCGGCCGCTGCGGTGAGTACGTGGCCACGGCGTCCTCGAGGGCCCCCTCGAGCATCTCCAGGCTGTTCGCGTACCGGCGGTAGATCGACGTCTTGGCCACGCCGGAGGCCGCCGAGACCGCCTCGATGCTCACCCGGTGCGGCCCGCCCTCCCGGAGGAGGGCGAGTGCCGCCGCGGTGATCTTCTTGTCGGTGGAGACGGTCCGCGGATCGGTCCGGTCGTCGTCGCCCATCGGTGCCCCTCCTGCTCGCCGTCCGCCGCCCCTGCGGTCAGGCGGTCTTCCAGTCCTCGATGGGCCAGTGGTTCTTCCGGGCCAGCCGGTACAGGGGCAGGTCCGGGTTGACCGTGTAGGGGTGGCCCATGAGCAGGAGCCAGCTGGCGTCCGCGTGGGAGTCCCCGTAGCCGTAGGAGCGGGACAGGTCGTAGCCGCCCTGCTCGGCGTACTTCTTGAGCCACTGGGCCCGCGCCTCGTCGACCAGGGGCGGCGTGGCGAGGTAGCCGGTCATCACGCCGTCGCGCTCGTCCATCCGGCCCGCCACGACCTCGTCGAAGAGGTGGGCGATCGGCTCCACCAGGAGGTCGATGGACCCGGTGACCAGCACCGTCCGGTGCCCCGCGGCGCGGTGCTCCTCGATCCGGGCCAGGGCCCCGGGGCGCAGGAGGCGCCGCATGTCCTGGCCGAGCGGGCCGGCCACCTGCTCCCGCACGGTCCCGGCGGGCACGCCCTGGTAGCGGCGCATGAACGCCCGGATGAACTCCCCGCGGTCCCGCTTCTCGGCCTTGAGGTAGGTCGGGGCGCTCGAGACGAGATCGGCGACCTCCGCGGGCCACTTCGCGAGGTGGAGGGTCCGGCGGCGCAGCTGCAGGTACTGCCGGATGACCGTGGAGTCCAGGACGGTGCCCTCGAGGTCGAAGACCGCGAGCACGTCCGTGCCCTCGCTGAGCCCCCGCCGGACCGCGTTGCGCCGCTTGGACGCGGCCTGGAGCCGGCCGTAGGCCTTGGTCATCGTGGTCAGGGCCGGCAGGTGCACGTTCTGCCAGTAGTCGGCCCAGTCGATCGACCGGACGTCGAAGGTCCGGTCCTCGGGCGTGCCGGCGGGCAGCGAGTCGTTGAGCTGCCGGGTGCTGGCGTCGTCGAAGATCATCTCGGTGCGCGTGTAGGACTGGTACAGGTCCACGTAGGTGCGCAGGGAGCCGAGGCCGGACTGCATGCGGTGCAGGGAGCTCGCCCACTCACGGGTGCGGGACGTCGCGGGCAGCGCCGAGGTGAGCCGGCCGCCCACCGCGGAGAGCCGCTCCTTGACCGCGAGCGAGCGCTCCACGGCGTTGTTGGCGGGGAACTTCCACTCGGGCACGCGGATGGGCTTGCCCTCGGCGTCCTCGAGCGGGTGGGCGAGGAAGAAGGACCGGACGTTCTCGTACATCTGGTGGAACGGGAGCGGGTTCGAGGCGCCCGAGCAGACCTGGTAGTACGCGGGGGCGGGTTCCGCCTGCCCGTCCGAGGTGACCTCGCCCGACGGGCCGCGGTGCCCGTCCGTGGCCAGCGCCACGATCGCGTTGACCACGAAGTCGACGGGGATGACGTCGAGCACCGAGTCCGGCAGCCCGGGGAACTCCGGCAGGGCGCCCTTGGCGTAGGCCATGATCAGGGGGTCGGCCACCTTGTAGCCGTCGATCCAGCCGGGATACGGGTGGCGCAGCGCGGACTCGATGATCGAGGGCCGGACCACGGAGAGGCGGTGTCCGCCGCCCGCCCACTTCTGCTCGGCGACGCGCTCGCCCAGGGCCTTCGTGAAGGTGTAGATGTCGGTCCAGCCGAGGGACTGCGCCCGGGTGCGCCCGTACTCGACGAGGCGGGTGCGCACCCACTCCTCGCGCGCGGCCTCCGCGGCGCGGGCCACCGACTTGGGGCCCTCCTTGCCGTGGTGCGCCGTGGCGTCGTCGATGATCGCCTGCAGCCGCTCCGGGGTGCGGGAGGCCATCTCGGCCTCGTCGCGCGCCCGCTGGGCGGCCGCGTACTCGGCGGCCCAGTCGACGTCGTGGTCCACGGGCGCCTCGGGGCGCAGGCCCTTGGCGATCCCGCCGACGTAGCAGGTGGAGACGTGGATGACGTGCGGGTCCTGCCCGGAGGCCAGGAGCGCGTCGTAGAGACCCGTGGCGCCGCCGACGTTCGTGCTGAAGGCCTCGTGGATGGGCGGGTCGAAGGACACCGTGGAGGCGGAGTGGATCACCACGTCGAACGGTTCCGTGATCTCCGCGAGGGCGGAGAGGTCCCCCTCGAGCACCGCGGTGCGCTCCGCGAAGACCCGCTGGGCCTCGTCATCGCCCACGGCCTCACGCCAGGTCCGGAAGGCCGGCTTGCGCAGCAGCTGCCGCAGCCGCTGCGCGCCGCTGATGCTGCCCCTGGGCCTGACGACGGCCGTGACGTGGACCCCCTCGTGGGCGGACAGCAGCCGTTCGAGCACCGCCTGCCCGAGGAAGCCGGTGGCTCCCGTCAGCAGGACGCGCGTGGTGGGGGTCTCGGTCAACGGTGTTCCTCCGGTGGTGTGCTGGTCCGCGGCCGGTGCGGAGCGGGCGGGGGGCTGCGGGCGGATCCCGCCCGGCGGACGACGACGGCGCCCCTCGAGCGGACCGCACCCGACTGCGCTACGGCTACCGTAGTGTAGCCTAGATCTCATGCTTACCGCTCTCGTGACCGGGGGGACGTCCGGCATCGGCGCCGCGTTCGCCGAGGCCCTGGCCCGCCGGGGAAATGCACTTGTCCTGGTGGCCCGCGACGCGGAACGCCTGGAGCAGACGGCGGCCGGGCTCCGCTCGGCGCACGGCGTGCCGGTGGAGGTCCTGGCCGCCGACCTCTCCGACCGCGCCGACGTGGACCGGGTCGCCGCCCGGGTCGAGGACCCCGAGCACCCCGTGGACGTGCTCGTGAACAACGCCGGGTTCTCCGTGAAGACCCGCTTCGCCGACCCGGACACCGGCGCCCACGACCGCGCGTTCGAGGTCATGTGCCGGGCGGTGCTGGTCCTGTCCTCGGCGGCCGCCCGGGCGATGACCGCGCGCGGCTCCGGCTGGATCATCAACGTCTCCTCTACCGCAGGACTCGTCACGATGGGCTCGTACTCGGCGATCAAGGCCTACACGACCGCGTTCACCGAGGCCCTGGCCGTCGAGCTCGACGGGACGGGCGTCCACGTCACCGCCCTGCTGCCCGGATGGGTGCGCACGGAGTTCCACGAGCGCGCCGGCATCAGCGGGTCCTCGATCCCCTCCTTCATGTGGCTCAGCCCCGAGCGCGTGGTCGAGGAGGCGCTCGACGACGTGGCGCGCGGCAAGGTCCTCTCGATGCCCACCAAGCGCTACCGGCTGCTCGGCTTCGTGCTGCGGCACCTGCCCCGCTCCGCGGTGCGCCGGATCTCGGGGCTCGTCGCCTCGGCCCGCCAGAAGGAACGGGCGGCCGGGTCATGACGCGCCGCGACCCCCAGGAGCCCGTGCCGGTCCAGCGCTCCATCGACGGCGGCGGCGCAGGGTCCTCCTCCGCGGCCGAGGCCGCACCGGAGGCGCCGCCCGCGTCCTCCGTGCACCTGAGCCCCGAGCGCTTCCGCGACCCGCGGCGCCGCCTCGCCCGGCGGATCGCCCAGCGGATCTTCCTGCAGGGCCTCGCGTACCGCACCGTCCGCCGGACCGTGGTGACCCACCCGGCGGCGGACGCCCTGGACGGGGCCTGCATCGTGGTCGCCAACCACTCGAGCCACCTCGACGCGCCCCTCGTCCTGGGCTCGGTGCCCCGGCGCATCCGCCGGGACCTCGCGACCGGGGTGGCCGCGGACTACTTCTTCACGGCGCCGCACAAGCGGCTGTTCACCGAACTGATCTTCAACGCCTTCCCGGTGGACCGGACGGGGACCGGGGCGAACCGCGGGCTGTCCAAGCAGCTGCTGAAGGCGGGGGTCCCGCTGCTCATCTTCCCGGAGGGCACACGCTCCCGCACGGGCAAGATGGGGTCCTTCAAGATCGGCGCGGCGGGCCTGGCCAAGGCCGTGGGCGTCCCGGTGGTCCCCGTGGCCCTGATCGGGGCGTACGAGGCGATGCCGCGCGGGGCGCGCTGGCCCCGCCGCGGCCGGCCCCGCGTGGTGGTGGCCGTCGGCGAGCCGCTGGTCGCGCGCGAGAAGGAGCCCACCTCCTCGTTCAACGACCGGATCGAGGCCTCGGTGCGGGCTCTCTACGCCGAGCACCGACCGCGCATCGACGCCTGAAACCACCCCCCGAGAACCAGGAGAGTACTGCGCAGATGGCACCCGTGAAGCACATGAAGTGGTGGGGGTGGGGCGAGGAAGGCGTGCACTTCGAGTACGCCAACAAGCCCGCCTTCGCACCGTTCGTCAAGAAGGCGCTGGACGTGGACCTGCGGCCCCGGCAGCGCGACACCATCGACTTCTCCACGGTGCGCGTCCCCGCCTCCCGCGCGGACGACGCCCTCCTGGACGCGCTGGCCGCCGTCACCGGCCCCGAGCACGTGACGCTCGACGACGAGCTGCGGGTCGTGCACTGGGCCGGCAAGTCCGTCACCGAGCTCCTGCTCACCCGGGCGGGCGACTTCGCGCGCGTGCCCGACGTCGTCGTCTACCCGGCCGGTGAGGACGAGGTGGCCCAGGTGCTGCGCCTGTCGGTGGAGCGCGACCTCGTGGTCATCCCCTTCGGCGGCGGCACGAGCATCTCCCGCAGCCTGCAGCCGGACGCCGATGAAGAACGAACGATCGTTTCCCTCGATCTGGGGCGGATGAACCAGGTGCTGTCCCTCGACGAGACCTCCGGCCTCGCCACCATCCAGGCCGGTGTGCTGGGCCCGGACATGGAGGAGCAGCTCAACGCCCGCGGGTGGACGCTGGGCCACTTCCCCGACTCCTTCACCCACTCGACCCTCGGCGGCTGGGCCGCCACACGCTCCTCGGGGATGCAGTCCGACAAGTACGGCGACATCGCCGACATCGTGCGCGGCCTGCGGGTGGTGCGCCCCGGCGGCACCGTGGTGCTGCGGCCCCTCCCCTCGACCTCCACCGGTCCGAGCCTGCGGGAGATGATCATCGGCTCCGAGGGCCGGCTGGGCGTGATCACCCAGCTCGACGTGCACGTGCACCGGCTCGCCGAGCACCGCGAGGTCATCGCGTACATGTTCCCCACGTGGCAGCAAGCGCTCATCGCGATGCGCGAGATCGCGCGGTCCGGCGTCAGCACCACCTTCGCCCGGGTCTCCGACGCCCACGAGACCGCGTTCTCCCTCTCCACCCAGAAGGCGCCGGCCACCCTGAAGAAGAAGGTCACGGCCAAGGGCCAGGACCTGCTGTGGGAGCTCATGCGCCGCCGCGGCTGGGACACCGATGCCATGTGCATCGCCTACGTGTGCTTCGAGGGCAGCAAGGCGGAGATCGAGCGCAGGAAGAAGGCCGTGGCCGGTCTCGTGAAGATGCAGGGCGCCCTGGTCCTGGGCGCGGGCCCCGGCGCGCTCTACGACCAGAAGAAGTTCGACACCCCGTACCTGCGCGACTTCCTGCTCGAGCAGAACACCATCGGCGACGTCTCCGAGACGGCCGCGCCGTGGTCCAGGCTCACCACCGTGCACCAGGCCGTCTACGAGGCCGCACACCGCGCCTTCGCGTCACAGGGCAAGACGGGGTGGATCATGTCCCACATGTCCCACTCGTACCACGCCGGGGCCTGCCTGTACTTCACCTTCGGCTACGAGATCGGCGAGGACCCGCACGCCGAGTACGCCGTGATCAAGGGCGCGATCCAGCAGGCCTTCATCGACGCCGGGGGGACGCTGTCCCACCACCACGGGGTGGGGCTGGAGCACAGCCCGTGGATGGAGCAGGACGTCTCCCCCGAGGGCGTGCGCCTCATGCGCAGCCTGTTCGCCGCCGCGGATCCCGGCAGCAACTTCAATCCGGGCAAGATCGTCGGCTGATTGCCGCCGTCCGCACGACGCAGGCCCCCACCGCCACGGTGGGGGCCTGCGTCGTGCGGAGGCAGTGGCAGGGGCCGCCGGGCCGGCGTGGTCAGCGACTGCGCTGGTGTGGGTCGTTAAATGCGGGGAGCCCCCGCACGGTGTGCGGGGGCTCGACCCTGGTGGTGTGGTCCGGCGGTGTCCTACTCTCCC
>NZ_JAVFWZ010000049.1:0-666 GCF_040981245.1 Kocuria cellulosilytica | reverse complement strand
CCCGCACGCCGCCTACGCCACCGAGGCCGCCCGGGCCCGGGGCGCCCAGGGCGTGCTGGACGAGTTCAAGGCCATGGTCCGGGACCTGCACCGCGCCGGCCTCGAGGTCTACCTCGACGTCGTCTACAACCACACGGCCGAGGCGGGGCAGGACGAGCCAGCCTACTGCTGGCGGGGCCTCGGCGACGAGGCGTACTACCGGCACGGCGACGACGGCCGCTACGTGGACGTGACCGGGTGCGGCAACTCGGTGAACTTCGGCAACCCGCGCGTCGTGCAGATGGCCCTGGACTCCCTGCGCTACTGGGTCGAGCGCTGCCACGTGGACGGGTTCCGCTTCGACCTCGCCCCCGAGCTGGCCCGCGACGAGCGCCACCGGTTCACCCGCAACCACCCCTTCCTGGTGGCCGTCAACGCGGACCCGGCCCTGTTCGGCACCAAGCTCATCGCCGAGCCCTGGGACGTGGGCATGGGCGGATGGCAGACCGGGCACTTCCCCGAGGGGTGGGCCGACTGGAACGACCGCTTCCGGGACACCGTCCGCGACTTCTGGCTCACCGGCCCGCGCAGCATGAGCCTGGGCGGGGACGGGGGCAACGCCTCCCGGCTGGCGGGGGCGCTCGCCGGGTCCGCGGACCTGTTCGCCGCCTCCGGGCGCAGCCCCCT
>NZ_JAVFWZ010000048.1:0-666 GCF_040981245.1 Kocuria cellulosilytica | reverse complement strand
GTTGAGGGCCCCGGTGAAGCCGAAGCGGTTCTCGTAGACCGTCTCGTGGACGATGGACACGCCCTTGGCCTGGGTCAGGGCGACCACGAGCGGCTGCTGCCAGTCGGTCATGAAGCCGGGGTGGACGTCCGTCTCGACGATCAGCGGGTTGAGGTCACCGCCGGGGTGGTAGAAGCGGATGCCGTCCTCGGTGATGTCCAGGCCCCCGCCGATCTTCCGGAAGGTGTTGAGGAAGGTCATCATGTCGGCCTGCCGGGCCCCGGCCACGAAGATGTCGCCGCCGGTGGCGAGCGCGGCCGAGCCCCAGGAGGCCGTCTCGATCCGGTCGGGCATGGCCCGGTGCCGGTAGCCGGTGAGCTCGGGGACGCCCTCGATGCGGATCACGCGGTCGGTCTGGACCGTGATGATCGCGCCCATCTTCTGCAGGATCGCGATCAGGTCCATGATCTCGGGCTCGGTGGCCGCGCCCCGCAGCTCGGTGTGACCGTCGGCCCGGGTGGCGGTGAGCAGCACCTGCTCGGTCGCGCCGACCGACGGGTAGGGCAGCTCGACCTTGGCGCCGTGCAGCCCGTGCGGGGCGCTCATCCGGATCCCGGACTCCAGCTTCTCGACGCGGGCGCCGAAGTGGCGCAGCACGTCCAGGTGGTAGTTGATGGGCCGGTCGCC
>NZ_JAVFWZ010000047.1:0-667 GCF_040981245.1 Kocuria cellulosilytica | reverse complement strand
CCCCGCCTCAACGGAATGAACTCCAGAGCTACTCCCCCTATTGGAAGGACTCCCGTGGACTCTGCCCTCGTCGCTGCTATCTCCGCCGTACTCGTCGCGGCCATTGCCGCATTCGCCTCCGCCTTCACCGCCCGTGACAGCCGAAAGAAAGCCCTCGACGAGGCGGAACTGCTGGAAAATCTCCAACAGTCGCTAGGAGCAGACGCCACGCCAGTCACGGACGTACGAACAGTATTGGAGCGCCGCACGAACGAATGGAAAGAAAATTCAGAGTTTGCTCTATTCGGCTCGACGCTGCGGTTCATGGGCATCGCCTGGGCCGTAGCAGTTGCTTCCTCACTCGCTGCCGCAGCTATCAGCAACAACGATCCCCGAGGAGGTGTCGTCCAAATCCTGGGAATCATAGAGAGCATGGCCACTCTGTTAATCGCCGCAACGACGCTGGCTGTCGCCCTCGGCATCGGCGCCACCCTCTTCACTGGCGTGAGATCGACCTGGCGATGGCTCAAACACCGTAAAGCCAAGAGCCGACCGTCCTCCGCCGACCAGCACGACAAAGACCAGACAGCCTCACCCCTCACCGCGAGCGCCAATGGTGCATCCCTTTCGTCGTGGTCTGCGGCCGGCCCAGTACGCGCCGAAGCATGAGGTCGGCGAGGACGCGCCA
>NZ_JAVFWZ010000046.1:0-690 GCF_040981245.1 Kocuria cellulosilytica | reverse complement strand
AAGGTTAGCGAACCTTGCCTTTCATCCCCCATTATAACTTTACATAGAGGAACTTTATCTATCCCCCCCCGCCCCCAAAGGGGGAGCGACCAAACGGCAGCTTCACTCAATGGAGTGTTACAGTTCATCAAAACCAAGTGATAACTGTCGTTTCTCTGCTTCTTCTTTCTTTTGGGCAGCTAAAGTCTTTTTCCGAACGTATGTTTTTGTAAATGAAACCCTATCCCCATTAAAGACAATCAACGGATTAATGAACCAATTATATTCGTTTGGACCTCTTGCTATGATTTCACTTTGTACGAGCTCTGCCAATCCTTTGTATATGGCTTTGTCTGATTTGTATTGGGTGTATTCTAAGCATTTTCGCCTATCGAAAATTATCATATCATTCTTAGGCTTCATGCAAGTTAGAATATACCCGAAAACCCGAATAGCTGATTGTGATAGATTGAAAAAAGCGGCAAAATTCGCAAGGTATAGTTTTGCAAATTGCTCTTCATCTACTTCTATTTGTCGGATAAACGAGGTTTTGAATACTTCTCCTGTATCTGTATCAGCAACAGCAACTACAGCTTTTTTATCACTTCCCGTACTACTTTTGTATTTCTTAACAACGTGATTTTCAATCCCTTCAATTGCTTGTTTCATAAAGGGGTTTTCTTCGTTTTTTTGAAAATCGGTTAATTTGAG
>NZ_JAVFWZ010000005.1:0-239788 GCF_040981245.1 Kocuria cellulosilytica | reverse complement strand
CAACCCATCAACCGAAAAAACATTCGGTATCAACAAACATGGCACACTATTGAGTTCTCAAACAACAGACCGGTCAGCGTGTCTGACTTGACACCTTGCTGCCGGAGTGCTCTGCAACCTTAGCCCTTCCGGTCGACCCCGGTCAATCTCGGGTGAACTCTTGGTTACCCGATCGTGACGGCGCCGCCTTCCGGCGAAGCTCACAATCTCCCACCCTAACACTCTTCCGTTCCCGTGCAACTCGCTGGCTGCTCGGTGCGGACGGTCCGGAGCGGGATCGTCGTCCCGTGGTTCTCCCGGAGGAGTTCCTCGCCGCGACGACTTGGAAGAAGTTACCCGCTTTCCGCGGCCCGTGCAAACCGGGTGTCCCGGCCCCGCTGCCACGGCCCCGGCCGTGCTCCGGAGCGGGGTCCGGACGGCGGAAGGGCCCGGATCCGAGGATCCGGGCCCTTCCGCCGCTGCTCCGCTCCGCGCCCGCCGGGCGCGGCCGGCTCAGTGCTCGGCCGGCTTGAGGTACAGCACCGCCAGCGGCGGAACGGTGAGCTCGACCGATGCGGGGTTGCCGTTGTGCGCGCCCTCGGTGGCGGTCACCTTGCCGAGGTTGCCCACCCCGGACCCGCCGAAGTGCTCGGAGTCCGTGTTGAGCACCTCGACCCACTCACCGGCCCAGGGCAGGCCCAGCCGGAAGTTCTCGTGCGGGTTGCCGGCGAAGTTCGCCACGCACACGAGCGGGTTGCCCTGCTCGTCCCAGCGGGTGAAGGACAGGGTGTTGCGCCCGGCGTCGGCGGCGTCGATCCACTCGAAACCGGCGGGGTTGTTGTCCCGCTCGTACAGCGCGGGCGTCTCCCGGTAGATCCCGTTGAGGGTGCGCACCAGCTCCTGGACCCCCTTGTGCGGCGGGGTCTCGGAGAGCCACCAGTCCAGGCCGTGCTCCTGTGACCACTCGGACTCCTGGGCGTACTCCGTGCCCATGAAGATCAGCTGCTTGCCGGGGTGGGCCCACATGAAGGCCAGGTACGCGCGGACGTTGGCGAGCTGCTGCCACCGGTCGCCCGGCATCTTGCGCAGCAGGGAGCCCTTGCCGTAGACGACCTCGTCGTGGGAGATCGGGAGCAGGAAGTTCTCCGAGAACGCGTAGACCAGCGAGAACGTGAGCTTGTTGTGGTGGTAGTACCGGTTGACCGGGTCCTCCGCCATGTACTCGAGGGTGTCGTTCATCCACCCCATGTTCCACTTGAGCCCGAAGCCCAGCCCGTCCGCGTCGGTCGGGCGCGTCACGCCCGGGTAGGAGGTCGACTCCTCGGCGATCATCACGATGCCCGGGGTGCGCTTGTACGCGGTGGCGTTGGCCTCCTTGAGGAAGGCGATGGCCTCGAGGTTCTCCCGGCCGCCGAAGACGTTGGGCTCCCACTCCCCCTCGTTGCGCGAGTAGTCGAGGTAGAGCATGGACGCGACCGCGTCCACGCGCAGGCCGTCCACGTGGAACTCCTCGAGCCAGTAGGACGCGTTGGCCACCAGGAAGTTCCGGACCTCGTTGCGGCCGTAGTCGGGGATCAGCGTCCCCCAGTCCTTGTGCTCGCCCCGGCGGGGGTCGGCGTGCTCGTACAGGGGCTCGCCGTCGAAGCGGGCCAGCGCCCACTCGTCCTTCGGGAAGTGGCCCGGGACCCAGTCCACGAGCACGCCGATGCCGGCCTGGTGCAGCTTGTCCACGAGGTAGCGGAACTCGTCCGGGCTGCCGAAGCGGGAGGACGGTGCGTAGTAGGACGTGACCTGGTAGCCCCAGGAGCCGCCGAACGGGTGCTCGGCCACCGGCATGAACTCCACGTGCGTGAAGCCCTGCCAGGTCAGGTACTCGACGAGCTCCTTCGCGAGGTCCTTGTACCCGAGGCCCTTCCGCCACGAGCCGATGTGCAGCTCGTAGACGCTCATGGGCGCGTTGTGCGGATCGGTCGTCGCCCGGCGCGCCATCCAGGCGTCGTCCTGGAACTCGTACTCGGACTCGAAGACGCGGGACGCCGTGGACGGCGGCACCTCGGTGCCGAAGGCCATGGGGTCCGCCTTCTCGCGCCAGCCGCCGTCCCGGCCGAGGATGCGGAACTTGTAGGTGGCCCCGGAGCCGAGGCCCGGGACGAAGATCTCCCACACGCCCGAGGACCCGAGGGAGCGCATCGCGTGCTCGCTGCCGTCCCAGCCGTTGAAGTCGCCGATGACCCGGACCGCCTGGGCGTTGGGCGCCCACACGGCGAAGGCCACACCGGTGATGTCGCCCATCGCGGAGGGGTAGCGGCGCACGTGCGCGCCGAGGACGTTCCACAGCGTCTCGTGGCGTCCCTCGCCGATCAGGTGGAGGTCCAGCTCGCCCAGGGTCGGCCCGAAGCGGTACGGGTCGTCCATCCGCTGCGGCTCGAGGTCCCGGTAGGTCACGTCCACGCGGTAGTCGGGGATCCGCCCCGGCTCGTGCGCGGGGACCACTCCCGTGAAGATGCCGCCCCACTCGTGCTCGAGCTCGAAGGTGCCGTCCTGCGTCACGACGGCCACGGCGGTCGCGAAGCGGCGCAGCGTGCGCACGGTGACGCTGCCGTCCGGGTTCAGGTGGGCGCCCAGGACGCTGTGCGGGTCGTGGTGGCGGCCCTCGGACACCGCCGCCAGCAGGTGCTCGGCCACGGGGACCGGGCCCGCCGGGGCCACGTCGTGGCCGGCCGGGGCCGGGCGGGAGCTCTGGACGGGGTCGGATCGGTCCTGCGGAGTGCTGGCGCTCACTGCGTCCTCGATTTCCGTTCCCGGTTCCGCCGAGATGTGCCGCGCGGAGCGGGAGCTGTCGTCGTCGTGGTCGGTGCCGGGCACGGGGTCCGCACCGGCGGTATCAGGGTTCACGCTACGCGACCGGAGGCTCTCCAGTGAACGGCGCACCGCCGCGGCGGGCACGTCCACCCAGTCGGGCCGGTTGCGCTGCTCGTAGACGACCTCGTACAGGGCCTTGTCCAGCCACAGCGCCAGGAACAGCGGGGAACCGCGGTCCACCGCGTGCCCCGCGCCCTGCTCGTAGCCCGCCAGGAACGCGTCGCCGGCACGCCGGCCCCACTCCTCCGCGTCCTGCGCGCCGGCACGGGCGCCGAAGGCGGCGGCGTAGTCGAAGGACCGCAGCATGCCGACCACGTCTCGCAGGGCGACGTCCGGGCGGGTGCGCTCCTCGATGGCGCGCAGCGGCTCGCCCTCGAAGTCCAGGACCTTGAACTGCCCGTCCTCGGTCTGCAGGACCTGGCCCAGGTGGTAGTCGCCGTGGATGCGCTGCAGCGGGGGCAGCTCCGGAACGTCGTCGAGGGACGTGATCAGCTGGTCGAGGGCGGCCGCGTGGTCCGAGAACAGGGAGCCGGTCTCGGTGCGGGCCCAGCGCAGGCGTCCCCCGAGGTCGTTCAGGAGACGGGCGCGGGCGGCGTCGTCGGGCGTCTCCGAGCCGAAGGCGCGGCCCAGGTCGCGGTGCACGCGCGCGGTCGTGCGGCCCAGCTCCCGGGCCTCCTCGGAGAAGTCCGCGCCCTGCTCCGCGGCCTCGACGGCCCGCGCCCACGCGTCGGCGGAGCCGGCCAGGAACTCGGTGGCCACGGCCAGCTGCCCCTGCACGGCGCTCAGCCCGGAGCGCCAGCGGGCGTCGAGCCACCCGAAGGTGCTCGGCACCGCGGGGCAGCCCAGGGAGGTGAGCTCGCGGCCCACCTCGACGTCCGGGTTGTCGCCCTCCCCCAGCACGCGGAAGAACTTCACGATCACGGTGTCGGCGTCCTCCCGGCCCGAGGGCGGGGTGAGGATCACCGAGGAGTTCGACTGCTCGCTGGAGATCACGCGCACCTGCTGGGGCGTGTCGACGGCGTAGGTGACGCTCAGGGCGTCGCCGTGCGCACCGGTCACGGTCAGGCCCAGGGGGCCGGAGCTCACCGACTCCGCGCGCTGCATCAGCTCGAGGACCGGGCCGACGAAGACCGGGTCCCCGACCCCGTCGTAGACCCAGGGACCGGCCACGGCGTCCTCCGCCCCGGGCAGCGGCAGGCCCGTGCGGTGGGCCACGGCACGGCCGGCGCGGGCGGCCCGCTCGCGGAGGAAGCGCGCGGCCCGGCGGGGCGCGGGGCCCTCCTCCTCGGCTCCGTCCGCCCCGGGGTCCTCGGCCGCGGCCGGCGCCAGCTCCCCGACGAGGAAGCGCTCGGCTCCTTCGAGGGGCGCCGCGCGGAAGGTCAGCGGCACCTGGAGGAGCTCGGTGCGCGCCCCTTCGGAGGCCTCCAGCAGCAGGATCCGGGCGCCCGCGCCCTCCTGGTCCGGCAGGGCGAGCTGGGCGACGACCCGCAGCTCCACGCCGGCGCCGCCGTCCGCGAAGGGGAACCACCGCTGCCGCGGCAGCCACCGGCGCAGGAGGTCGAGGAGCTCGTCGGGGTGCTGGTCGGTCATGGGATCAGGTCCTTCCGGGGCGGGCGTGGAGGTGGACGGACGCGGGGACGCGCTCAGGACGTCGGGGACGCGGTGATGATCGGCATGGCCGTGGTCTGGGGGTGCGTGCCGTCGTCGCGGGGAGCGGCCCGGAGGCGCAGCCAGAAGAAGTCCTGGCTGCCGAGGGTGATGCGGTACTCCCCGGCCTCGTCCACCTCGCCGAACAGGTCGCCGCCGAAGAGCTCGCGCAGCCCGCGGCCCGCGAACTGGGGCAGCCGGATCCGCGCGCACGCGGGGGTGTGGGCGAGGTTGAACAGGCACAGCACGGTCTCGCCGCGCCCGTCGTCGGTCTCCGCGTCGGGGAGCACGCGCAGGAAGGCGAGCACGGAGTCGTGGTCGGTCTCCACGCCGACGTAGGAGCCGAGGCCGAAGGCCGGGTGCGCCTTGCGCACCGCGAGCATCTGGCGCATCCAGTGCAGCAGGGACGACGACGACGCCAGCTGCGCCTCCACGTTGACCTGGTTGTAGTGGTAGACCAGCGACTGGACCACGGGCAGGTACAGCTTGCCCGGGTCCGCCTTGGAGAATCCGGCGTTGCGGTCCGGGGTCCACTGCATCGGCGTGCGGGACGCGTCCCGGTCGTCGAGCCAGATGTTGTCGCCCATCCCGATCTCGTCCCCGTAGTACAGGAACGGGCTGCCCGGCAGGGACATGAGCAGCGCGTGGATGAGCTCGATCTCCGCGCGGGAGTTGTCGAGCAGGGGCGCCAGCCGGCGGCGGATGCCCACGTTGGCGCGCATCCGGGAGTCGGGGGCGTACCAGCCGAGCATCGCCTGGCGCTCCTCGGTGGTCACCATCTCGAGGGTCAGCTCGTCGTGGTTGCGCAGGAACGTCCCCCACTGGGTGCCGCGCGGGATGTCCGGCGTCTCCTGCATGGTCTCCACGATCGGGGCGGCCTTCTGGTCGCGCAGCGCGTAGAAGATCCGCGGCATGATCGGGAAGTGGAAGCACATGTGGCACTCCGGGCTCTCCTCGGTGCCGAAGTACTCCACCACCTCGTGCGGCATCTGGTTCGCCTCGGCGATGACGACGCGGCCCGGGTACTCCTCGTCGATCATGGCCCGCAGCCTCACCAGGAAGTCGTGGGTGCCCGGGAGGTTCTCGCAGTTCGTACCCTCCTCCTCGATCAGGTAGGGGATCGCGTCGGCCCGGAACCCGTCGATGCCCATGTCGAGCCAGAACTTGACCACGTCGAACACGGCCTCGACCACGGCGGGGTTCTCGAAGTTGAGGTCCGGCTGGTGCGAGAAGAAGCGGTGCCAGAAGAACTGGCGGCGGATCGGGTCGAACGTCCAGTTCGACTCCTCGGTGTCCACGAAGATGATCCGGGCGTCCTGGTACTTCTCGTCCGTGTCCGACCAGACGTAGAAGTCGCCGTACGGTCCGTCCGGATCCTCGCGGGAGGCCTGGAACCAGGGGTGCTGGTCGCTCGTGTGGTTGAGCGGCAGGTCCGTGACCACGCGCAGCCCGCGGGCGTGCGCCTCGGCCACGAGCCGCTTGAAGTCGCTGATCGTCCCGAACTCGTCCAGGACCGAGTAGTAGTCGGAGATGTCGTAGCCCCCGTCCCGCAGCGGCGACTCGTAGAACGGAGGGATCCACAGGCAGTCGATGCCCAGCCACTGCAGGTAGTCCAGCTTGTCGATCAGGCCGGAGAAGTCGCCTGAGCCGTCACCGTTGGCGTCAGAGAACGCCCGGACGAGCACCTCGTAGAACACCGCTTTGCGGAACCAGTCGGGGTCGTGGGAGATGCCGGGGGCGTTGAGCGAGTACGGCGAGATGCTCATGCGGGGGTGCCGCCTTTCGGACGGGTGGGTCGGAGACCATCGGTGCTTCGGGAGGGGCCCTCCAGGGCAGTGTGCCCAGGAGGGCCCCGACGGGGTGCGGTGGCGCCCCTACTTGACGTTGCGGCGGATGTGCAGGACGTGCGCGGGATCGTAGTGCGGGTCCAGCCGCACGTAGTTGTGCGTGCCCCACTTCCAGGAGTTCCCGCTGAGCAGGTCGTCCACCCAGAAGCTGCCGTCCTCGTTGAAGTCCGCGTCGTCCAGGTTCAGGGACTCCAGGTCCAGCCACACGGTGCCCTCGCGGACCGCGTGCGGGTCCACGTTGACGACCACGACGACCGTGTCCTTGTAGCTCGAGCCCCCGTGCCGCACCGTCTTGGTCTTCGTGTAGGCGACCAGGGCGTCGTCGGACGTGGACTGCACCGTGAGGTTCTGCAGGTCGCCCAGCGAGGCGTGCCGGCGCCGGATCTCGTTGAGCCGCGTGAGGTACGGGGCCAGGGACTGGCCGCGCTCCTCCGCGCCGGCGAAGTCACGGGGCCGGTACTCGTACTTCTCGTTGTCCACGTACTCCTCGGCCCCTGCCCGGGCCACGTGCTCGTAGAGCTCGTAGCCGGCGTAGACGCCCCACAGGGGGGAGCCGGTGGCGGCCAGGACGGCGCGGATCTTGAAGGCCGCGGGCCCGCCGAACTGCAGGTACTCGGTGAGGATGTCGGGGGTGTTGACGAAGAAGTTCGGCCGGTAGACCGCCGAGGTCTCGTGGCTGACCTCCGCCAGGTACTCCTCGATCTCCTTCTTGGTGTTGCGCCAGGTGAAGTACGAGTAGGACTGCTGGAAGCCGACCCGGGCGAGGCCCTGCATCATGGCGGGACGCGTGAACGCCTCGGCCAGGAACACGACCTCGGGGTGCTTGGCGTTGACGGTGCCGATCAGCCACTCCCAGAACCACAGGGGCTTGGTGTGCGGGTTGTCGACGCGGAAGATCCTGACCCCGTGGGAGATCCACAGCTCCACGATCCGCAGCACCTCGAGGGACAGGCCCTCGGGGTCGTTGTCGAAGTTGATCGGGTAGATGTCCTGGTACTTCTTCGGCGGGTTCTCCGCGTACGCGATGGAGCCGTCGGCGCGGGTCGTGAACCACTCCGGGTGCTCCGTGACCCACGGGTGGTCCGGGGAGGCCTGCAGGGCCAGGTCCAGGGCCACCTCGAGGCCGAGGTCCCCGGCGCGGGCGACGAAGCCGTCGAAGTCCTCGAAGGAGCCGAGGTCCGGGTGGATCGCGTCGTGCCCGCCCTCGGGGGAGCCGATGGCCCACGGGGAGCCCGGGTCCTGCGGACCGGCCACCAGCGTGTTGTTGGGACCCTTGCGGTGGGCGCGGCCGATCGGGTGGATCGGGGGCAGGTAGATGACGTCGAAGCCCATGGCCGCGACACGGTCGAGGCTCTCCGCGGCGGTCCGGAAGGTGCCCGAGGTCCAGGTGCCGGACTCGGCGTCGAACACGGCGCCCTCGGAGCGGGGGAAGAACTCGTACCAGGACCCGCGGCCGGCGGCGGTCCGCTCGACCTTCAGCGGGTACCGGCGGCTCTCGGTGACCAGGTCCCGCACGGGGCGCTCGGCGACCACGGCCAGCACCTCGGCCGAGGTGCCCGCCTCGAGCCGGTGCTCGGCGGGCAGCTCGCCGTTGCCGAGCGTGCGCGAGACCGAGCGGAACAGCTCCGCGTCGGAGTCCGGGCGGCCCGGCTCCGCGGCGGCGCGGTCGAAGAGCGCGACGCCCTCGGCCAGCATGAGGTCGACGTCCTGGCCCACGCCCACCTTGATCTCGGCGGCGTGGCGCCACGTCTCGAACAGGTCGCCCCAGCCCTCGACGGCGAAGGTCCAGGCGCCCTCGGCGGTCGGCGTCAGCCACGCCTCGTAGCGGTCGGTGCCGGGGGTGGTCAGGCGCATCGGCACGCGCTCGGCCTCGACGCCCTGCGGGTCGTACAGCACCGCGGTCACGCCCAGGGCGTCGTGCCCCTCGCGGAACACGGTGGCGCCCACCCGGATCGTCTCGCCCGGCACGGCCTTGGCCGGGAAGCGCCCGTCCTCGACCACGGGGCTGACGCCGACGATCGGGATCCGGCCGTAGACCAGGTCCTCGCGGGAGAACGCCGAGCCGGCGGCCTTCCGGCGCGTGGTCGTCGCCTTCCGCGGCGTGGTGGCCTTCTTGGCGGCGGCCGTCCTCGTGGTGCCGGCCTTCGCGGCCGGGGCCTTCGCAGCCGGGGTCTTGGCGGCCCCGGTCTTCGCGGCCGGGGCCTTGGCCGCCGCGCTCCGGGTGGTCGAGGTCCGCCGCGCGCGGGGCTTCGGCTCCGCGGCCTCCGCGGCGGGGACGACGGCGACGCCGGGCTCGTCCTCCACGGGCGCAGCGGCCTCCGCCGCCGGGGCCTTCTTGGCGGTCGAGGCCCTGCGCCGCGCGGGCGCCTTCTTCGCGGGCTGCTCGGCCGCCGCGGCGGCGGCACCGGCGCCGGGAACGGCGGGCGTCGTCGAGGAGTCGGGGGCGGGCGCGCCGGCCGGGCTCTGGGCCGGGTCGGACGGGGGCGGCGTGTTGGCTTGGCTCACCTGGACCACGTTAGCGACAAACCCGGCGATCGTTAAGCCCGCTGTCGAACCGTGGGACGGTGTCGCCGCCCCGGTCTCCCCGGGCCGGAGGAGCTGCCCGGCGCGCCGGAGCACGGCTGGGCCGTGGCGCCCGGGTCCGGCGCCCCGGCACCGGTAGTCTGACGGCGTGAAGGCAATCCGTAGATTCACCGTGCGCACCGTGCTGCCGGAGTCCATCGCCCCTCTGAGCCGGCTCGCGAGGAACCTCCGCTGGTCCTGGCACCGGCCCACCGAACAGCTGTTCGCGGACCTCAACCCCCAGGCGTGGGAGGCGGTGCACGGGGATCCGGTCAAGCTCCTCGGCTCTCTCACCCGGGAGGAGATCCAGCAGATCGCCCAGGACCCGGCCACCGTGCGCCGGATTGCGGAGCTGGACGCCGATCTCGAGCGCTACCTCACCGAGGACCTGTGGTACCAGCGGACCCAGACGGAGGACGCCCCGCGGGCCATCGCCTACTTCTCCGCCGAGTACGGGGTCACCTCCGTGCTCCCCCAGTACTCGGGCGGGCTGGGGATCCTCGCCGGCGACCACCTCAAGAGCGCCTCGGACCTCGGCGTGCCGGTGGTGGGGGTCGGCCTGTTCTACCAGCACGGCTACTTCAAGCAGTCCCTGTCCCGCGACGCGTGGCAGCAGGAGTCCTATCCCGTGCTCGACCCGGACGGCATGCCGCTGACGCTGCTGCGGGAGGAGGACGGCACCCCGGTCCGGGTCACTCTGCCCCTGCCCAACGGCCGCTCCCTGTCCGCCCACATCTGGCGGGCGGACGTCGGCCGCGTCCCGCTGCTGCTGCTCGACTCCGACATCCCGGACAACGACGACCACGCCCGCAACGTCACGGACCGCCTCTACGGCGGCGGCGGCGACCACCGGCTCCAGCAGGAGCTGCTCCTGGGGATGGGCGGGATCCGCGCGCTGCGGGCCTTCTCCCGGCTGACCGGCGCGCCGGCCCCGGAGGTCTTCCACTGCAACGAGGGCCACGCCGGGTTCCTGGGCGTCGAGCGGATCGCGGAGCTCATGGACCCCGCGGACGGGACCGAGCCGATGACCTGGGACGAGGCCCTGACCGCCGTGCGCTCGGCCACCGTGTTCACCACCCACACCCCCGTGCCGGCGGGCATCGACCGGTTCGAGCAGGCGCAGATCGAGCACTTCCTCGACGCGGGTCTCGCCCCGTCCGTGCCCACGGCCCAGGTCCTCTCCCTGGGCGCGGAGGACTACGACGGCGGCGACCGGTCCAAGTTCAACATGGCGGTCATGGGCCTGCGCCTGGCCCAGCGCGCCAACGGCGTGGCCAAGCTGCACGGTGTGGTCTCCCGGGGGATGTTCCAGGGCCTGTGGCCGGGCTTCGACGCCGACGAGGTGCCGATCGGCTCGATCACCAACGGTGTGCACGTGATGACGTGGATCGACCCGCGCATGGCGGAGCTGGCCCTCGACCCGATGGGCCCCGACCTGAACCGGGCCGCGCGGTGGCGCCGGATCTACACCGCGGACGACGCCGAGCTGTGGGCCGTCCGCCGGGAGCTGCGCGCCCGCCTGGTGGAGGACGTCCGGGCCCGGCTGCGGGCGTCGTGGAAGAAGCGCGGTCTCGCGGACGCCGAGCTGGGCTGGACCGACACGGTCCTCGACCCGGGCGTGCTCACGATCGGCTTCGCGCGCCGGGTGCCCACCTACAAGCGGCTCACGCTCATGCTGCGGGACCCGCAGCGGCTCAAGCGGATCCTGCTGGACCCGGAGCACCCGGTCCAGCTCGTGGTCGCCGGGAAGTCCCACCCGGCCGACGAGCAGGGCAAGCGCCTGATCCAGGACCTCGTGCGCTTCACGGACGACCCGGAGGTGCGCCACCGCATCGTGTTCCTCCCCAACTACGACATCGCGATGGCCCGGACCCTGTTCCCCGGCTGCGACGTGTGGCTGAACAACCCGCTGCGCCCGCTCGAGGCGTGCGGCACGTCCGGGATGAAGGCCGCCCTCAACGGCGGGCTGAACCTGTCGGTGCTCGACGGCTGGTGGGACGAGATGTACGACGGCCAGAACGGCTGGGCCATCCCGACGGCCGACGAGGGCGCGCACCCGGACGAGCGCGACGACATCGAGGCCGCGGCGCTCTACGAGCTCATCGAGAACCACGTGGCCCCGCGGTTCTACGGCGAGACCGCGGAGGGCTCGGACCCGAACACCGACGGCGTGCCGCACCAGTGGCTGGCCATGGTCAAGCACACCCTGGCGACCCTGGGCCCGCGGGTCTCCGCCAAGCGCATGCTCGAGGACTACGTGCGGCAGCTCTACGTCCCGGCCGCCGTCTCCGGGCGCCGGGCCGCGCTGGAGGGCCACGCGGCCGCCCGGGCCAAGTCCCGGTGGGTGGGACGCGTGCGCCAGGCGTGGGACCACGTGTCGGTCGAGCACGTCGACACCGAGGGCGTGGCCCAGGACCCGCAGATCGGCGACGAGCTCACGGTGTGCGCCTACGTCTCGCTCGGCTCGCTGAGCCCGGACGACGTGTGCGCGGAGATCGGCTACGGCCGGGTCTCGGAGACCGACCACATCCACGAGCGCAAGTACGCGGCCCTGAGCCCCGTCGGCGACCTGGGCGGCGGGCGGCACAAGTTCTGCGGGACGATCACCGTGGACCGCTCGGGCCCGTTCGGCTACACCGTCCGGGTGCTGCCGGCCCACCCCGAGCTCGCCGACAAGGCCGAGCTGGGGCTCGTGGCCAACGCCTGAGCCGCCGGCGACGCGGCACGGCACCGCGCGGAGGGGCCGCACCCGGGAGTTCCGGGGTGCGGCCCCTCCGCCGTCCCTCCTCGGCGGCGCTCCCGCTCAGCGGCTCAGAGCACCCGGAAGAGCGTCACCGAGCTGGCGGGGACGCCCTGCGCCTGGCCCGCCCGGAAGCGCGTGCCGTAGCGCCCGTGCAGCACCGAGGCCGTGCTGTGCACCAGCGAGTAGACGCCGTCGGTCTTCTCGAGGGGGTGCCCGTCCTCCTCCGGCCGCTGCAGGTCCGTCAGGTGCGGGAAGGTGATCGCCATGTCGGCGCTCGCCCCGTTGATCACCATGAGCCCCGCCACCCGGCCGCCCCGGGAGCCGATCAGCACCTGGATGGTCCGGGCGCCGGGGGTCTGCCAGCCGGTGGCGGTCATGGCCGTCCCGTCCGGGCCGAACCAGTGCATCATCACCTCGTCGGGGCGGGTCGGGAAGTGGGAGGGCTGCCCCGCCAGGAACTCCCCGCGCACGCCCACCAGGGAGCGGGTGGCCGCGAGCATGGCGCGGTCCGCCGGGGTGAGCCGCCAGTCCACCCAGGACAGCTCGTTGTCCTGGCAGTAGGCGTTGTTGTTCCCGCGCTGGGTGCGGCCGAACTCGTCCCCCGCCGTGATCATCGGCACGCCCTGGGAGAAGAGCAGGGTGGCCATGACGTTGCGCGCCGTCTGCGCCCGGTCGGCCCGGATCCGGACGTCCCGCGCCGGGCCCTCCACGCCGTGGTTCCACGAGTGGTTGTCGTTGGTCCCGTCCCGGTTCTTCTCCAGGTTGTCCTGGTTGTGCTTGTTGTCGTAGGAGACGAGGTCCGCCAGGGTGAAGCCGTCGTGGGCGGTCACGAAGTTCACGGACGCCAGGGCGCTGCGCCCGGACGCCGCGAACAGGTCCGCGGAGCCGGCGAGCGCCCCGGCGAGCCGTGCGGCGTTGCCTCCGTCCCCGCCCAGGCTCATGCTGCGGGGGCCGGTGAGCCAGAAGTCGCGCACGGTGTCCCGGAAGCGGTCGTTCCAGTCGGCCCACCCCTCGGGGAAGTGGCCCGTCTGCCAGCCGCCCATGCCCACGTCCCAGGGCTCGGCGATCAGCTTCGTGCCGAACAGGGCGGGGTCCGCCCCGATGGCCACGAGGAAGGGGTGGTTGCGGGTGAAGCGGTGGCGCTCGTCCCGGGCCAGCTCGGGGGCGAGGTCGAAGCGGAAGCCGTCCACGTGGCAGCGCTCCACCCAGTAGCGCAGGGAGTCCAGCGCCATCTGCACCACCCGCGGGTTGCCGAAGTTCACGGAGTTGCCGCACCCGGTGACGTCCACGTAGCGGCCGTCCTCGCCGTGGCGGTAGTAGGCCTCGTCGCCGAGTCCCCGCCAGCAGTAGGCGGGCTCCTCCTGGCCGGCCTCGGCGGTGTGGTTGTAGACGACGTCGAGGTAGACCTCGAGGCCCGCGCGGTGCAGGTCCCGGACCATGGCCTTGAACTCGTCCAGCACGCCCTGCGGCCCGCGGGCGCGGGCGGCCTCGGTCGCGTAGCCGGTGTGCGGGGCGAAGAAGCCCAGCGTGTTGTAGCCCCAGTAGTTGCTGAGCCCGAGACCCGTGAGGTGGGGCTCGTCCAGGTGGGCGTGCACGGGCAGGAGCTCGACGGCCGTGACGCCCAGGGACGTGAGGTACTCGGTCATCGCGGGGTGCGCGAGGCCCGCGTACGTGCCCCGCAGCTCCTCCGGGACGTCCGGGTGCAGGGCGGTCAGGCCCTTGACGTGCGCCTCGTAGACCACGGTGTCCCGCCACGGGGTGGCGGGACGGCGGTCCTCGTCCCAGTCGAAGTCCTGCTGGACGACCACGGAGACGTACCGTCCCCCGTAGGCGTCGGGGCCCGGGTCCTCGACCCCGGGCGGCGGGGCGACCCGGCGCAGGCCCTTGCCGTAGGGGTCGAGCAGGATCTGCTGGTCGGCGGGGTCCGGGGCGCGGTGGCGGGAGGCGACCGGCGAGTCGGCGGCGACGAAGCCGTACTCCGTGCCGGCGGGCAGGGCCGGGGCCTCGTCCCGGTGCCGCGCGTAGTCGAAGCCCGTCTCCGAGAGCCGCTGCTGCTCGGCCGGCGGGACCGTCCCGTGGTGCACCCCGCCGGTGCGGCCGGTGAGCCGTCGCCGCTGCCACCGCCCGCCGGGCAGCCGGTAGACGAGGTCCACGTCGGGGATCCCGGGGGCGTAGACGGCCACGTTGGCGCTGCCGTCGCGCTCGTGCGAGGGGTGGACCCCGAGGGGGTAGGGGTGGGAGACGTACGGCCGACCGGTGTCCTGCCGCCGGGGCTCAGGCACCAGCACGGCGTCGCGACACCTCGTACAGGGTGATGCCCACGGCCATCGAGGCGTTGAGCGACTCCATCGTGGAGTCGATGGGGATGGACACGATCTGGTCGCAGTTCTCGGTGACCAGCCGGGACAGGCCCTTGCCCTCCGAGCCGACCACGACGACGAGGGGCTCGGTGGCCAGCTCGAGGCCGGGCAGCTCGACGTCGCCGCCGCCGTCGAGGCCGACCACGAAGTAGCCCATGGCCTTGAGCTCCTCGAGCGTGCGGTTGAGGTTGGCGGCCTTCGTGACGGGCACGCGGGCCGCGGCGCCGGCGCTGGTCTTCCAGGCGGAGGCCGTGACGCCCACGGACCGGCGTTCGGGCACGATCACCGCGCTGCCCGAGAACGCGGAGACGCTGCGGATGATGGCGCCGAGGTTGCGGGGGTCGGTGATCCCGTCGAGGGCGACCAGCAGCGGGGGGCGGCGGACGTGCCGCTTCTCCCACTGGGTCATGAGCTTGCGGGCCGTCTCCACGGCGTCCTGGTACTCGTAGGGCGGCACCTGCAGGGCCACGCCCTGGTGCACGGCGTCGCTGGTGAGCCGGTCGAGCTCGCCCTTGGAGGCCTCGAGGATCGTGATCCCGCGCTCGGCGCAGATCTGCAGGATCTCGCGCACGCGGTCGTCGACGTCGATCTTGCTGGCCGCGTGCAGGGCCTTGGCGGGGATGTCCGCGCGCAGCGACTCGAGCACCGAGTTCCGCCCGGTGACGAGGTCCTCCTGCACCCTGCCGCGGGAGCGCGCCGGGGTGCGGCCGCCCGGGCTCTGCCGGCGCTCGGCGGCCTTCTTCATCTTGTGCGCCTTGTGGTAGGGACGGTCCTCGGCCTTGGGCGTGGGGCCCCGGCCCTCGAGGGCCTTGCGGCCGTGGCCGCCGGTGCCGACCAGCGGGCCCTTCTTGTTCTTGCGGATCGCGCCGGGACGCTTCGGGGCTGGCATGGGTTCCTCTGTTCGGTCGTGGGTGGTGGGGGGCGGGCCGGTCAGGCCACGGACCAGGTGGATCCGCCGGGGGCGTCGCGCACCGCGACGCCGGCCGCGGCGAGCTCGTCCCGGATCGCGTCGGCCCGGGCCCAGTCCTTGGCGGCGCGGGCCCGGTCCCGCTGGGCGAGCAGCGAGCGCACGAGGGTGTCGAGGGCCGTGTGCTCGGCCGTGCTGCCCCCGGCGTCCCCGAGGTCCATGAGCCCGGTCAGCCCGAGCACGTCGGTCATCGCGCGGACCGCGCGGGCGGGCCCGGCGGCGTCGAGGCCGTCGGCGAGCGCGGAGTTGCCGGCGCGGACGGTCTCGTGCAGGACCGCGAGGGCCTGGGGGACGTTGAGGTCGTCGTCCATGGCCTCGCCGAAGGCCTCCGGCACGTCCCCGGCCGCCCCGTCGAGGCCGGCCCCGGCGTCCCGGGCCGCGCGCAGGAAGGACTCCACCCGCTCGACCGCGGCCGTGGCCTCGGTGAGGGAGGTGGGCCGGTAGTCCAGCACGGACCGGTAGTGGGCCTGGCCGAGGTAGTAGCGCACGGCCAGCGGCCGGGCCTCGGCGAGCATGTCCGCCGGGGACACGGTGTTGCCGATCGACTTGGACATCTTCTCGCCCGCGTAGGTGACGAGCCCGTTGTGCAGCCAGAGGCTCGCGAACCGCTGCCCGGCCGCCGTGGACTGGGCGAGCTCGTTCTCGTGGTGGGGGAAGCGCAGGTCCAGCCCGCCGCCGTGGATGTCGAAGTGCTCGCCGAGGTACTTCGCGGCCATGGCGGAGCACTCGAGGTGCCAGCCGGGACGGCCGGCGCCCCAGGGCGAGTCCCAGCTCGCGGTCCCGGGCTCGCCCGGCTTGTGCCCCTTCCACAGGGCGAAGTCGCGGGGGTCCCGCTTGCCGCGGGGGTCGGCGTCGGGGGCGTCCTGCATGTCCTCGACCGACTGGTGGGTGAGCTCGCCGTAGCGCTCCCAGGAGCGGACGTCGAAGTAGACGTCCCCGGAGCCGTCCGGCGCGGGATAGGCGTGCCCGGCGTCGACGAGGGTGCGGATCAGGGCGTGCATCTCCGGCACGTGGCCCGTGGCGCGCGGCTCGTAGGTGGGCCGGCCGACGCCGATGGCGTCGTAGGCGGCGTTGAACGCCTGCTCGTACCGGTAGGCGAGCGCCCACCACGGCTCCCGCGGGTGGTCGCCGTCGTAGTCCGGGGCGAAGGACGCGGCGGAGTTGGCGAGGATCTTGTCGTCGATGTCGGTGACGTTGCGCACGGTGGTCACCCGGTAGCCGCGGTGGGCCAGCCACCGGGCGAGCTGGTCGAAGACCAGGGCCGAGCGGACGTGGCCGATGTGCGGCATTCCCTGCACGGTGGCGCCGCAGTAGTACAGACGGGCCTCGCCGGGGTGGGCGGGCTCGAAGTCCCGCACGGTCGCGGTGGCGGTGTCGTAGAAGCGCAGAGTCACACGGCCCATCATAAGGGCGGGCCGCGGCGCGCCGGTCAGGCCCCGCCCGTGCCCGCGGGGACGACCAGGGCGGTGGCCACGGCCGCGAGGCCCTCCCCGCGGCCCGTGAGCCCGAGCCGGTCGGAGGTCGTGGCGCTGACCGTGACGGGCGCGCCGGCCGCCGCGGTGAGCACGGCCTCGGCCTCGGCGCGCCGGGGCGCGAACCGCGGCCGGTTCCCGATCAGCTGCACCGCCACGTTGCCGATCTCGAAGCCGGCCGCCCGCACGATCCGGGCCGCCTCGGCGAGGATCCGCGTCCCGGACGCGCCCTCGAGCTCCGGGCGGTCCACGCCGAAGTTGGCGCCGAGGTCGCCGGTGCCCGAGGCCGAGAACAGGGCGTCGGCGGCCGCGTGGGCCACGACGTCCCCGTCCGAGTGCCCGGCGAGACCGCGCTCCCCCGGCCACTCGAGGCCCCCGACCCACAGCGGGGTGCCCTCGGGCCCGAAGGCGTGGACGTCCACGGCGATGCCGGTGCGGGGCAGGATCACGGGTTCAGCGCTCCTCGGGTCCGGGAGGGGGGTCGGGAAGGGAGGCGCCGGCGGTGACGGGCACCGCCCCGGCCGTGCCCGGCGCGCGCCCGCGCAGGACGGCCTCGGCCAGCACCAGGTCGAGCGGGCGGGTGATCTTGAAGGCGTGCTCGTGCCCGGGCACCGTCAGCACCGCGGTCCCCGGGGCGTGGACCTCCACCAGGGAGGCGTCGTCGGTGACGGCCCCGGGGTCCGTCCCGGCCGCCTCGGCGGCGCGGTTCACCGCCCGGAGCAGGGCGAGGTCGAAGCCCTGCGGGGTCTGCACCGCGCGCAGCACGGTGCGGTCCACGGTGCCGAGCGACCGGCCTGCGTCGTCGACCCGGCGCATCGTGTCCGCGACGGGCAGCACGGGCACCACGGCGCGCTCCCCCGCGCGCAGCCGGTCCACCACGGTGCGGAAGACCTCGGGCGGGGTGAGGCAGCGCGCGGCGTCGTGCACGAGCACGGCGGGGCAGGCGGGCTCGGTCCGCTCGAGCTCGGCCAGCGCCGCCCGCACGGACTCCGCGCGGGAGGCACCACCGGTCACCGGCCGCGCGCCGTGCGCCCGGGCGGTCGCGGAGAGCTCGACGTCCCCGGCGGGGACGGTCACCAGCACGGGCCCGGTCGGCCCGGCCTCCCGGATGCCCCGCAGCGCGTGCTCCAGCAGCGGGCGGCCGTCGAGGGCCACCAGGGCCTTGGGGATGCCGTGCCCGAGCCGGGTGCCGGAACCGGCGGCCACGACGACGACGGCGAACCCGCCCTCCGGGGAGGGCGGGTTCGCCGTGCTGGGCCGTGCTGCGCCGTCGGTCACGGGCCGGTCAGGACGCCAGGATGTCGTCGAGGCGCTTCTCGGCCTCTTCCTCGTCGATCTTCTTGGCGAGCGCGAGCTCGGAGGTGAGGATCTGGCGGGCCTTCGTCAGCATCCGCTTCTCCCCCGCCGAGAGCCCGCGGTCCCGGTCGCGCCGCCAGAGGTCGCGCACGACCTCCGCGACCTTGAGCACGTCGCCCGAGGCGAGCTTCTCGAGGTTGGCCTTGTAGCGCCGGGACCAGTTGCTGGCCTCCTCGGTGTCCTTCGCCTGCAGGACCGAGATGACCTTCTTGAGCCCGTCCTCGTCGACGACGTCGCGCACGCCCACCAGGTCGACGTTCTCCGCGGGTACCTCGATCACCAGATCCCCCTGGGTCACCTTGAGCTTGAGATACATCTTCTCTTCGCCCTTGACGGTGCGGGTCTTGATCTCCTCGATGGTCGCCGCGCCGTGGTGCGGGTAGACAACCGTCTCGCCAACCTCAAAAACCATATGGAAATACCCCTTTCAGAACTTCCATTCTAACACGGTGTAGGATTCGCCGATCCGGGCCGGCCGGGGCCCTCCGGGCCCGGCGATGCGGACGAACCGTCGGCAAACGGATAGGCTGGGCGGGACACCGTCCTGAGCTCCCGAGGAGTACGCGCCGTGAAGATCGCCGCCCCCAAGTTGCTGCAGCGCGCAGGCCTGAGTGCCGCCGCCGCGGCCGCCCTGCTGTCCACCGCCGGATGCGCCTACATCAACCCTCCGGCCACGACCATGATCTACTCCCCCGCGGACGGCATCGTGGAGCGGGTGGGCGACGTCAAGCTGACCAACGTGCTGATCGTGGCCACCGACGCCGACGCCGAGGGCCGTGTGCTGGGGACCCTGGACAACGACGGCGGCCAGGACGTCACGCTGTCGATGGACGTCGACGGCGCCACCGCCGAGGTGCAGATCCCGGCCAACGGCTCCGTGGCGCTGGAGGAGGCCGACCCCGTGATCGTGGACCGCGCCGGTGCCGCACCGGGGCTCATGGTCGAGACCGAGTTCACCGTGGGCGGCGAGTCCCTCACCGAGCAGGTCCCGGTGCTCGACCACACCTTCGAGCGCTACGCGGAGTTCGTCCCCGGCGGCGCCCCCACCACCCCGGCCAACCCCTCCAACACGCCCGTGCCCCTCGACGAGATGGCGGGCCAGGAGGGCGGTCACTGACGCCTCCTGCCGGCACGCGCGCTCGGACGACAGGGCCCGGAACCCCGCGGGGTTCCGGGCCCTCTCCGTCGGCGGTGCGGCGGCCTCAGCCCTCGAACTTGTAGCCCAGTCCCCGCACCGTCACGATGTGCCGCGGGGCGGAGGGGTCGGGCTCGATCTTGGCGCGCAGGCGCTTGACGTGCACGTCGAGGGTCTTGGTGTCCCCCACGTAGTCCGAGCCCCAGACCCGGTCGATGAGCTGCCCGCGGGTCAGCACCCGCCCGGCGTTGCGCAGCAGCATCTCCAGCAGCTCGAACTCCTTGAGCGGCATGGCCACCCGCTCGCCGTGGACGCTGACCACGTGCCGCTCGATGTCCATCCGCACGGGCCCGGCCTGCACGGTCGCCGAGACCAGCTCCTCGGGCTCCCCCTGCCGGCGCAGGACCGCGCGGATCCGGGCGACGAGCTCCCGGGACGAGTACGGTTTGGTGACGTAGTCGTCGGCCCCGAGCTCGAGCCCCACCACCTTGTCGATCTCGGCGTCCTTGGCCGTGAGCATGATGATCGGCACGGACGAGCGCTGCCGCACCTGCCGGCACACCTCGGTGCCGGAGAGCCCCGGGAGCATGAGGTCCAGCAGCAGCAGGTCGGCCCCGGACCGGTCGAACTCCGCCACGGCGTCCACGCCGTTGTCGACGACCTCCACCTCGAACCCCTCCTTCCCGAGCAGGTAGGAGAGCGGGTCGCTGAGGGACTCCTCGTCCTCGACGATCAGGATGCGGGTCACTGTCGGTCCTCCGTGCTCCCGGCGCGCGCCGCGGGGGCGGCGGGCCGTGGGGTCGATGCCTCTGGGCGGGGTGGTGCCGGCTCCGGCACCGGGCGGGCGGACGCGCCGGGAGCCGGCTGCGCGGCCTCCCCGGGGTCGTCGGCGCCCTCGATCTGGGGGATGCTCAGGGTGAACGTGGACCCGCGGCCCGGCTGCGACCAGAGGGTGGCCTCGCCGCCGTGCTGCGACATGACGTGCTTGACGATGCTCAGGCCCAGCCCGGTCCCGCCCGTGCGGCGGGAGCGGGCCGCGTCCACCCGGTAGAAGCGCTCGAAGATCCGGTCCTGCTCGTCCTCGGGGATGCCCGGGCCCTGGTCGGTCACCGAGATCTGGGCCATCCCGTCCCGCTCCCGGACGCCGACGCCCACGCGGGTGCCCTCCGGGGAGTAGTGCACGGCGTTGTCGATGAGGTTGCGCAGCGCCGTGACGAGCAGGTCCGGGTCGCCGAAGACGGGCCGGGTGACGCGCCCGCCCACCGCGATCTCGATGCCCTTGTTCTCGGCCGGGAACCGGTTGCGGTCCACGGCGTCGGCGATCACCTGGTTGAGGTCCACGGGGCGGCCCTCGGTGACCACGTCCGCGCCCTGCAGGCGGGAGAGCTCGATGATGTCCTGGACCAGGGCGGTCAGGCGGGCGGACTCCTTGTGCAGGCGCTGGGCGAAGCGGCGCACGGCCTCCTCGTCCTCGGCCGCGTCCTCGATCGCCTCGGCGAGCAGCCCGATGGCGCCCACGGGGGTCTTCAGCTCGTGCGAGACGTTGGCGACGAAGTCGTTGCGGATCGACTGCGCCCGGACGATCTCCGTCTGGTCGTCGGCGAGCAGCAGGATGTACTCCTCCGCGATGGGGGCCACGCGGACGTCGAGCACCACCGCGCCCGTCTGGAACGGCCCGCGGGTCAGCTCGACCCGCCGCTCCTCGATCACGCCGCTGCGCCGGGCCCGCCGGATCATCTCGAGCATCTGCTCGTGCACCACGGTGTGCCCGCGGACCAGGCCGAAGGCGTAGGCCGCCGGGGAGGCGCGCACCACGCCGTCGACCCCGTCCACGACCACGTAGGCCCGGCCGATCACCGCGAGCACGTCCGCGGTGCCGTCGGGCAGCGTGGGCTCCTGGACGTCGGCGCGGGCGCGGCGGCCGCGCCCGCTCACCCGCAGGGCGATCAGACCGCTCACCCCGAGGGCGAAGCCGAGCAGACCCGCGGCGACGGCGATGGCAGTTGGACTCACGGATCCAGCTTAGGCACTCGGGGGCGCGGCGGCCCCGCACGGGGCGTCACGAGCTACAGGTTCAACGAACGTTCATCCTAAGATGAGCGAAAGTTCACTCCTGGCTGTGACGGTGGCGGCGGGTGTGCTCGCACCCGGCCCCCACGTCATCCGTCCCGCTCCGCGCCGCACCCCGGCCGCGGCGGCACGGGACGCCGCCGCATCTCGAAAGGACGCATCCGTGCGCAAGGTTTTCCAGGCAGAACTCCACCAGGTCGGTGAGGAGCTCATCCAGATCGCGACCCTGGTGCGCGAGGCCCTCGCCCGCGCCAAGGACGCGCTGCTCGACGCGGACATCCAGCTCGCCGAGGAGGTCATCTCCAACGACGCCCGGATCGACTTCCTGCAGAACGACCTCGACGAGCGCTCGATCGACATCCTCGCGCTGCAGAGCCCGGTCGCCTCGGACCTGCGGATGATCGTGGGCGCGCTGCGGATGAGCGCCTCCCTGGAGCGTGCCGGCGACCTCGCCCGGCACCTGGCCCAGGCCGTGCGCCTGCGCTACCCCGAGCCGGTCATCCCCGAGCCGCTCGTGGAGACGTTCACCCGGATGTTCGACCTCGACCTGCAGATCGTGGACCGGGTCATCCAGGTGCTCCAGACGCGCGACCTCTCCCTGGCCGACGAGATCTTCTCGCTCAAGGGCGAGGTCAACAAGCTGCACCAGTCCGTCTTCGACGCCCTGGCCGCGCCGAGCTGGGACTGCTCCGTGCCCACCGCCGTGGACGTCACCCTGTGCTCCCGCTACCTCGAGCGCATCGGGGACCACGGGGTCTCGGTGACCCGCAAGGTCTCCTACCTGGTGACCGGCGACTGGGTGCCGGCGACCTCCGACCGCCCGACCGGCCACGGCCACGTGGGCCGCGACGGGGGCGAGTGAGCGCCCGTCCGGGCGCGCGCTGTGCCGCGTCCGGGCAGGAGCAGAGGGGCCGGGCCCGCCGCTGCGGCGGGCCCGGCCCCCCTGCTCGTGCTGCGGGAGCCGGCCGGGGCTACTTCTTGCCCTGGTTGGCGACCGCCTGGATCGAGCTCGCGGCGGCCTCGGGGTCGAGGTACTCGCCGCCGGCCACGAGCGGGCGGAGGTCCTCGTCGAGCTCGTAGTAGAGCGGGATGCCCGTGGGGATGTTCAGGGCCGCGATGTCGTCGTCGGAGATGCCGTCGAGGTGCTTCACGAGCGCGCGCAGGGAGTTTCCGTGCGCGGCGACGATCACGGTGTGCCCGGCCCGCAGGTCGGGGACGATCTCCTGCTCCCAGTAGGGCATGAAGCGGTCGAGGACGTCCTTGAGGCACTCGGTGCGGGGCGCGTTCTCGACGTCGGCGTACCGGGGGTCGCCGGCCTGGGAGTACCGGTCGGAGTCCTCGAGCTCGGGCGGCGGGACGTCGAAGGAGCGGCGCCAGGTCATGAACTGCTCGTCGCCGTACTCCTCGCGGACCTGGGTCTTGTCCTTGCCCTGGAGCGCACCGTAGTGGCGCTCGTTGAGCCGCCAGGACCGCTTCACGGGGATCCAGTGCCGGTCCGCCCGGTCCAGCGCGAGGTGGGCGGTGGTGATCGCCCGGCGCAGCAGCGAGGTGTGCAGGACGTCCGGTGCGATCCCCTTCTCGACGAGCAGCTCACCGCCGCGGACGGCTTCCTCCCGCCCCTTCTCGGTCAGGTCCACGTCCACCCACCCGGTGAACAGGTTCTTCTCGTTCCAGTCGGACTGTCCGTGCCGGAGCAGGACGAGCTTGTGCGGTGCTGATTCGGTAGCCATGGCGCCATTCTTCCACCCGCGCGGCGGCGCGGGACAAGCGGGCGTCACCGGCGCCCCGTGTCGCGGGGTCAGCCGCGCGCCCGGGGGCCGGCGGTCACCAGTTGTTGGGGCCCTTGGACTCCAGGCCCACGGCGGGGCGGACGTCGGCGAGGTAGACGCCCACGGCCGTGCCCGCGATGAGCAGCACGAACAGACTGGGCCGCAGGAGCAGCAGCGTGAAGACCGTGAACGCCAGCGAGCCCCCGGTGAGCGCGAGCCAGAAGCCCTTGGTGCGCTTGAAGGCGCGCTGGAACTGCACCGGTGCCTTGGTCAGGCAGTCCACGAAGGCCCACACGGCCAGGCCGGCGACGACCAGCGCGAGCGAGATGTCGATGAGACGCACGAGTAGGAAGACCCAGGGAATGTCCACGCCGCCCAGCCTACCGGTCGATCGCGGACAGGGCGCGGTCGAGGTCCTCCCAGAGGTCCTCGACGTTCTCGATGCCCACCGACAGGCGCAGCAGCGTCTCCGGGACGCTGTGCGGCTCCTCGTGGTGCCGGCGCCGCCGCTCGACCAGGGACTCCACCCCGCCGAGGGAGGTCGCGGGGGTCCACACGCGCAGCGTGTCCACGGCCGCCTCGACGGCGGCGACGTCCCCCGCGGGGACGATCGCCACGATCGCGCCGAAGCCGTCCATCTGCGCGGCGGCGCGCTCGTGGCCGGGGTCCCCGGGCAGGCCCGGGTAGCGGACCTCGAGCACGGCCGGGTGCCGCTGGAGGCGGCGGGCGAGCTCCGCGGCGCTGGCCGCGGAGCGCTCGACCCGCAGCGCCAGGGTCCGCATCCCCCGCAGCGCCAGCCAGGCCTCGAACGGGCCAGGGATCGCCCCGTGCAGGGAGCGGTGCCCGTGCAGCCGGGTCCGCAGGGCGGGGTCGGAGGTGACGGCCGCCCCCAGGACGACGTCGGAGTGCCCCGCCAGGTACTTGGTCACGGAGTGCACCACGACGTCGGCGCCGTGCTCGAGCGGGCGCTGCAGGAGGGGGGTCGCGAAGGTGTTGTCCACGCACGTGAGCACCCCGCGCTCGCGGGCCGCCGCGAGGAGCGCGGGGAGGTCGGCGACCTCCAGCATGGGATTGGTGGGGCTCTCGAGCCAGAGCAGGTCGGCGGCGCCCAGGGCGGCCACGACCTCCTCGGTGTCCGTGACGTCCACGGTCCGGACGGTCAGCATCCCCCGGGACTCGAGGTCCGCGGCCAGGGCCAGGGAGCCCTGGTAGCTGTGCCGGGGCAGCACCAGGCAGCCGCCCGCCGGGACGAGCGAGAGCACCGACGCGACGGCGGCCAGGCCCGAGGCGTAGAGCAGACCGGGGAGCTGCGCCTGCTCGAGCCGTGCCAGCACGTCCTCGACGTCCTCCCACGTGGGATTGCTGAAGCGCCCGTAGGTGCGGTTCCGCTCGTCGAGCTCGCCGGAGCCCCGGTAGGTGGAGGTCAGCACGATGGACGGGCCGACCGGCGCGTCGTGCTCCGGTGCGGGCCGCCCGCCGGCGACCAGCACGGTGTCCGGGCGGAGGTCGGCGGGGCCGTGGGCGGGCGGGATCTCGGGGCGCGCAGTCATGGGCCCAGGTTATCGGCCCGCGGCGTCCCCAGCCCGCACGGGACCGGAGGGCGCTGTCCTCCCGGGTGGATAGGCTGGGACCGTGACCACCCGACCGGCTCCCGTCCCGCCGCCCGCCGCCGCCGCGGAATCCTCCCCCGCCCCGTCCGGGCGCGGGCTCTTCGTCGTGTTCGAGGGCGGGGACGGCGCCGGGAAGTCCACCCAGGCCGGCCGGCTCGTGGAGGCCCTGCGCGCCGAGGGGCACGACACCGTGCGCACCCGGGAGCCCGGGGGCACCCCGCTGGGCGAGAGGCTGCGCGAGCTCGTGCTGGACCCCGCGCACGGGCCCGTCGACGCCCGCGCCGAGGCCCTGCTGTTCGCCGCGGCCCGCGCCGCCCACGTCGCCCAGCTCATCCGTCCCGCGCTCGCCGCCGGGCGGACCGTGGTCTGCGACCGGTTCGCCGACTCGTCCGCCGCCTACCAGGGCGCCGGCCGCGGCCTCGGGGTCGACCGCGTCGCGGAGCTCAACGCGTGGGCCACCGCAGGGCTCGTCCCGGACCTCACCGTGCTGCTCGACGTCCAGGCCGGGACCGGGCGCGCCCGCCGGGAGGCCCGTGACGGCGCCCCGGGGGACCGCCTGGAGACCGAGCCCGACGTCTTCCACGACGCGAACCGGCAGGCGTTCCTCGAGCTCGCCGGGCGGGCGCCGGAGCGCTACCTGGTGCTCGACGCCACCCGGCCGGCCGGGGAGATCACGGCCGCCGTGCGCGCCCGCCTGGCCGGGCTCCCCCGTTCCGCCCGGACCGCGGGGGTGGGCGCGTGAGCGTGTGGGACCAGCTGCTGGGCCAGGACGCCGTGGTGGCGCAGCTGCGGCGCGCCGCGCAGGAGGACCGGCCCACCCACGCCTGGCTGTTCACGGGCCCGCCCGGCTCGGGGCGCTCCAACGCCGCCCTCGCGTTCGCCGCGGCCCTGCTGTGCGAGCAGGAGGACCCCGCCGAGCGCGGGTGCGGGCAGTGCCACGCGTGCCGCACCGTCCTGGCCAGCTCGCACGCGGACCTCACCCACTTCGTCACGGAGAACCCGCAGATCACCATCGAGGAGGCCCGCGAGCTCGTGGTCCGCGCCCAGGACCGGCCCTCGGTGGGCCGCTGGCGGGTCATGGTGGTCGAGGACGCCGACCGCATGGCGGAGCGCACCTCCAACGTGATGCTCAAGGCCATCGAGGAGCCCCCGCCGAACACCATCTGGCTGCTGTGCGCGCCGAGCCCCATGGACGTGCTCGTGACGATCCGCTCGCGCTGCCGTCCGGCCACGCTGAAGGTGCCCGCCGTGGAGGACGTGGCCGAGCTGCTGATCCGCCGGCACGGGGTGCCGCGCCGGCGCGCGGAGGAGAGCGCCCGGCTCGCCCAGTCCCACGTGGGGATCGCCAAGCGGCTCGCCCTCTACGACGACGCCCGCACCCGGCGGCAGGAGGTCGTCTCCATGCCGCTGAAGCTCTCCGGGGTGCCGGACGCCGTGCGGGCCGCGGACCGGCTGCACAAGATCGCCGTGGAGGAGTCCCAGGCGGACGCCGAGTCCCGCAACGAGGCGGAGCGCAAGCAGCTGCTCGTGGCCCTGGGCGCGCCGGAGTCCGGGCGGGTGCCGCCGGCCATCCGCGGCGCCCTCAACCGGCTCGAGGCCGACCAGAAGCGCCGGTCCCGGCGGATCCAGACGGACACCCTCGACCGCTTCCTCATCGACCTCACGACCTTCTACCGCGACGTCCTGACCCTCCAGCTGCGCACGGGCTCCGCCCTGGTCAACGAGCACCTGGCCCAGCAGCTGCAGGACCACGCGTCCAACGCGACCCCCGAGCGGACGCTGCACCGCATCGACGTGATCAGCCGGACCCGCGACCGGATCCGCACCAACGTCAGCGCGCAGCTGGCCTTCGAGGCCATGGCCGTCTCCCTGCTCTGAAATCCCCCTCCCGCCCCCCCCTGAGGAGCCCCATGATCCGCCGTGCCGCCCCTTCGCGCCGCGCCCTCCTGCCCGCCACGGCCGTGCTGGGCGCGGCCGGCCTGCTCCTGAGCGGGTGCTCCTCCCTCGGCGCCGGCGCCACGGGCGAGCCGACCTCCGGGGGCGCCACCGGCGCCGTCGTCGAGGGCAGCCCCGAGGAGCTGCAGCGCTTCTACACGCAGACCGTCGTCTGGGAGGACTGCGAGTTCGAGGTGGAGACGAACGGCGCGCAGGACGACCTCCGGTGCGCCGACGTCGAGGTGCCCCTCGACTACGCCGACCCGGCCGGGGCGACGACCACCGTGGTGATGTCCCGCCTGCCCGCCCGCGGCGACGCCCGCGGCAGCCTGCTCCTGAACCCCGGCGGCCCCGGCGCCTCCGGGGTGGACGCGATGCTCTACGCGCAGTACACGGTCACCGGCGACGTGCGCGAGGCCTACGACGTCGTGGGCTTCGACCCGCGCGGCGTGAGCCGCTCCGAGGGGATCGAGTGCCTCGACGACGCGGAGCTGGACGCGTGGCGCGCCGAGCCGATGTTCGACCCGCAGGAGCAGCCGGCCGCGCAGATCCGGGCGGAGTACGAGCAGCTCGGCGCTGCGTGCGTGCAGGACTCCGGCGAGCTCGTGGCCGAGATGGACACCGTGAGCGCCGCCCGGGACATGGACGTGCTCCGGGCCGTCCTCGGCGACGAGCGGATGACCTACCTGGGCTTCTCCTACGGCACGCACCTGGGCGCGGTGTACGCCGAGCTGTTCCCCGAGCGGGTCGGCCGGCTCGTGCTCGACGGCGGCGTGGACCCGACCCTCAGCGACATGGACGCCACCGCGGACCAGGCCGAGGGCTTCGAGGCGAACCTGCGCCACTGGGTGCAGCAGTGCCAGTTCGAGAATCCGGACTGCGTGCTGGCCGGCGTCTCGGTGGACGAGGCGATGACCCGCATCCAGGAGCTCATCGCCTCCGTCGAGGAGGGGACCGTGACCGCCGCGGACGGCCGCCGGGTCACCGCCACCAACGTGGTCGAGGGCATCCTGGGCCCCCTCTACTCGACCAGCACCTACGAGGCGCTCAACGAGTCCCTGGGGGACGCCTTCGAGGGCGACTTCTCCGCGCTGCTCGCCCAGTCGGACGCCACGCACGGGCGCAACGCCGAGGGCCGGTACACGAACAACACCACGATGGCCTTCACGGCCGTCAACTGCCTCGACCGGCCCGAGGGGACGGTCACGGCGGAGCAGATGGCCCGGCACCAGGAGGAGCTCGAGCAGGTCTCGCCGACCTTCGGCCCGTACCTCGGCTACGGCGACGCCGCGTGCCAGGGCTGGCCCGCCGAGCCGGCGGGCCTCGAGGAGCCGATCGACGCCGAGGGTGCCGATCCCGTCCTCGTGGTGGGCACCACGCACGACCCCGCGACGCCCTACCACTGGTCCGAGGCCCTCGCGGAGCAGCTCGACAGCGCCCGGCTGCTGACCTACGACAGCTACGGCCACACCGCCTACTCGGCCGGCAACCGCTGCGTGCAGGACGCCGTGGACGCCTACCTGCTCGAGGGCGAGCTCCCCGAGCCGGGGACGACCTGCTCCTGAGGCCGGACACCCCGGACCGTCCGGCCGCCCGGTGGGCGACCGGTCAGGACCCGGACGCCGTCCGTCAGGCCGGGTCCTGCTCCTCCTGCTGGAGCCCCCCGCCCGCGCGGAAGGCCAGCGCCGTCAGCCCGAGGAGCACGCCGGCGACCAGCACGACCGCGTCGGTGTCGCCGAAGGCGTAGTCGTTGACGAAGGGGGCCCGGCCGAGGTCGACGCCGAGGTCGGCGAAGATCCGCGCCTGGGCCGTGGCGAACAGGAGCGGGCCCAGCAGGGCGAGCCCCACGAGCGCCGCCGAGCAGGCCGTCAGTCCCGCGGTCAGGACCCGCCCGAACGGCCTGCCGAGGTAGATGCGGCCGCACAGGTACGCCAGGAACGCGCAGATCCCGGCGAACACCGTGGAGCCGAGCGCCAGGGTCAGCGCGTAGGGCACCATGCTCGACGGGCTCACCCCCGTCACGCCCACGTGCACGTGGTCGTAGCCCTGCGAGGAGAGGCCCGGGCCCAGGTCCACCATGCTGGGCGCGGTCACCGCCGCGGCCTCCAGCCACAGATCGGCCGACCCCTGCCCGGCCCGCACCACGGTCTCGACGCCGGCCAGCAGGCTGAGCAGCCCGAGCAGCCCGAAGGAGACCAGTGCGCCCAGGAGCGCCAGCCGCTGGGCGGGCCGCCACGACCGGTGCCGGACACGGTGGGGGGACAGGTGTGCGCTTTCCATGGCGTCCTCTGCGGGGTGCTCGCTGCGGGTCCGGACGGCCGGGCGCTCGCCGTCCGCCGTCCAGCATGCCAACATCCGGGGTCGTCGTCGCCCCCGCCCGACGGAGCGCGTCACACTGGCGCGCGGTCCGGGCCGCCGCCCCCTCCGTGGTGCCCCGCCGTCACCCCGTGGCGGGGGGCGTCAGCTCCGTCCGGGCACCGGTGCCCGGACGAGACCGGGCAGGTCCCGGACCGAGTCGACCACCACGTGGGCCCCGGCCGCGCGCAGGGACGCGGCGTCGTGCGCGCCCGTGCGGACGCCGACCACCGCGGCGGACCCGGCCCGCAGCCCCGCCTGCACGTCCGCGGCGGTGTCCCCCACGACCATGACCCGGCGGACGTCGCCGAGGTCCAGCGCCAGCACCGCGGTGAGCACCATGTCCGGCCAGGGCCGTCCGCGCCCCGCGTCCGAGGGACACAGGCTGAGGTCGGCGAGACCGGTCCAGCCGAGCTGCTCCAGGAGCGTGTTGAGGCTGTGCCGGTCGTAGCCCGTGGCCAGGCACACCCGCAGGCCCGCCTCGCGCAGCGCCGTGACGGCCTCCTCCGCGCCCGCCACGGGGACGACCCCCTCGGTGGCCAGCAGCTCGTCGAGATGGCGCCCGAAGTCCCGGACCGCCTGCCGGGCACGCGCGGGCTCGGCGGCGAACAGCTGCTCGAGCACTCCGGCCTTCGACTGGCCCAGCGTGCCCCGGACGTGCTGGAGCATCTGCCCGAACCGCGCGGAGCCGGGGTCGACGCCGAGGCCCGTCACGGTGCGCTCGAAGGCCCGCTCCATGATCCCGTTGTCGTGGAACACCGTCCCGGACATGTCGAGGAAGGCCAGCTCGAGGTCCGGCGCGATGCCGCTGTCCGGGGTGCGCACTGGGCTGCTCCTGTTCCGGGCGGACCGCAGCGGCCCGCCCCGTCGTCGTGTCCGTCCAGGGTGCGCCCCGCTCCCCCGGGCCGGTAAGGCGGGCCGGCCGAAGAGCCGGTGAACTCCCGGGGAACGCCCGCACGGGGACCGGCCACCCCGATTGGGGACGCCCCGCCGCTCTCTGCTAGAGTTTCACCTGCACTGAGGCCGTCCCGGACGGTTGCGTGCACGCCTCCTTAGCTCAGTCGGTAGAGCGTTTCACTCGTAATGAAAAGGTCGTCGGTTCGATTCCGACAGGAGGCTCGATCAGAAAGACCCCGTTTCCCCTAGTCAAACTAGGGAAACGGGGTTTTTTCATAGCCAGCCATAAGTCAAGCTTGACGAATTAAAACGTCCATGCGTTCCCTGCTTTTCCGCACCTTTCCCGGAAGGTTGGACACTTTTTGGACACCCCTAGAGACGTCTCGATCTCGGTCGCGCCCCACTTGGGGTGAACACGCAGCGCGAGGCCGGGCGTAGGTCTTGTCCGCAAGCCATCCGCCAGAGCAGGACGCGCGAACAAGGGTTCACACACCACCACTTAATGCGGCACCGCCGAGCGCGGCGCCGGCGCCGGCCAGAGTAGCGAAAAAAATCATGCGGGAGTCCATGCGACTGCTCGAATCCTGCAGATTCTCTCTAATAAGTGACAGGTCAAGCGCCTCGATTTCCTCTTCGCCAATATCAAAGATGGGCGTCAGTTTTTCCAACCCATTTTCCTCTAGTACAGATTTGAACCTAACGCTAGACCTTCTCCACTCGCGCTCGAAGGACTCTACATAATTCATGGCGAGCCAAAGCCCCGAAAGCAGCTTCCGAGATTCACCCCTAAAGTTCCGCAGTTTCCAAGCATCCACAACACTTCGAGGATTAGGGAACTGCCGAGAGGAAGCCCTGCTGTACTCGATCAGCATAAGCTTGGCCGAGTCGCTGCGGGCCTTCGTCTCCATCGAGTAGATGGAATCCACTGAATCTCTTACCTGAGAGTATATATCCACTGCGTAAGAAATTTCGTGATAGGTTCGAAGCAGGTTGGATAGGTCATCTTTCTCGCGATTAAAGGGCGTGATTACACCGACGCCTACTGGCGTCTCTCCGGATATAACGAATTTATCTGGATGAGTGTCTCCATCAAAGGTGACCACGTCTGCATGAACGAACTTGTGATGACACTCTGCGCTACATGCGACCACCTCGGCCGCGTACCCGGCCTCACCCGCAGCGGCTTCAAGCACGTCAAATACAATGTGGCCGCCTGATGCAGTGGCTTCAGTCACATCCTGATTCCACTGTACGAGAACGGATACCCCATCCCAGACGACTAAGTATTCGTCCGAGGGCACATCATCGATCCCCCGATAGATTGGCTGGTTTTTAATAGGGACCCGGACGCGGAAGACAATGGGTTCATTTAAACGCAGGACCTCAAATCGATCTATAAACTCCCCGAAGTCCTCAGCTTCAGAGTTGAACTCCCAGTAAGTGTGGGTCCTGGCGTTATCCACCGTTTTAATCGCTCTTTCGATATAGACCTTCACTACGCGAGGGTCAACATCTAGCGCCTTTCGCAACTTCTCGGATACGCTGTGGGAAAATTCCCTTGCGTCGGGTGTTGTGAACATAGGTTCACTTCCATCAGGAAGACGCAAAAGCACGACTCCGAATCGGCCGACATAGAGAGGGCCTTGCACGCCCGACTGCGTCTCCTCTATTGCATGAGAAACTTCCTTTTGTGCGGTAGCTTCAGCGCCCATATCTCCTTATACCTTTTCGGTCATGTGGTGGATTGATCCACGATCTCATGATATTGGATGCCACCTCTCAGATCGCACATATTGGTGTATCAGCCATCCGTGGCGCACGGCTCGACGGATGGGTCAGTGCGCTACTTGCGCTACTTGCGCTACGCCCCAAATACCCTAGAAAGAGTCAGCGCGGGGTCACGTTCCAGCCGATTGCGGGATCGGTCATAGCGGCGAGTGGTACGCGGGTCGGCGTGCCCCATGAAATCCTGGACGTCGCGCAGCGCCGCTCCATTATCCAAAGCGATGGTGGCGTAGGCATGACGCAGGGAGTGTGGGCTGATGCGCCCCGGAATCCCGGCCTTATCGGCCAGTCGACGGACGGTTCGGTACGCCTCCGACTGGGCCCACTGGTGGCCGGTGGCGGTGGTGAACAGCCAGGGATCCTGCCTGTCGCCGCGCCGCGCCGGCGTGGCACTACGGATGGGTTCACTCAAGTAGTTTTCTAGAGCCCTGGCCACACCGGGCGTAACGGTGACCCGGCCGCGCTTGCCACCCTTCCGCACAATTTCTAGAACTACGGCGCCGGGTACGTGCTTGATCGCGGAGCGACGGGCCTCTAGAACTTCACTTATGCGGATGCCAGTGGTCAGCACCAGATACACCAGTGCATAGGAGCGTGGAGTGTCGTTTTGGGCAGCCGCCAGCAACGCCCGCGCCTCAGATTCGCTAAGTCCTTGAGTGGTGCTGTCGTGGAGATTGACCCGGGGCCGACGGACAACGGCTACGGGGTTTCCCGGCACAGCGTCTTCAGTCAAGGCGTAGGCGTAGAAGCTGGACACGGCTGAAAGCTTCCGGGCCCGCGTGGACGCCGCGCCCTCTAAGGTGCTGCGCCAGGTGTCTGCATGAACGCGACGGACCTCCAGTAGATCCAACTTGGAGACGGACAGCCACGACAGGAAGCTGGCGAGGTCCCTCCGGTATGCACGCCGCGTGTTCTCAGAAGATAGGGAAGCGAGCCAGCTGGCGATGAGCTCGCCGTGGGGCAGAGTCTCAGTCGTGTGCTTAGCAGGGGTCCTAGAAGGTGCTAGATGGCTGGTCATAGACACATGAAAATTCGCCTTATCATGTGTTCCGCAAATAAGGCATGCCGAGTGGTTGTGACACTTCCTCTAGAGCACTGCCCCCCTCCTCCCATTCAGCCGCATACGAGCCAGCGAAAGCGGTCGGCACCTGCAACCATCCGAGCAGTCCGCCAGGATCGATTCGCCCGTTCTGCGCGCGCGAGGATTGTCCCCACAACAGGGTCGTCAGATCCTCGTCAAGCCTGGTCTGGCGCGGCGCAGGACTGCTCTACGATGGGCCCATGAATTTACATTTGCACTCGCACAGGAGGAAGTGGCGTGGCAATTTCCAGTAAGAGTGAGGAAGCAGAGGAAAACGAGAGTTCTGCAGCCGGGTGCGCCCTATTGGCTCTCGGTCTCGCCGGCGTTGTCATAGCACTGTGCCTGCTACTGGAGATCGTCAGCTGGGTGGCGCCGTGGAGCTTTCCGTTCTGGTCGGGGACCGGCTCGATACTGGGAACGATAGTTATCCTTGGCATAGCAGTAGCCATGATCAACGCAACGAGCACCAGTTCGCCCAGCGATGACCTGGGGGATTCGAAGCCCTCGGAATATTACGAAGCGATGCGCGACCAGTCGATCTACGTTACAAATTGGCAGGACGCTGAGCGCAGCGCCAGGGACTTTATGCGCGCCAATGGCTACCCCGGTGCAACGCTGACGAATCCTGGCGCAGATGGCGGAGTCGATGTGGTCGCCGCCGGAGCGATCGCCCAAGTCAAGCATTACAACACTCCGATCGGCGAGCCTGCCATTGTGCAACTCGCAGGCACCACCATGCGCCCGCAGTACCAAGGAAGGGAGGCCCTCTTCTTCTCCTCCAGCGGGTATACCGCAAAGGCCACGACTACGGGCCGCGACCTGGGCGTCACCCTTTACAAGCTGAACAATTCACTTCATTGGGTGCGCGTGTACTGAAGACCGGCGATCGAGACAACGCCCAGCATGCCGCTAGGTACGAGGCGCCGATGTTACAGCCGTCGAAGTCGTCGGTTGTAGTGCCGATGGCACGACAGCATGCATCTACAAGCGTCGCTTATTTCCCTCGTCCACCTAAGGGGCCACGGGGGGGGGCCATCAGTGCGGCGGCGAGAATCGGTGGTGCATAGCTCGTGCGGGACCTTACGGGTTCCAGATTCACGATTTGAACGCGCCCGGAGACCTGAGGACCTGGACAGTCCCCGATGTTCTCCGGGCGCGTTCAGATAGGCACACAGAGCCGTTTATCCTCGCTCAGCGACCTGCTTGCCCGCGCCGGAAGCTACGCCACCCATTGGCTTGTGGGATCAGAAGCTGCGTCAGGAATCCTATGCAATGAGCACATGGAGGATGCACGGCGCTGAATCCGTCGGCATGGCCGTAGGCCGCCTGGGCGGCACATCGATCACACAAGCCGAGACGGCTGTAGTGGTCACGCGTGCGGTCCCTAAGTTGAGCCTCTCGCATGGTTTCCACCCTGGGACTGCCGCGCCGGAGAGCAATTGACGCCCTACTCGCGACGATGCCCCTCATCGGCCGCCTCCAAAGTGGAAGGTATCCACGCTGGCTGTCTCGACACCATGGCGCCTACGGAAGGCTCCGGACCCCCTGGGTCCGGAGCCTTCTGCACTGCCCCGCCCGCTCCCCCGCCGGACGGCGCGCATCCGCCGTCACAGTCGCGTCACCACAGGTCACAGCCCTGTTTGTGGCACGGGGCCCGCCGTACGCTGAGGCTGTTCCGGGCGACCGGCCACCACGGACGACTTTGGCGGTGCACCATGCAACTCCGTTCCCGACAGCTGCTCTGCGCGCTCGTCCTGGCCGGAGCAGCACTGACCGTGCCGGCCTGCGGCGGCTCTCCCGGCTCGTCCCCGAGCACGCCCGCCCCGTCCGGCTCCGCGAACCCGCCGGGCTCCGCGGCTCCGTCCGGGTCCGCGGTCGCCTCGCCGGGCGAGACCGGCGACCCCCCGGTCTCGCGCATCCTGACCTGGCTGCGGATCGGGCCCAACGGGGAGGGCACCCCGCTGTGGTACGACCCCCTGAAAGACGGCGACTGCGGCGACGAGCAGCTGCTCGCGTCCCGGGGTCAGCCCATCCCGCGGGCCGGCGCCCTCCTGTGCGAGGCCGCCACGACCAACGACGCCGAGCTGTGGCGGCAGGGCGAGGAGGCCCTGGCCGCCGCTCCCGCCCCCGGCAGCTGCTGGGAGGAGGAGACCGTGGCGGGCCTGCGGCGGCTGGTCGAGTTCCACCGCAGGGCGCCGGAGGCGGTCCCGGACCTGCGGGTCCCCGAGGGCACGGCCTGTCCCCTCGTCCTGGAGAGCCTCGTCTCCCCCCTGGCCCCCGGGCTCGAGGGCCTCGAGATCCCCGTCTCCACCTGCGGTGGCGCCCCGGTCTTCCTGCAGGGCAATCTCGAGTGGATGCCGCCCGAGGGCATCCGCGCCGTGACGGTGGGCGCCACGGAGGTGCCGGTGCAGCAGGGCAACGGGAGCCTGTTCTTCCGCGCCCCTCCGTCCGACGTGACGGGCCACGTCCCGGTGTCCGTCACGGACGCGGACTGGCCCGTCGGCGGCCTGGCCCACCTCGTCTACGAGGTGCCGGCGACGGCCTGCCCCGATCCGCCGGCGACCGGCCCGGGCTCGACCGGCACACCGGCTCCGGCGGGCACACCGGCTCCGGCGCCCACGCCGTAGGCGCCACGGTGGCGGCGGAGGGACCGGCCACGGCCCCGCTCTGGACGCGCCTGGTCCAGGCGGTCTCGGAGCTGGGCGTCTCGGTCGGCCTGCTCACGGCCCTGCTCGTCTACTACGGCTGGGTCCGCGCCGGCGCCCAGGCCCGGGCGATGGGCCTGGACGTGCACCTCTTCGGCTACACCACCCAGGACTACCTCCTGCTGAGCATCAGCTCCCTGTACGGAATCCTCTTTTGGATCGCCGTGGCCCTCCTCGCCGGGCTGTGGGCGGACCACCTGGTCCGCGAGCGCGTCGACGCCCGCGTCCGGGCGTCCGGGAGCGCGCCGGTGGCGCGGTGGGCGCGCCGGGGGACGTGGCTCTTCATCGGGCTGGCCGTCGCCGGGTGGCTCCTGGAGCGCACCGTTCGGGACAGCAGGGAGGCCTGGATCCTCCCCTTCGCCATGGCGCTGTGCGTCCTGGGCGCCGCGTGGGCCGCCGGGCTCCGGCGGCGCGTCACGGCGCGGGACCGACCGCCCACCGCGCCGCGCGGCCAGCTCCTGGGCGCCGCCGCGCTGGTGTCGGTGGTCGGCCTCCTGGTCTTCTGGGGCACGACCGCCGCGGCCGAGGCCATGGGAGAAGTCATGGCCTACGACCTGGAGGAGAGCCGGGAGAAGATGCCACGGGCGGTCGTCTACAGCGAGGAGCCGCTGCACGTGGGTCTCCCCGGGGTCGGCACGGAGCAGGTGGGCACGCCGGACGACCCGCTCCACCGCTACGACGGTCTACGGCTGCTCACGCTGCGCGGCGGCCGGTACTTCCTGCTGCCCGAGGACTGGACCGTCGAGCACAGCACGGTCCTGGTGCTGCCCGACGACGGCTCCGTCCGGCTCGAGTACAGCCGCTGAGCCGCCCCGCGCCGCCCGGACGCCGCCCTCCGCGCCGTCCGGTCCGGCCGCGGGCAGGCCCAGGGTGACGACCGTCCCCTCCCCCGGCGCGCTCTCGCACCGGACGGTGCCGCCGTGGCGCTGGACGATCTCGCGCACCACCGCCAGGCCCAGGCCCAGCCCCGGGATCGCGCTCATCCGGGCGTTGCGGCTGCGGAAGAACCGGCTGAACACGTTCTCGGCGTCCTCCGGGCGCATGCCCATGCCGCGGTCGGCGACCTGCACCTGCACGGTGGCCCCGGCGGAGGCCACCCGGACCGTCACCGGCCCGCCGTCCGGGGAGTACTTGATGGCGTTCGAGAGCAGGTTGTCGAGGACCTGGCCCAGGCGCACGGGGTCGCACGGCAGGGCCAGGCGGGGCGGGGCGTCGACCCGCAGGTCCACTCCCGCCTCCGCCGCACGGAGCCCGGCCGCCGCCACGGACTGCTGGACCACCTCGACGAGGTCGGCCTCCACCAGCTGCAGCTCCAGGCCGGGGCCGGCCGTGCGGAGGAGGTCCTCGACCAGCACGAGCAGCTGGTCCGCGTTGCGCTCGACGACCTCGAGCCCGGAGCGGACGTGCCCGGGGAGCCGGTCGTCCATGGCCAGCAGCTCGGTGTAGCCGCGGATGGACGTCAGGGGGGTGCGCAGCTCGTGGGAGACGCCGGCCAGGAAGTCGTCCTTGGCCTGCAGCGCGGCCACCAGCTCGGTCACGTCGTTGAAGGACAGGACGGAGCCCTCGGTCCTCCCGTCCTCGTCCCGGAGCACCCGGGCGGACACGGAGAGGACCCGCTGCACGGGCGGCTCCCCCGCCCAGATCAGGACGTCGGAGAAGGACTCGCCGCGAATGGCGCGGCGGGCGGGACGCCGCTCCGCCGGCAGCGGCGTCCCGCCCGCGTCCCCGTAGACGCGCAGGTCCGCCTCGGCGCCGTCCCGCATCCCCTCGGGCAGGGAGAGCTCGTGGATCCGGTGCTGGCGCCGGTTCATGAGGACGTCGTGGCCGTGCTCGTCGATGGCCAGCACGCCCACGTCCACCGTGTCCAGGACGGTGTTGAGCAGCCGCTCCCGCCGCGCGGTCGCGCTCAGCAGCCGGCGCAGCTCGGCGTCCTTGGCCTCGAGCTCGGCGTTCTGGCGCTCCATGCTGTTCGACAGCACCTGCACGGTGAGCCCGATGCCCAGCAGCATGAACGGGATCAGCAGCGGGGCCGTCAGCAGCTGCGCGCTCAGCGGTCGAGGCGGGACCACGAGGGGGACCCACACCATGGCGAGGGTCAGCAGGAACCCCAGCGGGGCGGCCGCCCGGGGCAGCCGCCCCGAGCCGGTGAACCAGATGACGGGGAACGCCGCCATGATGCCCACCCCGGTCACCGTGCTCAGCGTGCCCTCCCGCAGCAGCGTGATGGGCACGAAGTCCAGGACCGGCACCGCGAGGAACGCCCCGTCGGGCAGCCGGTCCCACGGCACCAGTACGCACAGGGCCGTCAGCACGACCGTGAGCGCGAGGGCGAGCTGCACCCGCAGATCGTCCCGGAGCGGCTCGTGCACGATCCAGATCCCGGCGACGAGCACGACGGTCGTGACGAACAGCGGCAGCTGGCTCAGGAGCACGCGCGAGCGCATCGACAGCTCGTGGAAGCTGATCCGGTCGAGGGAGAGGACGGTGAGCAGACGGTCCACGGGGAATCTCTTCCGACAGGGGGCGTCATCCACGGGGGCTCGGGATGACAATTGCAAAGAATAGCGGCTTAATGAGTCCATGACCCCCTCCCCCCAGGGTCGCCGTGCCGTCGTGATCGAAGACCACGACGACATCCGCCACCTCCTCGCCCAGACCATCGGCATGCGCGGCTTCGCCGTGACGACCGCCGCGACCGGCCTCGAGGGACTCGAGGCCGTGCGCCGCGACGGCGCCGACCTCATCACCCTGGACCTCAACCTCCCGGACCTCGACGGGCTGGAGGTCTGCCGGCGGGTCCGGCAGTTCTCCGACGCCTACCTGCTCATGGTCACGGCCCGCCCGGGCGAGATCGACCGGCTGGAGGGCCTCGAGCTCGGGGCGGACGACTACATCAGCAAGCCGTTCAGCCCGCGGGAGCTCCAGGCCCGGATCGAGGCGATGTTCCGCCGGCCGCGCGCCCGGGCGGAGCAGGCCGACGCCGAGGAGCTGCGCCGCGCGGCCGAGGTCCAGCGCAGCCTGCTGCCCGCCGCCGCGCCGTCCGTGCCCGGCTACGACGTGGCCGGCGCGTGCCGGCCCTCCCGCAGCGTGGGCGGGGACTTCTTCGACTGGTACACGACCGAGGGCGGGCTGCAGGTCTCCCTGGCCGACGCCATGGGCAAGGGCATGGGCGCCGCGCTCATCGCCGCCACGGTGCGGGCCGTGCTGCGCTCCGCGGCCGGGCAGCCGGACATGGCGCAGGCCTTCCGCGACACGTGCCGGCACCTCGAGCAGGACCTCGCCCACTCCAACTCCTTCGTCACGCTCTTCCACGCCCGCCTGGACACGGCCGACGGGACCGTGGCCTACGTCGACGCGGGCCACGGGCTGGGACTGCACGTGCGCGCGGACGGGACCGACCGGCTGCGCCCGGGAGGCCCGCCGGTGGGGGCCGTGCCCGGGACGCAGTGGGTGCCCGGCCGGATCGTGCTCGCGCCCGGCGACGCGCTCGTCGTCGTCAGCGACGGCCTCCTCGACGCCTACGAGGACGTCGACGACGCCGTGCGGGCGGTCGCGGACGTGGCCGCCCGCCACGAGGACGCCCAGGCGGTCTGCTCGGCGGTCCTCGACCTGGCCGCCGGGGAGTCCCGCTCCGACGACGTCACCGCCGTGGTGGTCCGGCGCCGGACCGCCCCGTGAACCGCTTCCTCGTCCGGCTGCTGGTCGTCCTGACCCTCCTGCTCGGCGTCAACTACATCGCCTGGCGCTGGCTCGAGTCGCTGAACTGGGCCGCGTGGTGGATCGCCGTGCCCCTCGTGCTCGCCGAGACGTACAGCCTGATCGACGTCTCGCTCTTCGGGCTCACCGTGTGGCGGCTCCGGCGCCGGGGCGAGGCCGGCGCCCCGCCCGCGGGCGCCACGGTCGACGTCTTCATCACCACCTACGACGAGCCCCTCGACCTCGTGATGGGCACCGCCCTGGCGGCCCAGGCCGTCCGGCACCCGCACAGCACGTGGATCCTCGACGACGGCGCCCGCCCCGAGCTGGCGGCGCTGGCCGCCGAGCACGGGCTGGGCTACCTGACGCGCAGCGAGGACTGGGCCGACCGGCCGCGCCACGCCAAGGCCGGCAACCTCAACAACGCCCTGATGACCACCCAGGGCGAGTTCCTGCTGATCCTCGACGCCGACCAGGTCCCGGACCCGGAGATCCTGGACCGCACCCTGGGCTGGTTCAACGACCGCAGGGTGGCGCTGGTGCAAACGCCCCAGTGGTTCGTCAACGTGCCCCGGCACGACCCGCTCGGCAGCCAGGCCCCCCTGTTCTACGGCCCCATCCAGCAGGGCAAGGACGGCTGGAACGCCGCCTTCTTCTGCGGCTCCAATGCGATCCTGCGCCGGGAGGCGCTCATGCAGCTCGGGCTCGCGGGCTACGTCCGCGAGGTCGAGCAGGACGTCCGGAACGCGCTCGCCCGCACGCGGGCCGCGCTGCGGAAGGCGCGGCGGTCCCCGGAGGCCGCGAACCCCGTCGTCGCCGGCATGCTCGACGACGTCGAGGCCGCCATCGAGCGGGCCCGCGCCGAGCTGAAGGCCGGGGCCCCCCTGACCGAGCTGACCTACCGGCTGCAGCGGGAGGTGGACGCCGCGGCCCGGCGGACGGTCACCCGGGACTTCGCCCAGATCGAGGCCGACCTCGCCTCGATCGCCGCCCTGGAGCTGCCCCCGGAGGACGGCATGGTGTGGCCGGACGAGCTCGCCGCCGCCGTGGAGCGGATGTCCCGCCGCGACCTCTCCCCGCTGGCCGCCGTGGAGCCGGTCCGGGAGGTGCTCGAGGCGGTCTCCGTGGACCGGCCCGGCGAGGCCCAGCCGGTGATGCCGCTGGCGACGATCTCGGTCACCGAGGACATGGCCACCGCGATGCGCCTGCACGGACTGGGCTGGCGCAGCGTCTACCACCACGAGGTCCTCGCCCACGGCCTGGCCCCCGAGGACCTCGGGACCATGCTCACCCAGCGCCTGCGCTGGGCGCAGGGCACGGTGCAGGTCCTGCTCCGGGAGAACCCGCTGCTGCAGCGCCGGCTCGGCTGGGGGCAGCGGCTCATGTACTTCGCCACGATGTGGAGCTACCTCAGCGGTTTCGCCGCCGTCGTCTACTTCGCCGCCCCCATCGTGTACCTGGTGCTGGGCATCCTGCCGGTCACGAGCCTCAGCTGGGACTTCTTCGTCCGCTTCATCCCGTTCATGGTGGTGAACCAGCTGCTGTTCCTGGTGGTGGGCCGCGGCATCCCCACGTGGCGGGGCCAGCAGTACAGCCTGGCGCTGTTCCCCGTCTGGATCAGGGCGTGCACCACGGCCGCGCGCAACGTGTGGTTCGGCCGGCCCCTCGGCTTCGCGGTCACGCCCAAGGTGCGGCAGGACGCCGGTCCCGCCTGGCACCTGGTCCGGCCCCAGCTGGTGGTGATGGGGCTGCTGGCGGCGGCGCTCGTGGTGGGCACCGTCCGCCTGGTGACCGGGCTGAACGAACCCGTGGGAACCCTGGTCAACGTGGCCTGGGTCGCCTTCGACCTGGCGGTGCTGAGCGTGCTCGTCTCCGCCGCGAGATATCCGGGCTTCGAGCCCGAGGAGAGGAGTGCCGATGCAGTTCACGGTTGAGCAGAAGCCGAGGTTCGCCCACATCACGGGGACCGGACGGCTCAACATGGTGGGAGCGCCCAAGCTCCGGGAGGTCGTGACGAAGGTCGTCGACGAGGGCAGCAACCACGTGGTGGTCGACCTCGGCGGCACCGAGTTCATGGACTCCTCCGGCCTGGGCGCGCTCATCGGGTGCCTCAAGCTGGCCCGCCAGGCCGGCGGGGACCTGCGGATCGCCAACGTCCGCCCCCAGGTGCGCATGGTCCTCGAGCTCACCAGCATGCACCGCGTCCTGACCCCATACGACACCGCCGACGCGGCCTTCGCCGATGACTGAGGCCGGTTCCCGCCGCTCGCGCCGGGGCCCGGCCGAGGCCGGGACGGTGGACGCCCTGCACGACGACCTGGACGCGCTGTGGGACGAGGCCGGGTTCGTGCCCGAGGCCGACCGGATGGCCTTCACCCTCGCGGTCGTGGAGGCGGCCGGCAACGTGGTGGTCCACGCGGTGCCCGCGGCGGAGGAGCCGATCGAGCTCGCGGTGGAGCTGGCCGCGGACCCGCAGCGGCTGGAGGCACGGATCTACGAGATCGGCGCCGCCCCGGCCCAGGTGGACCTCACCGGGCCCATGGCGCACGAGCACCACGAGTCCGGCCGCGGGCTCGCGCTGATCCAGGCACTGGTCAGCCGCGTGGTGTTCGAGCGGCACGGGGACACGAACGTCTGGAAGCTGTGCCGGGAGTGCGGCCCGGCCGAGGCGTAGCGCCCCGCGGCACCCCCGATCTGCGGTCCCGCCAGGCCGGACGTCCCCTGATTTGCGGATGCAATCTGTCGGTCCCGGTGCCTAGACTTCGACTCAGGACAACACGTCAGGGGGCTCACGTTGTCACCGCAAGCAATCGTTCAGGGACCGGTCCGGCGCCTCGCCGCGGGGGGACGCCGGCGGCGGACCGCACCCCGAGCACACCGGGAGAAGTCGTCATGATCGCCGCGATCATTCCCGCCCACGACGAGGCGGCGCGCGTCCAGCACGCGGTCACCTCCCTCCACCGCCAGACCCGTCCGCCGGAGCGCATCCTCGTGATGTCGGACGACTCCACCGACGCCACCGTCGAGGTCGCGCTGGACGCCGGCGCCGAGGTCCTGCTCACCGTGGACAACCGCCACCGCCGGGCCGGGGCGCTGAACCAGGCCCTGGCCACCGTCCGGATGGACGCGGACGACCTGGTGCTGGTCCTCGAGCCGGGGGTCCGGCTGCCACCGGGCTTCCTGGCCCGTGCCCTGGCGGCCCTCCAGGACCGCAACGTGGGAGCCGTCTCCGCCCGGCCCACCGCCGTCGGCGGCGCCGCGGCCCTGATCCGGCGGCAGGCGCTCGAGGACGTCCACCGCTCCTTCGGCCGCTACTGCGACGAGGGCCCCGTGACCGGCCAGATGCGTCTCGCCCTGGACCTCGAGGCCGTCGGCTGGCGTCTCGGCCCGCCCGTGGAGGCCGAGGAGGACCTGCCGGCCCCGGCCGAGCACGGCGCCCCCGTGCCGGTGGCGCTCGTCGGGGCGGAGCCGGCGGCCGCGTGAGCCGCCGGGCCGCTCAGTCGCGGACGGTGCGGCCCACGACGACGGCCGCCGCGCCCGCCAGGACCGTGGTGGTCAGGCACCCGATCGGGATCGGCAGGCAGCACCCGCCCACCGTGACGTTCGTGCCGCGGCGGGTCCGGGTGGACCAGCCGGGGAAGGGCAGCATCCGGAAGCCGGAGCGGTGCCCGGACGTCCCGCCCCGGCGGCCGGGCAGGTCGTAGCCGGGTCCGAAGCGGCCGGGGCCCCCGCGGCCGGGACGGCCGAGGGGCGAGCGGGACCAGCGGGCGTCGAACTCGTCGTCGGCCGCGCGGTAGTCGAAACCGGAAGCGTTCATGCCGCCCATCAAACCATCAGCAGGCTGTCGGGTCCACCCTGCCGCGGGCGGGGATGGGCTCAGCCGCGCTGCAGCAGCTCCCCGGCGCGCTCCACGTGCTCCCGCACCGCCTCGGCCCGGCGGACGACCGCGTCCAGCCGGTGGGCCGCGCTCTCGTCGTCGGCGCGCATGAACCGGGCCATGGTGAGGGCCTCCGCGGCCTGGGCCATCGCGTTGCCGGCCCGGGAGAGCTCACGGTGGACGTCGTTGAGGTAGCCGCCCGGGGAGGCCGGGATGTCGTAGCTGCGGCTCGGCGCCGTGCGCTGCGCCGCGGCGCACACGGCCCGCACCTCCGGCAGCAGATCGGCGAGCGCGTTGGCGGTGGGCACCACGGACTGCGCGAGCGACTTGTCGGGGAGGCTCTCGAGGATCTGGTGAAAGCGGTCCAGGCCCCGGCGGAACCGGTCGTGGGCGCGGCGCCACACGCCCAGCCCGAGCTCGGCCTCGTCACGGCGAGCGGCGCGGTAGTCGCGCAGGAATGCCACGGGCGGTCCTTTCAGGAGGGGACGGTCCATCCTACGGCGCGGCGGCCCGCCTCCAGCGCGCACGCGGCGAGGACGGGGCGCCGCGACGGCGGGCCGGCGCGGGGCCGGGCCGGTGCGCTCACGGCACGAGCAGGACCTTGCCGATGTGCGTGCCGGAGTCGAAGTACTCGTGGGCCCGCGCGACCTCGTCCAGGGGGAAGGTGCGGTCGACGACCGGGCGGACGGCCCCGGACTCGACGTGCGGCCACACGTGCTCGTGCACGGCGGCCATGATCCGGGTCTTCTCCGCGACGGGCCGTGGGCGCAGCGTGGTGCCGATCACGGCGGCACGCTTGGCCATGAGCTTGCCGAGGTCCAGCTCCCCCTTCCGCCCGCCCTGGGTGGCGATGACCGCGATCCGCCCGCTGGTGGCCAGCGCGTCCAGGTTGCGCCCGAGGTAGGACCCGCCCACGACGTCGAGCACGATGTCGGCGCCGCGTCCGTCCGTGAGCTCCCGCACGCGCTCGACGAAGTCCTCCTGCCGGTAGTCGATCGTCTCCGCGCCGAGCCGCCGTGCAGCCTCGGCCTTCTCCGGGCCGCCGACCGTGGTCAGCACCCGCAGCCCGAGCGCCCGGCACATCTGGACGGCGTTCGTGCCGATGCCGCCCGTGCCCCCGTGCACCAGGATCGTCTCGCCCTCGCGGGCGGCGGCGGCCATGAAGACGTTGGAGAACACCGTGGCGCACACCTCCGGCAGCCCGGCGGCGGCCACCAGGTCCACCCCGGCGGGCGCGGGCAGGACCTGACCGGCCGGGACCACGACCTCCTCGGCGTAGCCGCCGGAGTCCAGCAGGGCCACGACCTCGTCCCCGGGCGAGAGGCCGGCCCCGGCCGGCACCGCGGGACCGAGCTCCTGCACCGTGCCCGAGACCTCGAGGCCGAAGACGTCCGAGGCGCCGGGCGGGACCGGGTACCTGCCCTGCCGCTGCATGACGTCGGCCCGGTTGATCCCGGCGGCGCGGACCCGGATCCGCACGCCGCCGGGCGTGAGCTCCGGGGCGGGGACCTCGGCGACGGCGAGGACCTCCGGTCCGCCGGGGGTGGTCTCGAGCACTGCGCGCATGGTGGGGCCTTCCGGTCGGGGGCGACGTGCGCTCCCATTGTGGCCCGGGGCGGGGACCCGGTCACCCGGCGTCGGCCCGTGGCGAACAGCGGCCCGCGGTGCTCGGCGGATCCAGAGCTCAGCCGATCGAAGTGCCCAGCGGATCGAGGTGCTCAGCGGATCGAGGCGTAGGCGTCCAGGGCCCGGCCGCGACTGGCCGGCAGGTCCACGACCGGCGCGGGGTAGCCCACCGCGGGGCCGAGCAGGCCGGGCTCGTGCGGGTCCACGCCCTCGTCGCCGGCCAGCTCGGGGATCCAGCGGCGGATGTAGCGGGCCTCGGGGTCGAACTTCCGGCCCTGGGTCAGCGGGTTGAAGATGCGGAAGAACGGGCTCGCGTCCGCGCCGGAGCCGGCGACCCACTGCCAGTTCCCCGGCCCGCACGCGGGCTCGGCGTCCACGAGCGTCTCCCAGAACCACTGCTCCCCGGCCCGCCAGTCGACCAGCAGGTTCTTGGTGAGCAGGGAGCCGGCGACCATCCGGACCCGGTTGTGCATCCAGCCCGTGGCCCGCAGCTGCCGCATGCCCGCGTCCACGAGCGGGAGGCCGGTGCGCCCCTCCTGCCAGGCCCGGACGTCGGCGGCGGCCTCCGCCGGGTCCCGCCACGGGAACGCGTCGAAGGCCGGGCGGACGTGGCGCACGTGCAGGTCCGGCACCTGGTGGAGCAGGTGCCAGTTGAACTCCCGCCAGCCCAGCTCGGCCAGGAACCGCTCCAGTCCCGGGCTGCTCCCCTGCTCGGCGCGGTGCCGGATGGCCGCGTCCCACACCGCGAAGGGGCTGATCTCGCCCCACCGCAGGTGCGGGGAGAGCCGGCTCGTGCCGTCCCGGTCGGGCCGGTCGTGGCCCTCGGCGTAGTCCTCGACACGGTCCAGGAAGTCGTCCAGCCGCTCCCACGCGGTGGCCTCCCCGGGGGTCCACGCCGCGTCCAGTCCGGCCGCGCGCTCGGCGGACGGCTGCAGGCCCCAGTCGTCCTGGTCCTCGGCGCCGGCGGCGGACGCGGCCTCCGCGGCCGCGCCCCGGCCCGCGCCGGGGGCGGGCAGCGGCTGCCGGATCTCCAGGGTCCGGAGGGCCTTCCAGAACGGGGTGAACACCTTGTACGGGCCCCCGGCCCCGGTGCGCAGGGTCCACGGCTCGTGCAGCAGCGCGGCCTGGAACGAGTGCGCCTCCACCCCGTGCTCGGCGCACCACTGCTTGACCCCGGCGTCCACGGCGAGCTCGGGCCCGCCGTAGCGGCGGTTCCAGGTGATCCCGCCGGCTCCCGTGCGCCCGAGGACCTCGGGGAGCACGTGCTCCGCCGGGCCGCGGCGCAGCACGAGGGGGATGCCCAGCGCGCGGAGGGACTCCCGCAGGGACCGCAGCGACCCGTCCAGCCACCACCTCGTGGCCGCGCCGAGGGGCCGGACCCCCTCGGACTCCTCGTCCAGGACGTAGAGGGCCAGCACCGAGCCCCGCCGGCACGCGGCGTCGAGGGCGGGGTGGTCCGTGACGCGCAGATCGTCCCGGAACCACACGATCGTCGTCGTCCCGCGGGCGGGGCTCTCGGGTGCGTCCACGCGCTCACCCTACCCGGGCTTTGGCGGCGTTCCGGGCGCCGTGGAAGAATGGGCTGCGCGCTCCGCCGCCCCCCCACCCGGGGCCGGCCGGGCACGGGGAAGGTTGTCCGAGCGGCCTAAGGAGCCGGTCTTGAAAACCGGTGTGCGGTGACCCCGTACCAAGGGTTCAAATCCCTTACCTTCCGCCCCGCACGAGGCCCCCGCCGCACCCGCCGGCGGGGGCCTTCGCGCGTCCCGGCCCGGGACCGCGGATCAGGCCGCGGCGGGGTGCGCGTCCAGCACCGCCTCGGCGATGCGGTCGGCGTCCGCGAGGGTCCGGGCGCCCAGTTCCGCGGACGCGCCGGCCTCCGCGGCGATCGCCACGCCCCACTGGACCGCCGAGAGCTGCAGGCCGAGCACCAGCACGCCGGGCTCCACGCCGCCGTCGACGCGCACGGCCCGGTGCGGAGGGCGGGTGACGTCCAGTCCGGTGCCCGGCACGGTGGCCACGCCGTCCCGGGTCTCCATCGCCCGGACCCGCACCAGGCCCTCCCGGTGCATCGCGGACAGCAGCGGGGAGATGTTGCGCCGGACGTCGTTGGGCGGGGACATGGCCTCCACGAGATGCTCGGCGCGGAAGGGCTCGTCCTTGACCCAGGGGGAGCTCGCCACGAACCGGCCCTCCTCCTCGTCCACCCGGAACTGCGGGTCCGGGCCGAGGAAGCGCACCACGCCGGCCCGCGCCAGCGCCGCCAGCTGCTGGGTCCGCAGCACCGGCGGCCCGGAGGCGAGGCCCTCCACGAACGGCTCGAACGCGCGCCGCAGCTCGTCGGTCCAGGAGGCGTCGCCGATCCCGATGTCCGCGAGCACGGCCTTGAGCACGGTGCGGGCGGCGTTGAGCGAGGCGACCGCCATCTGCAGCGGGTCGTCCTCACCGGCCAGGGCACCGTGCACGTCCCGGTCCAGGTGGTGCACCACGGCCGCCGCGTACTCGTCGTGGGAGGCGAAGCTGAGCCCCTCGAAGGGGCGGGCGAGCCGGATGGCGTTGAGCTGCCGGCCCGGGACCACGGCGGACGCGATGAGCCGCTCGGCCCGGGACGTCCACGGCCCCTCGGGGTGGTCGTCCCCCGTGCCGAGCACGGCGTCGAAGCGCGCCAGGAACTGCCCCGGGTCGGTCTCGAAGGCGTCCGGGGCGGTCCGCGCCAGGACGGTGTAGTAGTTCCACTGCGCGTCCTTGCGGATCAGCGGATAGAGGTCCGTCTCGAAGGACAGCGGTCCCTCCGCGCGCGCCGCGAGCGCCCGCACGGCGTCGAGGGTGAAGAACCGGGTGACCAGGGAGGACGCGTAGTAGCCCTCGAGCACCGCCTTGGAGCGGTACGGGGCGCCGCGCCGGGAGCCGGCCACGATCACGGGCTCCCGCCCGGACGGGTGGTAGACGTAGCGCTCCCCCTCCTGGGTGTAGATCCCGCCGCGGCCCTCGGTCACCTGGGCCAGGACGTCGCAGAAGTTCAGCCCCATCCCGCGCACCAGGACCGTCTCCCCGGCCGGCAGGTCCTCCCAGTGCACGTCGGCGGGCACGGCCGGCGGCCAGTAGGTCAGCCCGGACTCCGCGGCGCCGTCCACCAGCTCCTGCTGGTCCGGGCGCAGATCGGCGTCGAGGTGGCCGAGGGCGAGCACCACGGCGTCGGCCGGCAGGTTCTGCCCGCCGCTGATCTCCACGTCGTAGCGGTGCCGGGCGTGCTCGCGCACGTGCACGCCCACGGCCTCGGCCCGGTGCACGGTCAGCTGGACCGAGCCCGGGAGCGCGTCCTGCAGGGCGCGGAAGACCCAGGCGAGGTACACGCCGTACATCCGCCGGGAGGGATAGGACTGGGGCGTCATCCGGGTGAGGTGCGCGGCGTCGTCGGGGTCCACGGCGATCTCCCCGGACACGGCCGCGAGCCGCCAGTGCTCGAAGCTCATGTTCCGCAGCGGCTCGAGCGGGTCCACGGGCAGCACGCCGTCGTCGGCGATCACCGTGGGGTACACCGAGGGCGTGTTCATGAGGTACAGCGGGGACTGGTTCGTCCGCCACACGTGCCCCGGGCCGGGCGGGAAGGGGTCCACGACGTCGACGCGGACCCGGGTGCCCGAGGCCGCCGCACGCGCCGTGAGCCGCTCCACCACCGACAGCCCGCGGGGGCCCGCCCCGATCACCGTGACCCGCCGTTCGCTGCCTGCCCTGCCCGTTGCGCTCATGACCCTCAGGGTATCGACCCCCGCGGCGGGCCACGGGCACGGGCCTGCGCCTACGATGGCGGTCATGACCGAGACCGCGCAGACCGCCGCCCGCCCGACCGCCGAGCAGCCGCACGACGAGAACCTGTGGCTCGAGGAGATCACGGGGGCCGCGCCCCTGGAGTGGGTCGCGGAGCAGAACGCGCGCACCCTGGCGGCGCTCGAGAGCCCGCGGCTGCGGCGCCTCGAGGCCGACGTGCTCGAGGTCATGGACTCGACCGAGCGGATCCCCATGGTCTCCAAGCACGGGCCGCACTACTACAACTTCTGGCGCGACGCCGAGCACCCGCGCGGCGTCTTCCGCCGCACCACGTGGGAGTCCTGGCTGAGCGAGGACACCCGGTGGGAGGTCCTGCTCGACGTCGACGCGCTGGCCGCCGAGGAGGGCGTCGACTGGGTCTGGGGCGGGGCCCGGCTGCTGCGCCCGCAGTACACCGGCGGGCTGCACCGGCGGGCGCTCCTGAGCCTCTCCCCCGACGGCGGCGACGCGAAGCGGGTGCGCGAGTTCGACCTCGAGGAGCGCCGGTTCGTGCCCGGCGGCTTCGACGTCCCCACGGCGAAGTCGTCCGTGACGTGGGTGGACGCCGACACCCTGCACGTGGGCACCGACTTCGGCCCCGGGTCGATGACCACGTCCTCCTATCCCCGCACGGTCCGCGTCCTGCGCCGAGGGCAGGCCCTGGCCGAGGCCCGGCAGGCGTTCGAGGTGGCCGAGGACCACGTCCAGGCGGTGCTCGTGCGCGACCACACCCCGGGCTTCGTCCGGGACGTGGCCGTCGACGTGGTGGACTTCTTCTCCTCCCGCACCTACCTGCTGCGGGACGGCGGGCCCGTGCACGTCGACGTCCCCGACTCGGTGACGGTGGACCTGCACCGGCAGTGGCTGCTGCTGCGCCCGCAGGAGGAGCTGGAGCTGGACGGGACCGTGCACCCGGCCGGATCGCTGCTGGCGGCGGAGCTCGAGGCGTTCCTGGCCGGGGACCGGTCCGTGGCCGCCGTTTTCGTCCCGGACGAGCGCACCTCCCTCCAGTCCTGGTCCTGGACGGCCGACCGGCTGATCCTCGGCCTGCTGCAGGACGTCTCCTCGGTGGTGCGGGTCGCCGAGCCGGGCCCGTGGACCTCGACCGAGCTGCCCGGGGCGCCGGCGCTGCACAGCGTGGACGCCTACGCCGTCGACGACGAGGACCCGGAGGCGGGCAACGACTACTGGCTCGTGGCCACGGGCTTCCTCACCCCCACCACCGTGTCCCGCGGGACCCTCCCCGTCGGCGGCGGGGAGGAGGCGCCGCCGCGCACTGCGCGGACCGCGCCGGCGTTCTTCGACGCGGCCGGGCTCTCGGTCGAGCAGCACTTCGCGGTCTCCGCGGACGGCACCCGGGTGCCCTACTTCCAGGTGGGCCCCTCGGACCCGGTCCTCGACGGGGGCAGCCCGACGCTGCTCTCCGGCTACGGGGGCTTCGAGGTCTCCCGGACCCCCGCCTACTCCGGGGCCCTCGGCCGGTCCTGGCTGACCCGCACCGACGACGCCGGGCGCTCCGGCGTCTACGTGCTCGCCAACATCCGCGGCGGCGGGGAGTACGGCCCGGCGTGGCACCGTGCGGCCCTGCAGGGGAACCGGCACCGGGCGTACGAGGACTTCGCGGCCGTCGCGGCGGACCTGCAGGCCCGCGGGGTGTGCAGGCGGGAGACGCTCGCGTGCTCGGGCGGCTCCAACGGCGGGCTGCTCGTGGGGAACATGCTCACCGGGCACCCCGAGCTGTTCGGGGCGGTCTCCTGCGGGGTGCCCCTGCTGGACATGCGCCGGTACACGAAGCTCTCGGCGGGCCACTCCTGGATCGCGGAGTACGGCGACCCGGACGACCCCGAGCAGTGGGAGTCCGTGCGCACCTTCTCGCCGTACCACCTGCTGGAGGAGGGGCGGGACTACCCGCCCGTCCTGTTCTGGACGGCCACGAGCGACGACCGCGTGGGGCCCGTCCAGGCGCGCAAGGCGGCGGCGCGGATGCTCGGGATGGGCTACGAGGACGTGTGGTTCTACGAGGCCACCGAGGGCGGGCACGCGGGCGCGGGCGACAACAAGCAGGCGGCCCGCCTGCACGCGCTCTCCCACGAGTTCCTGTGGACGGCGCTGCACCGGGGCTGAGCCCCGGCGCGGGTCAGCGCTTCTCGCGCTCGGGGACGAGCCAGCCCATCAGGAGGGAGACCACTCCGATGATCAGGGTGGCGAGCACCGCCGTCCAGAGGAAGGAGTCGAGCTCGAGCCGCAGCGGCGTGAACGAGCTCAGCCAGGACGTCAGCCACAGCATCGCCGCGTTCACCACGATGGCGAACAGCCCCAGCGTCAGGCACGTGATCGGCAGGGACAGGATGCTCAGCACGGGACGCACGACCGCGTTCACGACGCCGAAGACCAGGCCGACGAACAGGTAGGCCAGGACCGACGCCGCGGTCTCGCCCCCGACGGCCGAGACGACGGAGGGATCCGCGGCGATGCCCATCCCGGGCAGGATCCAGGCGGCCACCCAGATGGCGAGCGCGTTGACGAGGACACGGAGCAGGAACGACATGGCCCCATCCTCTCAGGAGCGGCGGGTGACGGCGGCCCAGCCCACCACCGTGATCGCGCCGCACAGCGCCAGGCCCAGCGTGAGGGCGATCCGCTCCGCGTGGACGGCGGGCCGCCACGTGACGCCGTCCCCCCGGACCACGTAGACCCCGGCCGGCTCGGCGCGCACGCCGTAGCCCACCCCCGAGCCGCTGCCCGAGCTGTCCTTCTCCTCGCCGGAGCCGCCGCCACCGCCGCCCCAGCCCCGGACGCGGGCGACGGGGACGACCGTGCTGCCGCCCACCTCGTAGGCCTCGCCGAAGACCCGGCGCACCGTCACGGCGTCGACGGCCTGCTCGAGGACGGAGCGGTCCGTGGTCCCGGCCCGCCAGGCGGGGACGGCGCGGTGCTGCTGCTGCTCGGACATGGTCTTCCCCCTGGGCTCGGACGTCGGCGGCGCGCTGGCCCTCAGTCTAGGAAGCCGCCCGTCCGCGGTCACCGGCGCGGGCCCAGATGACGGGCGGCACCGGGCGCCTCGAACGCGAAACACCCCGGACCGTAGGTCCGGGGTGTTTCGGATGTCCTGGGACATCACGGGCGCGGAGACGGGGGGATTTGAACCCCCGGTCGGGTTTAACCCCGACCCTTCATTAGCAGTGAAGTCCATTCGGCCGCTCTGGCACGTCTCCATCCGTGGCCCACCGCGCGGGTGGACAACACGGGCCAGCTTAAGCGAGGACCGGGCACGGGGTCAAAGCCTGCGGCGTCCGCGCCGCCCGGCGACCACTCCGCGGTAGAGCAGGTCCAGGTCCGCGGCGACCCGCTCGGACCCGTAGACGGAGCGGATCTCCGCCGCCATGGCCTCCGGGCCGAGCAGGTCCGGGTCCGCCACGACGTCCAGCACGGCCCGCCCGAAGGCCTCGGGGGTGCGCTCGGCCACGAGCCGTCCGTTGCCCGGGTGGACGAAGTCCCGCTGCCCGCCGAGGGCGCCCATGATCACCGGCCGCCCCGCGGCGAGGGCCTCGGCCGCCGCCACGCAGAAGGTCTCCGAGCGGCTGGGCAGCAGGAACACGTCGGCGGCGGACAGGCGCCGCTGCACCTCGTCCGCGCCGACGGCGCCCAGGAGCCGCACGCGGTCCCCGATCCCCCGGGCCCGCGCGCGGTCCCGGACGTCCTGCTCGAGCCCGCCGGAGCCGCACCAGGTGAGGCGCACGTCGTGGCCGGCGTCGCACAGCCAGGCCACGGTGTCGACCGCCAGGAGGGGGTCCTTGATGGCGCGCAGGGCGCCGACCGCGACGAGCTCGAGGGTGCGCGCCCGCGGCGGGGCCGTGACCTGCTCGGCGTGGTCGACCACGTTGCCGATCCGCTCGACCCGCTCCGCCGGCGCGAAGCGGCGCAGCACGTCGCACATCATGGTGCTCACGCCGGTGACGCGGTCCGGGACGCGCAGGATCCGGCGGAGCCCGGCGAGGCGCCGCCACACGGGCCCGTTCTGCTCGGGAGTGAGCACGCCGTTCCAGTGCTCCGTGTGCACCCACGGGCGGCGTCCCGCGAAGGGAAGGCAGACGAGCGCGGCCGAGAAGGGCATGGTGTGCAGGACGTCGGCGCCGGCCAGGTGGCGGCGGACCGCGGCCCACGCCCGCAGCACGGTGGCCGGGTGCAGGGGGTGGAACGGGAGCCGGAGCACCGGCACCCCGTCCCACTGCTCCTGGACGGCCGGACCGGTGCGCAGCAGCCGCACGTGCAGCACCCGGACGTCGTGGTGGCGGGCGGCGGCGCGCACGTGCCGGGGGACGAACGGCGTCTCCCCGGGCCGCTCCGCCGACGGGTACCAGGTGCTGACGACGAGCACGCGCACGGGGCTCAGCCCTTCCCCGCGCCGGGGCGGCCGGAGGCGTCGCCGGGCGCGGCGCACGCAGCGGTGCGCAGGGAGGTGCCGGAGGGGCTGCCGGACGGGCTGCTGGACGGGGCGGGGGCGGCGGTCATGGCACCAGCCTATCGGCGGGGCCGCACCCGGGGAGGTCCCGGGAGGGCGCCGGGGGCGCGGGTAGACTCGGGCCCGATGACCAGCCCCTCCCCCGGGTCGGCCGCCTGATGTCCCGGCTGCGCTCGATCCTCTTCCCGCCGCCCAACCACGCGAACACCGACAACCCCCTGGGGTCGGCGTTCGCGCTGACCGTGGTGGCCGTGTTCGTCCAGGGCCTGTCCCGCTTCGGCTACAGCGTCCTGGTGGGGCGCCTGCTGGGCCAGGAGACCCTGGGCGAGGTCAACCTGACGATCTCGCTGGCCCTGTTCCTCGTCCTGCTGTGGCCCCAGGCCTCGGGCACGGCCGCCTCGAAGTTCATCGCGATGGCCCGCGGCCGCCAGGACCCGGAGGGGCAGGCGGCCACGGCCTCCTTCGCCGCGACCAGCGCGGCGGCGGGGATGGCGCTGCTGTCCGTCTCAGCGGTGCTCTACGCCGCGTTCGTGCTCGAGCTCTCCTGGGGCTACGCGGTCTCGGCGGGCCTGCTGGTGCTCGCCCTGTCCGCCTACAACTTCGTGCGCGGGGTCCGCACGGGCAACAACCAGTTCGTGACGACGACGGCGTGGGACACCATCAGCTCGTTCCTCACCCTCACCCTGCTGCTGCTGGTCCTGCTCGCCGGCTGGCACTGGGCGCTGCTGCTGCCCCTGATCACCGGCTACACGGTCTACGCGCTGCCGTCCTGGCCCCGCCGCACCGGGGCCCGCCTCGACCCGGCGCGGCGCCGGGCGATCCTGGTCTTCACCGCCTGGGGGTCGGCCCACATCGTCGCGGCGACCGGCCTGATGCAGCTGTCCCTGGTGATCGGCGACGGCTTCGCCACGAAGGCCGAGGTCGGCCTCTACGCCTCCGCGGTGGCGCTGGCCACCCCCGCCAGCATGCTCTCCGGGGCGATGCTCACGGCCCTGTCCCCCAGCGTGGCCCGGATGTTCTCGGCCGGTGACACGGCGGGCCTCACGGGGCAGGTGGACGTCATCCTGCGGACCATGGTCACCGTGTTCCTCCCGGTGTTCGGGGTGGGCATCCTCTGGGCCGAGCCCGTGCTGCTGATCTTCGGCCGGGAGTACCAGGAGGCGGAGCCCCTCCTGGTGGTCCTGTTCTTCGCGGTCTCCGCCACGAGCTTCAACGCCGCGAATGCCCGGCTCAACGGCACCGAGCCCTGGGGGATCAAGGTGCTGGCGGCCGCCAACGGCCTCGGTCTGGGGCTGGGGGTGCTCACGATGCTCCTGCTGGGCCCGGAGCTGGGCATCATGGCCTCCGCCGTCGGCTACCTCGTGGGCTCGCTGCTGAGCTCGGTCCTGCCGCTGCTGGTGGTCTGGCGCCTCGACCGGATGGCGTGGGGCACGGTGCTGCTGCGGATCGTGGCCGGCTACGCGATGGTCCTGGGCGCCCTGCAGGTGCTGGGCCCGGACTTCCGGGTGCTGCCGGCGCTCGGGGCGACCGCCGTGTTCCTCGCGGTGTGGGCCGGGCTCAGCCTGCGGGACCTGCGGCCGGCGGTGCGCGCCGTGCGCGCCCGGCTGCGCCGCTGAGCCGGCCTCCCGCGCGCGCTCACTCCGGGGGCAGCCGCCCGGCCCCCTGCTGGACCCGCCGGTCGAACTGCTCCGTGAAGGCCGGGACCATCGAGACCACGTAGTCGCGGGGCATGTGGTTGTCGTCCATGTAGACCCAGCGGTTGCCGATCCGGGACGGGCACGTGCCGTCGGGGCAGATCCAGTCGCTCATGTCGATGCTGACGAAGTTCTCGTGCCGCGCCGTCAGCGCCTCGGCCGGATTCTGCGGGGCGAGCTTCTGCGCCCGCGGCGGGTTGCAGCGCTCGGCGTCCGGGCCGTGCTGGTCGATGCAGGTGACCATGTTGAAGGGGAACCGCGGGTTGTCCCGGATCCCGACCACAGTGATGCCCCGCGAGCCGAGGTCCTCGAGGACCTGCTCGAAGCCGGGGGCGATCTGCTCGCCGGGCCCCTCGTCGGCGGTGACCGTGGACGTGGTGAACACGACGTCGATGTCCTGCTCCTCGAGGTACCGGTCCGTGAGCCCGATCAGCTCCTGGCACTCGGTGTTGTCCGTGGTCTCCACCGGCTGGTACCGGCAGGCGCCCCGGACGATCGAGCGCAGGTTCCAGCCGCGGTCCCGGGCCACGGCCTCGACGGCCGGCAGCCACTGCTCGGCGTGGGAGTTGCCGATCACCATGGCGTCGACCTCGGCGTCCGGGTCGACCGGCAGGGTCGAGCAGGCCACCTTGTAGCCGTCGAACCAGTCCTCCGTCGCGGCGTCGCAGGACTCCGGCAGGGCCGACCACTGCCCCTCGCGGACCAGCGGGTCCGGGATCGTGGGCACGTCCGGGTCCCGCTCCCAGGAGAGGTCCCCGGTCAGCACGGTGGCTCCGGGGTTCTCGACGGCGGCCCGCTCCGCGGCCTCCTGCGCCTGCCGGTCCAGGACCACCCGGGCCCCGGCGACGGGGACCAGCACGAGTGCGACGCACAGCACCACGAGGCCGATCTGGCGCAGGCCCGCGCGGGGTCCCCCGCGCGGCCGCAGGGGCCGCTCGACGAGCCGGTGCACCAGCACGCCCAGGACGATGCTCCCCACGAGGATGAGCAGTCCGTGCAGCAGCGTGGCCTTGGCGCGGTCGGTGACCACCAGGTAGGTCACGAGCACGGGCCAGTGCACCAGGTAGACGGCGTAGGAGGCCTCCCCCAGGGCCAGCAGGGGCCGGCGGCTGAGCAGGGCGTCCGCCCCGCGGGGGTCGCCGGTGTGCCCGGCCAGGATCACCAGGGCGGCCCCGGTCAGCGGCCACAGGGCCGCCCAGCCCGGGAAGGAGCCCTGGACGTCGAGGACGAGCCCGCACACGGCGATCGCCACGAGCCCGGTCCAGCCCAGCAGAAGGCGCAGCGCGCCCGGGAGGGTGACGCCCCGCAGCACGGCCAGGGCCAGCAGCGAGCCCAGGGCGAACTCCCACAGGCGGGCACGGGTGTCGAAGTAGGCGAAGGCCTGCTCGTTGTGCGTGGAGACCACGGAGAAGGCGAAGGAGGCGAGGAAGACGGCGCCGAACACGCCGGTGGCCACCCCGGCGACGGACCACCCGGTGCGCCGGGCGAGCAGTCCGCACAGGGCCAGCAGCAGCGGCCAGAGCAGGAACACCTGACCCTGCACGGACAGGGACCAGAAGTGCTGGAACGGGCTGGCCCCGGACGTGTCCGCGGCGTAGTAGTCCACCGCGTTGAAGGCGAGCAGCCAGTTCTGGGCGTACAGCACCGTGGCCGCCGCCTCCTCGATCGCGGCGTACCAGCGGTCGGGCGGGAACAGCAGGCGCACCGCCACGAGGGTGCCCAGGACCGTGACGACGACGGGGGGCAGCAGCCGGGAGAAGGTCCTGGCCCAGTAGCGGCCCAGCTGCGGCCCGCGGCCGGACTCGATCCGCCGGACGAAGGAGAGCGTCATGAGGAACGCGGAGATGAACAGGAAGACGTCCACCCCGCCCGAGACCCCGCCGATCCACACGTGGTAGACGGCGACCAGGAGGACGGCCACGGTGCGCAGCCCCTGGACCTCGGGGCGGAAGCGGTGGGCGGGCGGGGCCGTGCCCACCGGAAGCGCGGTGCGGCTCACGACCCCGGGGGGAGGGTCGGCGGGGAGGAGTCGGCTCATGGAGTTCTCTCGTCGGGCGGGGGGTCGGGCGACTGGCTGGGCCCATTGTTCCACCGAACGGCGTCACCTTCCGGTCACACCAGCAGGGACGCGGCCATGAACCGCAGGGGCGCCTCCCGGTGCAGGGCCCACCGGGGGTCGCGCGGGAGCAGCGTGCCGGGACGGCCGAAGCAGCGTCGTCGCGCGGAGGCCTCGAGCACCTGCTCGGCGGTGGCTCCCGGCCGGACCACCAGGTCGAGCAGGTCCCGGTCGGCCCGCGGGAGGACCTCGAGCGCCGGCCCGCCCACCCGGTCCAGCAGCCGGAGCAGCGCCCGGCACGTCTCGGTGTCCGCACCGGTCCACGCCTGCGCCGCCCGGGCGTGCACGGCGCCGAGCAGCTGGACCCGCAGCACCTTGACGGCGATGGCCGTGCGCTGCGCCGCGGCCAGCCCGGCGTACCAGGTGCCGCCGAGCAGGTCGGTGAACGCCGCGAGGTCCTCGGCGAGGGGCCGTTCCCCGGTCGTGATCCGCCCGTCGGCGTCGTCGTGCACCACGTAGTGCGCCCGCCGCGGCGCGAGGTCGATGCGTCCGCCCCCGAACCAGGCGCGGGCGGTGAGGCCCAGGTCCTCCCCGGTGGCGTACTGCCCCTGGAAGCGCAGGCCGCGGGCGGCCAGGACCTCCCGGCGGAGCAGCCCCAGGCTGGTGGTGCGGTAGGCCAGCCGGTCCTTGACGGGGTCGAGGTCCGCCCGGCGGAAGGGGCGCGGCACGGGGGTGCGGAGCACGCCGCCGCCGCCCCGGAGCAGCCGCGGCAGCACCGCCGCCGAGCCGTGCCGTTCGGCGATCGCCGTCCAGGCCGCCAGCGCCCCGGGGGCCAGCGTGTCGTCGCTGTCCACGAAGGACACGTACCGGGCGCGGGAGCGCTCCAGGGCCAGGTTGCGCGGCGCGGCCGGGTTGGCGGTGCCGTCGAAGCACTCCACCAGCTCGACGAGCGGCCGCTGCCGCACCGGGAGCCGGTCGCGGATCAGCGCGGCCCGCACGTTGTGGCAGACCACCGTGATGTGCACCCCGCCGCGTCCGCCGACCGGCAGCCCGCCCGCCAGCACGGAGCCGACGGCCCGGTCGACGGGTCGTGCGGTGGTGTGCACCGGGATGATGACGTCGACGAGCGGCGTGGGAGCAGAGGACACGCAGGACAGCGTACAAGACCGCGCCGGGGGTCCTGCCCGGGCGCGGTCCGCGCCTCAGCCCTGGGCGGCCAGGACGAACGGCAGCACGGGCCCGGCGCCGGCCCGGCGCAGGGCACGGGCGGCCACGGCGAGCGTCCAGCGGCTGTCCACGAGGTCGTCGACGAGCAGCACGGGCCGCCCGCCGAGCCGGTCCAGCCCCTCCGCGAGCTCGGGGGGCACCCCGAACTTCTCCCACAGGGCCGCGAGGCGGTACGCGCTGTTGCCGCCGTGCCCCCCGGACGGAAAGCCCTCGGGGACGTCGAGCTCCCCGAGATAGGGCAGGTGCCCGACCTCGGCCATGCCCTGCGCCAGGGAGCGCACGAGCCGGGGCCGGGAGCGGGACGGGACGGAGACGACCGCGGCGGGCCGGTCCGCCCAGCCCCACTCGGCGAGCACCTGGACGCAGGCCCGGCCGAGGGCGGGGTCCACCGCTCCGTCGACCGGCGCGCCCTGCTCGTCGGTGCGGAACACCTCGCGCAGCCGGTTGCCCCAGCCCAGGTCCGTGAGCCGGGCGAGCGCCCGGCCCTCGGCGCAGCGCTCCTCCTCCGGGATGCGGCCCTTGACGTCGACCCCGAGGCGCGGCATCCCGGTGGGCCACTGGGCGCGCGGCTCCAGCACGACGCCCACGCGGGTCAGGGCGGCCCCGGCGGAGTCGGTGGCGGACTCGTCGACGGTCGTGGGGTACCAGGGACCGGCGCAGCCGTCGCAGCGCCCGCAGGGCTCGGCCGTGGGGTCGTCGAGCTGCCGGGCGAGGAACTCCATCCGGCAGCCGGTGGTGCGCTCGTACTCCAGCATGGCGTTCTGCTCGGCCACCCGCGCCGCGGCGATCCGCCCGTAGCGCTCGGCGTCGTAGTGCCACGGCGTCCCCGTGGCCCGCCACCCGCCCTGCACGCGCTCCACCGCGCCCTCGACGGCGAGGACCTTCAGGAGCAGCTCGAGCGGGCTGCGCCGGACGTCCACGCGGGACTCCAGCACGGCCACCGACAGGGGCCCGCCCGCGGCCGCCAGCTCGGCCAGCACGGCGGTGGCCTTCTGCTCGGTGGGCATCGACGCGGTGGCGAAGTACTCCCAGATCCGCCGGTCCTCGGTGCCCGGCAGCAGCAGGACGTCCGCGTTGTCCGTGGCGCGGCCCGCGCGGCCCACCTGCTGGTAGTAGGCCACGGGCGAGGACGGCGCGCCCAGGTGCACCACGAAGCCGAGGTCCGGCTTGTCGAAGCCCATGCCGAGTGCGGAGGTGGCCACGAGGGCCTTGACCCGGTTCTCCTTGAGGGCGGCCTCGAGCTCCTCGCGCTCGCCCTGGTCGGTGCGCCCCGTGTAGGCGCGCACCGGGATGCCGGCGTCGGCGAGCGCCTGGGCGGTGTCCTCGGCGGCGCCGACGGTCATCGCGTAGATGATCCCGCTGCCGGGGAGGGACCCGACGTGCTCGAGCAGCCAGGCCAGCCGCGCCGTGGCCGAGGGCAGCTCCAGCACGCCGAGGCGCAGGGACGCCCGGGAGAGCGGGCCGCGCAGGGTGAAGACCTCGCCCGTGCCGCTGCCGCCGGGCCGCACGCCGAGCTGCTCCTCGACGTCGGCGACCACGCGCTCGTTCGCGGTGGCGGTCGTGGCCAGGACGGGGACCTGCTCCGGGAGCCGGGCGATGAGGTCGCGGATGCGCCGGTAGTCGGGACGGAAGTCGTGGCCCCAGTCGGAGATGCAGTGGGCCTCGTCCACCACGAGCAGCCCGAGCCGGGCCACCAGCTGCGGCAGCTGCTGCTCCCGGAACGCCGGGTTGTTGAGCCGCTCCGGGGAAACCAGCAGGACGTCGAGCTCGTCGGCCTCCAGCTGCGCGGCGATCTGCCCCCACTCGGTGGCGTTGGCGGAGTTGATGGCGGCCGCCCGCACGCCGGCGCGGGCGGCGGCGGAGACCTGGTCCCGCATGAGGGCCAGCAGCGGGGAGACGATCAGGGTGGGCCCGCGCCCCCGGGCCCGCAGGAGCAGGGCGGAGAGGAAGTAGACCGCGGACTTGCCCCATCCGGTCCGCTGCACCACCAGGGCCCGCCGGCCGCGTCCCACGAGGGCCTCGACGGCCTCGAACTGTCCCGGGTGGAACGCGGCGTCCGGCCGGCCGGTGAGCGCGCGCAGCAGCTCGAGGGCGTCCTCGCGCAGCGCCGGGTCCGGCGCGGTGTCGTGGGCGGCGGTGTGGTGGGCCGTGGAAGTCGTCATGGCCCCAGTCTTCCAGGGCCCCCCGACGCCGCCCGACCGGAGGCGGGGACGTGCCGTGGCGGCGGCCCCGGACAGAGCGATGCGCCCGCTGCCCATCCGCCGAGCGGATGGCCCCCGCAGCGGGCGCATCGACCGGCCTGACGGCCGGTGGCGAGCAGAGACTCGCCTGGCGGGAGTACCGCCCCCCAGCGGTGCTCCCATTCGGTTCACCCCCCGATGAACCGGTCGCACGGGCACCCCCCGATGCCGGCGTGCACGCGGCCCATCCCCCGATGAACCGCTGTCGATCCGCCCCCCGGCGGATCAGTTGGTTCTGCCCCATCGGGTGAACCAATTGCCACCATGGTGGCAGGGTTTCCGGGACCTGTCACGGCGCGTGAAGTCACATTCGGCTTGGGGGACATCCATCGGAATTCATCCATTGGTGCTGGTCAACGAGGGGTTCGGCGGCACCCTTTCCCTACCGGGCGGTATTCCGCGGCGGCCCGCGTGGCACGAAGTGGGGACACCCCGCGCGCCGGACGTCCCCCGTTGGGCGCACGGTCCGGGATGTGCGTTACGCCACATTTCGGGCGCGGCGCACCGGCCCGCCGGCCGGTGCGCCGCGCCCGGCGGCGGGACGTCAGCCGCGCAGCCCGGGGAAGTCCGCCTCCGTGTACTCGACGCCGTACCCGCCGTCCGCGGGCGCCGCGGCGCCGGAGCGGTCCGCCGCCTCCTCGCGCTCCCGCAGCACCACCCGGCGGATCTTGCCCGAGATCGTCTTCGGCAGGTCGGTGAACTCCACCCGGCGCACCCGCTTGTAGGGCGCCAGGTTCTCCCGGGCGAAGCGCAGGATCTCCCCCGCGAGCTCCCGGGTGGGCTCGGCGCCGGCGGCGAGCACCAGGTAGGCCTTCGGCACCGCGTGCCGGACCGGGTCCGGGGCCGGGACCACGGCGGCCTCGGCCACCGCCGGGTGCTCGATGAGCACGGACTCGAGCTCGAACGGGGAGATCCGGTAGTCGGAGGCCTTGAAGACGTCGTCGGTGCGGCCCACGTACGTGTAGACGCCGTGCTCGTCCCGGCGGGCGATGTCCCGGGTGTGGTACCAGCCGTCCTGGACCACCTCGGCGGTGCGCTCGGGCTCGTCGATGTAGCCCGCCATGATCCCGGGCGGGTCGTCGTCGACCTTCAGGCAGATCTCCCCCTCCTCGGCGGGCGCGCCGGTCTGCGGGTCGAAGAGCTCGACGACGAAGCCGGGCAGGGGCCGCCCCATGGCTCCCGGGACCACCGGCTGCCCCGGGGTGTTGGCGATCTGCAGCGTGGTCTCCGTCTGGCCGTAGCCGTCGCGGATCGTCACACCCCACGCGTCCTGGACCCGGCGGATCACCTCGGGGTTGAGCGGCTCCCCGGCGGAGACGGCGGACGTCGGCGGGTCCTGCACGCGGTGCAGGTCGGCCTGGATGAGCATCCGCCACACGGTCGGCGGGGCGCAGAAGCTCGTGACCCCCGCGCGGCCCATCTGCTCCATGAGCCCGACCGCGTCGAAGCGGGCCTGGTTGTGGATGAACACGGTGGCCTCCGCGATCCACGGGGCGAAGAAGTTGGACCACGAGTGCTTGCCCCAGCCGGGCGAGGCGATGTTCAGGTGGACGTCCCCGGGGCGCAGCCCCATCCAGTAGACCGTGGACAGGTGCCCGAAGGAGTACGAGTAGTGGGTGTGCTCCACGAGCTTGGCCTGGGACGTGGTGCCGGAGGTGAAGTACAGCAGCAGGGGGTCCCGGGAGCGGGTGACGCCGTCCGGCACGAGCACGGGGTCCGCGTCCGCGGCCTCGGCGTAGGCGTGCACGGGACGGCCGGGCAGCCGCTCGCGCACCGCCTCGGCGCCCGCCCCGACGACGACGAGCTGGTAGTCCCCCTCGACGTCCGCGAACTTCGGCGCGTTGGTCGTGTCCGTGACGACCCACGAGACCCTGCCCCGCTGCACCCGGTCCTGCAGGTCCGCGGGCGGCATCATGACGGCGGTGGGGATCAGGGGCGCGCCCAGCTTCATGCCGGCGAGCTGGACCTCCCACAGCTCGAGCTGGTTGCCGAGCATGAGCAGGACCCGGTCGCCGCGCCGCACCCCGAGGCCCCGCAGCCAGTTCGCGGTGCGGGACGAGGACTCGGTGAGCTCGCGGAAGGTCCGGCGCAGCTCCGTGCCGTCCTCCTCGACGATCCACAGCGCGTCCCGGGCCCCGCGCCGCGGGTCGCGGGCCACGTGGTCGAACCAGTCCAGGGCATAGTTGAAGTGCTCCATCCGCGGCCAGCGGAACTCCTCGCGGGCCCGGTCGTAGTCCTCCCGCAGCTCCAGGACGCGGTCCCGGGCCGCCTCGTACTGCTCGGAGACGCCGGGGGCGGCGTCGGACATCGCGCTCGTGGGGACCGGCTCGACCATCGGGGACCTCAATCTTTCCGCTGCGTGCTTTCCGCTACGTGCCGGGCGGGCTCGCCCGGCGGGCCGTCCCGAGCAGTCTAGTGCGGCGCGGACCCCTCCGTCCGGAACGGGCCGGTGCCGGCTCTGGAAGGATGGGCCCCGCACCCCGTCCCGAAGGAGCCCCGTCCCGCCATGCTGTCCCCGGCACCCGACGCCCCGGCCCGCGCCGGCGCCCGCGAGTGGGCCGCGCTCGTGGTCCTGATGCTGCCGGTGCTGCTGATCTCGGTGGACAACACGGTGCTGAACTTCGCCCTGCCGGAGATCTCCCGGCAGCTGCGGCCCACCGGGGCGCAGCTGCTGTGGATGGTGGACGCCTATCCGCTGGTGCTCGCCGGGCTGCTCGTGCCCATGGGCGCCCTCGGGGACCGGGTGGGCCGCCGCCGGCTGCTGCTGGTGGGCAGCACGGGCTTCGCGGCCGTGTCCGCGGTGGCCGCGTTCGCCCCGAGCGGGGAGGTGCTCGTCGCCGCGCGGGCGGCGCTGGGCCTCTTCGGGTCGATGCTGATGCCCGCCACCCTGTCCCTGCTGCGCAACATGTTCCACGACGCCACGCAGCGGCGGGCGGCCATCGCGGTGTGGGCCACGGGCTTCTCGGCGGGCGGGGTCCTGGGGCCGGTCGTCGGCGGGTTCCTGCTCCAGCACCTCTGGTGGGGGTCCGTGTTCCTGCTGGCGGTCCCCGTGCTGCTGCCGCTGCTGGTCCTGGCGCCCGTGCTGGTGCCCGAGTCCCGCAACCCGGCGCCGGGTCCGGTGGACGTGCCCAGCGCCGCGCTGATCGTGGTGACCATGGTGGCCCTGGTGCACGGCATCAAGGACCTCGGCGCGCACGGGCCCTCCGCCGGCGTGCTGGCCGCCGCGGTGGCGGCCGCGGCCGCCGGGGCGCTGTTCGTGCGCCGCCAGCTGCGCAGCCCGGTGCCGATGCTGGACCTGCGGCTGTTCCGCCACGCCCCGTTCGCCGGTGGGCTGCTCAACAACCTGGTGGCCTCGACCACCTTCATCGGCTTCCTGTTCTTCGTCTCCCAGCACCTGCAGCTCGTGGAGGGCATGCCGCCCCTGCAGGCGGGTCTGGCCCTCCTGCCGGGCGCCGCCGTCACGATCGCCTCGGGGCTGCTGGTGGTGCACGTGGTCGGCTTCGTGCCGCCGGCGCTCGTGCTCGGCGGCGGGCTGCTCGTCATGGCCTCGGGCTTCCTGCTCGTCCTGCTCGGCGACCTCTCCGGCGGGCTCGTGCTCGTGGTCGCCCTCGTGGTCGTCGGGCTGGGCTCGGGCGCGGCCCAGACGATCGCGGGGGACCTCGTCCTCGCCGAGGTGCCGCCCGAGCAGGCCGGCGCCGCCTCGGCGATCTCGGAGACCGCCTACGAGCTGGGCGCCGCGCTCGGCGTGGCCGTCCTGGGCACGGCCGTGACCGCGACCTACGCCCGCCGGACGGTCCTGCCGCCCGGACTGGACCCGGAGCAGGCTGCCACCGCGTCCGAGACCCTCGGCGGGGCGGTCGACGTCGCCGCGGCCCTCGGCCCGGACGCGTCCGGGGAGCTGCTGGCCTCGGCCGTCGCCGCCTTCGAGGCCGGCGTGCACCTGTCGGCCGGGATCGGCGCCGCTCTGCTGGCCGCGACCGCCGTGGCCGTGGGCGTCCTGCTGCGCCGCGTCCCGCGGCTCCGGCGCCGGTAGCGGACGCGCTCAGCCGGCCGAGCGCACCCTGACGTGCTGCTCCACCCGGGCGAGGTCCCGGGGGTGCGGCGCGCTGTCCCGGAACTGGTCGAGCAGCACCTCGACGTGCTCGCGCACCTGCCGCTGCACGGACGGGTGGATGCTCGCCTGCTCGAGGCGCGCGGCGAGGTCCACGAGGGCGAGCAGGACGCTCACGTGCCCGGTGGCGTGCGGGCGGATCTGGTCGAACGGCATGTCGACGAGCTCGTCGATCCCCACCGTCCCGTACCGCAGCCGGTGCACGCCGTCCATCACGACCGTGTTGCCGGGCAGCGGGCGCGAGACGGCCCGGACGAGACCGGACGCGACCTCCTCGATGGCGTTGACCGCGGTGTAGGGGTCGTTGGTGCTCGGGGACAGGGCGCGCACGGCGAGCTCCACGACCTGCTGCTCCGCGAAGCGCACGTCCTCGTCGGCCGAGCGCGAGTCGCTCAGCCGGACGCAGCGCCGCAGCCGGTTCCGGAGCTCCTCGGCGCGGTGCTCGGGCCACACCCGGAACAGGGTTTCCGAGGCCAGGACGTGGTCGCCCACGCGCGGGACGAGCTCGATCTCGACGTCTCCGGAGCCTGCGTGGTCGCGCAGCCGTTCGAAGTCGACGCCGGCGACGTAGCCGTCGGCGCCCGCCGTGATCCCGCCCCCGCCGTCGCGGTGCCGCACCGTCCGGACGAGCTCCTCGGGCACCTCCTCCGGGTGCCACCGCTCGATCACGCCCAGCAGCCGTCGGCGGGCGCCGCGGACGAGGGTGTCCACCTGCACGGAGTCCGCGATGTGGTGGATGAAGTAGACGACCAGCGCCACGTCCGCGACCGCTATCAGCACCGCGAGGTTGACCGCCAGATGGGGGACGAACGGCTGGGCGAGGTCGTCGGAGGCCGAACGGATGGTGCGCAGGACCAGCAGGGAGTAGATGAAGGTCGAGACGAGCACGCCCAGCACCAGCTGGTTCCAGCGGTCCGCCATGAAGTTGCGCACCAGCCGCGGGCCGTACGTGGAGCTGGCCGTGGCGATCACCGAGATCGTGATGGAGAAGGCGGTCGCGGCCACGCCGAGCATCGACCCGCCGATCGCGGCGAGCATCGCCCGGGACCCGTCGATGCCGACGGCGTAGACCCAGGCGACCCACGGGGAGTCCAGGCCCTCGGGCAGCCACCGGTCCAGGGCCACGACGGACTGGGCCAGCACGACGGCGATGAGCACGCACACGGCGGGCACGAACCAGAAGTTGTTGGACACCCGGCGCCAGGAGGAGGAGAGCTTTTCCATGGGCTCACCCTAGACCGGCCCACCGCGCCGGTGGCGGTAGGCTGGGCGCCCGGACCCGCACGCCTGCGGGCGCGCCGCCTCCCTGTCGCCGCACCCTGACCGCTTCCGAGGAGACCCTTCCATGCTCAACGCTTCGCGACCGCCCCGCCGGACCAGGCCCGCCCGGGCGCTGCGGACCGGCGCGGCGCCGGCCCTGGTCCTGGCCCTGACGGCGCTGACGGGGTGCGGCTCCGACTATCCGCTCGGCGAGGAGCAGCGCCGGGCGGCGGAGGAGGGCGGCTCGGACCTGTCCGGGATCCTGACCGGCGTGGGGTCCTCGGCGCAGAACGCCGCCATGCTGACGTGGCGCAGCGGCTTCGAGTCGAGGCACCCGGACGCCCAGGTCCAGTACCTCTCCGCGGGCTCCGGGGCCGGGCGCAGCGCGCTCGTGGGCGGCGGCACGGACTTCGCCGGCTCGGACGCGTACCTGGACGAGGACGAGCAGGCCGAGGTCCGCGAGTTCTGCGGTCCCGGCGGCGCCCTGAACATCCCCGTCTACATCTCCCCGATCAGCATCGCCTTCAACCTCCCCGGCATCCAGGAGCTGAACCTCGACGCCGCGACGATCGCGCACATCTTCCGGCACGAGATCACCCGCTGGGACGACCCGGCGATCGCCGCCCAGAACGAGGGCGTGGAGCTGCCCGACCTGCCCATCACGCCCATCGCCCGCGCGGACGACTCGGGGACGACCGAGAACTTCACCGACTACCTGCACTCGGTGGTCCCCGAGGTGTGGACGGACGAGGAGGACGGCAGCTGGCCGTCGGAGCTGCCCACCGAGCGCTCCCAGGGCAACGCCGGGGTGGTGAGCCTCACGGCGGAGACCGAGGGCGCCGTGACCTACGCGGACGACTCGCTCGTGGACGAGTCCCTCGGCAAGGCCAGGGTGGAGGTCGGCTCCGAGTACGTGGCCGTGTCCGGCGAGGCGGCCGGCGCCGCGGTCGGCGAGGCCTCCCGCGTGGAGGGCACCGGCCCGCACGACATCGCCCTCGAGCTGGACCGCGAGCCGGACGTGCCCGGGGCCTACCCGGTGGTCCTGGTCTCCTACCACATCTACTGCAGCAGCTACGCGGACCCGGAGGTCCTCGAGCTGGCCAAGGCGTTCGGGCACTACGTGGTCAGCGAGGAGGGGCAGCAGGCCTCGTCGGAGGCCGTCAAGAGCGCCCCGCTGCCGGAGAACCTGACCGCCGAGGCGCAGGCCGCCCTCGACTCCATCAGCCTCCGCTGACCGGTCGGGACGGGGCCCGGGCACGGGCCCGGCAGGGCGCGAGCGGCTCACCGGCAGCCGGCGGCAGCGCCCTACGCGGGACCGTGGGGCCCGTGCCCGTCGGGCCCGGCGTCGTCCGGGCGGCGGCCCCGCCGGACGAAGCGGACCACCCGGACCGCGATCACCGCCGACCAGAGCAGCAGCAGCACGAGCACGAGGGCGCTGAACGCCCCGTCCTCCGAGGACCAGGTGAGGAGCTGGCCCCCGAGCAGCAGCACCGCGGTCGCGGACAGCAGGACGAGGGCGGTGCGTTCGCTGCTTCGCTCGGACATGGCGGCTCCTGCCGGTCGGCACCCTGGTCCCCGGATCCTCGCACACCCCGGGCGCGGGCGCGCCGGCGGCGGCCGGACCCACGCCCCGGCCTTCCTCCGCGACGTTCCTCCGCGACGGCGCCGCGCCCCGCTACCGTAGGAGGAGTCGTCCCCGACAGAGAGGCTCCCCGATGCGCCGCACGATCCCCGCCGTGGCCCTGCTCGCGCTGACGCTGACCGGGTGCGACGACCGGCCGCAGGACGCGGAGAGCACGCCCGGCGTCTCTCCCACCTCGTTCAGCCCTCCTCCCCCGGTCACGGCCACTCCGACCCCCATCCCGGACGGTCTTCCGACGGACCCCGGGACCGGGTCCGCGGCCCCGGCGCCGGACCCGCCCGGCCCCGAGTCCGTCCCCACCCCCTCCGAGCAGCTCGAGGGGCCGTAGGGCGGGCAGCAGGCCGGCCCCGGCGGAGCGACGTCGTCCGGCAGGACAAAAGTGCAGGCGGCGCCGACGGACGTCTACACCTCGATCCCCCGGCGACACGCGCACGCCACGAGCACGAACGCGCCGTCACATGCACAAACATGGACATACCCCCTCTTCCTGGAAGGCACCCCCATGTACGAGAACACCGCTCTCGTCCCCCGCCCCCGCTGGGCCACCCGTCAGGAGATGACCGATCCCGAGACGGTCACCAACTCGCGGGAGCTGCCCGCACGGTCCCTCGCCGGCCCGTCACCGGTCGCGCTCCTGGAGACCTGGGAGGTCATCAGCACGGCGGACGGCTCCTACGCCCACCCCGACGGCACGGTCCTCCACATCGGCCACGAGGCGTGGACCGTGGAGCAGGCCAGGGTCCTGCGCGACCGCATCGGCGAGGCCCTCGCCCTGCTCGACTAGCAGTTCCCCGCCCGCGGCGCAGCGCGGGCGCCTCCCCGGCACGTGCTCCGCGGCAGCTCCGCAGCCGCTCCGTGGCCGCGGTCCGCGCGGCCGGGGCCGCGGCACCACGGCCTCCGCGCGGACCGCCCCTGCCCCCTGTCCCCCCTTGCGTGTCTTGCGGAAGCAAATGCCCTCCCGTAGGAAGGAAGCCAGCTGACGGGGCGGGGCTCGCCGCGCGGAGGGGGAACGCGTCCATGACCGACACGCGAGGAACGCCGAGGGGCCTGACGGCACTCGGGGCGGTCCTTCTGCTGGCGCCGTTCTGGGCGTTGCGCCGGCTGGAGCTCCCGCTGTGGGCGACCGTGCTCTGGCTGGGGACCGTCGGCGCCGGTCTCCTGTTCTGCCGGTGGGCCCCCCGCGCGGCACGCCACGAGCGCTTCTGCCTCCAGGACGAGTGGGCGTCGGGTCTGCCCGCCGCCCAGGCCCTGGACCGCGTCACGGAGCACTTCCGGGCGGAGGGCGCCACGGTGCGGCAGAAGGGCAAGGAGGCGGTCGTCGACGTCGGCTCCGACGTCGCGTTCCGGCTCAGCGGCACCGGGTCCGCCCGGGGGCGGCGGCGCTTCCCCTCCACCCTCACCGTGACGGCGACCGACACCGGCGCCGGCTCCGCCCTGCGGGCGCAGTGCCGGGACAACCTGGGCTGGTACGCCACGATGCCCGCCCGGGTCCCGCAGTGGGCGGCCGAGCGCAACGCCCGCCTCGTCGACTCCGCCCGCTGCCTCACCGGCGCCGCCACGGAGCGCGCCCGCCCGGCCGGCGCCGAGGACCGCCCCTGCGACGGCGGCCTCCGCCCGGGGACCGCCGCGCACCCGGAGCACGGGCCGCGTCCCGGCCACGGCGGAGGGCCCCGGCCCCCGGGCGTTCCGGGAGGCCGGGGCCCTTGCGCTGCGTGGGCCCCGTGGGGCTCGAACCCACGACCCATGGATTAAAAGTCCACTGCTCTGCCAACTGAGCTAGGGGCCCGCGCTCCAACGGCGGGCGCGGGGCACGGCCGGTCCGGAGCGGGCACCACTCTACCGCACGGTTCCCGCCGCGGTCCGGACCCCGCGACGGGCCGGCCCGATCCGCTCAGCCGCCCGACGGCTAGAGTGGTGGCCTGTTCCGAGCCGCCCACGCCGACCCGACCGGAGGACCGACCGTGCCGCACCCGAGCACCGAGGAAGAAGCACGCGCCGAGACGGGGCTCTTCGGCCCGTCGGCCGTCACCGAGTACCTCGCGCAGGTGGTCGAGCAGCTGCGGGACGTCCGCGGCGGCGAGCCCAGCCCCTCCATCCCCGCGCTCGCGCAGGCCGACACCGAGCGCTTCGGCGTCGTCATCGCCACCGCGGACGGGCACGTCTACGAGGCCGGCAGCACGCGGGACGAGTTCAGCATCCAGTCGATCTCCAAGGCCTTCACCTACGCGCTCGCGCTCTCCGACCTCGGGGCGGAGGCGGTGCACGCGAAGATGGACGTGGAGCCCAGCGGGGACGCCTACAACGAGATCTCCCTCCAGCCCGGCACCGGGCGGCCCGCCAACCCGATGATCAACGCCGGCGCGATCGCCTCGACGTGGCTCGTGCCCGACAGCGACCGCGACCTGCGCCGGGACCGGATCCGCGACGCCTACTCGCGGTGCGCGGGCCGGGAGCTGGCGATCAGCCCGGACGTCCTCGACCAGGAGCGCGAGGCCGGGGACCGCAACCGCGCCCTCGGCTATCTGCTGGCCTCCGCCGGGATCATCGACGGGGACCCGACCCAGGCCCTCGAGGACTACTTCGCCCAGTGCTCGGTGCTCATCACGTGCCGCGACCTCGCCCTGATGGGCGCGACCCTCGCCAACGCGGGCACGAACCCGCTGACCGGGGACGAGGTGTTCGACGTCGGGACGGTCTCCCGGGTGCTGTCCGTCATGAGCTCCTGCGGGATGTACGACGACGCCGGCGAGTGGATGGTCCGGGTGGGCCTGCCCGCGAAGTCCGGGGTGGGCGGCGGCATCATCGCCGTCCTGCCCGGGGAGCTGGCGGTGGCCACCTTCTCCCCGGCCCTGGACCGGCACGGCAACAGCGTGCGCGGGGTGCTCGCCTGCGAGCGGCTCTCCCAGGACCTCGACCTGCACTTCACGCACACCGCCCGGGTGGCCCGCTCCACCGTGCGCGCCAGCTACCCGATCGACCAGTCCCCGTCGCTGGTGCGCCGCAACGCCGAGGCCGAGGCGGTGCTGGCCGAGCACGGCAAGGACGCCGTGGTCGTGGAGCTCCAGGGCGACCTGCTGTTCACGGGCACCGAGACCGCGATCCGCACGGTCCGCGACGTCGCCTACGGCGCCCAGTACGTGGTCGTGGACATGCGCCGGGTGGACGTGATCGCGGAGTACGCCATGCCGCTGCTGGCCAAGACCCGGGCCGAGCTGCAGGCGGCGGGCCGCACCGTGGTGGCGGTGGCCACCGATCCGGGCTTCGCCGGCTCCTTCGAGGGCGAGCCGCCGCTGGAGGTGTTCCCCAGCCGGGCCGCGGCCATCAAGTGGGTCGAGGACGCGCTGCTCGAGGAGCACGGCGGACCGGAGTGCACCCCGTCCCGGGTCCGGCCCGTGGAGTCCGAGCTGTTCTCCCGGCTGGAGCCCGAGGACGCCCGCGCCCTCCGCGCCCGGACCGTGGAGCGGACGTGGGCGGCCGGGGAGAACATCCTGCGCACGGGGCAGAACTTCGCCGGCATCCACCTCATCGTCAGCGGCAGCGTCTCGATGTCCCTGCGCACTCCCGTCGGCGAGCGCGTCGAGCTGCAGGTCCTCGGGCCCGGGATGAGCTTCGGGGAGCTCGCCCTCGGCACCGGGGACAAGCAGCACGTGACGCTCAGCGCCGTCACCGACGTCACCGCGCGGGTGCTGCCCCCGCAGACGCTCGCGGAGCTCGAGCAGGAGGACCCCGTCCTGGGGCTGCGGCTGTGGAAGGCCCTGGCCCGGGACGGCTTCGAGCGGGCCGACCAGCAGTGGCGGGACGCGGCGGTGCACGCCTCGGCCAGCGACTGGTGAGCGCTCCGTGGCCCGCCGCGGGCCACGGCCGTACGCTGGACGCATGAGCGAAGCTCCCCGCCACCACAAGCCGGTGAAGTTCTCCCCGGAGCAGTTCGACGCGCACGAGGGCGGCCCCGACCCGGCGCGCGTCTCCGAGGCCGCCCACCTCGCCGCCCACGCCCTCGTCTCCCGCGGGCGCGCCAGCGACGACCCCGAGATCAGCCGGCGGCTCATCGAGCTGACCGACGAGCAGGGCCTGGAGGGGATCGCCGAGATGTGGGCGGAGGCTCCGGCGGTCTCCCTGCCCGGGGCCCTGTGGCGGCTCTACGCCCTGCGGGCCGGGGTCCGGAAGGACCCGGTGCGGATGGGCCGCTACTTCGCGGCGGGGCGGAGCACCGCACAGGTCTCGCACGTGGTGGCCGGGGTCGCGGAGCCGCCCGGGGCGGAGGAGATCACCTCGATGGCGGACGCCATCCTCTCCGGGGCGTTCAACGGGGAGTTCGACGTCGCCCTGGACCGGTTCGCGGCCTTCTGCCGCGTGATCGCCCTCGGCCGGATCCGGCTGACGGACACCGGGCAGATGCCGGTCGTGGACCCCGGCGCGGCGCGGCCCCCGAGCACCGTGGCCCTCACCCAGCGGCTCGAACGGACCGCGGAGGAGCTCGAGGCCGCGGCGAACCAGTGGCGCCGCGGACACCTCGACTGAGCTCCGCCGCACCGGCCCCGTGAGCCCGGCCGTGCGGGAGCGCACAGCCGCAGGACTTGGCCTCGCGTGCACGTCGACTACCATGGGAGCCAGGTGCCGGGCCGCGGCAGCCCCGGGCTCCATCACATAGCCGCCACGAGCGGCCTTCCGCCGAGAGGCGCTCCCGGTCCGGCACCGCCCCCTCCTTCCTCCCGGGGACCACCGGGCGCCCCCGGGCCGCCCGACGCCCCCATGTACAGTGGGATCCGCCGTGCTCCGCGGCGCAGGTCCCCACGCCCAGGACGGTCACCACATGGCGCTTCGCATCTTCCCGGAGGACGAGCTGGTCCTGGACCTGCTGGCGGACATGTCGGGACAGGTGACGGAGGCCGTCCGGCTCCTGTCCGAGCTGCTGGGCTCCCCCGAGGTCGACACCACGACCCTCGACGCGATCCGCGAGTGCGAGGCCCGGTCGACGGACCTGTACTTCTCCGTGATGACCACGGTGCGCTCCACGTTCGTGATCCCCATTCCCCGGCAGGACGTCTACATCCTGGGGCACTGGCTCAACAAGGCCGCCGAGGAGCTGCTGGCCGTCGGGGAGGCCCACGTCGCCTACGCCCTCACCCGGCCGCCCTCGTACGCCACGGACCAGCTCGGGGTGATCGAGCGGATGTCCGAGCTGACCACCCGGGCGATGCGCGACCTCGGCAGCCTCCAGGGCCTGGACGACTACTGGTACGAGATGCTGCGGCTGGGCAAGCAGGCGGAGCGCATCCACCAGCTGCACATGGCCCACCTGCTGGAGCACCACAAGGCGATCGCCGCGATGCGGCGGGAGCGCGCCGTCCGGCGCTTCGCCGGGGCCGCCCGGGCCCTGGTCCGGGTCTCCACCGAGGTGGGCCGCATCGTCGTGGCGGAGTCCTGACCCCGTGCTGACGGCCCTGACAGTTCTCGGGATCGTCCTGGCCGTGGCCCACGTGCTCGTCAACGGTTTCCACGACGCCCCCAACGCCCTGGCCCTGCCCGTGCGCTTCCGCGCGCTCACGCCGCAGGTGGGCCTGGTGTTCACCGCGCTCGTCAACGCCGCCGGCGTGTGGGCCGCCGCGTACCTGCTCGCGGACTGGATCATCACGGGCGTGCCCGTGCCGCACGACGTGGTGGGCTCCGCGACGATCGTCTGCGCCCTGGTGACCACGATCGGCTGGAACCTGCTCACCTGGTGGTGGGGCATGCCGAGCTCCTCGACCACGGCGCTGTCGGGCGGGCTGCTCGGCGCGCTGATGGGCGCCCACGCCGTGGACCTCGTCGACGGGAACCCGCTGACGGCCGAGGCCCTGTACCAGGTCGTCGTGCCCCTCGTGCTGGCGCCGCTGTCCGCCTACGCCGTGGCCTGGGTGCTCGTAGTGCCCCTGCTGCACCTGCTGCGGCACTCCGAGCCGGACACGACCACGTTCCGCTCCCGGCTCGTCCTGGCCGGCGGCGCGGCGGCCGTCTCCTTCGGGCACGGCATCCACCACGGCCGCCGAGCCGCGTGGATCCTCGCGACGCTGCTGCTGTGCGCCGGGGTCGCGGACCCGCTCGCCGGCTCCACCCCGTGGCTGTTCCTGCTCATCGCGGCCGGGCTGGCCACGGGCACCCTGTTCGGGGCCTGGCGGATCGCCTACACCCTCTCCTCCCGGATGATCACGATCGACCCGTTCCGCGGCGCCGTGGCCCAGGGCGTCGCGGGAGCCCTGCTGTTCCTGGGCGGGACGCTGATCCCCGTCCCGATGTCCACGTCCCAGACCACCGCCGCGGCGATCCTGGGGGCGGGGCGGCAGCAGCGCTTCCACACCGTCAACGTCCGGGTGGTGCAGCGGGTCCTGCTCGTGTGGGTCCTCACCGTCCCGGCGTGCGCGGCGATCTCCGGCACCCTGCTGCTCGCCCTCTCACCGCTGCTCTAGGGCCGGGGAACCACGCCCAGGACGCTGCCGCAGGTGCGCCGCGCGGGCTCCGCCGCCGGCTCCGGAACGCGGTCGAGGGTGCCGACGACGACGGGCGCCGGTCACCCCGCGGGGTGACCGGCGCCCGTGGTCCGGGGGGCGTAACGGCTCAGCCGAAGCGGCCGGAGACGTAGTCCTCCGTCTGCTTCTCCCGCGGGTTGCTGAAGATCTCGGACGTGGGGCCGTACTCGATGAGCTTGCCCGGCTTGCCGGTGCCCTGGATGTTGAAGAACGCCGTCCGGTCCGAGATGCGCGCGGCCTGCTGCATGTTGTGGGTCACGATGACCACGGTGTAGTCCTGCTTCAGCTCGTTGATCAGGTCCTCGATCGCCAGGGTGGAGATCGGGTCCAGGGCGGAGGCCGGCTCGTCCATGAGGATCACCTCGGGCTTCACCGCGATCGCCCGGGCGATGCACAGGCGCTGCTGCTGGCCGCCGGAGAGGCTCGAGCCCGGCTTGTCCAGCCGGTCCTTGACCTCGTTCCACAGGTTCGCGCCCTGCAGCGAGCTCTCCACGAGCGCGTCGGCGTCGCCGCGCGAGATCCGCTTGCTGTTGAGCTTGACGCCCGCGAGCACGTTGTCGCGGATGGACATGGTGGGGAACGGGTTGGGGCGCTGGAAGACCATCCCGATCATGGAGCGCACCACCACGGGGTCCACACCGGGGCCGTAGAGGTCCTCCCCGTCGAGGAGCACCTGGCCCTCGGCGCGGGCGCCGGGGATGACCTCGTGCATGCGGTTGAGGGTGCGCAGGAAGGTCGACTTGCCGCAGCCGGACGGGCCGATGAACGCGGTCACCGACCGGGCGTCGATCCCCATGCTGACGTCCTCGACGGCCAGGAAGTCGCCGTAGTAGACATTGAGGTGGTCGACGTCGATTCGCTTGGACATGTGTGTTCCTTGCTTCTTTCTCGCAGAGGTGCGTGCGGGAGGTGCGTGCGGAGGTCCGGTGGGAGCGCGGCGCGCGTCAGCGGCCGGCGGTCTTGGGCGCGAAGGCCCGCGCGACCAGTCGGGCGACGAGGTTGAGCAGCATCACGATCAGGATCAGCAGCAGCGCCGCGGCCCACGCGCGCTGCTGCGAGGGGTCGGGGTTCGTCGGGGACGTGGGCGTCATGATCTGGTAGTAGATGAACGTGGGCAGCGTGGTCATCCACCCGGAGAACGAGTTCCAGTTGATGGCGGTGGCGAAGCCCGCGGTGACGAGCAGCGGGGCGGTCTCCCCGATGACCCGGGCGATCGCCAGGGTCACGCCGGAGGCGATGCCGGAGATCGCGGTGGGGATCACCACCTTGATGATCGTCCGCCACTTGCGCACGCCCAGCGCGTAGGCCGCCTCGCGCAGCTCGTTGGGGACGATCTTCAGCATCTCCTCGGTGTTCTTCACGACCGTGGGGATCATCAGCACGGTCAGCGCGACGGCCGCCACGAAGCCGAAGCGGGTGGACGGGCCGAGCAGCAGCCCGAAGAAGGCCGCGGCGAACAGGCCCGCCACGATGGACGGGATGCCCGTCATGACGTCCACGAAGAAGGTGATGCCGCGCCCCAGCCAGCCGCCCTTCGAGTACTCCACGAGGTAGATGGCCGTCAGCAGGCCGATGGGGACCGAGAGCAGGGTGGCCCAGAAGGTGATCGACACCGTGCCCACGATCGCGTGGTACGCGCCGCCCAGCACGGGCCCGTCCCCCGCGGCCGCGGCGTTGTCCGTGGCACCGGTGACACCGTTCATGGACGTCAGCAGCAGGTTGGAGGTCAGGCCCGGGAGGCCGTTGGCGAGCACCGTCCAGATCACGGAGATCAGCGGGATCACCGCCAGGACGAACGCCGTGTAGACGAGGTAGGTCATCAGCGAGTCGGCCCCCTTGCGCCCGCCCTCGATCACCGAGACGACGACCGGTGCGGCGACCAGGAAGACCGCGGCGGCGAGGACGGCCCAGAGGGCCGTGGAGAAGCCCAGGAGGGCCGCGAGGGCCGCCCCCACCACGACGGCGGCGGCGCCGATCACGGGGACCAGCCACGCCGGCCTCTGGTTGCGGGTGAGCATCGACCGGCGGGGCGAGGAGGGACGCACCGGCGTGGGATTGCGGAAGGCGGTGGAGGACATCAGTTGGCTCCCGAGAATTCCTTGTAGCGGGCGACGATGGCGCGGGCGATGATGTTCACCACGAGGGTGATCACGAAGAGGATCAGGCCCGCGGCGATGAGCTCGGACAGCCGCAGGCCGTAGGCCTCCGGGAAGTTGAGGGCGATCTCCGCCGCGATGGTCTGGTTCCCGGACTGCACGAGGGACGAGGTGAGCGGCCCGCTCGAGAGCACCAGGGCCACCGCCATGGTCTCGCCCAGCGCGCGGCCCAGGGCGAGCATCACCGCGGAGATGATCCCCGGGCGGGCGAAGGGCAGCACCGTCATCCGGATCATCTCCCACCGGGTCGCCCCGAGGGCCAGGGCGGCCTCCTCGTGGAGCTTCGGGGTCTGGACGAACAGCTCCCGGGACATCGCCGTGATGATCGGCAGGATCATGATGGCCAGCACCACTCCGGCCGTGAGCATGGTCTTGCCGGTCTGGGACGCCGGGCCGCTGAAGATCGGGATGAACCCGAGGTTGGTCGACAGCCAGTCGTAGAAGGGCACCACGGAGGAGGCCAGGACGGTGGTGCCCCAGGCTCCGTAGATCACCGACGGGATCGCCGCCAGCAGGTCGATGACGTAGCCCACGGGCTTGGCGATCCGCGCCGGCGCGTAGTGGGAGATGTACAGGGCCACCAGCACGCCGATCGGGGTGGCGATCACCAGCGCGATCACGGCGGCGATCACCGTGCCGATGACCATCGGCCAGATGTAGGACCAGAAGCCGGCGCCGCCGGAGATCTCCTCGGCGGGGGCCTGGAAGGTGGGCAGCGCCTGCAGGAACAGGAACAGCGCCACGGCCGCCAGGACGGCGAGGATCAGCACGCCGGCCCCGAGGCTGAGCCCGGAGAAGATCGAGTCGCCCGCCTTGCCGCCGGCGGCGGTCTTCCTGGTGGTGACGGTGGTGGACATGTCGGGTGCCCCTTCGATTGCCTGACACGGGTGGTGCGGGGACGCGGTGGTGTCCCCGCGCGTGGGTCCGGTGACGCGGCTCACGAGGAGGTCGCCTCACACACGAATGTCCCGTTCGGCGCGGGCGCGGGCGGGAGCGCCCGGGCCCGCACCGAACGGGACCAGCAGAACTGGATCAGCCGGCGACCGTGATCCGGTCGATCGCCTCCTGCGCGGAGGTGCGCAGGTTCTCGGACATGGGGGCGGAGCCGGCCGCCTCGGCCGCCGCCTGCTGCCCCTCCTCGCTGATGACGTACTCGCCGAACGCCTTCGCGAGGTCAGCGGTCTCCTGGGAATCGTACTGCGGGCAGAAGATCTCGTACGACACGAGCACGATCGGGTAGCTCCCGGACTCGGTGGTGTCGCGCTCGAGGTCCATCGCCATGTCGTACTCGGCCCGGCCCTCGACCGGGGACGAGGCCTCGACGGCCTTCGCGGCGGCCTCGGAGGAGTACTCGACGTACTCCTCGCCCACCCCCACGGCCACGGTGCCGAGGTCGCCCACGGCGGAGGCGTCGGCGTAGGTGATGGCGCCCTCGGTGGCGTTGGTGGACTGCACCACGCCGGCGGTGCCCTTGTTGTTCTCGGCGGCCCACTGGGAGGGCCAGTTGCCGGAGACCTCCTCGGTCCACACCTCGGGGGCGGCCGCGGCCAGGTACTCCTGGAAGTTCTCGGTGGTGCCGGACTCGTCGTTGCGGTGCACCACGGTGATCGGGGTGTCCGGCAGCTCCGCGTCGGGGTTCTGCTCGGCGATGGCGGGGTCGTTCCACTCGGTGATCTCCCCGGTGAAGACCTGGGCGATGGTCGCGCCGTCCATGTTCACGGTGTCGACGCCCGGCAGGTTGAACGCCACCGCGATCGGGGAGATGTAGGCCGGCACGTGGAACGCGCCCTCGGGCCCGCAGACCTCCTTGGAGGCCTCGTACTCCTCCTCGTCGAGGTAGGCGTCGGAGCCCGCGAAGTCGGCGCCGCCGGCGGTGAAGGCCTCGCGGCCCGCGCCGGAGCCGTCCGGGGAGTACTGCACCGTGGCCTGGGGGTTGGCCTCCTGGAAGCCGTTCTGCCACGCCGTCATCGCGGCGTTCTGGGCCGAGGACCCGATGCCGGTCAGCGTGCCGGAGACACCGGCGGCGGAGGTCTCGGCGGAGCCGGAGCCTCCGCCCGTGGCGTTGTCCGAGCCGCACGCAGTGAGCGCGAGCGTGCCGATGGCCAGGACGGCCGCAGAACGGCCGAGGTGGGATGCCTTCACTTGTTGCCCCTCAAATCACAGTCGTGGCCCGTCACGGGGCCGTGGTCCGTCGTGGCGCCGGGGGATCTCCGGGCCGGTGCAAGAGGTGGATCTGCGGTCGACCCGCGAACCTCTCTCCGGAAGACGCTAGGGAGCGCAGGTGGCCAGATTGACCCGGCAAGATGAACGGAGGGTGAACACCGGCCTCCGGGGCCGTGCCGGAGTTGCGGATCTCACACCGCGGCCGCCCGTTCCCGGGCCGGCACGGTGGCCCCGCCCGCGCGTCGGCGGTCCCGTGCCGCTCGCCTAGGATGGCCCCATGCAGCCAGGCAACCGTGCGCGAGCCGCGGCCCGCGCGGTGCGCAGCCGCACCCGGGTCGGCCTCACCCGGGTCCGCACGGGCCTGCTCCAGAGCTTCCAGATCACGGTGGCCAGCGTCGGGGCCTACGTGATCGCCGAGCAGCTGCTGGGCCACTCCGGGCCCATCTTCGCGGCCACGGCGGCCCTGGTCTCGCTGGGCTTCGCGAAGGACGGGCTGCGCTACCGGCGCGTCCTGGAGGTCTCCATCGGCTGCACCCTCGGCATCGCCGTGGGGGACACGCTGATCCACGTCCTGGGCACGGGCGTGTGGCAGGCCTGCGTGGTGCTCATGACCTCGATCCTGCTGGCCCGCTTCCTGGACAACGGCACGCTGTTCACCACCCAGATGGGGCTGCAGTCCGTGCTCGTGGTCCTGCTGCCGCCGTCCCAGGACGGGGTCTTCGCCCGCTCCACGGACGCGGTCGTGGGTGGGCTCTGCGCCCTGGCCATGGCGTACTTCGTGCCCACGGACCCGCGGAGCCAGCCGCGCCAGGGGCTGCGGGCGCTCGTCGACGAGTTCTCCGGGGTCCTCCGGGAGGCGAGCCGGGCCATGGAGGACTACGACGCCACCGCCGCCTGGCACGCGCTCGTGCGCGCCCGCCAGACCCAGCCGCTCGTGGACTCCGTGACGTCCGGGCTGAAGTCCTCCCTCGAGATCGCCACGGCCTCACCGCTGTACCGCGGTCGCCGGGCGGAGATCGAGGGGATCGCGCACTCCATCCGCTATCTGGACCTCGCCGTGCGCAACGCGCGGGTCCTCGCCCGCCGCCTCGCCTCCGTGCTCAACCACGTGACGCTCTCGGACGAGGCCGTGGCCTCCATGGGCACGGCCCTCGACGACCTCGCCGACGCCGTCACCACGCTGGGCAACGCGCTCGCCGTGGCCTCCCCCGGCTCCCGGGAGAGCTATCTGCGCCAGGCCCGCAACGAGCTGGCCGACGTGGCCGGGCGCCTGCACCCGGGACGGATGGGGGTGCGCACCATGGAGGGCGAGACCCTGGTGCTGGACCTGCGCCCCATGGTCGTGGACCTCCTGGAGGCCGCCGGGATGACCCACGAGGAGGCGCGCGCCCAGCTCCCCCGGCTCGAGGGCTGGGACCGCGCCTGAGCACGGTCCGCAAGTTCTCCAGGCCTGGGCCGTCCGACCCGGCGGCTAGCCTGGACGCCATGAGCACCCGCACCCGCCGCAACTCCCCCGCCTACCGCTGCACCGAGTGCGGCTGGAGCACCGCCAAGTGGGTGGGCCGGTGCGGGGAGTGCCAGGCGTGGGGCACGGTCGAGGAGATCGGCGAGCACAGGGCCCGCACCACGGCCGCCCGGTCCATCGCCGAGCCCGCCCGCCCCATCGCCCAGGTGGACGCCACCGTGGCGACCTCTGCCCCCACCGGGGTGCCCGAGCTGGACCGCGTCCTCGGCGGCGGTCTCGTCCCCGGCGCGGTCGTGCTGATGGCGGGCGAGCCCGGGGTCGGGAAGTCGACGCTGCTGCTCGACGTCGCCGCCCGCTTCGCGGAGGGCACGGGCTCGGGGACCCGCGACGTCCTCTACGTCACGGGCGAGGAGTCCGCCGCGCAGGTGAAGCTGCGCGCGGACCGGATCGACGCCGTGGCGCCCACCCTGTACCTCACCGCCGAGACGGACCTGGCCACGGCCCTGGGCCACATCGAGACGATCTCCCCCCGCCTGCTGGTGGTCGACTCCGTGCAGACGCTGGCCAGCGCCGAGGTCGAGGGCTCCGCGGGCGGGGTGACGCAGGTCCGCGAGGTCGCCGCGTCCCTGATCGCGGCGGCCAAGAAGCGGAACATGACCACGCTGCTCGTGGGGCACGTGACGAAGGACGGCTCCATCGCCGGGCCGCGGCTGCTCGAGCACCTGGTGGACGTCGTGTGCCAGTTCGAGGGCGAGAAGCACTCCCGGATCCGGCTGCTGCGGGCGGTCAAGAACCGCTACGGCCCCACGGACGAGGTCGGCTGCTTCGACCTCACCGAGACCGGGATCACGAGCGTGGAGGACCCCTCGGGCCTGTTCGTCTCCCGCACGGCCATGCCGGTGTCCGGCACGTGCCTCACGGTGACCCTCGAGGGCCGCCGGCCCCTGCTCGCCGAGGTGCAGGCGCTGCTGGACCGCTCCTCCACCGCCCAGCCCCGGCGGGCCACCGCCGGCCTCGACTCCTCGAGGGTCGCCATGCTGCTCGCCGTCCTGCAGCGCCGGGCCGGCGTGAACCTGGCCGGCCTGGACTGCTACGTCTCCACGGTCGGCGGCGTGAAGCTCACCGAGCCGTCCACCGACCTCGCCGTGGCCATGGCGCTGGCCTCGGCCGCGCAGGACCGGCCCCTGCCGCAGCGCCTGGTGTGCTTCGGGGAGGTGGGCCTGGCCGGCGAGGTGCGGCCCGTCCCGGGCATCGGGCGGCGCATCCAGGAGGTCGCCCGGCTGGGCTTCACGCACGCGGTGGTGCCCGCGAGCCCCACGGGGCCGGGCCCGGTCCCGGCGGGGTTCACCGTCCGGGAGGTGACCACCATCAACGACGCCATGGAGCTGCTCTTCCCGGCCTCCGCCGCGGCTCCCGCCCGGAAGCGGCAGACCGCCGCGGCCGTATGATGTGACCGTGGCGAAGACCCCTGAGAACGCACTGCGCAAGACGCTGGCCCGCATCGCGCCCGGCACCGAGCTGCGCACCGGTCTCGAGCGGATCCTGCGCGGGCGCACGGGCGGGCTGATCGTCCTCGGCTTCGACCGCTCCGTCGAGACCATCTGCTCCGGCGGCTTCGACATCGACACCGACTGCTCCGCGCCCAAGCTGCGGGAGCTGGCCAAGATGGACGGCGCCATCATCTGCGACCGGGACGCCACCCGGATCCTCAAGGCCGGGGTGCAGCTCGTGCCCGACCCCTCCATCGGCACCACGGAGTCCGGCACCCGGCACCGGTCCGCGGAGCGCACCGCCAAGGAGACCGGGGTGCCGGTGATCTCCGTGAGCCAGTCCATGAGCGTCATCACGATCTACGTGGGCGAGACCCGGTACGCCATCGAGGGCTCCCAGTCGATCATGGCCCGCGCCAACCAGGCCCTGCAGACGCTCGAGCACTACAGCCACCGGATGGAGCAGGTGCTCGGGAACCTGTCCTCGCTCGAGATCGAGGCGTCCGTGACGGCGCGGGACGTGGCCCTGACCCTCCAGCGGATGGAGATGGTCCGGCGGATCTCCTCCGAGATCGGCTGGTACGTCCTCGAGCTCGGCGTGGACGGGCGGCTCATCGCCCTGCAGCTCGAGGAGCTCACCGCGGGCACCGGCCCCGGGCCGGACGTGGTGCTGCGCGACTACCTGCCCGACGGCACCCCCGCGGAGGGCATCGAGGAGGGGCTGGCGCGCCTCGCCGAGCTCACCCCCACGGAGCTCATCGACCTGCAGCGGATCGCGGTGTCGGTGGGCCTCGTCGAACCCCAGGGCAGCCTCGAGACGGACCTGCACCCGCACGGCTACCGGCTGCTGGAGGGCATCAAGTCGATGCCGCGCGCGGTGGCCAACCGGCTGGTGCGCCAGTTCGACGGCCTGCAGTCCCTGATGGCCGCCAACCTCGAGGACCTCAAGGCGGTCGAGGGCATCGGCGAGCAGCGGGCCCGCACGGTGCGCGAGTCCCTCTCCCGGATGGCCGAGACCAGCCTGCTCGAACGCTTCATGTGAGCCGCGCGCGGCGCGCTCACTCCAGGACGAACGGCACGGGGTCCGACGTGCGCTCCCCGAGCGAGGTCTCGAGCCGGTAGTAGCCGGGCTGGGCCTCGCCCCCCGCCTCCGTGCAGCCCTCGGCGGTGCGCACCCGGTTCCAGCCCAGCCGCGCGCTCTGCTCCTGTCCGGGCTCGAGCACCACCTCCGCGTCCTCGGAGCCGGCCTGGCAGTGCCTGCTGTCGAAGACGGTGTCCGACCCCGAGGTCACCTCGTACACCATCTGCGAGGTGCCCGCGTTGACGCGGCAGGGGTCCTCCCCCGTGTTCTCGAGGCTCAGCACGAGGACCGGCTGCGCGTCCTCGGCGTAGCTCTCCCGGTCCGTGGACGCCCGCACGGCCAGCTCGGAACCGCACTCCTCGACCGGGCCCTCCGTGGCGGGCGCGGACGCCGCCGCGGACGCGCTCTCGTCCGGCCGCGGCGTGAAGTCCGCGAAGGGCTCCTGCGAGGCCGCGGCGGCGGACGCGGTGGCCGTGTCCGGAGCCGGGACGCCCTCCGTCTCCTCGGGGCCCAGCATGCCCGCCACGGCCGAGACCAGCCCCACGGCCACGAGCACGAGCAGCACGCCCGCGGCGAGGGCCGCCACGAGCCGGCGGCGCCGGTACACCTCGGGGCTCTCGCGCCGGGATCCGGGGTGGCGGGGAGCTCGTCCGTCGTCGTCGTGACCGTTCCCCGACCGTCCGTGGGGGATGCTCCCGGAACCCTTCTGCGCCATGCTCCCAGGCTACAGTGGACTCCGATGAGCTCCCCGCACGCTGCCCCGCCCCCCGTCCCGGCCGCCGGCCTGCCGGACCTGCACCGGGCCGTGACCGACTGGTTCGACGGCGCCGCCCGGGACCTCCCGTGGCGGGACCCGGCCTGCACCCCGTGGGGGGTCATGGTCAGCGAGTTCATGCTCCAGCAGACTCCGGTGGCGCGCGTGCTGCCCGTGTGGCAGGCGTGGCTGCGGCGCTGGCCGCGGCCCGCCGACCTCGCGGCCGAGAGCGCCGGGGAGGCCGTGCGCGCGTGGGGCCGGCTCGGCTATCCGCGGCGGGCCCTGCGCCTGCACGCGGCCGCCGTCGAGATCACCGAGCAGCACGGGGGCCGGGTGCCGGCCGCGCACGACGCGCTGCTGGCCCTGCCCGGCGTGGGCGCCTACACGGCTGCCGCGATCGCGGTCTTCGCCTTCGGGGACCGGCAGACCGTGGTGGACACGAACATCCGCCGCGTGCACGCCCGGGTCGTCACGGGCCGGGCCCTGCCGGCCCGGTCCCTGACGGCCGCCGAGCTGCGGCTCGCGGAGGAGCTGATGCCGGCCGACGACGCCCTGGCCGTGCGCTGGAACCAGGCGGTCATGGAGCTCGGCGCCCTCGTCTGCACGGCCCGCTCCCCCCGGTGCGAGCAGTGCCCGGTGCGGACGGCGTGCGCGTGGGTCGCCGCGGGCCGGCCGGAGCCGCAGGAGGCCCCCCGGGGCCAGCGGTGGCACGGCACGGACCGCCAGGTCCGCGGGGCGGTCATGGCGGTGCTACGGGCCGGGTCCGCGCCGGTGCCGGCCCACCACCTCACGGGCCCCGTCGACGTCGCGACGGGCGCGGGCCTGCCGCCGGAGGCCCTCCGGGCCTTGGACGCGCTGCACGGGCTGGAGGCCCCGGAGGAGCAGCGCCGGCGCGCGCTGGACGGACTGGTGCGGGACGGGCTGGCCGTCGCCGGGCCCGCCGGGGTCAGTCTTCCGGGCTGAGCTCCAGCAGCATCCGGGTGTTGCCGAGGGTGTTGGGCTTCACGCGGGCCAGGTCGAGGTACTCGGCCACGCCCTCGTCGTGCGAGCGCAGCAGCTCGGCGAAGACGTCGGGGTCCACCTGGTTCTGGTTGGGCATGACCTCGAAGCCGTAGCGGCTGAAGAAGTCCACCTCGAAGGTCAGGCAGAACACCCGCGAGACGCCCACGGCGCGGGCCCGTTCGATCAGCCCGGCCAGCAGGGTGCGGCCCACCCCGCGGCCCCGCCACGCGTCGGAGGTGGCCAGCGTGCGGACCTCGCCCAGGTCCTCCCACATCACGTGCAGGGCGCCGCAGCCCACGAGACCGGCCTGTTCGTCGCCGACCGCCTCCACCACCAGGAACTCCTGGATGCCCTCGTAGTAGGCGACCGTGTCCTTGTTGATGAGCACCCCGGCGCGCGCCAGCGGGGCCACGAGGTCCTTGATGGCGGGGACGTCGGAGGTGCGGGCTGGTCGCAGGCGCAGGTCGGTCACGCCGCAAGTGTACGCTTGCGAACGCCGGCGCCCCGCGGGAGCTGCCCTCCGGGTCCGTCCCCACTTGGGTGGACGCCGAGGGGCCCGCCGCGCGGACGCGCGGCGGGCCCCTCGGCGGAGTCGGACGGGCTCAGCCCTCGGAACGGTTCTCGCCGTCACCGCGGGATACGTCGACGTCCTCCAGACCGCCCATCGGGTCGACCATGCCGTCGCCCGTGAGGTCGGACATCGGGGTGGAGGAGAAGACCAGCTTCTGCTCGTCCCCCTCGCCGTCGGTGTCCACGAAGATCTTCTCCCCGGTGCTGATCTCCCCGAAGAGGATCTTCTCGGACAGCTGGTCCTCGATCTCCCGCTGCATGGTGCGGCGCAGCGGGCGGGCGCCCATGGACGGGTCGTAGCCCTTGCGGCTGACCCACCGCTTCGCGGAGTCGGAGAGCTCGATCGACATCCCCTGGTCGCGCAGCCGCTCCTGCAGCCGGGCCACGAACAGGTCCACGATCTGCACGATCTCGTTCTCGGTGAGCTGCGGGAAGACGATGATCTCGTCCACGCGGTTGAGGAACTCGGGCCGGAAGTGCTCCTTGAGCTCGTCCTGCACCTTCGCCTGCATGCGCTCGTAGTTGGACGCGGGGTCCACGCCGGTCTGGAAGCCGACGGGGACGGCACGGGAGATGTCCTTGGTGCCCAGGTTCGTGGTCATGATGATCACGGTGTTCTTGAAGTCCACCACGCGGCCCTGCGAGTCGGTCAGGCGGCCGTCCTCGAGGATCTGCAGCAGCGAGTTGAACAGGTCCTGGTGCGCCTTCTCGACCTCATCGAAGAGCACCACGGAGAACGGCTTGCGGCGCACCTTCTCGGTGAGCTGGCCGCCCTCCTCGTAGCCGACGTAGCCCGGAGGGGCACCGAAGAGCCGGGAGACGGTGTGCTTCTCCTGGTACTCGGACATGTCCAGGGTGATGAGGGCGTCCTCGTCCCCGAACAGGAACTCCGCGAGGGCCTTCGCGAGCTCGGTCTTGCCCACGCCCGTGGGCCCGGCGAAGATGAACGACCCGCCCGGGCGCTTGGGGTCCTTCAGCCCCGCGCGCGTGCGCCGCATCGACCGGGACAGGGCCTTGATGGCGTCGTCCTGGCCGATGATCCGCTTGTGCAGCTCGTCCTCCATGTGCAGGAGGCGGCCCGTCTCCTCCTCGGTGAGCTTGTAGACGGGCACCCCCGTGGAGGCGGAGAGGACGTCGGAGATGACCTCGGGGGTCACCTCGGCGAGCTCGTCGCCGCCCTCGCGCCAGGCACGGTCCTTGTCGTCCCGCTCCGCGATGAGCTTCTGCTCGGTGTCGCGCAGCGAGGCGGCCTTCTCGTAGTCCTGGCCGTCGATCGCGGCCTCCTTGAGCCGCTTCACCTCGGTGATGCGGTCGTCGAGCTCCTTGATCTCCGGCGGCGCGGTCATCCGCTTGATCCGCAGGCGCGCGCCGGCCTCGTCGATCAGGTCGATCGCCTTGTCCGGCAGGAAGCGGTCGGAGACGTAGCGGGCGCCGAGGTGCACCGCGGCCTCGAGGGCGTCGTCCGAGATGGACACGCGGTGGTGCGCCTCGTACTTGTCGCGCAGGCCCTTGAGGATCTCCACGGCGTGCGCCTCGGAGGGCTCGTCCACCTGGATCGGCTGGAAGCGGCGCTCGAGGGCCGCGTCCTTCTCGATGTGCTTGCGGTACTCGTCGAGGGTCGTGGCGCCGATGGTCTGCAGCTCGCCCCGGGCCAGCATGGGCTTCAGGATGGAGGCGGCGTCGATCGCGCCCTCGGCCGCGCCGGCGCCCACGAGGGTGTGGATCTCGTCGATGAACAGGATGATGTCCCCGCGGGTGCGGATCTCCTTGAGCACCTTCTTGAGCCGCTCCTCGAAGTCACCGCGGTAGCGGGAGCCCGCCACGAGGGACCCGAGGTCCAGGGTGTAGAGGTGCTTGTCCTTGAGCGTCTCCGGGACGTCCCCGCGCACGATGGCCTGGGCGAGGCCCTCGACCACCGCGGTCTTGCCCACGCCGGGCTCGCCGATCAGCACCGGGTTGTTCTTGGTGCGCCGGGAGAGGATCTGCATGACCCGCTCCATCTCGCGGAACCGCCCGATGACCGGGTCCAGCTTGCCCTCGCGGGCCGCCGCGGTGAGGTTGCGGCCGAACTGGTCCAGCACGGCCGAGCCGGCGGGGGTGCCCTCGGACTGGCCGGCCGAGCGCACGCCGGCGCCCTCCTTCTCCGGAGTGCCCCCGCCCTGGTAGCCGGAGATCAGCTCCAGCACGGTGGAGCGCACCTTCTGGGGCTCCGCGCCGAGCTTGGTCAGCACCTGCGCCGCCACGCCCTCGCCCGCGCGGATGATGCCCAGCAGGATGTGCTCGGTGCCGATGTAGTTGTGGCCGAGCTGCAGGGCCTCGCGCAACGAGAGCTCGAGGACCTTCTTGGCCCGCGGGGTGAAGGGGATGTGCCCGGACGGGGCCTGCTGGCCCGGCCCGATGATGTCCTGGACCTGCTCGCGGGCGCCGGTGAGGGTGATGCCCATCGAGTCGAGCGCCTTCGCGGCCACTCCCTCGCCCTCGTGGATCAGCCCGAGCAGCAGGTGCTCGGTGCCGATGTAGTTGTGGTTGAGCATCCTGGCCTCTTCCTGGGCCAGCACCACGACCCGGCGGGCGCGGTCGGTGAAGCGTTCGAACATGGATACTCCTCAGTCGATGTCTGCACCCGATGCTACGCACCCGCACCGACGAACGGGCGGCTGTTCGCCACCGGCGAGAAGACCGGCGCACCGGGGCGCGGACGGCCCCGGAACGGGACCCGACAATTTCCGCCGTTCGCTTCCGCACCGGCAAAAGCGCAGGTCATCAAAAGAATGCCGGAGAATTCCCGCCGGGACCCGCCCGGGACCGACAGGGGTCCTCCCCGCCCCGAAAAGGGGACCCGGAAAGGGGCGCCGGAAAGAGAAAAGGAGGGACCGGCGGACCGGTCCCTCCTCCTATTCTCCGGCGGCCTGTTCCACGGCGCCGGGCGCGTTCCTATTGGTGCGCGTCGTAGTACGCCTTCTGCACGTCCTGGTGAATGCGGCCGCGGTCGGAGACCGGGTGGCCGTTCTCCCGGGCCCACTGCCGGATGGCCGCGGTGTCCGGGTTGGACTTCCCGGTGGGGCGGGCCTGCTTCGCCGTCTGCTTGCTCTGGGCGCGCCGGGCCTTGGTGATGAACGGCCGCACGGCGTCGCGCAGCTTGGCCGCGTTCTCCTCGGAGAGATCGATCTCGTACTGCGCGCCGTCGAGGCCGAAGCGCACGGTCTCCTCGGCGGGTCCGCCGTCGAGGTCGTCCTCGAGAATGATCTTCACGGTCTGTGCCATAGCTGAAACTCTCCTCCGCCTCTCGGCGCTCGTCTTTCCCCGGGCGCGCCGGTGAACGGCGCGTCCTGAGGCGGTGCTGATTCCCCCGTGTCGGACCGGTTGATCCGGATCGTGAATTCCGGCGACCGCCGGGAGAACGAACTCCCGGCGCCGTCGAGTTTATCCTACGATTCCGGAACGGAATTCAACAGCACGAAAAAGCGGACAATCCGGCGCCAATTCGAATTCATCGGAAAGACCCGGGTATCGCCGGCGGAGGAGCTCAGCGCTCCGTCCCGCGGTCGCGGCGCGGGGAGGGGCCGAACGGCAGGTCCTCGCCGTCGCGCCGCTTGAGCTCCTCGTACCAGCGCTCGGCGTCCTGCTGCGAGCGGGACTCGACGGCGCGCTCGGTGCGGTCGCCGCGGAAGATCCAGCGGAGGACGAACCAGAAGATGATGCCGATGCTGATCGAGGGCAGCAGGACAGCGATGTATTCCATGGGTGCGATTCTCCCGGGGAGATCTGGGCGGTGGCTGAGGACGGTGCGGGGCCGCGGCACGGCCGCGACCCCGGGCTCAGTCCTGCTCCGGCTTCATGAGGGGGAACAGGATGGTCTCCCGGATCCCCAGGTCGGTGAAGAGCATGATGAGCCGGTCCAGGCCGAGGCCCAGGCCGCCCATGGGCGGGGCGCCGTGCTCGAGGGCGCGCAGGAAGTCCTCGTCGAGCCGCATGGCCTCGGCGTCGCCGGCCGCGGCCCGGTGGGACTGCTCCGTGAGCCGCTCGCGCTGGACCACGGGGTCGATCAGCTCGGAGAACGCCGTGCCGCGCTCCATCCCGCCGATGATCAGGTCCCAGGCTTCGATCAGCCCGTGCTCGGAGCGGTGCTGGCGGGCGAGGGGCTGCGCCGAGGGCGGGTAGTCGCACACGAAGGTCGGCTGGACCAGGGTGGGCTCCACGATCTCGCCGAACAGCTCGAGCACGTACTTCTCCGCGTCCCACATCGGGCCGACGGCCACCCCGTGCTCCTCGGCGATCCGGTGCAGGGCCGGCACGGGCGTCTGCGGGGTGATCTCCTGGCCCACGGCCTCGGACAGGGCGGGATAGACGGACAGCCAGCGCCACTCCCCGCGCAGGTCGATCGTGCCCCGCTCCGTCTCGATGGTGTCGACGCCCAGGGCGTCGGCGCACGCCAGGATGATCTCCTTGATCCGCTCGGCCATCGTGAACTGGTCGGCGTAGGCCTCGTAGGCCTCCAGGGTGGTGAACTCGGGGCTGTGCGAGGAGTCGACGCCCTCGTTGCGGAAGACCCGCCCGATCTCGAAGACCCGCTCGATCCCGCCGACCACGGCGCGCTTGAGGTAGAGCTCCGTGGCGATGCGCAGGGTCATGTCCTGGTCGAACGCGTTGAGGTGCGTCTCGAACGGCCGGGCCGTGGCCCCGCCGTGCACGAGCTGCAGGATGGGCGTCTCGATCTCCACGTAGCCGCGGGCCACCAGGACGTTGCGCACCGTCTGGATGATCCGCGCCCGCTGCACGACCACCTCGCGGGCCTCGGGCCGGACGATGAGGTCGAGGTAGCGCCGGCGCACCCGGGTCTCCTCGCTGAGCTCGTTGTGCAGCGTGGGCAGGGGCCGGATCGCCTTCGAGGCCATGGACCAGGTGTCGGCCATGACGGAGAGCTCGCCGCGGCGGGAGGCGATCACCTCGCCGTGCACGGCCACGAAGTCGCCGAGGTCCACGAGGGACTTCCACTCGGCCAGGGACTCCTCCCCCACCTTCGCGAGGGAGAGCATGACCTGCAGCCGGGTGCCGTCCCCCTCCTGGAGGGTGGCGAAGCACAGCTTGCCGGTGTTGCGCACGAAGACCACGCGCCCGGCCACGCCGACGAACCGGCCGGTCTCCTCGCCGGGCTCGAGGTGGCCGTGGGCCTCTCGCACCTCGGCGAGGGTGTGCGTGCGCTCCACGCCCACGGGGTAGGCCTCCCGGCCCGAGTCGAGCAGCCGGGCGCGCTTGGCGAGCCGGAACTGCATCTGGTCCGAGAGCTCGGCCTGCTCGGCCTCGTCCTGGGCGGTCGGGGAGGTGTTCTGCGCGTTGGTCACAGTTGTCCAGGATAACGGGAGGGGTCAAATCCCGGCCGGGCGGCTCAGAGCACGAGGTTGTCGATCAGCCGGGTGCTGCCCACGTGGGCCGCCACGAGGGCGAGGGCGCCGGGCGCCGGCTCGACCGGCGCCAGGGTGCGGGGGTCGACGACGACGAGGTAGTCGAGCCGGACCGGGTCCTCGGCGTCGATCCGCCGCCGGGCGGCCCCGAGGTCCAGCTCCCCGGCGGCGAGGGCACGGAGCGTGCGCGGGAGCACCAGCGCGGCCCGGCGCTGCGCGGCGTCGAGGTAGCGGTTGCGGGAGGACAGGGCGAGCCCGTCGTCGTCGCGCACGATGGGCACGGCCCGCACGGTGACGGGCAGGTCGAAGTCGGCGACCATCCGGCGCACGAGGAGCAGCTGCTGGGCGTCCTTCTCCCCGAAGTACGCCCGGAACGCGGCCGGCACGGGCGGGGCGGTGATGTTCAGGAGCTTGTTGACCACCGTCAGGGCGCCGTCGAAGTGGCCGGGGCGGCTCGCGCCGTCGAGCACGGAGCCGAGCCGGCCGGAGGTGACGCGCACGAGGGGTTCCCCGTCCGGGTACATCTCCGCCTCGGACGGGGCGAACACGAGGTCGGCCCCGAACCGCGCGAGCAGCTCGACGTCGGCCTCGAGCGTGCGCGGGTAGCGCTCGAGGTCCTCGTCCGGGCCGAACTGCAGCGGGTTGACGAAGACCGAGACCGCGACCACGGCGTTCTCCTGCCGGGCGAGGCGCACCAGGTGGCCGTGCCCCTCGTGCAGGGCGCCCATGGTGGGCACGAGCCCCAGCGACGGCTGCCGCGGCACCGCGCCGAGCCGGTCGGCGAGGGCCGCCCGGAACTCGCCGATGCCCCGGCAGACGCGGGGCACGGTGGTGGGCTCGCTCATGGGGTGTCCTCTCCGTCGGTGCCGTCGGTGCCGCGGGTGAGCTCGAGGGCGGCGAGCACGGCGTCGTAGCGCGGACGGTCCAGCAGCCCGCGGTCCAGGGCGCGGCGGGCGGTGACGCGGGCGAGGTCCAGGTAGGCCAGCAGGACGTCGTCGCCGCCGTGGCCGTGCGCGTACTCGTCGAGGGCGTCCCGGTGGGCGGCCACGGTCCCCGCGTCGCCGCGGGACACGGGACCGGTCAGCGCCGACTCCCCCGCGGCCAGGGCGTTGTCCAGGGTCGCCCGCAGCAGGGGCCCGACCGTGCGGGCGGGGTGCTCCACCCCGATGTCCCGGAGCACCTGCATGGACTGGCCCGCGACGGTCATCAGGTGGTTGGCGCCGTGGGCGAGGGCGGCGTGGTAGAGCGCGCGGTCGGCCTCCGCGACCACCACGGGCTCGGCGCCCATCTCGACCACCAGCGCCTGGGCGATGGGCAGCACCGGGGCCGGGGCCGTGATCCCGAACGAACAGTCGCTCAGCCGGGCCAGGTCCAGGCTCATGCCCGTGAACGTCATCGCCGGGTGGATCGCCAGCGGGATCGCGCCGAGCCGGCGGGCCGGGTCCAGCACGCCGGTGCCCCAGCGGCCCGCGGTGTGCACCACGAGCTGGCCGGCCTGCCACAGCCCGGCGTCGGCGAGGCCCTGCACGAGCCCCGGCAGCTCGTCGTCGGGCACCGCGAGCAGCACGAGCTCCGCGCGCTCGAGCACGGCCGGGACGTCGAGGACGGGCACCCCGGGCAGGAGGGCCTCGGCCCGGTCCCGGCTGGCCTCGGAGACGGCGTTCACGCCGACCACGGCGTGGCCGGCGGCGCGCAGCGCGGCCCCCAGGACGGCGCCCACCTTCCCGGCGCTGACGACCCCGACGCCGAGGCGTCCGGGGCGCTCGGACGGATGGGTCATGCTCGCTCCTGCCGGGAGGTCTGGGGGTCGCTCGGGCCGTCGGCCAGTCTACGGGCACCGGCGGCGTGCACCGCCTGGGCGGCGGCGAGCGCCCGGGCGTCCCCGGTGTCGAGGTGCGGGACCGTCACGGCCACCGGCCCCGGCGTGGAGTGCAGGTGGACGTCGGCGAGGCCCAGGGCCCGCTCCAGCGGCCCCTGGCTCACGGCCACCGACTGCGTCTTCTCGTGGGGCAGCACCGCGGTGCGCCGGCTCAGCCGCCCGGAGCGCACGGCGAGGACGTCGCCGGTCGCGGCGAAGCCGGTCCGGCGGTGCACGAGGGGGTCGAGCCACCGGGCCCGGCGCGGGGAGGTGGTGAACCGGCCCTGCGCGCCCGAACCGTGCAGGCCCTCCCGCAGCAGGGCCGGGAGGTCCCCGTCCCGGGCGCCGGGCAGCGCCAGGTGCAGGACCTGGTGCACCTGCGGGAGGGTGCCGACGGGCAGCAGGGTGGAGCGCATGGCGTCGCTCTCCCCCGCCGCGGGGCCGTAGCCGGCCACGTTGACCCGCACCCGGTACCAGCCGAAGGGCCGCCAGAGCAGCGGCTGGTCCACGCCCACCGCCTGGATCCGCCCGGCGGGGACGGTCTGGGAGCGGACGTCGAACAGGCCGTAGCGCACGCGCATGCCCTCGGGGACGCGCAGCAGCCGGAAGGACCAGCCCTGCTCCACGCGGCGGTAGGAGATGGCCCCGAAGCTGAGCAGACCGGGCAGCCAGGCCGCCAGCATCGCCGGCCCGGTGCGGGGGTCGACCAGGAGGGCGACCGGTGCGGCGGCCAGCAGCACGGCCAGGGCGACGGCGGAGCCCGAGGCGAGCACGGAGCCGATCAGCCGCGGCACCGGCACCCCGAGCACCGGGCGCTCCTGGTCCCCCGTCACCGCCCACGGCGCCGGCCGCCGGGCGGGCGCGTCGGGCACGGGGGGTGCGGGGGCGCGCTGCGGGGCGGCCAGGCCGAGCCGGCCCAGCAGCTCACCGCGCAGCGCACGGGCCTGGGGGTGGGTGAGGTAGGACAGGGACACCGCCGACTGCCCGGCGTCCGCCACCTCGAACTTCAGCTCCGCCAGCCCCAGCAGCCGGGGCAGGAACGGGCGGTGGATGTCGATGGCCTGCACCCGGTCCAGCCGGGCCTGGCGCTCCTGCCGGAAGAGCACCCCGGAGCGGATCCGCACGTGCTCGGGGGTCACCTGGTAGCGGGTGAACCACCAGGAGACCAGCACGGCCGCCGCGAACACGAGGAGCACGACCAGCACGAGCCCGGCCAGCGCCCACCAGAAGACGGCGCCCATCCGGGCGGGGTCGAAGTCCTGGGGCGGCCCGGCGGCCCCGCGGCCGAGGACGGCGTTGAGGAAGTCGTCGAGGAGGATGTTGACGACGGCCCCCGCGATCACGAGCATCGCGAGCCACCCCTTGACCACCGGCGTCAGCGGGTGGACACGGTGCCACTGCGGAGCCGCCGCGGGGGCGGGCGCAGCGCTCACAGGGCCGCCAGGAGGGCCTCGCCGCGCGCGGTGAGCCGCTCGCGCAGCCGGGACGCCTCGGCGTGCTCCACGCCGGGGATCTCGGCGTGGCTGCCCACGGCGGCGGTGTGCAGCTTCACGGTGGCCAGGCCGAAGCTGCGCTGCAGCGGGGAGACCGACACGTCCACGTACTGCATCCGCCCGTAGGGGATGATCGTGACCCGCTGGTAGAGCAGGCCTCGCCGCACGAGCAGGTCCTCGCCGCGCTCGGCGTAGCCGATCGCCCGGACCCGGCGCGGGGCCAGGAGCACGGAGAGCAGGCCGGCCGCGAGGGCGGCCCCGGGCGGGAGCAGCAGCAGCCCCAGGGGGGCGCCGCCCCAGACGCCCGTGACCGCCAGCACCGCCGGCCAGCCCAGGGCCACGAGCCAGAACAGGGTGGAGAGGAGGGTGGAGAGGACCACCACGGTGAGGTGCCGGGGCGAGACCCGGGTCCAGGCCAGGCCCTCGGGGTCGATCGCGGGGTTGCGCAGGGGCACCCGGTCACCGGACGTCGCGGCCCCGGGGCCGCCGACGGGCCCGGGGGCGGATCTCTCGCGCATAACCACCTTCTCCCTCGGGGCGCTCCTTCTGCCGTCCCCTACCGTACTCGGCGCTCTCCTCCGCGTCGGGATCGTCGGGCGGCAGTTTGCAGAAGCCCTCCACGACCCAGCCCACCAGCACGAGGACGAGCCCGGCCCCGGCGTGGACCAGGCTGGCCCAGAGCGGTCCCTGGTCGGAGCGCACGGCCACGAGGGCCGCCTGCTCGACGGCGACGGCGGCGTGCCAGCCCGTCAGCATCGCCCCCGCCCAGGCCACGGCCTGCGCGCCGGCCGCGGTGCGGGCCGCGACCAGGGGGTCGAAGCGCTCCGGGTGCTCCCCCTCCTGGTGCCGCTTGACCCGCACGCCGAGCACCAGCAGCGCCGCGGCGACCGCGGCGAGGGCCGCGAGCGAGGCCCAGGGCAGGATCAGCAGCGGTCCGCCCGCCCCGGTGGACAGCCGGTTGGCGGTCCAGCCGACGGCGCCGGCGGCGGCCGCGCACATCAGCAGCGCGGGGACCGTGAGCACGTGCACGGCGGCTCCTCCTCAGTCCTCGTCCCCACCGGGGGCGGGGAGCTCGTCGAGCAGGGGGGTCGTGTCCGGCCCCAGGCCCCCGAGGTCGCCCGCCCGGCGGGCCAGCTCGGCGACGCTGCGCCCCTCGAGCGTCGCGCCGGGGTCCATCAGGGCCCACGGCACGAGCACGAACGCGCGGGTGGCGGCGCGCAGGTGCGGCACGGTGAGGTCGGGCTCGTCCAGGCGGAGCTCGCCGTAGACCACGATGTCGACGTCGAGGGTGCGCGGACCCCACCGCTGGGTCCGGGTCCGGTGGTGGCGCTCCTCCACCTCCTGGCAGGCCCGGAGCAGCCCGAAGGGGCTCAGGTCGGTCTCCACCTCCACGACGGCGTTGAGGTAGTCCCCCTGCCCGGCCGGCCCGCCGACCGGCTTGGAGCGCACGATGGGCGAGGCGCGGGTCAGGGTGATCCGCGGGTGGGCGGCCAGGTCGAGGGCGGCCCGGCGCAGGGTGGCCTCCCGGTCGCCGAGATTGGCGCCGAGGGCGAGGACGGCCAGGGTGCCCATCTCAGCGCTCCCGGTAGATCGTGACGAACACGTCGGAGAACGTCACCTCGATGGGCGCCTTGGGCTTGTGCACTGTGACCTCCACCGCCTCGAGCGGGAAGCGCTCGAGCAGCCGCCGGGCGATGCGGTCGGCCAGGGTCTCGAGCAGGTTCACGCTGGGGCCGATGACGATGTCCCGCACCTCCTCGGCGACCTCGCCGTAGTGGGCGGTCAGGGCGACGTCGTCCGAGGCCCCCGCCGCGGACAGGTCCAGGTACATGACCAGGTCCACGAAGAAGGGCTGCCCGCTGCGCTTCTCCTGGTCGAAGACCCCGTGGTAGCCCACCGCGCCGACCCCCAGGAGGTTGATCCGGTCGCGGCGGTCCGGGGACCGCGTGGAGGACGCCGGGACGTGCTGGCGGCCCGCCCGGTCCCCGGCGCGCATCCGGGCGGCGTCCGGGCCCTCCTGCGGCGCCCGGTTCACCGGTGCCCTCCCGGGAAGCCCGCGGCCGGCGCGCCGGTGCCCGTGCCGCTGTCCGTGCCGGTGTCCGCCCCGGGGCGCAGCAGGGCCGGCTCAACGCCGCGCCAGGCGTGCGCGGCGGCCACGGCGTCGGCGCTCGCGCGCACGTCGTGGACGCGCACGCACCACGCGCCCGCGTGCGCGGAGAGCGCGCTGATCGCGGCCGTGGCCGCGTCCCGCCCGGCGGCCGGGCGCGGCACCCCGTCCTGCTCGAGCAGGGTGCCGAGGAAGCGCTTGCGGGACGCGGCCACGAGCACCTTGTGGCCTCCCGCCGTGAAGCGCGGCAGCGCCCGGAGCAGCTCCCAGTTCTGCGCCCCCCGCTTGTCGAAGCCCAGCCCGGGGTCCAGGATCAGCCGCTCGGGGGCCAGGCCGGCGGCCAGGCAGCGCTCCCGCAGCGCCCCGAGCTCCCCGAGCACCTCCCCGGCGACGTCGTCGTAGACGGCCCGGGAGTCCTGCACGTCGGGCAGCCCCCGGGCGTGCATCAGCACGTAGGGCGCCTGCCGCTCGGCGACCAGGTCGATCATGTCCTGGCCGGCGGCGAGTCCCGAGACGTCGTTGACGATGTGCGCGCCGGCGTCCAGGACGGCCTCGGCGGTCGCTGCGTGGAGCGTGTCGACGCTGAGCACCGCCCCCGCGGCGGCGAGGGCCTCGACCACGGGCAGGATCCGGCGCCGCTCCTCGGCGGGGTCGACCCGCTCGGAGCCGGGCCGCGTGGACTCGCCCCCGACGTCCACGATGTCGGCACCCTCGGCCATCATGCGCAGCCCGTGCGCGATCGCGGCCTCGTGCCCGGCGTGCTCCCCGCCGTCGCTGAAGGAGTCGGGGGTGACGTTGAGGATGCCCATGACCAGCGTGCGCCCGGTGGGCAGGTCCTCGAAGGAGCCCCAGCCCGGGGGCCGGTGCGCGGGGTCGGTGCGGCGGGGGGTCGGCACGTGCTCAGCGCCCCAGGATGAGGCTCATCGCCTCGGCGCGGGTGGCGGTCTCGCGCAGCTGGCCGCGCACGGCCGAGGTCACGGTCATCGCGCCGGGCTTGCGCACCCCCCGCATGGACATGCACAGGTGCTCGCACTCGATCACCACGATCACCCCGGCCGGCTGGAGGTGCTCCACGATGGCCTCCACGATCTGGGTGGTCAGCCGCTCCTGGACCTGGGGCCGGCGCGCGTAGAGGTCCACGAGGCGGGCGAGCTTGCTCAGACCGGTGACCATCCCGTCGTGGCCGGGGATGTAGCCCACGTGGGCGTGGCCGTGGAACGGGACGAGGTGGTGCTCGCAGGTCGAGTAGAAGGCGATGTCCTTCACGAGGACCATCTCGGAGTGGCCGATGTCGAAGGTGGTCCCGAGCACCTCGGCGGGGTCCTGGTGCAGTCCCGCGAACATCTCCGCGTACGCCCGCGCCACGCGCCCCGGGGTGCCCTGCAGTCCGTCCCGGTCGGGGTCCTCGCCGATCGCCAGCAGCAGCTCCCGCACGGCCGCGGCCACCCGGGGCTGGTCCACCGCGCCGGCGCCGGCCTCCAGCGCCGGGGCGGGGTCGGGGTACGGCGGCTCGAACGCCTCCGCGCGCGGGTCGTGCGCGGTCGTCTGCTTCGTGCGGGCCTCGTGGGGCAACGCGCCCTCCTTCGGGGTCGACCGGGTCTGCCGGGCGGAACGGGGGTCGGCGGACGCGACCGGCTGTCGCTCCATCCTAGGCCGGTTCAGTCCGTGCCCGGCGCCGGGGTGGTCCGGGTGCCGCTCGAGGAGCCCGTGCCCTCCTCCGGCGGCACCGAGTGCCCGCGCTCGGGGACCTCGAGGGGGTGCTCCGGCTTGGCGGCGGCCGCCTGGTCCTGCGGGGCCAGCGTGGCAGGGTCCTGGGCGTGGATCCGGCGGGCCTCCTCGCGCTCGGCCTGCGTGACCACGGGCGGGTCCTCGGAGAGCGGACGGGTGTCCTTGGACAGCCACACGGGCCGCAGGTCCCGCTTGCGGATGTCGTGGAAGATGTCGGCGATCTGCGCCTCGTTGAGCGTCTCCTTCTCGAGCAGCTCGAGGGCCAGCCGGTCCAGGACGGGACGGTTGTCCATCAGGATCGCGTGCGCCTCGTCGTGGGCCTGCTCGAGCAGGGCCCGCACCTCCTCGTCCACGATCGCGGCGGTGCGCTCGGAGTACTCCCGGCCGGAGCCGGCGGCGTCCCGGCCGAGGAACGGCTCGGAGCTGTCCCCGCCGAGCTTGATCGAGCCCACGCGGGCGCTCATGCCGTACTGGGTGACCATCTTGCGGGCCGTGTCGGTGGCCTTCTGGATGTCGTTGGACGCGCCGGTGGAGGGGTCCCGGAACACGATCTCCTCCGCCGCGCGCCCGCCCATGGCGTAGGCCATCTGGTCGAGCAGCTCGTTGCGGGTGGTCGAGTACTTGTCGTCCATGGGCATGACCATGGTGTACCCCAGGGCCCGGCCGCGGGGCAGGATCGTGATCTTCGTGACCGGGTCCGTGTTGCGCAGGGCCGCGGCCACGAGCGCGTGCCCGCCCTCGTGGTAGGCGGTGACCTTGCGCTCGAGCTCCTTCATGATCCGGCTGCGCTTCTGCGGGCCGGCGATCACGCGGTCGATCGCCTCGTCCACGGCGCGGTCGTCGATGAGCTGGGCGTGGGAGCGGGCGGTCAGCAGGGCCGCCTCGTTCATCACGTTGGCGAGCTCCGCGCCCGTGAAGCCGGGGGTGCGCTTGGCCACGGCGGCGAGGTCCACGTTGTCCGCGAGCGGCTTGCCCTGGGAGTGCACCCGGAGGATCTGCAGGCGGCCCTTCATGTCCGGTGCGTCCACGCCGATCTGCCGGTCGAAGCGCCCGGGGCGCAGCAGGGCGGGGTCGAGCACGTCCGGCCGGTTGGTCGCGGCGATCAGGATGACGTTGGTCGTGGCGTCGAAGCCGTCCATCTCGACGAGCAGCTGGTTGAGGGTCTGCTCGCGCTCGTCGTTGCCCCCGCCCATGCCCGCGCCGCGCTGGCGGCCCACGGCGTCGATCTCGTCCACGAAGATGATGGCGGGCGCGTTCTCCTTGGCCTGCTGGAACAGGTCGCGCACCCGCGAGGCGCCCACGCCCACGAACATCTCCACGAAGTCGGAGCCGGAGATCGAGAAGAACGGGACACCGGCCTCACCGGCCACCGCCCGCGCGAGCAGGGTCTTGCCGGTGCCGGGCGGGCCGTAGAGCAGCACGCCCTTGGGCACCTTCGCGCCGAGGGCGGTGAAGCGCTCGCGCTCCACCAGGAACTGCTTGATCTCGTCGAGCTCCTGCACGGCCTCGTCGGCGCCGGCGACGTCGGCGAAGGTCACCGTGGGGTTGTCCTTGTCGAACATCTTGGCCTTCGAGCGGCCGAAGCGCATCACCTGGGACCCGCCGCCCTGCATCCGGGAGAACACGAACCAGAAGATGGCCAGGATGATCAGGAACGGCAGCATGAAGCCGAGGAGGTTCGTGAACCAGTTCGACTCGACGGGCTGGTCCGTGAACCCCTCGAGGTCCGCCGCGTTCATCGCGTCGACGACCTCTTCCCCGCGCGGGGTGACGTAGTAGAACTCCACGCTGCGCCCGAGGTCCCGGCCGTCGAGGGAGAGGTCCTCCTCCAGCTGGAGCTCGACCTTCTGCTGGCCGTCGTAGATCTTGGCCTCGGAGACCTGGCCGTCCCGGAGCAGCTGCAGCCCGACGTTGGTGTCCACGCGCCCGGAGGAGCCCGTGGTCAGCGTCCCGACCAGGGGGAACAGGATCAGAGCGGCCAGCAGGACCCAGAACCAGGGTCCTCTGAAGAAGTTGTTGGGTTTTTTCGCCGTGGCCAAGCCGCTGATCCTCCCGTGGATGGTTGTCCGGCCCCCTCGAGCCGGGGCCCGCCCAGGGCCGGGGGTCCAGGGGACGCAGACCTACAATGTACAGCCCGGACTCCGGCTCCCGCCCCGGACGGGCCGGGAGTTCCCTGTCAGCGGACAGCCCGCCCGGGAACCGCCGCGGGACGCCTGCCGGGGCCTCGGCTCACTCGTAGACGTGGGGGGCCAGGGTCGCGATGCAGTCGAGGTTGCGGTACTTCTCCGCGTAGTCGAGCCCGTAGCCCACGACGAACTCGTTGGGGATGTCCCAGCCCACGTACTTGACGTCGATGGAGGTCTTCGCCGCCTCCGGCTTGCGCAGCAGCGCGCAGATCTCCACCGAGGCGGTGCCGCGGGACTCCAGGTTGGCCCGCAGCCAGGACAGGGTCAGCCCGGAGTCGATGATGTCCTCGACGATGAGCACGTCCCGCCCCGTGAGGTCGGTGTCGAGGTCCTTCAGGATGCGGACCACGCCCGAGGACTTGGTCCCGGAGCCGTAGGAGGACACGGCCATCCAGTCCATGGGGTACTGGCCCTGGAGCGCCCGGCACAGGTCCGCCATGACCATCACCGCGCCCTTGAGCACGCCCACGAGCAGGACGTCCCGGTCCCGGTAGTCGGCGTCCACGGCCGCCGCGAGCTCGGCGATCCTCGTGTCGATCTCTTCCTTGGTGTACAGGACCTCGGTGAGATCCCCCTGGACGTCCTCAGCCTTCACGGCGCTCCTCGTACGATGCGGATGCGGGTCGGGTGGCGCTCGCGGGGACCGCGGGCCGCGGGCGGACGAGCTCCAGGTGCCCCGGGCCACGGGTGCCCGCCGCCGGGCGGCGGCGCCACACGGACACCTTACCCGCCATCTGCACGGGCCCCGCGGCGCCGTGCCCCGCGGCGAACTCGTCCAGCGCGCCGAGCCGCTCGTAGGCGGGGGTCTGCCCGCCGGCGGCGACCACGGCGGCCGACAGGGCGCGGCGGCGCAGCGCGGGGTGCGCGGCCCGGAGCGTCGCGAGGTCGAGGGCCAGGGAGCCGGGCAGCGCCGGGGCCGCGGCGCGGGCGCGCTCGAGCAGCTCGGCCGCCGCGCCCTCGAGGTAGTCCGCGTCCGGGCCGAGGATCGCCGCGGAGCGGGCCAGGGCGCGGGCCAGGCCGGGGCCGAGCTCGTCCTCCAGCAGCGGGAGCACGCGGTGGCGGACCCGCGAGCGCATCAGGGTGGTGTCCCGGTTCGTGGGGTCGTGCCAGGGCTCGAGCTGCTCGGCGGCGCAGATCTGCAGGGTCTGCGCGCGGGAGAGGTCCAGGAACGGACGGAGGTAGGTGACGCCGTCGAGCTCGCGCACGGGCGGCATCCCTGCCAGCGAGCGGGTGCCGGAGCCGCGGGCGAGGCCCAGCAGCACGGACTCCGCCTGGTCGTCCAGGGTGTGGCCGAGCAGGACGGCGTCGGCGCCCGTGCGGGCCACGGCCTCCGCGATGCCCGCGTAGCGGGCGGTGCGGGCGGCCATCTCGGGTCCGCCGGCGTCCCGGCGCACGGTCACGGCGGTGACGACGACGGGCCCCAGCCCGGTCCGCTCGAGCGTGCGGGCGGTGCGCGCCGCGACCGCCGCGGAGTCCTCCTGCAGGCCGTGGTCGACCACCACCGCGCCCACGCGCAGCGTGCCGCGCCGGGCGAAGTGGGCCGCCACGGCGGCCAGCGCGAGGGAGTCCGGCCCGCCGCTGCAGGCGACCAGCACGAGCGGCGGCTCCCCGGAGCCCCGGGGGACGTGCCGCCGGACGGAGTCGAGCACACGGCGCCGCCCCGCGGCGACGTCCGGGGACAGTCGGCCGCGGCGGGCGAACTGGGTCACCGGCGGGCGTCCTCGCGGTCGCTCGCGGCCTGCTGGTTCTGCGACTCCCGCACGGCCAGGCGCACGACCTTGGCCAGGGTCGGGGCGGTCTCGCCGAGCAGGTCCAGGGCCGCCTCGAGCTCGTGCCGCGGGACCACGTGGGCCAGGGCCGCCACGGCGTTGGTCTCGCTGTGGATGCCGGCCTGGATCTGCGTGGTGGACAGCACGGGCTGCGACGCCTCGACCGCGGAGAGGGTCTCCTCGATGTCCGGGGTGCCGATGCGCTGCTCCAGCATCACCAGGCGTTCGTAGACCGCCGGGTTGCCGATCTTGATCCGGCGGCCGCTGTTGAGCTGCGACAGCATGGGGGCGGAGAGGCCGAGGACCTCGGCCAGCCGCCGCTGGGTGATGCCGTAGGCCTGGACGACCGTGCCGAAGCGCTCCGACAGGGGCTGGCCGTACAGCTTGACCTGCTGTTCGATATTCTCTGTGCTCACGTAAAGATTTTGTCACACAATGGTGATCCGGCCTACCGCGTGTCGCGCTGTGACCGGGACCTCACGGGCGGGTCACTCCGGTCACTTTTTCAATGAATGTGCATGTCAACCGGGGGTGCGTCTTCCCTACCACACTTTCGGCGCCCGTGTGGCGGCACCGGTCCGGGGACGCGCTCAGGCCGGGCCCAGCACGCGCTCGATCCAGCGTTCGGGGGCGTGGATCTCCGCCTCCGTCGGCAGGTGCTCCGGGGCCTCCCAGATGCGGTTGAACCGCTCCAGCCCCACGGCTTCCACCACGGTCGAGACGAACTGCTGGCCGTCGCTGTACTGGCGCATCTTCGCGTCCATCCCGAGCAGGCGCCGGATGAAGCGGTCGAGGCTGCCCTGCAGCTCGGAGCGCCGCTCGAAGCGCCGCCGGATCGTCTTCACGGAGGGCACCACGGACGCGTCCACCCCGTCCATCACGAAGTTCGCGTGCCCCTCGAGCAGGCTCATCACCGCGGTGAGGTGGGAGAGCACCTCCCGTTCCCGCCTCCCCATGAGCAGCCCCACCACGCCGAGGGAGGCCTTGGGCTCTCCCGCCGAGCCACGCCCGGGCAGGGACCGGACCGCCTCCGTGAGCCGCGCCCCGAGGGTCTCGGCGTGGCCCATGAGGGAGTCCGCGAGCTCGTTGATCTGCTCGATCATGTGCTCCCGCAGCCACGGTGCCGCGGCGAACTGGACGCGGTGGGTCTGCTCGTGCAGGCAGACCCACAGCCGGAAGTCCTCGGGCTCGACGTTGAGCTCCCGCTCGACCGTCAGGATGTTGGGCGCCACGAGCATCAGCCGTCCGCCGGGGTGCCGCTGCGCGGCCACGGCGGAGACGAGCCCGGCGTACGGGTCGTACTGGCCGAGGACCTTCGCCGAGAGGAACCCCAGCACCGCGGCCATCTCCATGGCGGTGGCCGTGCCGCCGAGCGCGGTGGCGGCCGCGCCGAACTGCTCCGGGCGGCGCCGGCGCAGGGCCTCCACCGCCGGCTCCATGAGCACCTCGAAGGCCTGGGCGTTGGCCTTGGACCAGCCGGCCCGGTCCACGACCAGGACCGTGGAGTCCCGCAGGTCCCGCGCGGCCTCCAGACCGGTGATCCGGTGGACGTGGTCCACGGACGCCTCGGCGTGCCGGCGCAGGGAGGCCACGGCCGCCTGCATGGCCCGGGCGGACATCCGCGGCCCCGGCGGGGTGAGCCGGGCGGCGGCGGAGGCCGCGAGGTCCCACCGGACGATCCCGGGCGCCTCCGTCTCCGGGGTCACCGGGGGTCGTTGTGCTGCGCTCATGGCCTCATGCAACCACACGCGCCTGGGAGCGCCCGCCGCGGCCCGTCACAGTCGGGCCAGGGCCGCCACCGCGCGGTCCACGGCGTCCCGGGCCGCGGCCGGGTCGGTGACCTCGTTGAGCAGCACGGAGAACGTCAGCAGCCGCCCCCCGTCGGTGGTGACGTGGCCGCCGAGGGAGACCACGGAGTTCAGCGTGCCCGTCTTCGCCCGCGCCAGGCCCCGCCCGGGGCGCTCGGCGTCGTCGTCGAACCGGTCGGCGAGGGTCCCGCTGCCCCCGGCCACCGGAAGGGCCCGGGCCCCCGGGACCAGTGCTCCGGTGGGGTCGGTGACCATGGCCCGCACGACCTGCTCCAGCGCTCGGGCGGGGATCCGGTTGCCCAGGGACATCCCGGACGCGTCGGAGAGCTCCACGCCGGCCGTGCCGACGCCGTGCGCCTCGAGCGCCTCGGCCGCGGCGGCGCGGCCGCCGGCGATGCTCGCGGGCCGGTCCGCGGCCCGGGCCGCCAGCCGCGAGAGGACCTCGGCGAGGTGGTTGTCGGAGTCCCGCAGCATCAGCCCGGCCTGCTCGGCGAGCGGCGCGGACTCGACGGCGGCCAGCTCGGCCGCTCCCTCGGGCGCCCGGCCGGGCGCGACCTCGGGGACGGGCGCGGGCACCCCGTGCGCGGCGAGCCGGGCCGCGAGCTCGGCGGCGAAGACCTCGGCGACGTCGCGCGCCGCGTCGGCGGGCCGCGCGGCGGAGGGGCCCTCCCCCGCGGGCACGCGGTGGGACCAGAACGCCATGGGCGCGACGGGCCCGATCTGCCCCGCCGCGACGTCGCCCGCGGCCCAGGCCCCGTTGAGGGCCGGGCCGGTGAACAGGCTCGCGTCCCACCGCACGGTGCCGGGCCCGCCGGCCCCGCGCTCGGCGAGGGCCCGGGCCGTGGCCTCCGCCAGGGTCCCGACGCCGGCACGGCCCAGCACGGCGTCCGGGTCGGAGCGGCCCGGGCCCAGCAGGGTGTCCCCGCCCGCCACCAGCACCACCGTGCCCGGCTCCTGCCCCTGCACCACCGTGGTGCGCAGCCGCTGCCGGGGATCGGCGTGGGTGAGCAGGGACAGCGCCGTGACGAGCTTCTGGTTGGAGGCGGGGACCAGGGGCACGTCCGGGTCCCGCTCGAGCAGCGGCGTCCCCGTGAGGGCGTCGGCCACCAGGACGGAGCGCCGCCCGGCGGGCGCGCCGGCGAGCGCGGGGCCCACGGCCGCGGCCACCTCCGCGGCGCCGGGCACGGGGGCGGCCGGGTCGGGGCGCACGGCTCCGGCCGGGGCGGGCGCCTCCGCCGGGAGGACGCGGGCGGCCGGGAGGTCGTCGCCGCCCGGCCCCGGCGCGGGGACCCAGTGGGGGTGCAGCCAGCCCGCCACGCCCACGCAGCCGGCGGCGAGCAGCGCCGTCAGGGCGCGCCGGCCGCGGTCGCCGCGGGACCGCGGCCGCCGCTGCCCGGCGGGGGGACCGTGGCGTCGGGAACTCTTCACGCCGCCCATTGTGGCCCGCGCCGGCCCGGCGGCGGCGCAGCGGCCGCCCGGTGGCGGCCCGGTGGCGGCCCCCGCGCGGGTCCCGCGGCCGCCCCTGCGCGGGACCCGGGCCGGTGCCGCCCCGGCCCGGGCGGTTACCGCCGCCCGCGGGGCCGCCGCTATCGTGGGTGTCGGATCTGCCCACCCCACCGGGTGGTGCGGCCGTGCTCGGCCGCTGTCAGCCCTTTCCGGCCCTTCCAGGCCTTCCCAGCACGAGGAGAAACACCATGGAGTTGGACGTCACCATCGAGATCCCCCGGGGATCGCGCGTCAAGTACGAGATCGACCACGAGACCGGCCGCCTCCGCCTGGACCGCGTCCTGTTCACGTCGATGCAGTACCCCGCGCACTACGGCTACTTCGAGGACAGCCTGGGCGAGGACGGCGACCCGCTGGACGCGCTCGTGCTCCTGGACTTCGAGATCGTCCCGGGCGTGCTCGTGGAGTCCCGCCCCATCGCCGTGTTCAACATGAACGACGAGGCCGGGGGGGACGCGAAGATCCTCTGCGTGTCCACGGACAAGCGCTACGACCACATCCAGGGCCTGGACGACATCGACGAGTTCAAGCTCAAGGAGATTCAGCACTTCTTCGAGCGCTACAAGGACCTGGAGCCCAACAAGTGGGTCAAGGGCGAGGGCTGGGAGGGCCGGGAGACCGCGGAGCGCCTCGTCGAAGAGGCCCGCGAGCGCTTCGAGCAGTCCCAGTACGAGTCGGCCGCCGAGGCCGAGGAGAAGGCGCCTTCCACCGACTGAGCGGACGGGCGCGACGGCAGGGGCCGGGGACCGGGCGGTCCCCGGCCCCTGCGCGTGCCCGGCGCGCGCGGACGTGACGGGCACCCTACAGAGAATCCATGATTTTCGTTATATTGGAGGCGGCCGGCTCAGCCGGCCCGACGGCCCCGGGATGCATCCCCCCATCGGCATCCGGGCCGCCGACCGGGATCGAGGTCGCCGGAGCGCACCCGCGAGGTGCCCGGTGGCGGCGGGGGTCCCCCCACCCGCGCCGCATCCCATCGATCTCTCCCGGTCCATCCCGGCGGGCCGGAAGCCGGCCCGCCGGGAGTCGGCCGGCAGGTCCCCCGGACCTGCCGGCCGATCCTCGTCCCCCTCCCCCCCTCTCTCCCCTCCCCCTTGTTCCCTCCCGCTCGTTCGCACCCGCTGTGCTCACTGTCCTTCCCCTCACCCCCTCCCCGCTCGTCCCCTCCCCGCTCGTCCGCTCCCGCTGCCTTCCCCGCCCTTCCCCTCGTCCGTTCCCGCTGTCCTTCCCGCCTCCTTGTGACGTCCGGTCCCTGTGGTTCGATGGACCCGGAGCCGGGACGGACCCGGCGCCGTCGGAAGGATGCGCATGTTCCTGCTGGGCCCCGAGGCGGACCTCGTCTTCTCCGCGAGCGACCTGGTGCGCGCGGCCGAGTGCCCCTACGCGAGCCTGTGCGTCCTGGACGAGAAGCTCGGCCGGGCGCCCCGGCGGACCCCGGAGCGGGACGCGATGCTCGCCCGCACGGCCGAGCTGGGCGACGCCCACGAGCTCCGGGTCCTGGCCCGCCACCTGGAGGCGTTCGGCCCCTGGGACGAGGCGACCGGACGGGGCGTGCACGAGGTCGAACCGGCCCGGCGCATGGACCGGGACGAGCTGACGGCCAAGCACGCCGAGTCCCTGGGCGCCCTGCGCGCCGGCGCCGACGTGGTCTTCCAGGCCTCCTTCTTCGACGGCGCCTTCCACGGCCGCGCCGACTTCCTCGTCCGCCGGCCGGACGGCGCGTACGCGGTGCACGACACGAAGCTCGCCCGGCACGCCAAGGTCACCGCCCTGCTCCAGCTCGCCGCCTACGCCGACCAGCTCGAACGGGCCGGGGTGGACGTGGCCCCCGAGGTCACCCTGGTCCTCGGCGACCAGCGGGAGGCGGTCTTCCCCGTCTCCGAGCACCTGGCGGTCTACCGCGAGCGCCGGGAGCGGTTCGTCGCGGCCGCCGCCGCGCACCGGGCGCGGACGGGCCCCGTGGACTGGCAGGACGACGACGTCGCCCGCTGCGGCCGGTGCGAGCACTGCACCCGGGCCGTGGCCGGGCACCGGGACCTGCTGCTGACGGCGGGCCTGTCCGTGCGGATGCGCCGCACGCTGCGCGACCGGCACGGGGTGCGCACCGTCGACGAGCTCGCGGCGCTGCCGGACCGGGGGCTCCCCGCCGCGGTGCGGCGGCTGCGGGACCAGGCCGCCATGCAGACCGGCCGGGGCGGGGAGGACGGCGCGGTCGAGTACTCGAAGGACGGGGGCACCCGCCGGGTCGCCTACCGGGTCACGGCCACGGAGCCGGTGCGGCGGCTGCCCGCCCCCGACCCGGGGGACGTGTTCTTCGACTTCGAGGGCGACCCGCTGTGGCAGGACCCCCAGGACCCGACGTCCTGGGGGCTCGAGTACCTCTTCGGCGTCGTCGAGCAGCCGCCCGCCCCCGGCGCCGCCCCCGTCTTCCGGCCGTTCTGGGCGCACTCCCGGGCCGAGGAGCGGGAGGCGCTGCGGGCGTTCCTGGACTACGTGGCCGAGCGCCGCGCCCGCTTCCCCGGGATGCACGTGTACCACTACGCCGACTACGAGAAGGCGGCCCTGCGCCGGCTCTCGCTCGTGCACGCGGTGGGCGAGGACGCCGTGGACGAGCTGCTGCGCGAGAACGTCCTGGTGGACCTCTACGACACCGTGCGGGGCAGCCTGCGGCTGTCGGAGAGCTCGTACTCCATCAAGAAGCTGGAGCCGCTCTACATGGGCGAGCACCTGCGCACCGGGGACGTCGTGGACGCCGGGGCGTCGGTGGTGGCCTACGCCGACTGGTGCACGGCCCGGGAGGCCGGTCGGGAGGACGCCGCGCAGCGGCTGCTGGCCGGGATCGCCGACTACAACGAGTACGACTGCCTCTCGACCCTGCGGCTGCGGGACTGGCTGCTGGGCCTCGCCGGGATCTCCCCGGACCCGGCGGACCACCCGCCGCGCCCCGCCCAGGGCCGGCTCGGGCCGGCCGAGGAGCTGCCGGGCGCGGCAGCGACCGGCGCCGAGCAGCGCCTGCACGAGCACCTGGCGGACCCGGGGACCCGGGACGCCCTGACGGAGGAGGAGCGCACGGCCGTCGCGATGGTCGCCTCCGCCACCGGCTACCACCGGCGCGAGCGCAAGCAGTACTGGTGGTCCCACTTCGACCGCCTCGAGGGCCCCGTCGAGGACTGGGAGGACACCCGCGACGTGTTCGTGGTCCAGCGCGCGGAGGTGCTCGAGGACTGGGCGCAGGACCCGGCCAAGCGCCGCAGCGCCGCCCCCACCCGGCTCCTGCGGCTCGCGGGCCGCTTCGGGGAGGGCTCGACGGCGAGACCGGGCACCGCCGGGCTGTTCCTGATGTACGGGGCCCCCGTCCCCGCGCACCTGGCCGAGGACGCCGGAGCGCGCGGCAGCGGCCGCGCCGGCGACTGGACCGCCGCGCTCGAGGAGCTCGAGGAGCACGAGGACGGCACGGCCGTGCTCACGGTGCGGGAGCGGCTGAGGAAGCCGAGGGACGGCCCCGCCCCCGAGCCCTGGGCGGAGCTGCCGATGGCGCTGGGCCCGGCCCAGCCGATCGCCACGCGCTCCCTCGAGGAGTCCCTGCAGGACCTCGCCGCGCGCACGGCCGACGCCCTGCCGGACCTGCCCGGGCAGCCGGGCCTCGAGCTGCTCCGGCGCCGGGCGCCGCGGCCGGCGGACGGCGGCCCCCTGCCCCGCCCGCACGAGGGCCCCGACGGCACGATCGACGCGGTGGTGCGGGCCCTGCACTCCCTCGACCGCAGCTTCCTGGCCGTGCAGGGCCCGCCGGGCAGCGGCAAGACGTTCCTCGGCTCCCACGTCATCGGCCGGCTCGTGGCGGCCGGCTGGCGGATCGGCGTGGTGGCGCAGTCCCACGCCGTCGTCGAGAACCTCCTCACCGGGGTGCTCGAGAAGGGCGGGGTCGCCCCGGAGCGCGTCGGCAAGAAGCCGTCCTCCGCCCGGCCCGCGGACCGGGCGGTGCCGTGGCGCGAGGTGCAGGGCAAGGACTTCGCCACGTTCCTCGCGGACGGCGGCGCCGTGCTGGGCGGTACCGCGTGGGACTTCTCCAGTGCCCGGAACCTCGAGGACGAGGCCCTGGACCTGCTCGTCGTCGACGAGGCCGGGCAGTACTCGCTCGCCAACACCCTGGCCGTGTCCCGCGCCGCGCGGCGCCTGCTGCTGCTGGGCGACCCCCAGCAGCTGCCGCAGGTCTCGCAGGGCACCCACCCCCTGCCCGTGGACGAGTCGGCACTGGGCTGGCTCTCCCGCGGGTCGCCCACCCTGCCCGCCGAGCACGGCTACTTCCTGGACCGCACCTGGCGGATGCACCCGGCCCTGTGCGAGCCGGTCTCCGAGCTGTCCTACGCGGGCCGGCTCGGCTCCGCGCCGGCCGCCGGCCGGCGCGAGCTCACCGGCGTGGCCCCGGGCCTGCGCACCTGCTACGTCGAGCACGCCGGCAACCGCACGGCCTCGCCCGAGGAGGCCCGGCGCGTCGTGGAGCTGGTCCACGAGTTCGTCGGCACCCCGTGGCGCTCCGGCCCGGACGCCCTCCCCGCGGCGCTGACGCCCGAGGACGTGCTCGTGGTGGCCGCGTACAACGCCCAGGTCGAGCTGATCGGCCGCGCGCTCGCCGACGCGGGGCTGCGGGACGAGGAGGGCGGCGGGGTCCGCGTGGGCACCGTCGACCGGTTCCAGGGCCAGGAGGCCCCCGTGGTGATCGTGTCGATGGCCGCCTCCGCCGCCGACGGCCCGCGCGGCATGGAGTTCCTGCTCTCCCCCAACCGGCTCAACGTGGCGGTCTCCCGGGGGCAGTGGTGCGCCGTCCTGGTCCGCTCCCCCGCCCTGACGGACTACCTGCCCGCCACCCCGGAGGCCCTGCAGGTGCTCGGCCGCTTCACACGGCTGTGCCGCCGCGGACGGTCCGCGGGGCTGCCGTGAGCCCCGAGCGCGTGCCCTACGTCCTGCACTTCGAGTCCAGGACGGTGGTGCTCGGGGAGCCGGCCCACCTGGAGGAGCTGGACGCCCTGCTGCGCCGCGCCGACGTCCCCACCCGCCCGACCTACTGGCACGGCATGCGGCAGGAGGACCCCGGGGCGGCGCTCAACAGCGTGGGCACCGACCTCACCGCCGGGCAGTTCTGGGACCGCGTGGACGCCGGGGCGTTCGCCGCCGCCCGGTGGCCCGTGGACCTCGACGGCCCGCTCTACCTCCCGGTCCCGCCCGGGTGGCTGCAGCGGGCCCGGGCGTGGGAGTACGATCCCGTGGCGCCGGCCCTGGGCGCGGCGGCCCCGGGCGGGTGGCTGCGGGCGCCGGGCTGGGCGGGCACCGAGAACAACGACGCCGGGGCGCCCGTGGGACTGCTCCAGCTGACCGACCCGGACTCCTTCTGGGTGCTCGGCTCCGACGCCGACCTGGCCGAGGTCGCCGCCACGGCCAAGGAGCTGGCGGGGTTCCGGCAGGGCTTCGACCGGCTCACCGCCTACTTCGGCCCCGACGACCGGATCGGCTGCCTGCGCCTGCCCGTGGTGTGCCGGGAGCCCCTCGAGGACGAGCTCATCGTGCAGGGCGTCGACATCGAACCGCGGTTCTGGGAGTGAGTCCCGGCCGCGCCCCCGCTCCCCGGCGGCCTCCGTGCCCGATACTGGGACCGTGTACGTCGTGACCCTGGAGCAGCGCCGCCGCGAGGCGGGCGACCTCGTGCCGGGCCTCCTGCGCCGCCTCGCGGACCTCGGGACCGTGGTGCCGTTCCAGCGTGCCCGGGCGCACGCGGTCCAGGGCATCACCGCCGATCCCGGCGCCGCGGTCGAGGCCGTGCTCGCCGGGCTGCGCGGCGGGGCCTGGAGCGCGGGGATCGGGGTGGGGCCGGTCCGCCTCGAGACCGCGACCGACCCGGAGGGCCGGACGGGCCTGCGCGCCGACGGCCCCGGGACCGTGCACGGCCGCCGCGCCGCGGAGGCCGCCACGGGTCCCGGCGGGCGGGTGCCCGTGCACGTGGCCGCCGACGACGGGCCGGCCGCGGCACAGGCGCAGGCCGTGCTGCGGCTGCTGGGCCGGATCGTGGCGGAGCGCAGCGACGCCGAGTGGCGCGTGGTGGACCTGCTCGTGCCCGGGGCCCGCGGCCAGCAGAAGGTCGTGGCCGCGGAGCTCGGCATCTCCCCGCAGGCCGTCTCCAAGGCGGTGGCGCGCTCGCTGTGGCAGGAGGAGTGGGACGCCCGCCCCGCGGCGGCCCGGCTGCTGGGCCTGTGCGAGCCGGCCCGGGACGCACCGGCCGGCGGCGGGGCTCAGGGCTCGACGATGAACCCCTCGGAGATCATCCACTCGTAGGCGACGTCGGCCGGGTCCCGCCCCTCGACGTCCACCTGCCGGTTGAGCTCCTGCATCACGTCGTCGGTGAGCGCCGCGGAGATGGGCTCCATGACCTCCGTCATCCCGGGGAACTCCTCCAGCAGCTCGGTGTTGTACACCGGTGCGGCGTTGTAGGCGGGGAAGAACTGCCGGTCGTCCTCGAGCACGGTCAGGTCCAGGGCGGGGATCCGGCCGTCCGTCGAGAAGACCTCCCCGAAGTTGCACTCCCCGTCGTCCGTGGCCGAGTAGATGGCGCCGGTGTCGTAGATGCCGATGTTGTCCTCCGGCACCTCGCTGCCGCGGTCCAGGCCGTAGTGGGCGAGCAGGGGCGTGAGCCCGTCGCTGCGGGAGTTGAACTCGGACTCGACGCAGAACGTGCGCTCCTCCCTCGGCAGGCTCGCGATGTCCGAGACGGTCTCCAGGTCGTTGGCCTGCGCGTACTCGGAGCGCACGGCCATGGCGTAGGTGTTGTTCAGCGCGGCCGGCTCACCCCACGTCAGCCCGTTGTCGAGGTCCGCCTCCCGCACGGCCTCCCACTGCTCCTGCTGGTCGGGGATGCCGCTCTCGTTGCCCAGGTACGTCAGCCACGCCGTGCCGGTGTACTCGTAGGTGAGGTCCGCGTCCCCGCTGAGCATGAGCTCGCGCACCGGCTGGGAGCCGGGCACGTTGGTGATGTCCTCGGTCTCGAAGCCCGCGGCCTCCATGGCCAGCACGGCGATCTTGCCGAGGATCAGCTGCTCGGTGAAGTTCTTGGACGTGACCCGCACCTCCGTGTCCTCGGCGCCCTCGACGGGCTCGATGGATCCGGGCTCGGCGGCGGGGACGTAGGCGGTGGAGGGCTCGAGCCCGCACCCGGTCAGGAGCAGGCCGGCGCAGGAGAGCAGCAGGGCGCCGCCGGCGGCACGGGAGGTTCTCATCGCAGTCCCTTCGGGCGTGCGACGTGCTCCACCACGCGGCCGATCCAGTCGATGGCGAGCGCGAGCAGCGCCACGAGGATCGAGCCGGCGATCAGCACCCGCACGAGGTTGAGGTTGACCCCGGTGGTGATCAGCAGACCGAGTCCGCCGCCGTTGACGAACGTCGCCAGGGTCGCGGTGCCGACCACCAGGATCAGGGCGGTGCGCACGCCGGCCAGCATGACGGGCACGGCCAGGGGCAGCTCGACGCGGAACAGGACCGAGGCGGCGCTCATTCCCATGCCGCGCCCGGCCTCGACGAGGCTGCGGTCCACGCCGTCGAGGCCGACCATGGTGTTCTTCAGGACGGGCAGGATCGCGTAGACGATCAGGGCCACCACGGCCGCCTGGAAGCCGAAGCCGAACCAGAAGGCGAACAGGACGATGAGGCCCACCGCCGGAGCGGCCTGGCCGATGTTCGCCAGCGCGATCACGGGGCCGGTGAGGAAGCGCAGCGGCTTGCGGGTCAGGAGGACGCCCACGGGGATCGCGATGAGCAGGACCACCACCGTGGCCACGACCGTGAGCTGCAGGTGCTCCACGGTGTAGCTCCACAGCGACCCGGGGCTCAGGGTCACGGCCTCCGTCTCCGTCAGCTCCGCCGTGGACAGCCACAGCACGAGCAGGCCCAGCGCGCCGAGGATCGCGAGCGGCTGCAGCAGCAGGCCCTTCCAGGTGCGCTGGTCCGGGTCGGCCGGGGACGGGCGGGACTCCGGGGCGTCGCCGGGGTCCTGCTCCGCGGCGGCGGGACGCTCGGTCTGCGTGCTCATCGGTCCCCGCCCTCCGAGGTCGCGCTCACCGCGGGCATCTCGCCCGTGTTGTGGCCGAGCGGGGCGTCCTCCGCGGCCACGGCCCGGCGGGCCTCGGTGATCGCGGCCATGACGGTCTCCACGTAGATGACGCCCTCGAACCGGTCCCGCGCCCCCACCACGAGGGCGGCCCCCGTGCTGGAGACGAGCATCGTGTCCAGCGCGTCGTTGAGCGTGGAGCTCGTGCCGACCAGCGGAAGGCGCTCGTTGCGCTCCCCCGGAACGGTGTCGAAGCGCTCCAGCTGCCGGCGGGAGGGCCAGGACAGCGGCCTGTCCCGGTCGTCGACGACGACCACGTCCCGGGTGCCCGCCTCCTCGATCCGCCCGAGCACCGCCCGGACGTCCTCACCGGGACGGGTGGTCACGGCGGGGACGAGGTCGACCTCCCGGACCCGGGTGAGGGTGAGCTGCTTGAGGCCCGCGCCCGAGCCGATGAAGTCCTCCACGAACTCGTCGGCCGGCTCGGCCAGGATCCGTTCGGGGGCGTCGTACTGGACGATCCGGGCGCCCTCGTCGAAGACCGCGATCCAGTCGCCGAGCTTGACCGCCTCGTCGAAGTCGTGGGTCACGCACACGATGGTCTTCTGCAGCTCGTGCTGGATGTTGATGAGCTCGTCCTGGAGCCGCTGGCGGGTGATGGGGTCCACGGCGCCGAACGGCTCGTCCATGAGCAGCACGGGCGGGTCCGCGGCCAGCGCCCGGGCCACGCCGACGCGCTGCTGCTGCCCGCCGGAGAGCTCCCGGGGGTACCGGTCGCGGTAGACGGCGGGGTCGAGGGAGACGAGCTCGAGGAGCTCGTCCACCCGCGCGGCGATGCGCTTCCGGTCCCAGCCGAGCATCTTCGGGACCATGCCGATGTTGGTGGCCACGCTCATGTGCGGGAACAGCCCGCCGGCCTGGATCACGTAGCCGATGCCGCGGCGCAGCTCGTCGCCGTTCATCGAGGTCACGTCCTGGCCGTCGATGACGATCCGCCCGTCGGTGGGTTCGATGAGCCGGTTGATCATCTTCAGCGTGGTGGTCTTCCCGCAGCCGGAGGGGCCCACCAGCATCACGATGCTGCCGGCGGGGATCTCCAGGGTGAGGCCGTCGACCGCGGCCTTGGCCTGCCCGGGATAGCGCTTGGAGACGTTCTCCAGGAGGATCCGGGCCCCGGTGACGGAGGAGTCGGTGCTGGTGGTGGTCACGGAGTCAGACACGGATACCTCGCGATGTGGTGAGTCGGCCGAGCAGCACGAGCAGCCCGTCCAGGATGAGTGCGACGACGATGACGGCGACGACGCCGGTGACGACCGACGCGAAGGAGTTGGCGCCCCCGAGCCGCGAGAGCCCCGAGAAGATGAACCCGCCCAGACCGGGGCCGAGCACGTAGGCGGCGATGGCGGCCACGCCCATCACCATCTGCGCCGAGACCCGCATGCCGGCCTGGATGACCGGCCAGGCCATCGGCAGCTCCACCCGCAGGAAGGTCGCCGCCCTCCCCATGCCGAGCCCGCGCGCGGCCTCGACGGTGGCCTGCGGGACGCCGGCCAGCCCGACGACCGCGTTGCGGAGCACGGGGAGGGCGGCGAAGAAGGTGACGACCACGACCGCGGGGGTCACCCCGAAGCCGAGCGGGGCGATCAGCAGGCCGATGAGCGCGAAGGACGGGATGGTCAGCCCCACGGCGGAGACGTTGTTGGCCGCGGTCGTGAGCCGCGGCGAGCGGTAGCACAGCGCCGCGATGCCCACGGCGAGGACGGTGGCCAGGATCAGGCACTGGACCACCAGGGAGAAGTGCTGCCAGCTGGAGAAGAGGATCTGCTCCCACCGGTCGGACACGTACTCGATCACGGCACACCTCTCGGTCGTCGTCGATGACGTCGTCACCCGGTCTGCCGAAACCCTATCATCCCATCCGCATGAATGTGATCCAGATCACAGGAACGGGGGTGCGTGACGGTCGTGCGGCCTCAGAGCAGCGAGCGCAGGATGCGGGCGACACCGTCCTCGTAGACCGTGTGCGTCACCTCGTGGCACGCGGCCGCGACCTCGTCCGGGGACTGGCCCATGGCCACACCGCGGGCCGCCCAGTCGAGCATCTCGATGTCGTTGCGGCCGTCGCCGACCGCCACCGTGTGGGACGGGTCCACGCCGAGCCGGCGGCGGACCTGCTCCAGGGCGCTGGCCTTGGAGACGCCGTTGGCGGCGATGTCGAGCCAGGCGCTCCAGCCGACCGAGTAGGTGACGCCGTGCAGCCCGGCCTCGTCGATCGCCAGGGCGAACTCCTCCGGGGTGTGCTCGGTGCTGTACACCACCATGCGCACGGCCTTCATCCGCGCCAGCTCGTGCAGGTCCACGCCGATGGCCTCGATGCCGAAGGACGCGTCCTGGAAGCGCTCCGTGGAGTAGAAGGACCCGTCCTCGGTCTCGAGGGCGAACTTCGCCGTGGGCAGGCGCTGCTCGAGGGCGTCGAGGGCCTGGCCGGGGTCGAAGGAGACGCACTCGAGCACCCGGTGGTACTCCGGCAGCTCCGGGTCCAGCTCGAGCGTCATGCCCCCGTTGGAGCACACGGCGTAGCCGCGCTCCTGGCCGATCAGCTCGACCACGGGCAGGGTCGCCCCCTTGGAGCGGCCGGTGGAGATGACCACGTGGTGGCCGGCCTCGAGCACGGCCCGGGCCGCCTCGCGCACCGGGCGGGACATGTGGCCGTCGTGGTCGACGAGCGTCCCGTCGACGTCGAGGGCCACCAGGTACTGGACGCCCGCCTCCTTCTTCCACCCGTTCGAGCGGGGAGGCTGGACCTTGAGGGGGATCCGGACGTCGGCGGCGGAGCGCGCGGGGGCGGTGGTGCCGCCGACGGAGTCGCTGAGGTCCTCCGAGTGATCGACCTTCAGCGGGACGGTGGAGTTGATGCCGACGAGTTCGTGCTGGTCCTCGGTGCCAGCGGTCTTTTCTTTTGTCATGCGGGACATGGTGCCACATCACACCGACAGGATGGCCGAGATTTCGACGTGAGCTGAACGGGAGCCGAACGCCGTCCGACGGTTCAGCGGCGGACCGGGATGACCTCCTGGCCGCGCAGGTAGGGCCGCAGCGCCTCGGGCACGCGCACCGAGCCGTCGGCCTGCTGGTGGGTCTCGAGGATGGCCGCCAGCCACCGGGTGGTGGCCAGGGTCCCGTTGAGGGTGGCCACGGTGCGGGTGCCGCCCTTGCGGACCGCGCCGGCGGCGTCCGTGGTCTCCGGCAGCCGCTCCCGGATGTTGAGCCGCCGCGCCTGGTAGGTGGTGCAGTTCGACGTCGAGGTCAGCTCCCGGTACTTGCCCTGGGTGGGCACCCAGGCCTCGCAGTCGAACTTGCGGGCGGCGGAGGTGCCGAGGTCCCCGGCGGCGGTGTCGATCACCCGGTAGGCGAGCTCGCACTTGGCGAGCATCTCCTCCTCCCACGCGAGCATCCGCGCGTGCTCGGCCTCCGCGTCCTCCGGGGAGCAGTAGACGAACATCTCGAGCTTGTTGAACTGGTGCACGCGGATGATGCCCCGCGTGTCCCTGCCCCCGGAGCCGGCCTCGCGGCGGTAGCAGGAGGACCAGCCGGCGTAGCGCAGCGGTCCCTCCGAGAGGTCGAGGATCTCGTCGGCGTGGAACCCGGCGAGGGGCACCTCCGAGGTGCCCACGAGGTAGAGCTCGTCCTTGCCCACGTGGTAGATCTCGTCGGAGTGCGCGACGTCGAAGCCCGTGCCGCTCATGATCTCGGGGCGCACGAGGTTCGGGGTGGTCATGGGGACGAACCCGTTGTCCACGGCCTGGTCCTGGCCCATGAGCAGCAGCGCGGTCTCGAGCCGGGCGACGTCCCGCTTGAGGAAGTAGAACCGGGCGCCCGAGACCTTGGACCCCCGCTCCATGTCGATGCCGTCCACGAGCTCGCCGATCTCGAGGTGGTCCTTCGGCTCGAGCCCCTCGGCGGCGAAGTCGCGGGGCTGCCCGACCGTCCGGAGCAGGACGAAGTCGTCCTCGCCGCCGGCGGGGACGCCCTCGAGGACGAGGTTGTCCACGACCGCGACGAGCTCGTCCTGCCGGGCCCGGGCGGCCTCCGACGCCGCCTGCGCCTCCTTGACCCGGGCCGCCAGGTCCTTCACCTCGGCGAGCAGGGCCTGCTTCTCCTCGCCCCGGGCGCGGGCCACCTGCTTGCCGAAGGCGTTCTGCTCGGCCCGCAGCGACTCGTACTCGGTGATCAGCCGGCGGCGCTCGACGTCGGCCTCCAGGATCCGGTCGATCAGGGAGACGTCCGCCCCTCGGGCACGCTGGGAGGCGCGGAAGACGTCGGGGTTCTCACGGAGCTGGTTGATGTCGATCACCCTGACAGGGTACCCAAGTCCTCCGGGGCGCGACCGGGTTAGGGTGGAGGCCCGCCGCGATCCGCCCGGCGCCCCGGGCCCGCGGCACCGCGCCGCGGACCACCGCCCCCATCGCACGGCGGCACCGGTCCCCCGGCGCCGCAGAACCGAGGAGTCCTTCCGTGACCGCCACTCCAGTGGCCCGCAAACGGGTCGCCGTCGTCATCAACCCCATCAAGGCCGACGCGGACGTCGCCCGCGACGCCGTCATCATCGGCTGCCGCAAGGGCGGTTTCCCGGACCCCGTGTTCTTCGAGACGGCGGAGGACGACCCGGGCGCCGCCATGACCCGGCGGGCGCTCGAGCAGGACGCCGACCTGATCATCGCCGCCGGGGGCGACGGCACGGTCCGCGCCGTGGCGGAGGCCCTGATCGGCCACGACACCCCGCTGGGCCTCATCCCGCTGGGCACCGGCAACCTGCTGGCCCGCAACCTGGGGGCCGACCTCGGCGATCCGCACCGCAACGTCGACATCGCGCTCTTCGGCGCGGAGCGCGCCATCGACATGGCCTCGTTCCGCGTGGAGCTCCAGGACGGGACGGTGCGGGACCACGCGTTCTGCGTCATGGGCGGGGCCGGCTTCGACGCCCAGATCATGACGGACACCCGGGACGAGCTGAAGAAGCTGGTCGGCTGGGCGGCCTACGGGGAGGCCGGGGTCCGGCACCTGCTCGCGCCCCCGCGGTGGGCCCGCTTCCGGATCGACGGGGGCGAGTGGCAGAGCCGCCGGATCCGCTCCGTGATGGCGGCCAACTGCGGGATCCTGACCGCGGGCCTGATCCTGGTCCCGCAGGCGAAGATCAACGACGGCCTGCTGGACCTCGTGGTGATGTCCCCGCGCAGCACGCTCGAGTGGGCGCTGATGGCCGCCAAGGTCGTGTTCCGGCAGCGGCGCGACCTGCCCGTGATCGAGTTCTTCGCCGCGAAGAAGGTGCGCGTGGAGTTCCACGAGCCCATCGAGTCCCAGATGGACGGGGACGGCACCGGGGTGATCACCGGGTTCGAGTCCGAGATCCTCCCGGGCGCGCTCTCCGTGCGGGTGCCGCCCACGCAGGGCGACTGACGCCCGCGCCGTTGCCGGCGCGGGTCATCCGGCCGGGTCGGGCCTGCGGCTCAGGCCCGCCACGAACGCGCCCACGAGGGCGAGCACGGCCAGGCCCGTGGCCACGAGCGGGCCCCGGCCGCGGTCCGGAAGGGAGGCGCCCGGCTCCGGGACCACCCGGGAGGCCGGCACGAGCTCGAGCGCGTCGGCGGCCGTCGGGTCGCCGACGACGGGTCCCGGGCCCGCCTCGACGCGGACCACCTCGGTGGGCCCGGGCGGCGCGGCCGCCGCCGCGGGCGGCGCGGCGAGCGCGCAGGCCAGGAGGGCGGGGGCCGCGGCGAGGGCGAGTCGGCGGGCGGCGGGGACAGGCATGGTGGCACCTCCGGTCGGGCTCGGTCCCGACCCGGGGGGTCGATCGACACCGGCTGAAGATCGCGGGCACGGACGCGCCCGCACTCCCCATGGTGCATGAATTCGCAATTGCTAACAAGCGGGGGTGCGGGGCGCGTCCTCCCGTTACGCGGAGCCCGGCGCGGACGGTGCTGACGGGGCGGCCGGGGCCCGGTCCTCGCGGCCCTGCAGGGCCGCGACCCAGGCCTCCGCCTCGCGGAAGGCGCCGTCGGAGTGCTGCCGGGCGACGGTCGCGACCTTGTGGTCGGCCCGGGGATAGGACCCGAGGAAGCGCGTGCTGGGACAGATCCGGCGCAGCCCCTCGAGGGCCTCGGCCACCCGGGCGTCGAGGATGTGGCCGTCCACGTCCACGCTGAAGAAGTACTCGCCGAGGAAGTTGCCCGTGGGCCGGGACTCGATCCGGGAGAGGTTGACCCCCCGGGTCGCGAACTGCTCGAGGATCTCCATCAGCGCCCCGGCCCGGTCCTCCCACAGCGGGATGACGAGCGTGGTCCGGTCCGCGCCCGTGCGCGGCGGCAGCGGCGCCCCGGGCCGGGCCACGAGCACGAACCGGGTGACGGCGGCCCTGTTGTCCCCGATGTCCTCCGCCAGCACCTCGAGCTCGGGGTGCTGCTCGACGACCACGGGCGAGCAGACGGCGGCGTCGAAGCCGGCGTCCCGGGCGGGCGCCCCGCGCCCCGGACCGCCCGGGAGCAGCGCGAGGGCCGCCGCGGCCGTGGAGGACGCCGGGACGTAGTCGACGTCCGGCAGCCGCGCGTCCATCCAGCCGCGCACCTGCGCCCAGGCGTGGGAGTGCGTGGAGACGGTGCGGACGTCGGCGAGCGCCGTGCCCGGCGGGGCCACCAGGACGAAGCTGATGGGCACCAGCGCCTCCCGGACGATGCGCAGCTCGCTGCCGGTGGCCACGGTGTCGAGGGTCGCGGTCACCCCGCCCTCCACGGAGTTCTCGATGGGCACCATGGCCGCGTCGACCTCGCCGGCGCGGACGGCCGCGAGGGCGACGGGCACGGAGGACACGGGGACGCGCTCCGCGTCCCGGGCGCCCTCCACGCCCAGCAGCGCGGCCTCGGTGAAGGTTCCGGCGGGACCCAGGTAGGCGTACCTCAACGGACGGTCGGGGTCTCGCCCGTCTCGGACACCATGGGCTTCTCGGCGTCCATCCACGCCCCCATGCCGCCCAGGACGTTGACGGGGTCGAAGCCGTACTGCTGGAGGTACGCCGTCGCCTTCAGCGAGCGGCCGCCCGAGCGGCAGATCACGTACACGTCCTCGTCCACCGGCACCTCGCCGTAGCGCTCCGGGAGCTGCCGGAGCGGGATGTGCTGGGCGCCGTCGATGTGCCCGGCGTCCCACTCCTCGTCCTCGCGCACGTCCAGGATGCGGGCACCCTCGGGGATCTCCTCCACCGAGGCGCTGGGCAGGCTGTCCAGGTTCTCCATCGTCCGGGTCCTCTCTCTTGCGGCCGTCCTGCGACCGGCGGTTCTCTCGGCACCAGCCTAGTGCGCACCGTGCCTGCGCCGCCGGGCCGGGGCGGCTCGGCACCCGGTCGTGGCGCCCCCGGCGGGCGGCGAGCGGGGCGCGCCGGTGCCGGGACGCGGCGCCGCGAGCGGCCCGGGCGGCCCGTTCCTGTCAGGGAGCACACAGAGCCGAAACATTGCCTGTATAAATTGTGCCCTCGCCGCCGGGAGTGCCGCGCGGCCGGTCCGACCGGGCACCCCTGCCCGGCGCCCTCGACAGAAGGAACCACGCCCATGAGCACCACCGAACCCCGGGGCGCGACACCGCTCGCCCCGGACCGCGAGGACCACGGCTTCAAGAAGGTCCTCGGCCGCCTCGACGCGATCGCGCTGGGCTTCGGCGCGATGATCGGCTTCGGCTGGGTCATCCTCACCGGCGAGTGGCTCGCCGAGGCCGGGACCATGGGCGCCGTGCTGGCCCTGGTCACCGGGGGGCTCATCATGGCCGTCGTGGGGCTCGTCTACGGCGAGCTCGTCGCCGCCATGCCGTACGCGGGCGGGGAGCACAACTACCTGCTGCGCGGCATGGGCGCGCGCTGGGCGTTCGTGGGCTCCTGGGCCATCACGGGCGGCTACATCACCATCGTGGCCTTCGAGGCCGTCGCGGTGCCGCGCACCGCGCAGTACATCTTCCCGGGCCTGAGCCAGATCCCGCTGTGGACGGTGGCCGGCTTCGAGGTGAACCTGACCTGGGCGCTGGTGGGGGCGCTGACCGCCGTCCTCATCACCGGGATCAACATCCGCGGCGTCAAGCACGCCTCCGTGGTGCAGATCTTCGTGATCCTCTTCCTGCTGATCGTGGGCCTCATGATGCTCTTCGGCGCGTTCACCGAGGGCTCCGCCGCCACCATGGAACCGTTCTTCACGCCCGGGACGGCCGGCTTCTTCCTCGTGCTCGTGACCGTCCCGTTCCTGTTCGTCGGCTTCGACGTCATCCCCCAGGTCTCCGAGGAGATGCACCTCCCGCCGAAGAAGCTCGGCGGCACCATCATCGTCTCCGTGCTGCTCGCCGCCGCCTGGTACGTGATGGTCGTGCTCACCACCTCCGCGTCCATGTCCGCCGAGGAGCTCTCCGGCGCGGACATCGCGGTGGCCGACGCCATGGGCTCCGCCTTCGACAGCCCGGTCGTGGCCAACCTGCTCATCGCGGGCGGTCTCGCCGGCATCCTCACCTCCTGGAACTCCCTGCTCATGGGCGCGTCCCGCCTGCTGTGGGCGCTCGGCAACTCCCGGATGGTGCCGCGGTGGTTCGGCCGTCTGCACCCGAAGTACGGCACCCCGGCCAACGCCCTGCTCTTCGTGGGCGCCGTGTCCTTCGTGGCGCCGTTCTTCGGCGCGGAGATGCTCGGCTGGCTCGTGGACTCCGGCTCCCCGTCCATCGTGATCGCCTACGCCCTGGTCTCCGTGGTCTTCGTGATCCTGCGCCGGCGCGAGCCCGGCATGGAGCGCCCCTTCCGGATCGGCGGCCGCCGCCACGGCGGCACGGCGATCGGCGTGCTCTCCGTGGTCCTGTGCCTCGCCCTGATCAGCCTGTACCTGCCCGGCATGCCCGCGTTCCTGAGCGCGCCCGCCTGGACCATCTTCGGCCTGTGGTGGCTGCTCGGGCTCGTCTTCCTGCTGCGCATCCCCACCGGGATCCGGCCGGGGCCCGACGCCGAGCACCGGCTCGTCGCCGAGGTCGAGCGCCGCCGGCAGCAGGCCTGAGACCCCCGCGCGCCGGGGACGGCTGCCCTAGGCTGTCCCCGGCGCGCCGACGAGGAGGAGGACTGCCCATGGTCACGGTCGCCCAGGTGCTCGGCCTGCCCGGACTCGGACTGGAGCCCGTCGTCGGGGCGGCCACCGACCTGCCGGTGAGCTGGGTGGTGACCAGCGAGCTCGCCGACCCCACCCCGTACCTGGAGGGCGGCGAGGTCCTCCTGCTGACCGGCATCCACACCTCCGCCCGGGCGCACTCCTGGACGGAGTACGTCCGCCGGCTCACGGACCGTGGCGTCGTGGCGCTGGGGCTGGGCGTGGGCGAGCGCCTGTCCTACCCCGACGTGCCGGACGCGCTCGCCGCCGCGTGCCGGGACGCCGGGCTGACCCTGTTCCGGGTGCCCGAGCGCACTCCCTTCCTGGGCATCATCCGCGCCGCGGCCGAGATGCGCGCGGCCGAGGCCCGCACCGCGCTCGAGGCGATGCTCTCCGAGCAGCGGAGCCTGACCCGGGCGGCCGTGGGGCGCAACGGCCCGGCCCGCGTGGTGCGCACGCTGGTGGCGGTGCTCGGCGGCGGATGGGCGGGCGTCTGCGCGGCCGACGCCCGAATCGTGGAGCGCTCCGGGCCCGGCCTGCCCGCGCTCCCCTCGGGCCGGACGCTCCCCGAGCTCCTCGACCGGCTGCGTCCGGCCGGGCTCCGCGGGTCCCTGAGCGAGTCCGGCCCGGAGGGCGCGGTGGTCGTCCATCCCCTCGGGGTGGACGGCGTCCCCCAGAGCTACCTCGTCGTGGCCCTGCCCGGCCCGGCGGACCCCGTCCGGACGGGCGTCATCGCCACCGCCGTGGCCCTGCTCTCCCTGCACGCGGAGCGCGCGGCGGAGCAGGCGCTGTTCCGCCGCCGGGTCCGCGCGGGGGCCCTCGCCCTCCTGCTCAACGGCGAGGCGCGGTCGGCGGACGCGCTGCTGGGGGTGGCGGACGACACGACGTGGTCGGCGGTGCCCCGGGTGCGGGTGGCCCGCCTGCGCGGCGGCGCCGAGGCGCTCCGGGACGGCGTGCGACGCCTCGAGGCGGCCACCGGCCCGGGCGAGCGGCCCGTGCTCGTCGGCGCACCGGCCACGGAGCCCTCCGGCGAGCAGACGGCCGCGCTGCTGCTGGAGGACCTCCCGGAGCGGCTGGCCGAGGTGCGTGCCGCCGCGGAGGCCTCGGGCCTGCGGGCGGGCATCGGCGGACCGTCGACCGTCCGGGGGACGGACGCGAGCGACCGCGGGGCCCGCGAGGCCCTGGAGCGCACCACGGACCGCCGGCCCGTCGGCACGTGGGACGACCTCGTGGCGGGCGGCGTCGCCGACCTCCTGCCGCGCGAGACCGCCCGGGCCTGGGCGCAGCAGCTGCTGCAGCCCCTGGAACGGGGCGGTCGGTCGGGCCTGCTGCGCACGTTCCTCGCGCACAACGGCAACCGGAGCGCAGCGGCCGACGCCCTGGGCATCCACCGCAACACCCTGCAGCAGCGGCTGCAGGAGATCGAGACGGCGCTCGGCCGGTCCGTGGACGACCCGCAGCTGCGCGCGGAGCTGTGGCTCGCCCTGCGCCTCGCCGACCGGCCGGATCCGTCGGCGCCGTAGTCGGTCACCGTGCTCCGCCCGAGTGTGCACAGTGCACAGATTGCCGGCGATGATTCAGCAGCATGCTGGGGCGTCCGGGCGTTAGCCTGGGTGCAGTCGAGCGGCCGCCCGGCGCCGGTCTCGCCCCGGCTCGTCGTCACACCGTGACGACGTCCCCGCGGAGGAGCCCGGCCGGAGTCCTACGATGGACCGGCGGGCCCAGTGCTGTCGCCCGCCCGTCCGACGAACCCCTTGACGCAGCGCAGGCACCACCGGCGCCCGGTGGTGCGGTGCGCGTCGACCAGAGAGGCTGAACACATGAGCATCACGGAGAAGGCCCGCACGGCCACCGGCATGAAGGAGCGCATCGAGGCGGTCCTGGCCGCCACCCCCACGGGGCTGCTGATCGGCGGCCAGTGGCGCGACGCGTCGGACGGGGGGACCTTCGAGGTCGAGAACCCCGCCACCGGCGAGGTCCTGGCCACCATGGCCTCGGCCACCCGCGAGGACTCCCAGGCCGCGATGGACGCCGCCGCCGACGCCCAGGAGTCCTGGGCCCGCACCCCGGCCCGGGAGCGCTCGGAGATCCTGCGCCGTGGATTCGACCTCGTGCAGGAGCGCGCCGAGGACCTCGCGCTGCTGATGACCCTGGAGATGGGCAAGCCGCTGGCCGAGGCGGCCGGGGAGGTCAAGTACGGCGGGGAGTTCCTGCGCTGGTTCGCCGAGGAGGCCGTGCGCGACTACGGCCGCTACCTCGACACCCCCGAGGGCAACCTGCGGATGCTGGTCACGCACAAGCCGGTGGGCCCGTGCCTGCTGATCACCCCGTGGAACTTCCCGCTGGCGATGGCCACCCGCAAGGTCGCCCCGGCCGTGGCCGCCGGCTGCACCATGGTGCTCAAGCCCGCCCGGCTGACCCCGCTGACCTCCCAGTACTTCGCCCAGCTCATGCTGGACGCCGGGCTGCCGGCCGGGGTGCTCAACGTGGTCTCGTCCAAGTCCGCCTCGGCGGTGTCCGAGCCGATCATGGCCGACCCCAGGCTGCGGAAGGTCTCCTTCACCGGCTCCACCCCGGTGGGCAAGCAGCTCATGAAGCTGGCCACCGACAACGTGCTGCGCACCTCCATGGAGCTCGGCGGCAACGGGCCGCTGATCGTCTTCGAGGACGCCGACATCGACAAGGCCGTGGCCGGTGCGATGGCCGCGAAGATGCGCAACATGGGCGAGGCCTGCACCGCGGCCAACCGGCTGCTCGTGCACGAGGACGTCGTCGAGGAGTTCGTGGCGAAGCTGGCCGAGAAGATGGCCGCACTCACCGTGGGCAACGGTGTGGAGGACGGGGTCACCGTGGGCCCGATGGTCGAGGCCAAGGCGAGGGACTCCGTCGAGGAGTTCGTCGACGACGCCGTTGAGCGCGGGGCGAAGGTCGTCGTGGGCGGTTCCCGGGTGGACGGGCCCGGCTACTTCTTCGCCCCCACCCTGCTGCGCGACGTCCCGCGGGACGCGAGGGCGGTGACCGAGGAGATCTTCGGGCCCGTCGCCCCCGTCGTGACGTTCAAGGACGAGGACGAGGCCGTGGCCCTGGCCAACGCCACCGAGTACGGGCTGGCCTCCTACGTGTTCACCGAGAACATCTCCCGCGGCCTGCGCATCGGCGACCGCATCGAGTTCGGCCTGATGGGCCTCAACGTCGGGGTGATCTCCAACGCCGCCGCCCCCTTCGGCGGGGTCAAGCAGTCCGGTCTGGGCCGCGAGGGCGGGGCCGAGGGCCTGCACGAGTACACCACCACCCAGTACATCGGCGTGGAGAACCCCTGGGCCACCGTCCCGACCCCCGGCACCGGCACCCCCGCCTGAGGTCCTGACCCGCGCTCCCTGCCCCGGGGCGGCGGTCGTCGCAGTCAGCTGCGGCGACCGCCGCCCCGCGTCGGCGCACGCCCGCTCGACGTCCCTGTCCCCACCCCCTCCCCACCGAAAGGAGATCTCGCCGTGACCGAGATCCAGTACCGCCTCGAGCAGGTCCGCCGCGTCGACGGGACCCTCCCCGGCCCGAGGTCCCGCGAGCTCGCCGAGCGGCGTGCCGCGGCCGTCGCCTCCGGAGTCGCCTCGTCCGTGCCCGCCTACGCCGCGGACGTCGACGGCGGGATCGTGCTCGACGTCGACGGCAACCAGCTCGTCGACCTCGGCTCCGGCATCGCCGTGACCACCGTGGGCGGCTCCGCCCCCGCCGTGGTCGCCAAGGTGCAGGAGGCCGTGGCGCACTTCACGCACACCTGCTTCATGGTCACCCCGTACGAGGGCTACGTGGCCGTCGCGGAGAAGCTCGCCGAGCTCTCCCCCGGCGACCACCCGAAGAAGGCGGCGCTGTTCAACTCCGGCTCCGAGGCCGTCGAGAACGCCGTGAAGATCGCCCGCGTGCACACCGGCCGCCAGGCCGTCGTCGTGTTCGACCACGCCTACCACGGCCGCACGAACATGACCCTCGCCATGACGGCCAAGGTGATGCCCTACAAGCAGGGCTTCGGCCCGTTCGCCGGTGAGGTCTACCGCGTGCCCGTGTCCTACCCGTTCCGGGACCCGGAGGGCATGACCGGCGCCGAGGCCGCCCGCCGCGCGCTGCTCCAGGTGGAGAAGCAGGTGGGCGCGGAGAACGTCGCCGCCGTCGTGATCGAGCCCGTCCAGGGCGAGGGCGGGTTCATCGTGCCGGCCGAGGGCTTCCTGCCCGCGCTGTCCGAGTGGTGCACCGGCAACGGCGCCGTGTTCGTCGTCGACGAGGTGCAGTCCGGCATCGCGCGCACCGGCGAGTGGTTCGCCGTGGACCACGAGGACGTCGTCCCGGACCTGATCACCGTGGCCAAGGGCGTGGCCGGCGGCATGCCGCTGTCCGGCGTGGTCGGCCGCGCCGAGATCATGGACTCCGTGCACGCCGGCGGCCTCGGCGGCACCTACGGCGGCAACCCCGTGGCCTGCGCCGCCGCCCTGGGCGCGCTGCAGACCGTCGAGGAGTGGGACCTCGTCGCCCGCGCCCGCCGGATCGAGGAGATCATCCGCGAGGAGCTGGCCCCGGTGGCCGAGGAGACCGGCATCGTCGGCGAGATCCGCGGCCGCGGGGCCATGATGGCGCTCGAGTTCGTCCGCCCCGGCGGCACGGAGCCCGACGCCGACGCGGCCAGGGCGATCGCCGCGGAGTGCCTCGCCCAGGGCGTCATCATCCTGACCTGCGGGACCTTCGGCAACGTCGTGCGCCTGCTGCCCCCGCTCGTCATCGGCGAGGAGCTGCTGCGCGACGGACTGCGGGTGCTCGCCCAGGCCGTCCGCACCGCGGCCCGGTAGCACCGGCACCTCCCGCGGGGCTCTCCCGCCCGCCGGACGCGTCGGGCGGGGGAGCCCCGCGTGCGTGCCGGGTGACGGATGCCCCCGGCACGGCGTCAGCCCGAGCAGCGCTCCTGCAGGCCCCTGACCTCCTGCACCACGTCGATGAAGGAGCGTTCGCCCTGCCGGAAGCCGGAGACGGCCTCGCGGACCGAGGTCAGCTGCCCGGTCAGCTCGTCCGGGGCGGTGGCGGCGAGCTCGTCGACCTCGGCGAACAGTCCCGCGGGATCCTCCCGCAGCTGCTGCGGGGCGGCGCGGACGGTCTCGAGCACGCGGTCGCACGTCTGCCGGACGGTGGCCTCCGACGCGTCGCCCGAGGCCGCGGGGGCGCTCGTGGCGGTGGGCGCGGGCCCGTCCTGCCCTGTGACTTCCGCGGCCTCCCGCTCGGCGGAGGGAGCGGAGGGACCGGCGGCGGAGCAGCCGGTGAGGGCCAGGACCAGGGCGGCCGCCGTCGCCGCGCGGGTCACCGCGGAACGGGGCGCAGGGGCTGTCGGCACGGGGATCTCCTGCGGGGTCGAGGAACACGAGGGGGCGGGCACGCCCCGGCAGCCGCCAGCCTACTAGCCTGGGCCCAGCGCCCCGCGGACCCCGGAGGGCAGCGCACCGCCGTCGGACAGGAGCAGCCGTGACCCGGATCGGAGACCTCAGCGCCGTGCAGCTGCGGGACGCGCTGGCGCGCGGAGAACTGCGCGCGGCCGAGACCGCCGAGCACTTCCTGGCCAGGATCGAGGAGCGCAACCCGGCCCTGGGCGCGTTCGTCCACGTGGCCGCGGACCTCGCCCTCGCCCGGGCCCGCGCGCTCGACGCCCTGCCGGCCGGGGCCGCGCGCGGGCCCCTGCACGGCGTGCCGCTCGCACTGAAGGACCTGCACGACGTCGCGGGGATGCCCACCGGCTACGGCTCCGCCGCCGTGGCCGGCCGGCCCGGGGGCGCGCCCGTGGCGGAGGCCGACGACGACCTCGCGGCCGTGCTGGGCGCCTCCGGCGCCGTGTGCCTGGGCAAGACCCAGGTCCCCGAGTTCGGCCTGAACTGCTACTCCGAGAACCTCGTGGCCCCGCCCGCCCGGAATCCGCACGACCTGTCGGCGGGGGCCGGCGGGTCCTCGGGCGGCCAGGCGGCGGCCGTGGCGGCGGGGATGCTCCCGGTGGCGCCGGGCTCCGACGGCGGGGGCTCGGTGCGGATCCCGGCGGCGGCGTGCGGGCTGGTCGGGCTCAAGCCCAACCGCGGCCGGGTGCCCACCGCGGACGCGCAGTCGGACGCCGCGCAGCTCGTGGTGAACGGCCCCCTGGCCCGCACGGCGGAGGACGCGGCGCTGCTGCTCGACGTCCTGTGCTCGCCCGCGCCGGGACCGGCGCACGGCAACGTGGTGCGGCGGGCGGTCCGCGCCGCACCGCAGGAGTCGTTCCTCGACGGCGTGCGCGCGGCCCGGCGGGGCGACCTCCCCTGGGGGGACCGGCCGCTGCGGATCGGGGTGAGCACCGCCTCCCCGTTCGACACCGTCCAGGACATCGTGGTCGCCCCGGAGGCGCGTGCCGCCCTCGAGGCCGGCGTCGCCCGGCTGCGGGACGCCGGGCACGAGGTCGAGGAGGCCGAGCTGTCCTACGACCCCGAGTACCCGGGCGCGTTCTTCGAGGTGTGGACCACCGCGATGGGCACCGCGCCCCTCGACGAGGACCAGGCCGGGAGGCTGACCGGGCTCGCCGGCGAGTTCCGGGCCCGCGCCCTGCGCCGGTCGGCGGTCGAGCTGGCGCGCGCCGTGACCGTCCTGCGCCGCGTCGAGCAGGACGTGGTGCGGGCCTACGGCGCCTGGGACCTGGTCCTGACGCCGGCGCTGGCCATGACCCCGCGCCCCCTGGGCTGGTACTGGGAGGGCTACGACCTCGCGGACCCCGCGGGCGCGGACCAGGACTACCGGCGCCAGTGCGGGTACACGCCCTGGACGTCGGTCGTCAACGTCGTGGGCCTGCCCGCGGTGACCGTGCCCACGCTGTGGACCCGTCCGGCGGGCGACGACGACGGTCCGGTCGTGCCCATGGGCGTCCAGCTCGTCGGCCGCCCGAGCGCGGAGGCGCAGCTGCTCGCCGTCGTCGCCCAGCTCGAGGACCGGGGTCTGCCCGGCCCCCGCCCGGCACGTCAGGAGTGACCCAGGGCCGCCTCCCCCGCCTCGGGGTCCTCGTCCGGGTCGGTGGCCGCCTCGGGGTCCTCCTCCGGCTCGAACCCGGTCGCGTTCTCGTCGGCCGTCAGCCCGATGCCCTGCTCGTTGTCCGGGACGGTGCCCTCCGGACCCTTGCCCGAGCCCTCGGTCGTCTCGTCGGGTGTGTCGCTCATGGTGTCGGCCTCCTCGTTCGGTCCTGCCGTGGCTGGTGCCCTCATCCTGTCCCACCCGCCGCGATTCCTCCAGCCCCTGTGCGCTCCCTCCGGCCCCCGCTGCGCGGCCCTGCCCGTCCGCCCCGCGGCGCGGCCCTTCCCCGCGCGGCAGGGAGCGCGAAACCTGGCGACCCGATCGCGCGGCAGCCCCACGCGCCCGCCGCCCGGCGGTAGGTTGGGCGCCATGACCAACCGTGCGGGCACCGTCGCCCAACCCAGTGACCTCGTCGACCTCGGCAAGCTCCTCGACGCCTACACCGACGTCTCGCCCGATCCCTCGGACCCGGACCAGCGTGTGGCCTTCGGCACGTCCGGGCACCGGGGCTCGTCCCTCAAGGCCTCGTTCAACGAGCCGCACATCGCGGCGATCACGCAGGCCATCGTGGAGTACCGCACCGGCCAGCAGATCACGGGCCCGCTGTTCATGGGCAAGGACACCCACGCCCTGTCCGGGCCCGCGCAGGACACCGCGCTCGAGGTGCTGGCCGCCAACGGCGTGACCGTCCTGCTGGACTCCCGGGACGGCTACGTGCCCACCCCGGCGCTGTCCCACGCGATCCTGACCCACAACACGGGCCGGGCGGAGGGAATGGCCGACGGCATCGTCATCACCCCGTCCCACAACCCGCCCTCCGATGGCGGCTTCAAGTACAACCCGCCCAACGGCGGCCCCGCGGACAGCGACGCCACCGAGTGGATCGCCCAGCGCGCCAACCAGTTCCTCGAGAACGGCATGGCGGGGGTCCGCAGGATGCCCCTGGCCCAGGCGCGGGCGGCGGAGACCACCGGTGCCTACGACTTCCTCGAGGAGTACGTGCGGACGCTGCCGGAGGTCGTCGACCTCGACGTGATCCGTGACTCCGGGCTGCACATCGGCGCCGACCCCATGGGCTCGGCCTCCGTGGCCTACTGGGGCGAGATCGCCCAGCGCTTCGGGCTGAACATGACCGTGGTGAACCCGGACGTGGACCCCCAGTGGGCGTTCATGACCCTCGACTGGGACGAGAAGATCCGGATGGACTGCTCCTCCCCCTCCGCCATGGCCTCGCTCATCGGCAACCGGGACAAGTACGACATCGCCACCGGCAACGACGCCGACACGGACCGCCACGGCATCGTGACCCCCGACGCGGGCCTGATGAACCCCAACCACTACCTGGCGGTGGCCATCGACTACCTCTTCCGCGAGCGCACCGGCTGGTCCCCGGAGGCCGGGGTCGGCAAGACCCTCGTGTCCTCCTCGATCATCGACCGGGTGGCGGCCTCCCTGGGTCGTGAGCTCGTGGAGGTCCCGGTGGGCTTCAAGTGGTTCGTGCCCGGGCTGATGGACGGCTCGATCGGCTTCGGCGGCGAGGAGTCCGCGGGCGCGTCCTTCCTGCGCCGGGACGGCTCCGTGTGGTCCACCGACAAGGACGGGATCATCCTGGCGCTGCTGGCCGCGGAGATCACGGCCCGCACCGGGAAGACCCCGTCCCAGCGCTACGCGGAGCTCACCCAGCAGTTCGGCGCCCCCGTCTACCAGCGCATCGACGCCCCGGCGAGCCGGGAGCAGAAGGCCGCCCTGAAGAAGCTCTCCCCCGCCCAGGTGGAGGCGGACACCCTGGCCGGCGAGCAGATCACGGCGAAGCTGACCAACGCCCCCGGCAACGGCGCGGCGATCGGCGGGCTGAAGGTCACCACGAAGAACGCGTGGTTCGCGGCGCGGCCGTCCGGCACGGAGGACGTCTACAAGATCTACGCGGAGTCCTTCCTCGGCGAGGAGCACCTGCAGCAGGTCCAGCAGGAGGCCAAGGCCCTGGTGGACGGCGTCATCTCCTGACGGGTCCGGGGCGGTCCGGGCCCGGACCGCCCCGGACCGCCTCCCCGCGGGGACGCCCGCCCCGACCGGGGCCCGCTCCCCCGCGGAGGCCGTGCGGTCCCCGCCGGACCGGCCGGCCGCGTCCCGGCGGGCGGAGCGGGGCGCATTGTGCACACGACACGGCCCCGGGGCCAGGGAGACGGGCGGAAGAGCCCGATGTTGCGAACTGTGACGATTTCCGCGACGTCCGGCGGGCAGGAGCCTAGCCTGGAAACAGTGCCGGCGCGGCTCCGCCGCCTCCCTCGTCCGGAAGGAATCCCATGTCTCTCCACCTGCTCGAGATCGTTCCCGCCTCCGCGTCCAAGGACGCCGTGACCCAGCTGATCGGCACGGTCTCCGAGGCCGTCTCCTCGGCGGGCGCCGAGTTCATCGAGTCCCAGGTCACGGCCGACCACGGACGGGTGTTCGTGATCGTCGAGGCCGACAGCGGCGAGGGCCTCGCCCAGGCGGTGCGCTCCGCCGCCGGGGACGCCGCCGCGGAGGTCACCGGCCCCGACGCCGTCCGCCTCGTGGGCGCCGAGCTCGAGGACATCAAGAAGCTCAAGGGCGACGCGCAGTACCTGGTGGAGTGGGACATCCCCGCGGAGATCACCATGGAGCAGTACCTGGCCCGCAAGAAGGCCAACTCCCCCAAGTACGCCGAGGTCCCCGAGGTCTCCTTCCTGCGCACCTACGTGCGCGAGGACACCGCGAAGTGCCTGTGCTTCTACAACGCCCCCGACGAGGCGTCCGTGGAGCGCGCGCGCCAGGCCGTGGGCACCCCGTTCGACCGGATGTTCAAGCTCAACGTCTGAGCGGACCGCAGCGCTCGGCGCCACGGCGGCCCCCGCGAGCCGGGGGCCGCCGTCGTGCTTCCCGCCCGCCGTGCCGGCGGGCCCCGCACCGCACTCCCCGGCAGAACGGAAGACCATGACCCAGTCCACGCGCACCCCGTCCACGGCCGGCGGCCCGGTCCCCGGGACCGAGCCGCTGCTCGCCCCGCTCGTCGACTACCCGGACCACGAGTTCGTCCGCCGCACCGCGGCGGCTCGGGCCCGCGACGTCGACACGGCCGCCGCGTCCCCGCTGACGACGCTGCGCGAGCTGGGCGACCGGGGACTGCTGGACCTCGGCCTGACCGGGTCGCTGGCCCCGCAGGCCGCCGTCGTGTTCGACCTCGCCACCGAGTGCACCGCCACGGCGTTCTCGCTGTGGGCGCACCGGGCGACCGTCGAGTACCTCGCCGCCACCGGGACCGGGGTCCCCGCGGACGTCCGGTCCGGGGCCGTGCCCGGGTGCTCGGCGATGGCGCCGGCGTTCAAGGACGCGGCCGGCATCGGGGAGATCCCCGTGACCCTCACCGACGGCGCCTCGGGGCCCGTCCTCAACGGCACCGTGCCGTGGGCCTCCAACCTGTACCCCGAGGGCCTCGTGGTGCTGCCCGCCGTGCGGGCGGACGGCTCCCGCGCGGTGCTCCGGACCCGGGTCTCGGCGCCCGGCGTGACGGTGCGGCTGCTCGAGAACCTGATGGCGCTCAACGCGACGGCCTCGGGCGTGCTCGTGCTCGAGGACGTGCCCGTCGACCTCGCCGAGGACCTGCTGAGCGAGGACGTCCCGTCCTTCCTCGCCGCCGTCCGGGGCCCCTTCCTGCTGCTGCAGACCGCGTTCTGCCTCGGCCTCTCGGCCGCCGCGCTGACCGCCGCCCACGACGCCCTGCAGGGCGTCGCCGAGGTCTTCCGCGAGGAGCTGGAGGAGGCGACCGCCGAGCAGCGGCGGCTGCGCGCCGACCTGCTGCGCCTCGCGGACGCGCCCCGCGCGGCGGGCCCCCGCGAGCTGTTCTCCCTCCGCCTGGACGCCGCGCTGCTCACGGGCCGGGCCACCCGGCTCGAGGGGAAGATCGTGGGCGGGCGCGGCTACGCCATGTCGTCGGCCACGGCCCGCCGCGCCCGCGAGGCCGCGTTCCTGCCCGTCCAGTCCCCCACGGAAGGACACCTGCGGTGGGTCCTGCAGAACCTGGTCTGAGCCCCGCCCCGCGGCCCGCGCTCACCGTCCGCGGGCTGCGCAAGAGCTACCCGGGAGCATCCGCCCCCGCCCTCGACGGGGTGGACCTGACCCTGCGCAACGGCGAGACCCTCGCCGTGCTGGGCCCCAGCGGCTCCGGGAAGTCGACTCTGCTGCGGGCCATCGCCGGGCTCGAGCCCCTGGACGGGGGCAGCATCGAGTTCGGCGACGCCGACGAGCGCTTCGCCGTCGTCTTCCAGGACCCCGGGCTGTTCCCCTGGCTGTCGGTGCGCCAGAACATCGCCCTCGGCGGCCGGTACCGGCGCAACCGCGACCGCTTCGAGGACGCCCGCGTGGACGACCTGCTCGGGATCCTCGGCCTGGCCGCGCTGGCGCACACCCCGGTCCAGGAGCTCTCCGGCGGGCAGGCCCAGCGCGTGTCCGTGGGCCGTGCGCTCGCGGTGCGCCCCGACGTGCTCCTGCTCGACGAGCCCTTCAGCGCCCTGGACCCCGCGACCCGCAAGGACCTGCAGCTGTGGCTGCGCGGGCTCGCGACCGAGCTCGAGCTGACGGTCTTCCTCGTCACCCACGACGTCGACGAGGCCATCACCCTCGGCGACCGGATCGGCTTCTTCGCCGGTCCGCGAGGATTCCGGCAGCAGTGGGTGCCGGCGCAGGACGGCACCACGGCCGAGCAGATCCTCGCCCACTACCGCGGCGGCGGGGACGACGACGGGAACTGGGTCATATGAGCACCGGCGGACCGAGCCGGCGGACCCTGCTGCGGGCCGGGGCCGGGGCCGCGGCCCTCACCGGTCTCGGCTGGGGCGCCGGGAGCCTCTACGCGGGCAGCCAGCAGGACGCCCGCGGCGCGGACGGCCCGGCACGGCCCGTGCGGATCGGGTACCTCCCCATCACGGACGCCTCCCCCCTGCTGGTCGCCCACGCCAACGGCTACTACGACGACGCCGCCGTCCCGGTCGCGGACCCGGTGCTCTTCCGCAGCTGGGCGTCCCTGTCCGAGGCGTTCGTGGCGGGCAAGGTGGACGCGATCCACATGCTCATGCCCATGGCCCTGTACATGCGCTACGGGCTGCGGGCCGACGTCCGCATCACGGCCTGGAACCACATCAACGGCTCCGCGCTCACGGTCCGCCCGGACGTGCAGCGGCTCGAGGACCTGTCCGGGGAGTCCGTGGCGATCCCGGCGTGGTGGTCCGTGCACAACGTGATCGTGCAGAAGCTGCTGCGCGAGGCCGGTCTCGTCCCGGTCATGCGGGAGGCCCCGTCCCGGCAGCGCCGCACCGTCGCCCTGCTGCCCATGGCCCCCTCCGACATGCTCCCGGCGCTGAACAACGGGGTGATCGGCGGCTACGTGGTGGCCGACCCGTTCAACGCCGCCGCCGAGGCGAAGGACGTCGGGAACATCCACCGGTTCCTCGGCGACGTGTGGCACGACCACGCGTGCTGCGTGACGATGCTGCGCGGCGAGCTCATCCGCGACCGCCCCGCGCAGGCCCAGGGGTTCATGGACGCCCTCGTCCGGGCCCAGGCCTGGGCCCGGCAGAACCGCCCCGAGACCGCGGCGCTGCTCTCGGCCGACTACCTCCCCCAGCCCCGGCCGGTGATCCAGCAGGCCCTGACCTACCACGCCGCCGAGCACCGGGGCGCACTGCACCACCCCGCCTGGAACGGCGAGCGCCTGGACTTCCGCCCGTACCCGTACGCGAGCTTCACCGAGGAGCTGGTGCGCGCCATGCAGGAGACGGTCGTCGACGCGCCGGCCGGGTTCCTCGACGGCCTCGACCCGGCCGCCGCCCACCGCGAGCTCGTCGACGACAGGCTCGTGATCCGCAGCATCGAGAAGGTCGGCGGGCTGGGCGTCTTCGGCCTGACCGGCACGACCCGCACCGAGGAGATCGCCCCATGAGCGCCCCGCACCGGACCCCGCAGGACGCCTCGGGGACCCCCACCGACCTCGACGACGTCGCCCGCACCGGCCCGTCCCGCTCCGCGCCGGCCGGTTCCGGCCCGGGCGGTTCCGCCCCGGCGCGCACGGCCCGGCGCACCGGGCCCCGCTGGGCCGGTCCCGCCTGGGGCGTGTTCGGGGTGCTGGTCACGGTCGCCGTGTGGTGGGCGTTCACCCACGCCGCGGCGGGCGCCAGCACGATGATCGCCGCGTTCCAGCCCGAGCGCATGCCCGGCGCCGTGGCCTCGCTGTTCGAGCGGGGCGTGGTGGTCCAGGACGGCCTGACGAGCCTGTGGCGGCTGCTGTGCGGGCTGGCCGTGGCCACCGGGGTCGGCGTGCCCCTGGGTCTGCTCATCGGCTCCTACCGCCGGTTCCGGTGGACCAGCGCCCCGGTCGTGCAGTTCCTGCGCATGGTCTCCCCGCTGTCCTGGGCGCCGGTGGCCGTGGCCCTGCTGGGGGTGGGCAACGCGCCCGTCGTCTTCCTCGTGGCCGCCGCCGCCGTCTGGCCGATCACCATGAGCACGGCCGCGGGCGTGCAGGCGCTGGACCCGCTGCACCTGCGGGTCGCCGAGACCCTCGGGGCCACCCCGCTCGAGCGGCTGCGCACCGTGGTGCTGCCCAGCATCCGGCCGTTCGTCATGACCGGTGTGCGGCTGGCCCTGGGGATCTCGTGGGTGGTCATCGTCCCGGCGGAGATGCTCGGCGTCAGCAGCGGCCTGGGCTACGAGATCCTCAACGCCCGGGACCGGCTGGCCTACGACGAGATGCTCGTGGTGATCCTCGTGATCGGCCTGCTGGGCATGGTCCTGGACCAGCTCGCGCAGTGGCTGCTGCGGGAGCCGGCTCCGCGCCGCTGAGGCTCAGCGGGCGCGGAACCGGGCCCGCTTGTGCGAGCCGTCGCAGAACGGCTTGATGGACGAGGCCCCGCAGCGGCACAGCGCCACCGTGGCGCGTCCGGGGTCGATGGGCCGGTCGTCGCCGTCCAGCAGCTCGTAGCCGCCGCGCACCAGCAGCGGGCCGTCGGGGCACACGGTGATCGTCACCGGCTCACCGGCCGGGGCGGGACCGGGGAGCGCCGTGGGACCGGGCGCGGGGTCCGGCGCGGGGTCCCCGGCGCGGGGCTCCCCGCTCACCGGACGAGCTCCGCGGCGCCGCGCCGTGCGGACCCCGCCGTGGCCGGGCGCAGCGCGGACTCCCCCGCCTCCCACCGCGCGAGCGCCTGGCGTGCGGCGAGGCCGTCCAGGTGCAGGACGCAGCGCGCGCCGAAGAAGACGTCGGCGGCGACGGCGGGGTCCTCGACCACGAGGCCCCCGGCCATGTCCCGGGCCGCGATCTGCTCGTGGGCGGCGTCGGCCTCGACGTGCTCGTCGTAGAACGCGGCCGCGGCGGGCAGCCCCAGGCGGTGGAAGCCCCGCGCCAGGAACTTGGAGGGCACGGAGGAGGTCATCTCGTACATGGCCAGGTGCCCCACCACCGCGCCGCGCAGCCGGCGGTGCAGACCGAACATCGTGACGGTGTTGACCCCGGCGAGCCACTCGGCGGGCACCCGGTCCACGGCGCTGCCGTAGGAGTCGTCGAGGCCGGCCTCGCGCATCCCGGCGGCGAACAGGGCCGAGTGCATCCGGGCGGCGTTGCCGCCCCCGTACTCGTCGACCTGGATCTCGATCAGCCCGGCCTTCGCCCGGCCGCTCAGCCGCGGGATGCCCCACGTGTGCGGATCGCCCTCCATGAGCTGGTAGACGGACTTCAGCTGCAGGAACTCCCGTGCCTGCTCCCCGTCCGCCCGGCCGGAGAGGTGGCGCGCGAGGCTCGGGCCGTCGTCCTCGGCGGCCATGGCGAACAGGGCGTCGGCGACCGACTGCGGCGTGCCGGGCACCGTGTCGGCCGGCAGCTCCGCCCGCAGCCGTGCCTCGAGCGCGGCGGAGAGCACCTCCCGCGCGCGCAGCAGCTCCGGGTCGCTCTCCCAGCGGTCGTCGACCCCCTCGACGCCCTGGTAGTGCAGGGCGTGCAGCACGAAGAGGCCGAGCTGGACGTCGTCGTCCGCGAGGACGTCCTCCGCGCGGGACACGGCGGCGCGGGCGGCCGCCGGCAGCGCCGAGGCCCGCTCCTCGGCCGCGGGGCTGCCGGGCTCCTCCCGGAGCACCGCGAGGAGGTCCTCGCCGAGCGGCCCTCGTGGCTGTGGCTGACGCATGTGTCGACTCCTGTCCGGGCGGTGGTGCTGGTCGCCCACCATCATAGTTTCCATCACCGTGCTGATCACATGGAGGGCCTCCGGCACCTCCGGCACGGGACGCGGGGCCCGCCCCGACCGGCGGGGGCACCGAGTACAGTGGTGGGGGCCCGGATCCGGGCCCCCACCCCGCCGTCGAGGAGACCCCATGAGTTCCCCCGTGCCCGGACGCAGCATCGCCACCCGCCTCGGCCTCGGCTGGCGCCTCCACGGCGACGGCCGCACCGTCACCGCCGGGGAGGTCGTGCGGCCGCGGGAGCGGCTCACCTGGCCCCGCACGGTCACGATCGGCGCGCAGCACGTGGTGGCCATGTTCGGCGCCACGTTCCTGGTCCCCCTGATCACGGGCTTCCCGCCCTCGACCACGCTGTTCTTCTCCGGCGTGGGCACGATCCTCTTCCTGGTGGTCACCGCCGGCCGGGTGCCCTCCTACCTCGGCTCGTCCTTCGCCTTCATCGCCCCCATCGGCGCCTCGACGAACCAGTACGGCCCGGGCGGGGCGCTGGGCGGCGTCCTGATGGCCGGCGCGGCGCTGTTCCTCATCGGCCTGGTGGTGCAGTTCGCGGGCACGGCGTGGCTCCAGAAGCTCATGCCGCCGCTGGTCACGGGCACCATCGTGGCGCTCATCGGCTTCAACCTGGCGCCGTCCGCGCAGCAGAACTTCATGGACGCCCCCGTCACCGCGCTGGTGACGCTGTTCTCCATCATCCTCATCTCGGTGCTCTTCCGCGGCCTGCCCGGCCGGCTGTCGATCCTGCTCGGCGTGCTGATCGGCTACCTGACGGCGGTGCTCCGGGGCGAGGTGGAGTTCACCCGGATCGCCGAGGCGTGGCAGCAGCAGGGCCTGTTCGGGCTGCCCCCGTTCCAGGCCCCCGAGTTCCACCTGCCCCTGATGGGCCTGTTCGTCCCGGTCATCCTCGTGCTGGTGGCCGAGAACATCGGGCACGTGAAGTCCGTGGCGCTCATGACCGGCGACGACCTCGACCCGTACATCGGCCGGGCCATCATGTCCGACGGGCTCGCCACCGTGATCGCCGGCTCGGGCGGCGGCTCCGGGACCACGACCTACGCGGAGAACATCGGCGTCATGGCGGCCACGCGCGTCTACTCGACGGCGGCCTACTGGGTCGCCGCCGTCGTGGCGATCCTGCTGAGCGTCTTCCCGGTCTTCGGCGCCGCCGTGGCCACGGTCCCCGCAGGGGTCCTGGGCGGGGCCGCGACCGTGCTGTACGGGATGATCGGCATGCTCGGCGTGCGGATCTGGGTGCAGAACCGCGTGGACTTCTCGAACCCGGTCAACCTCACCACCGCGGCGGTGGCCATGATCATCGGGATCGCCGACTACACGTGGGAGGCCTCCGGGCTGCAGTTCGCGGGCATCGCCCTCGGCACCGCGGCCACGCTCGTCGTGTACCACCTCATGGCCTTCCTCGCCCGCGTGCGCGGGACGGTGGGCAGCGACCCGCTCGCCCCCGACGCCACGCGGCAGCCCTCTCCCCTGGGCTGAGCGCCGCACCCCTCCTACTCGTCGGTAGACGAAATGTGCCCGTGAGAGGCCAGCTTTCGTGGTGACCCAGGTCTCCCGTCCCCTAGCGTGGAGTGCGGGAAGGCCGAGCAGCCGGCCACGCACCGTGAGCTGCAGGGGAGACAGCATGCACCACAAACCGTCCGTCCTCGTCCAGGTCGATCTGGACGGCAGGCACATCCGGCTCGTGGTCAGCGGGTGCGTCACGGAGCTCAACCACCGGGCCCTGTGCCCCCTGGTCCGCCGCGCCCGCACCCTGGCGCCGGACATCGCGGTGGTCGTGGACCTCACCACCGCCCACCACGTCGAGCCGGCCGCCGTGGACCTGCTGCGCTGGGCCGCGGAGCACGAGGACGCCGTGCGCGGCACGCCCGCCGTCGACTTCGTGGTCCCCGCCGAGCTGCCCGGCCACGGCACCGTCACCCAGCTCGCCGGGTGGGCGGGCTCCCGCCGCCCCGGGAGCCCCGAGCCCGCGCGCCGGGCGGCCCGGCCCCGAGCCGCCCCGAGGTCCCGCCTCGCGGGCTGATCCGACCCGTACCGGTCCCACCCGATGGAGGACGTCCCGTGAGCACGATCAGCCGCGCCCTGATGGCGCACCCCGCCGCCCCGGAGCTCACGCACGAGGAGCGCGCGGCCGAGGCCGAGTGCATCGAGGCGTGCCTCGACACCGCCCAGATCTGCCGGATCAGCGCCGACGCGTGCGTCGAGGAGGACGCCGTCGCGGAGCTGCGCGAGTGCCTGCGCGCCGAGCAGGACTGCGCGGTGATCTGCTCGGCCACCGCCCAGGTGCTGGCCCGGCTCGGCTTCCCTGAGCCCGGGGACGGCCGGGCCGTGCTGGTGCCGCTGCTCGAGGCGTGCCGGGCCGCGCTCCGGGTCTGCCGCGACGCGTGCCGCAAGCACGACGAGGTCTACGAGCACTGCGCCCTCGCGGCCGAGGCCTGCGAGCGGTGCGAGGAGGCCTGCGCCGCCCTCCTGGCCCGGAGGAGCTGACGTGGCCGCCCCCGAGGTCCGCTGGTTCGAGGAGCTCGGGATCGCGGACGTCGCCCTCGTGGGCGGCAAGAACGCCTCGCTCGGGGAGCTGGTCCGGGAGCTGGCGTCCCGGGGCGTGCGCGTGCCGGGCGGCTTCGCGACCAGCGCGGACGCCTACCGGTCCTACGTGGAGGCCAACGGGATCGGGCCCGCCCTGCGGGACCGGCTCGAGGACCACCGCGCGGGCCGCGCGACGCTGCGGGAGACCGGGGCCGCCGTGCGGGAGCTGTTCCTGCGCGGGGAGTTCCCCGAGGAGACGGCGCGGCAGATCCGGCGGTTCTACCGGGAGCTCGCCGAGCGCACCGGCCGCGCCCGGCCGTCCGTGGCCGTGCGCAGCAGCGCCACCGCGGAGGACCTCCCGGACGCGAGCTTCGCCGGTCAGCAGGAGACCTATCTCAACGTGGTCGGCGAGGAGGAGCTGCTGGCGGCGTGCCGGCGGTGCTACGCATCCCTGTTCACGGACCGGGCGATCACCTACCGGGAGCTCAAGCGCTTCGACCACCTCGCGGTCGCCCTGTCCGTCGGCGTGCAGGAGATGGTGCGCTCGGACCTCGGCGGCTCCGGGGTGATGTTCTCGATCGACACCGAGAGCGGCTTCCCCCGCGTGGCCGTGATCAGCGCGGCGTGGGGCCTGGGCGAGACGGTCGTGCAGGGGACCGTGGACCCGGACAAGTACCTCGTCTTCAAGCCCCTCCTCGACGTCGCGGAGGCCCCGATCGTGGAGCGGACCCGCGGGGCCAAGCTGCACAAGCTCGTGCACGACGACGACGCCCCCGCCGGCGCCGCCGCCACCCGGCTCGTGGAGACCTCCCCCGCGGAGCGGGAGGCGTGGGTGCTCGGCGACGCCGACGTCCTGCAGCTCGGCCGCTGGGCCGTGCTCGTCGAGGACCACTACGGCCGGCCCATGGACCTGGAGTGGGCGAAGGACGGGCTCACCGGCGAGCTGTTCCTGCTGCAGGCCCGGCCGGAGACCGTCCAGGCCGGGCGCAGCGGGACCCGCTTCACGGTCCACCACCTCCGCGAGGAGGGACGCGTGCTCGCGGTGGGCGCCGCGGTCGGGGACGCCGTGGCGACCGGACCGGCCTGCGTGGTGCGCACCGCGGCGGACATCGAGTCCTTCCGGGACGGCGCGGTGCTCGTCACCGAGATGACGGACCCGGACTGGGTCCCGGTGATGAAGCGTGCCGCCGCGATCGTCACCGACCACGGCGGGCCCACCAGCCACGCCGCGATCGTCAGCCGGGAGCTGGGCCTGCCCGCCGTGGTCGGCACCGGGGACGCCTCCCGGACGATCCCGGAGGGCCAGGAGCTGACGGTCTCCTGCGCGTCGGGCGACCGGGGCACGGTCTACGAGGGCGCCCTCGCGTTCGACGTCGAGGAGGTCGACCTCGGGGAGCTGCCGGACGCGCGCACCGCCGTCATGGTCAACGTGGCGAGCCCCGCCGCGGCCTTCCGCTGGTGGCGGCTGCCGGCCGACGGGGTGGGGCTGGCCCGGATGGAGTTCGTGGTCAACAACATCGTCGAGGTCCACCCCATGGCCCTCGTGCACCCGGAGCGGGTGCGGGACGAGGCGGACCGGCGGCGGATCGCGGAGCTGACGGCGGGCTTCGCCGACGGGCAGGAGTACTTCGTGCAGACGCTCGCGCTGGGCATCGCCAAGCTCGCCGCCCCGTACCACCCCCTGCCCGTGATCGTGCGGCTCAGCGACTTCAAGACCAACGAGTACGCGCACCTCGTGGGCGGGGCGGCCTTCGAGGAGCCCGAGGAGAACCCGATGCTCGGCTTCCGGGGCGCCTCGCGCTACTACGACCCGCGCTACCGCGAGGGCTTCGCCCTCGAGTGCCGGGCGCTGCGGCGGGTCCGCGAGCGCATCGGCTTCGACAACGTGGTGGTCATGGTCCCGTTCTGCCGCACCGTGGCGGAGGCGGACCGGGTCCTCGCCACGATGGCCGAGCACGGCCTGGAGCGGGGGCGGCACGGCCTGAAGGTGTACATGATGTGCGAGATCCCCTCCAACGTGGTCCTGGCCGAGCAGTTCGCCACGCGGTTCGACGGCTTCTCCATCGGCTCCAACGACCTCACCCAGCTCGTCCTGGGCGTGGACCGGGACGCGGAGGCCCTGCGCGCGCTCTTCGACGAGCGGGACGAGGCCGTCACCCGGATGATCGGCGAGGCGATCCGCAAGGCCCACGCCGCCGGCATCCCCATCGGCATCTGCGGCCAGGGCCCCAGCAACCACCCCGACTTCGCCGAGTTCCTGGTCCGGGAGGGCATCGACTCGATCTCCCTGAACCCGGACAGCTTCCTGCGCACCGCACGGCGGATCGCCGAGACGGAACGTCGCCTCGGAACCGGGCCCGGGGGCACCAGGGACGCATGAGCCTCTCCGTGGGCGCACGCCCCGACCTCGACGTCGACCCCGGCCGCGCGGGCCGGCTGCTCGAGTTCCCGCGGCGCTATCCGCTCGTGGCCGCGACCCTGGCCGTGGGCGCCGTGGTCGTGGGGCTGCTGGCCGCGGGGCAGCCGGTCCCGGCGCAGTGGCTGGGCTCGGGCTGGGCGCTGGCCGTGGCCGCCCGGGTGGCGTGGGGCATGGTCGAGGACGTCCTCGCCGGGCACTGGGGCGTGGACCTGCTGGCCGTCACCGCGATCAGCTCCACCGTGGCGGTCGGCGAGTACCTGGCGTCCCTCGTGGTGGTCCTCATGCTCACCGGCGGGCAGGCCCTCGAGGACTACGCCGCCAACCGGGCCCGCAAGGAGCTCAACGCGCTGCTCGAGCGGGCCCCCGTGCTCGCCCACCGGCTGCGTCCGGACGGCTCCGTCCGGGACGTCCCGGTCGAGGAGGTCCGGCCCGGGGACGAGATCCTGGTCCGCCCCGCCGAGGTCGTGCCCGTGGACGGCCGGCTGGTCGGCGCGGAGGCCGACTTCGACGAGTCCTCCATCACCGGGGAGAGCCTGCCCGTGACCCGCCGCGCCGGTGACGCGGTGCTCTCGGGCGTCCTCAACGAGCAGCAGGCCGTGGTCCTGCGGGCCACGGCGACCGCGGCGGACAGCCAGTACGCCACGATCGTGGCGATGGTGCGCGAGGCCGCCGCGTCCCGCGCGCCGGTGGTGCGCCTGGCCGACCGCTACGCCGTGCCCTTCACCGGGTTCGCCCTGCTCGTGGCCGGGCTGGCCTGGTGGTACCACGGGGACCCCGTGGTCTTCGCGGAGGTCCTCGTGGTGGCGACCCCCTGCCCGCTGCTGATCGCCGCGCCCGTGGCGTTCCTGGGCGGGATGAGCCGGGCGGCCCGCAACGGGGTCATCATCAAGAACGCCGGAACGCTCGAACGGCTCGCGGCGGTGCGCACCGCCGCCTTCGACAAGACCGGCACGATCACCTACGGCCGCCCCGAGCTGCTGGCCGTGCACGCCCGTCCCCCGTTCCGGGCGGACGAGCTGCTGCGCCTGACGGCCTCCGCCGAGCAGTACTCCTCGCACGTGCTCTCGGCCTCGGTGCGGGACGCCGCGCTCGCCCGGGGACTGGAGCCGGTCCCCGCCGAGGAGGCGCACGAGGAGGCCACCCACGGGGTCACCGCCACGGTCGAGGGGCGCCGGGTGGTGGTCGGCAAGCGCGCCCACGTGGCCCGCTCCGCCCCGGACGTGGTCGAGCAGGCGCTCGGACCCGGCGAGCTGGCCGTGTACGTGGCCGTGGACGGCCGTTTCGCCGGCACCCTGGTGATGAGCGACCGGGTGCGCGAGGACGCGGCGGCCACGATGGCCCAGCTGACCGCGCTCGGGGTGCGGGAGATCCTGGTGCTCAGCGGGGACGCCCGCGCCACCGTGGAGCACGTCGCCGCGGCGCTGGGCATCACGCGGGTGCTGCCCGAGTGCCTGCCGGAGGACAAGGTCCGCACCGTCCGGGACGCCCGGGACCGGCCGGTGCTCATGGTCGGCGACGGCGTCAACGACGCCCCCGTGCTCGCCGCCGCCGACGTCGGCGTCGCGATGGGCGCCCGGGGCGCGACCGCCGCCAGCGAGTCCGCCGACGTCGTGGTCCTCACCGAGGACCTCGCCCGGACCGCGACCGCGGTGCGGATCGGCCGGCGCACCATGCAGGTGGCCCTGCAGAGCATCTGGCTGGGCATCGCCCTGTCCGTGGTGCTCATGCTCGTGGCCGCCACCGGGGCGATCCCGGCGATCTTCGGCGCCCTCAGCCAGGAGGTCGTGGACCTCCTGGCCATCCTCAACGCCCTGCGCGCCCTGCGGGGGCCGCACGGCGAGAAGTGACGGGCCCGTCCCGCACCGCACACCTCCGAGCCGCACAGCCCAGGAACGCACGGCCGCACACCGCACGGCGAGAAGTGACGGGCCGGTCCGCTCAGTGCCGGACCACGAGCACCGGGCAGTGCGCGTAGGCGACGCACGCGTGGGACACGGACCCCAGGCCGGAGCCGAGCAGTCCGGCACGGCCGCGCCGGCCCAGCACGAGCAGCTGCGCGGTCTCGCTCTCCGCGATGAGCCGGCCGGCCGGGCGGCCGTGGGTCACCGTGGTGGTCAGCCGTCCGGGGACGTCCTCCCCGAAGACGGCCGCAACCGTGCGCGCGAGGATCCGCTCGTGGTTGGCGCGCAGCGCCTCCTCGTCGACGAGGAGCTCGGCGTCCAGCACGGTGGGGTCCCCGGCGCACGCGATCGCCTCGAGCGGGGCGTCGAGGGCCTCCGCCAGTCCCGCGGCGAGCCGCAGGGCCTCCATCGAGGACTCCGAGCCGTCGATCCCCACGAGGATCCGCTGGTCCGTCGGTGCACTCATGGTCGAACCTCCTGGTCCGGGCCGGCTCCCGGGAGCCGGTCTCTCGGGGCCGCGGGGGCCGCGCCGGGCGGCCCGCGCCGGCCGGTCAGTGCCGGACGACCAGCACCGGGCAGTGGGCGTGCGCGATGCACGCGTTGGAGACGGAGCCCAGGGCCGAACCGCGCATGCCGCCGTGGCCGCGGCGGCCGAGGACCAGCATCAGGGCGTTCTCGCTCTCCTCGACCAGCCGGGCCGCGGGCCGCCCGTGCACGAGTTCGGCGCTCACGTGCTCCGGGACCTCGCCGCCGAACACGTCCTCGACCGTCGCGCGGAGCACGTCCTCGGTGCCGGCCGGCGGATTGTTCGGGTCGACGGTCTCCCAGCCCTCGTAGACCGGCGGGCCCTGCCAGAACATGAGGGCGGTCAGCCGGGCGCCCAGGGACCGGGCGATCCGGTCCCCCGTCCGGAGGGCCTCCTTCGAGGAGTCCGATCCGTCGATCCCCACGAGGATCCGCTGCTGCGATGGTGCTGCCATGGTCGAACTCCTTCGTTCCGGCGCCCACGGTCCGAGCCCGGGGCGCGCTCCGTCCGGCAGGTTCCTGCCGGAGCGCTCAGTGCCGCACCACGAGGACGGGGCACTTGGCGTGGGAGACGAGGGCCGAGGAGACGGAGCCGAGGATCATCCCGAGCACCCCACCCGTGCCCCGCCGGCCCACCACGAGCATCCGGGCGCCCTCGCTCTCCTCGATGAGGCGGGCGGCGGCCTGGCCGCGCAGCAGCCGGGTGGTGAGGTGCGCGGGGCGCTGCTCCCCGAACACCTCGGCGAGCGTGCTCTCGAACAGCTGCTCGCTGCCGCGGCGGAACTCCTCGGGGTCCACCACGCGGTAGCTCTCGTAGAGCAGCGGGTCCTCCCAGCACATGACGGCCTCGAGCGGCGCGCCCAGGGCCTCGGCGAGCCGCACCCCCTCCCGGAGCGCGGCCTTGGACGAGCCGGATCCGTCGACTCCCACGACGATCCGGTCACCGGACGACGGCTCGTCCATGCTGTACCTCCTCGATCACGGCGGGTCGGCCGGTCCGCCTGTCTCCACGATAGGACCCGGTGAGGTCCGTCACAACGGCCCCCCGGCCCGCGGGGCCCGCGCGACGACGGGCGGCACCGGGCCGGTCCGCCCGCCCCCGCGCGGCCGGCGCGGCCTCAGCCTCGGGTCACCTGGATCTTCTTGGTGGCCGGGGGCTCGACGTGCTCGGCGACGGGCACGCGGACCTCCAGCACGCCGTCGCGGTAGGCGGCGCTGATGTCCTCGTCCCGGCACCCGGCGGGCAGCGGCAGGGTGCGGGAGAACGAGCCGTAGCGGAACTCCGAGCGGTAGCTGCCCTTGTCCTTGTGCTCGGTCCGCTCCCGGCGCTCGGCCCGCAGGTGGAGCACGTCGTCGGCCACGGTGAGCTCCACGTCCTGCTCCGGGTCGATGCCGGGCAGCTCCGCCCGGATCACCACCGTGTCGCCGTCCCGGTACTCCTCCACCCGGGGCCAGGACGCCTCGACGTCCCCCTCCAGGAGGCGCCGGAGGGGCTCGAGCATCTCCAGGCCCTCCCTGCGCATCAATCCGGCCATGACCTGACTCCTTCCCGTGGCACCGCTCCACGGCGCCGCCGGGGTGTCGGCCCCGGCCGGCCGGGGAACCGGCGCGGTCCGCCTCGACCCTTCCAGCGTAGACACCGCCGACCGGGCGCGTAAGCCCCGCGGCGCCCGGGGCGCCATGATGACGGGCCCGCTCGGCCGGCTCCCGGAGCGCTGGATCCGCAGGGGCCGCGGGGCGATAATCAGGGCATCCTCCACGGGTGCCGCCGCCGACCGGCGGAGCGCCGCGGGGACCGGGACCGATCGGAGTGTCCGCCGTGGACAACAACGTGATGAAGATCGTCTACACCTTCTTCCTGGGGGCCCTGCTGGCGCTGTTCGTGGGGCTCGGCATCCAGACCTTCTACCCGGGCCCGGAGATGCCGGAGCCGACCTCGGGGGTGGAGTTCGTTCCCGAGGGGAGCGGCGCCCCCACCGAGGAGCAGCGCGAGGAGATGGCGGAGAACGAGCGGCAGTGGCGGCAGTGGCAGGAGGAGCAGCAGGACTACAACCGCAACGTGGGCGTGGTCGCCCTGGTCAGCTCCGTGCTCCTGCTCGTGCTCAGCCTCGTGCTCGAGAAGCGCAACAGGGTGCTGACCAACGGCGTGATGCTCGGCGGTCTCTTCACCCTGCTCTACGCCATCGGGCGGAGCTTCGCCTCCAGCGAGACCACCATGACGTTCATCGCCGTGGGCGTGGGCCTGGCCGTGGTGCTGTTCCTCGGCCACCGCCGCTTCTTCCAGGACCGTCCCGCCGAGGACGCGCCCGAGGAGGAGCGGCCGGAGCGGACCGGCGTCCGGACCGCTCCGCCGGAACGACCCTAGAAGCCCGTCGGCTCGGTCTCCAGCTCGGGCTCCCCGGGCGGGCCCTCGTGGTGCAGGGGCCGCAGCGCGGCGGTCACCGTGAACCAGAGCAGGGCGTCGTAGCGCTCCCCCATCCGGGTGGGGACGTAGTTGCCGGCCTCGCGCCACGGGTGGTAGACCACCCCGATGGCCCGGTGACCGTACCGCCCGGAGAGCCAGGGCCCGGAGCGGTCGCGGCCGAAGACCAGCACCGCGGGGTCCTCCAGGGCCCGGTGCAGCAGGTCCTCGTGGCTGCCCGGACGGGCCTCGGGGACGGCCACGACCTCCTCGGCCGCGCCCCACGACTCCGCCGCGACCACCGTGCCGGCCCAGGAGGCGAGGCCCACGAGCACCACCTCGTGCGCGGCGTGGCGCTCGCGCAGCAGCTGGCCCACGTTGACCAGCCCGGCGTCGAACATGTCGGTGGCCCGGGCGTCCCCCACGTGGGAGTTGTGCTCCCACACCAGGCCCTTGGACCCGGGCCCGTGGTGGCGGGAGAGCAGGCCGGCGGTGTCCGCCATGTGCTCGTCCCGCACGTTCCAGGACTGCCGGTCGCCCCGGACCATGGTCCGGTAGTAGCGCTCGGCGTCGACCGCCACCATGGCGTTGAGGGCGGCGTCGAACGCGGCGGGGTCACCGGCCGTCCGGTCCATGGTGCGCCGGCGCACCTCGGCCAGGAGGGCCACGACGTCGGCCTCGCAGCTCTCGGGCACGATCCGGGTGCGCCACGCGTACCGGTGCGGGTCCTCGTGGAAGGGCACGAAGCACTGCCACGCCTGCAGCGCGGCGGGCAGGGCCTCGGGCGCGCTGGCCTCGAGCCAGCCGATGATCTCCCGCAGCGAGTCCCACAGCGAGTACACGTCCAGGCCGTAGAAGCCCACCTGCTCGTGGCCGGCGCGGCGGGCGTTCTCGTCCCGGAGCCAGTCGAGGAACTCGGCGACCTCCTCGTTCGCCCACATCCACGTGGGCCAGCGCTCGAAGCCCGCGAGGACGCCGCGGGCGTCGAGGTCCTGGTCCGCCTCGCCGCGCACCCACCGGTCGATCCGCCGGCAGTCCGGCCAGTCCCCCTCGACCCCGATCCAGGTGAAGCCGTGCTCCTCGATCAGCCGCCGGCTGAGCAGGGCCCGCCACCGGTAGTACTCGTGGGTGCCGTGGGAGGCCTCCCCCACGCACACGAACCGGGCGCCGGCGCAGCGCTCGACCAGCCGGTCGAGGTCCGGGGCCCCCTCCAGCGGCCGGGCGAGGGAGCGGATCTCCGCGAGGACCTCGGCCTCCCGGGAGGCCCCCCGTCCGCGGGCACTCACCGGGACGTCCCGTCGCCGTGCTCGCCGGCCGGCCGGAGGTGGCGGAGGAACCAGTCCCGTGCCAGCCCGGCGGCCTCGGCGAGCGTGCCGGGCTCCTCGAAGAGGTGCGTGGCGCCCTCCACGACCGCCAGCCGGGTGGGGCAGCGCATCGACTCCTGCGCCCACCGGTTGAGGCCGAGCACCTCGGAGTCCTCGCTGCCGACGATCAGCAGGGTGGGCGCCCGCACCGAGCGCAGCCGTTCGTCCGCGAGGTCGGGGCGGCCCCCGCGGGAGACCACGGCGGCGATCGACGCGCCGGGCTCGGCCGCGGCCCACAGGGCGGCGCCGGCGCCCGTGCTGGCCCCGAAGTACCCGACCGGGGAGGCCGCGGACCCGGGCTGCTCGCGCAGCCACGCCGTGGCCTGGAGCAGCCGCTCGGCGAGCAGGCCGATGTCGAAGACGTTGCCGCGGTCCGACTCCTCCCCGGGGGTGAGCAGGTCGAGCAGCAGGGTGCCGAGCCCCGCCTGCTGCAGGACGGAGGCCACGTACTGGTTCCGCGGGCTGTGCCGGCTGCTCCCGCTGCCGTGGGCGAAGACCACCACCCCGGCGCCGGGCCGCGGCAGGTGCAGGTGGGCCTCGAGCTGCTCCGTCCCCGCCGGGATGCGCACGTCGGCGTCGACCGGCCGGCCGTCCGGTTCCCGGTCCGCCCGGGCGGGCCCGGGCAGCTCCGCCTGGTGGCGGCGCCGGGCGGCGTCGAGCAGGGCCACGACCTCGTCGTCCTCCGTGGCGGAGAAGTCCCGGTAGTGGTAGCCGACGGCCGTGAAGTACGGCGGGGTCGCGAGGCAGATCACCTCGTCCGCCTCGACCACCCGGGACAGGGCCTCCTGCGGGGCCACCGGAACGGCCAGCACCACCCGTGCGGCGCCCAGCTGGCGGGCGATCCGGCAGGCCACGCGCGCCGTGGAGCCGGTGGCGATGCCGTCGTCGACGACCAGGGCGATCCGCCCGGTGAGATCGACCCGTTCCCGGCCCGCCCGGAAGCGCTCCGTCCGTGCCTCGAGCACGGCCCGCTCCCGCGCCTCGATCTGCTCGAGCTGCGCGTCCGTCACCCCGAAGTACTGCAGGGTCCGCTCCTCGAGCACACGGGCGCCCTCCTCCCCGATGGCGCCCATGGCCAGCTCGGGCTGGGAGGGGACCCCCAGCTTGCGCACCACGATGACGTCCAGCGGCGCGTCGAGGATCCGGGCCACCTCGTGGGCCACGGGCACCCCGCCGCGGGGCAGGCCCAGCACCACCACGTCCTGTCCGCGCAGGGACCTCAGCCGCTTCCCCAGCTGCCGTCCGGCCTCGACCCTGTTCTCGAAGACCGCCATGGCCTCCACCGCCTCTCCGGCGGGCGCGCGGCCCACCGCCCCTCCGGTGCTCCCCGGCTCCGCCCGGGCCCTCGGGTCCCTCGGGCCGGGGCGGATGAGTCCAGCGTAGGCAGACGGGGAAGCCGGTGGAAGGCCCGCGGGCCAGGTGACGGCCGTGGACAACCCTGCGGGTCCGGCCCATAATGCGAGCACGCCCCGGCCGCCGTCCGCGGTCCCGGGCGCCCTGGACGGACGTCCCGCAGGAGCGGGAGAGACGGAGCACGCCGCATGGTGGACCGCACGGAGGACCGCTCGCAGGACCGCAGGGTCCTGCGGACGGTCTACACGTTCTTCCTGGGGGTGCTGCTGGCCCTGTTCGTGGGTCTCGGCATCGCCACGGTCCACCCCGGTCCGGAGGAGCCGGAGCCGCCGCGGTCCATCGCCCTGGCGCAGGAGACGCGGGAACTCACCCCGGAGGAGCAGCAGCAGTGGGTGGGCTACGAGCTGGAGCGCCGGGCGTGGGAGGACGAGTTCATGCGCCACAGCCGCGACGTCGGCGTGCTCGCCCTGGTCGCCTCGGTCCTGCTCCTGGCGGTGAGCCTGGCCGTGGAGCGGCGCCGGCCGGTCCTCGCCCACGGCATCCTGCTCGGCGGCCTGTTCACGCTGCTCCACAGCGTGGTCCGCAGCATGATCTCGCAGGACACCCTCGCGGCCTTCGGCGTGGTGACCGTGGCACTGGCCGTGGTGCTGTACCTCGGCTACCGCCGGTTCGTGGACCGGCCCACCGGGACCGGCGACCGCCCGGGCCCCTCCGGAACGGTGGTCAGCGACAACGGGAAGCACCCGTCCCGCCGCTGAGCGGGGCGGGCCCGTGCCGGGCCGTCTACAGGGGCAGCGGGAGCTTCTCGCCGAGCACGGCCCGTACGGCCGCGACGTCGACGTCCGCGACGGAGGCGTGCTCCCAGGCCGGCGCGTTGTCCTTGTCCACGAGGACCGCCCGCACGCCCTCGGCGAAGTCGGGGCGCACGATCGTGTCGGCGGCCAGGCGCAGCTCCCGCTCGAGGCAGGAGCGCACGCTGTCGTCGGCCGCCCCTCGTTCGAGCAGCTCGAAGGCGCGCACCAGGGAGGACGGGCTCATCCCCGTGAGGTCCTCCGGCGCGGCGGCGACGACCTCCTCGAGGGTCGGGGCGCCGTAGCGCTCCTCGATCCGGTCCCACTGCGCGACCACGGAGGACGCCTCCGGCTCCCGCGCGAAGCGGGCCAGCGCGTCCTCCGGGCCCTCCTCCACGACGGCCCCGGCGAGGGCCTCGAAGTCCTCGTCGGCCACGAGGACGTCGGCGAGGCCGAGGGCGACGGCGTCCGCGCCGCCGATCCGCTGCCCGCCGAGCGCGAGCCAGCGGCCCACGGCCAGGCCCGGCTCGCCGCGGCGGTCCGGGCGGGAGACGCGCGGCAGGAACCAGGAGGCGCCGATGTCGGGGAAGAACCCGATCTTCGTCTCGGGCATCGCCATGACCGTCGAGGGCCCCACCACGCGGTGGGAGCCGTGCACGGAGATGCCCATGCCGCCTCCCATGCAGATGCCGTTCATGAGCGCCACGTAGGGCTTCGGGTAGTCCGCGATCAGGCAGTCGAGGGCGTACTCGACGGCGAACACCCCGGTGGCCTCCTCGGTCCGCCCGCCGAGCACGGCGTCGCGGACCTCCCGGATGTCGCCGCCGGCGCACCACGCCCGCGGCGAGGCGGACGTGACGAGCACGTGGCGCACGGCGTCGTCGTCCCGCCACGCGTCGAGCGCGGCCTTGAGGTCCCGGTACATCTGCGCGGTCAGGGCGTTGAGCTGCCGGGGCCGGTTGAGCACGATGTGCCCGGTGCCGTTGCGGACCTCGGTCCGGACGTGCTGCTCGGTGCCGGGCGCGGTGCCGGCCGTGGCGGTGTCGGTCATGGTCCCCACCCTGCCACGGGCCGGACCGCCGTGTCATGGCTCACACGCCGGTGGGCGGCCACTGCCCCCGCTCCGCCAGCAGCTCGGCGAGCCGGTCCGCCCGGTCGGTGACGATCCCGTCGACCCCGAGCTCGAGCAGCTCCGCCATCTCGGCGGTCTCGTTGACGGTCCACACGTGCACGTCGATGCCGTGCCGGTGGGCGAAGCGCACGAACCGGGGCGTCACGAGCTGGACCTCCACCCCGCCCCGCATCCGGTACCGGCGGGGGATCTGCACGGTGTCGAACGGCTCGATCCACCGGGCGACCACCCGCCGGACGAGCCGCCAGCTGGGACCGCCCAGCCACGAGCACACGAGCAGCAGGCGCATCCCCTCCTTGCCGGAGGACGTGGGCACGCTCCGGCCGTCGAGCTCGCGGATCCGCCGCAGCGTGCGCCGCCGCCGGCTCTCGGAGAAGGACGTGACCCGCACCCGGTCCGCGGCCCCGAGCTCGTGGAGCAGGGCCGGCAGGGCCGTCACGGACGCCTCGTCCTTGACGTCCACGTTGAACCGCAGCCCGGGGAACTCCGTCAGCAGGTCCGCGAACCGTGGGATGCGCCCGGCGCCGGCCACGCGCCGGGTGCTGATCTGCTCCCAGGTCAGCGCGGAGACCTTCCCGCTGCCGCCGGTGACCCGGTCCAGGGTCTCGTCGTGGAAGGACAGGACCACCCCGTCGGCCGTCGTGTTGACGTCCGTCTCGATCCACTCGTAGCCGAGGTCCCGGGCCGCGCGGAACGCGTCGAGGGTGTTCTCGGCGCCGTCGCGGCAGAAGCCGCGGTGGGCCAGGGCCGCGGGACGGCCGCGCCGGTGCGCTGGAGGGGTCACCCTCCTATTGTTACCCCGCGGTAGCGGTTTGTCCCGCCCATGACGCCCCGGGGCGCCCCCGGCGCAGCAGCGCCTCGATCACCTGGGCCACCCCGTCCTCCTCGAAGGGCGGGGCCGTGCGGCCGACCGCGCGGGCCACCGCGGGGTGCCCGCCGGCCATCGCGTACCCGTGGGCGGCCCACGTGAGCATCTCGAGGTCGTTGGGCATGTCGCCGAAGGCCATCACCTCGTGCGGGCCGATCCCGCGCTCGGCCGCGTACTGCTCGAGGGTGCGGGCCTTGGTGAGCCCCTTCTGCCCCATCTCCACGAGCGGGGCGGCCGCCACGGAGTGCGTCACGGACAGCCGGCCCGCCACGATCCCGGCGAGCGCGCGGAAGTACTCCTGCGGGTCGGCGGTGTCCAGCTTGGCCAGGAACTTCACGAGCCCCTGGTCCGCCGGCACCCGCTCCCGCAGCGCCCCCACCAGGGGGGCGCCGATCTCCATCCGGTCGGTGCGGGCCCAGCCGCGGTCCGTGAACACGCCCTCGAGCGTCTCCGCCGCGAACAGCGTGCCGGGGTGCCGGGCCGCGACCTCGTCCATCACCGCGAACGCGTCCCGGGCCGGGAACAGGCTCGACTCCACCACGAGATCGGCCCGCAGGTCGTAGACCACCGCGCCGTTCGAGCAGATCACCACGCCCTCGTGGCCGAGCTGCTCGCGCAGCGGGTCGAGCCAGCGCATGGGCCGGCCCGTCACGAACACCACGTGGATCCCGCTGTCCTGGGCGGCCCGGATCGCGTCGACGGTGCGGGGGCGGAAGCGGAAGTCGTGCCCCAGGACGGTGCCGTCGAGGTCGCTGGCGATCATCCGGATCGGCGCCGCCGCCCCGGGGACCTCCGGAGTCGGGCTCACGGGTGCGCTGCCACCTCTTCCGCCACCTATGCCTCGTGCATCCCGGTGAGGCAGGCACGGGCGATCCCGGAGCTGAACAGCTGGAAGTTGACCACCGCGGGACTGGCGCTCTCGTCGACGTCGATCCGCTCCTCGCCCACCGCGGTCACGCACACGACGTAGCGGTGCGGCCCGTGGCCGGGGGGCGGGGCGGCCCCCACGTACTCGTCGGTGCCGCCGTCGTTGCGGTGCTTGACCGCCCCGGCCGGCGGACGGGAGGCCGCGCCGCGCTCGAGCGAGGTGACGTCGGCGGGGATGTTGGACAGGCACCAGTGCCAGAAGCCGCTGGGGGTGGGGGCGTCCGGGTCGAAGACCGTGACCACGTAGCTCCTGGTGCCCTCCGGGGCCCCGGACCAGCTCAGCTGCGGGGACACGTCCTCGCCGCCGGCGCCCATGATGCCCGAGAGCTGGGCCGGGGCGAGCGGCCCGCCGTCGGTGATGTCCTCGGAGGTGAGGGTGAAGCTCGGCAGGTCGGGCAGGTCTGCGTACGGATCGCGGTCGAGCACGGGCTCTCCTTCGGTCGGGATCGGGTCGGGATCGGGTCGGGGGTCGGTCGCGGGCCGGTCAGGGTGCGGGCAGCTCGTCCTTGCGGGGCAGGTCGGCGCCGGCGCGGGAGACCGTGACGCCGGCCGCCGAGGCGGCGTGGCGCAGCAGCTCGCCGACCTGCTCCTGGTCCAGGTTGTCGATCCGCTCGCGGGCCTGCGCGCCCGTGTAGCCGTGGTCGGTGAGCCAGGCGAGCAGCGCCGCCATGAAGGAGTCGCCGGCCCCCACCGTGTCCACCACGGTGGTGCGGGCGGCGGGCACCTGCACCCCGGCCGGGCCGGTGGCCCGGGTGCGGGCCCAGGGCCCCAGGGGTCCCCGGGTGACGACGACGAGCTCCGCGCCGGCCTTGAGCCAGGCGCCGGCGCTCTCCTCGACGCTGCGGTGGGGGTAGAGCCACAGGAGGTCCTCGTCCGAGGCCTTCACGACGTCGGCGAGGGCCACGAGCTGCTCGGCGCGGGCCCGCGCCTCCGAGGAGTCGGGGATGATGGACGGCCGGCAGTTGGGGTCGTAGGAGATCAGGGCCGAGCGGTGGGCCTGCTCCACGGCGTGCAGAACCCTCGAGGCGCCGGGCTCGAGCATCGCCCCGATCGACCCCACGTGCAGCAGGGTCGTGTCCCGCAGCAGCTCGCCCAGCTGCTCGTCCGAGAGGTCCAGGGACCAGTCCAGCTGGAAGTCGTAGGTCGCGGCGCCGTCGTCCCCGATGACGGCCTCCGCCACGGACGTGGGCCGGGCGTCGGGGCCGAAGGGCAGCAGGACGCCGTTGTCCCGCAGGTGCGCCTCGACCTGCGTGCCGTACTCGTCCTCGCCGTAGCGGCCGAGGAACTGGACCTCGTGGCCGAGCCGGGCCAGGCCCACGGCCACGTTCATGGGGCTCCCCCCGGCGTGCGCGCGGGGCTCCTGGCCGTGCTTCGAGACCACGTCAACGAGCGCTTCACCGATCACCGTCAGCATGCCCTCACGGTAGCACCCGCCGGTCCCGCCGCCCCGGCCCCGGAGCGGCCCGGAGGACGTGTCACAGAGGCCTCGCACGCGCGCCCGTGCGCTTAGAATGGAGGGCGGCGCCCTGTGCGAACCGCAGCGGCGCGCGCATCCGACCGCGCAATGAGGCGCGGCACGTCACGGCCGGACACGATGACGTCCCCGGCCGAGGAAGAGAGTCATTCTTGAGCACTCCTGAAAGCTGGGCCGACCGCGAGGCACTCGCGGAGAGCATCGTCCCCCTGGTCGGACGTCTGCACCGCGAGAACAAGGTCGTGCCGACGGTCTACGGCCGCTCCCTGGTGCACAAGTCCGTCACCCAGATCATCAAGGCGCACCGCTTCGCCCGCCGCATCGACGGCGAGGAGCTGCCCCTGGAGGACACGACCCGCCTGCTCGAGACCCTGTCCCGGCTGAACCTGGGCACCTGCGCGGTGGACCTCGGCAAGCTCAACCGGCTCGCCCAGGAGTCGGACCAGGACCTCGAGGCGTTCCTGCGCGAGGAGCTCGCCCCCGTGGTGGACCGCAGGGCCCAGAACTCCCCGGAGGCCCAGGACGTGGTGCTCTACGGGTTCGGCCGCATCGGCCGCCTGCTCGCCCGCATCCTGATCAACCGCAACGACGGCACCGGCCTGAACCTGCGCGCCGTCGTGGTGCGCAAGAAGCCGGGCAACGACCTGGTCAAGCGCGCCTCCCTGCTGCGCCGCGACTCGGTGCACGGAAAGTTCGACGGGACCATCCACGTCGACGAGGAGAACGACGTCATCACGGCCAACGGGGTGGCCATCAAGTTCATCTACGCGAACGACCCCACGGAGATCGACTACACCGCGCACGGCATCGACAACGCGATCGTCGTGGACAACACGGGCGTGTGGCGCGACGAGGCCGGCCTGTCCAAGCACCTGCAGTCCAAGGGCGTGGCCAAGGTGCTGCTCACGGCGCCGGGCAAGGGCGACCTGAAGAACATCGTGTGCGGGGTCAACGACGACGTCATCACCCCGGAGGACACCATCCTCTCCGCGGCGTCCTGCACCACCAACGCGATCACCCCGGTCGTGAAGGTCCTCCACGACAAGTACGGCATCGCGCAGGGCCACGTCGAGACGGTGCACTCCTACACCAACGACCAGAACCTCATCGACAACTGGCACAAGGGCGACCGCCGGGGCCGCTCCGCCGCCCTCAACATGGTCATCACCGAGACCGGCGCGGCGAAGGCCGTGGCCAAGGCCCTGCCGGAGATGGCCGGGAAGCTGACGGGCAACGCGATCCGCGTCCCCACCCCGGACGTGTCCATGGCCATCCTGAACCTGCAGCTCGAGCGGGCCCCGGAGTCCGAGGACGCGGTCAACCAGTACCTGAAGGACATCTCGCTGAACTCGTCCCTGCGCAAGCAGATCGACTACACCGACTCCCCCGAGATCGTGTCCACCGACTTCGTGGGCTCCCGCCGCGCGGGCGTCGTCGACGGTCTCGCGACGATCGTCAACGGCAGCTCGCTGGTGCTCTACGTCTGGTACGACAACGAGTTCGGCTACTCCTGCCAGGTCGTGCGGGTGCTGGCCCGGATGGCCGACATCGCCATGCCGCAGTTCCCGGCCGAGCGGGTCGCGGTCGGCGCCGTCGCCGGCTGAGCCCGGCCCGGCCACGAGGGGCCGTGGCCCGCCGGCGCTCCGGCGGGCCACGGCCCCTCTCCGTGTCCGGGCGCCGGGCCCTCCCGGGGCCCGGCGCGCCCTGTCAGGGGGTGTAGAAGGCCCCCGCGACGGCCCCCAGGGCCGCGACGTCGTCCACGTGGCACAGCTCCCGGGCGGAGTGCATCGACAGCAGGCCGATGCCGACGTCGATCGTGCGCATCCCCAGCCGGGCGGCGGTGATGGGCCCGATCGTGGACCCGCAGGGCACCCGGTTGTTGGAGACGAACTCCTGGTAGCCCACGCCGGCGCGCGCACAGGCCTCGGCCCAGATCCCGGCGCCCACCGCGTCCGTGGCGTAGTGCTGGTCGGCGTTGATCTTCAGCAGCGGACCCGCCCCGGGCACCGGCCGGTTCACGGGGTCGTGGTGGCCCTGGTAGTTGGGGTGCACCAGGTGCCCGGCGTCCGCGGACAGGCACACGGACCCGGCCAGGGAACGCCGGTGCTCGGCGGCCGTGCGACCCAGCTCCTCGCTGATGCGCACCAGCACGTCCTCGAGGAACGGCCCCGCGGCGCCGGAGCGGGTGCGCGAGCCGATCTCCTCGTGGTCGAACGCGGCGAGCACCGCGATGTGCCGGCCCTGCTCCACCGCCTCCGCCTCCCGGACGAGGGCGCCCAGCCCGGCGTGCACGGAGGACAGGTTGTCCAGCCGCCCGGAGGCGAACAGGGTCCCGCCCTGCCCGAACACGGTGGGCCGCTGCGAGTCCGCCAGCACCACGTCGTAGCCGACGATCCGGGCGGGGTCCACGGGACCGCCGTCCGCGTGCTCGGCCAGCAGCGCGAGGACGTCCGCGTCCTCCGGCTGCCCCACGCCCCAGACCGGCTGCACGTGCTGCTGCCGGTCGAGCTGCAGGCCCTTGTTGGCCTCGCGGTCCAGGTGGATGGCGAGCTGCGGGATGCGGGCCACGGGCCCGGTCGCGGTCAGGTGCTCCGCCGGGACCCCGTCCGCGCCCCGCACCACGAGCCGGCCCGCGAGGCGCAGCTCGCGGTCCAGCCACGAGTTCAGCAGCGCCCCGCCGTAGGTCTCGACCCCCGCCTGGTGCCAGGTGTGGGCCGTGCTGGTGGGCCTCGGCTTGAGCTTGAAGCCCGGCGAGTCCGTGTGCGCGCCGAGGATCCGGAACCCGGCCGCCGGCGGCACCTCGGCGGGGGTGACCCACGCGATGACGGCCCCGTCCCGGAGCACGCAGCGCCGTCCGCGGACCCCGTGCCGGGCCCAGTCCTCCGTCTCGTCGAGGCGGACGAAGCCCGCCTCCGCCAGGCGTGCGGCGGCGGCGTGCGCGGCGTGGAAGGAGCTCGGCGACTCCATCACGTAGCGGCCGAGGTCCTCGACGGCGGAACGGGGGTCGGCTGCGGTGCGGGGTTCCATGCGGTCAGTCTACGAAAGGTGCTGGGGCGCGGGGCCGGGCGCCGGCTCCGCCCAGTGGCCGGGGCAGGCCGGCGGGCCGGGGCACACCCAGGCCGCGGGCCCGTGGCCGGTCCGTCCGGGCCCGCCCCCGGCGTGCCCTCCGGGTCCGGGCCGGGGCCCGGGCGCGAGGGGCGGCCGCGGCGGGTGCACGGTCCGGGTCACCTCGACGCCGCGCCGGCGCGCGGCACGGACCACGAGCCACGCGAAGAGAAGCTGCATGGCCGCGGAGACGGCCAGGGCCACCCAGGAGGACTCCTCGGCGTCGGGGTCGGCCAGCCCGAGGGCCCCGAAGAGCGTGGCGACCACGTTGTTGACCACGTGCAGGGCGATCGCCGCCTCGAGCCCGCCGGTGCGCCAGGTCAACCACCCGGCGACGACCGCCATGACCGCGACCGCCAGCAGCCCCCAGGCGTCGTAGAGGTGCCCGAACGTGAACAGGGGCACGGGCAGCAGGATCGCGAACACGGGCCGGCGCAGCCACCGCCCCACGGTCTGCAGCAGGTAGCCGCGGAAGACGAGCTCCTCCGCCGCGCACTGCAGCGGGACCACGAGCACGATCATCGCGATCAGCCACCAGAAGCCCGCCACGGGCCGCGGGGCGGCCGGCGTCCCGACCAGCGCGTACTCCACCACGAGGGCGGCCGCGTGACCCAGCGCGTAGACCGCCAGGGCCACGAGGAGGCACCGGCCGAGGAAGCCCCAGCGCAGCCGCCCCGTCACCGACAGCAGCAGCCCGATGGGCCGCGGGCCCATGATGGCCCGGGCCGCGAGGAGCGCCGGGATCATCAGGACCAGGGAGAAGAACAGCATGAAAAAGATCGCCGGGTCCATGATGTCCAGCTCCGTGGCCTCGAGGAAGACCTCGTCCAGGGCCTCCTCGCCGCGCACGACCACGAGGCCCACGGCCCAGACGATGCCGAAGACGATCGTCAGCACCAGGTAGAAGGCCCCGAAGAGGAGCAGCTCCACGAGCGGCTTCCACCACCGGTGCTCGGGGTCGGCGTGGCCGAGCCGGTGGTAGGGCAGGAGGCGGGGACCGGGGCTCGGGCGGAGGTCGTCGAGGGGCCCCTGCCTCCAGGGGGCGGCGCGCGTGGTCATACCTCCCACGGTATCCTCAGCCGGCCCTTCCGGACACGCGACAGTTCGGGGGCCGGGATCCCCGGCCCCCGAGGGGCTCAGCGCGCGTAGCGGTCCACGAACGCGGCGAGGATCTTCTCGGGCTCCGTCACGGGCGGGCCCGTGCGGATCCGGTGCTTGACCTGCTCGGCCGCGCCCTCCGGGAAGTAGCCGTGCTCCTTGTACGCCTCGATCCGGTTCAGCAGCGCGGGGGCGTCGAGCTCGGGGTGGAACTGCGTCGCGTAGAGGTTCTGCTTGATCCGGAACATCTGGACGGGGCAGCCCGTGCCCGTGGCCAGCAGGACGGCGGCGGGCGCGAGGGTCCGCGTGCCCTCCTTGTGCCCCACGAAGCCGTGGAACGTGGGCGGGAACCCGCGGAGCAGCGGGTCCCGCCGCCCCTCGTCGGTGAGGGTGACCTCGATGACGCCGATCTCCTCGCCACGGGTGCGGTCCACGACCGCGCCCTGGTGCGTGCCGAGGGTGCCGACCCCGTAGCAGGCGCCGAGGAAGGGGAAGTCCCGGGCGACCACCTCGTCGAGCAGGTCCCGCATCTCGGACTCGGCCCGCCGCTGCACCTCGGTCTTCAGCTGCGGCGGGTCGGAGGAGTTGAACGGGGACCCGCCGATGATGACCCCGGAGTAGCGCTCGAGGTCGATCGGCGGCATGGGCCCGGCCTCCAGCCGGACCCGGTGGAGGCTGCTCTCCTGCAGGCCGCTGAAGCGGCGGACGGTCTCGTACTCCTCGTCCGCCACGTCGTCCTCGGCGCGGGTCGCGAGCAGCAGGAAGGGCTTCATGACCCCATCGTAGCCAGCGCCGCGGCGCTCCCCGCGCACTCGGGAGAGGCCGGCTCAGGAGCGGAGTCGCTCCCGGTGGGCGTAGGCGTTGAACGACGTCCCGCGGCTGAAGCCGAGCAGCGTGACGCCCGTGCGGTCCGCGAGGTCCACGGCGAGGGCCGACGGCGCCGAGACGGCCGCGAGCGCGGGGATCCCGGCCATGTAAGCCTTCTGCACCAGTTCGAACGAGGCGCGGCCCGAGACCTGCAGGACGGTGCCGCGCAGGGGCAGGAGACCCTCGCGCAGGGCCCAGCCCACGGCCTTGTCCACGGCGTTGTGCCGCCCCACGTCCTCGCGCACGCACAGCAGCTCGGGCTCGGCGACGCCGTCGCCGTTGCGCGCGGCGGGACCGTCCGGGAAGCGGAAGAGACCGGCGGCGTGGACACCGCCGGTCGTGGCGAACAGCCTCTGGCCGGTGCGCAGCCGGTCCGGCAGGGCCAGGACCGCGGGCACCGGCAGGCGGACCGAGTCCCCGGCCGGGTCGTGGACGGAGACCTTGGTGACGGCCTCGATGGACGCCGTGCCGCACACTCCGCACGACGACGACGTGTAGACGTGCCGCTCCATGGAGGTGTCCGGCAGCGCGACGCCGGGCGCGAGCCGCACCTCCACCACGTTGTAGGTCCGCTGCCCGTCCGGGTCGATGCCGCTGCGGTAGTCCATCTGCAGGATCTCGGCCGGCGAGCGCACCACGCCCTCGGAGACGAGGAACCCCGCCACGAGGTCGAAGTCGTGGCCGGGCGTGCGCATGGTGACGGTGAAGGGCCTGCCGTCGAGCCGGATCTCCAGGGGCTCCTCGCCGGCCAGGGTGTCCGCCCGTCCGGAGCCGTCGCCGTCGGCGGTGTACCGGTGCACGCGGCGGCGCTGGGAAGCTCGGGTCATGGCGGTCCTCCGGTCCCGGCCCCTCCGGTCGGGGGCCCTCCCCCGGCATCCTAGGCGCGGCGCCCCGGAGACCGCCGAACGGGGGACATTACTGATCAGTAACGTCGGGGGAAGTGGGGACAGGAGAAGCCTGTTCGAATTCATAGACTTTTGTCTAGTGTTGACGTGTCAAGGGGATTCCGCGGCAGGGCTGCCGGCGGTCTCCCCCGGGCGCTCCACTGCGGCTCCCGGGCCGGCACGCCGACGGCGCGCCCGGCGCAGCGGGCACCCCGTCCCCCGTGATCCGGGGGGACGGGCACCCGCCGCCTCCCGCGGACACCCCACCGGATGCCCGGCACGGCACGCGCACCGAGCCCGGGCGCGCCGTCCTCCCACCCCTCTCTCGCTCGAAGGCGGAACCATGAACACTGCAGCACAGACCCCCCTGTCCGAGTCCCCCGCGCGGGACGGCAGGAACCGGCGTGCCGGCAAGGCCGTCCTGGCCGGCGCCGTGGCGGCCGGGCTCCTCGCCGCCGGCGGCGGCACCTTCTCGAAGTGGTCCGAGGAGCACGCCGTCGCCTCGGACGACATCGTCACCGCCGGTGAGCTCTCCATGGAGAACACCACCGTGTTCTGGACGGACGGCACCGGGAAGGACATCGACCCGGCCACCTACAAGATCGTCCCCGGCGACACCATCGAGCTCCACGCGTCCACCACAGTGATCGCGAAGGGCAACAACCTGCAGGGGTCCCTCGAACTGCAGCTGCCGGCACAGCTGCAGCAGGAGATCGACGCGCTCGAGAAGGCCGGCTACGTGTCCTACGACGTGACTCTGGCCAGCGACGAGAAGTCGACCCAGAACTCGTTCCCGGTCACCGCGAGCGATAACGGGGACACCGTGACGGCCGTCGCCTCGTTCACCTGGAAGGCGGACAGGACCACCGGCAGCGCCGGCGAGAACATGTCCAAGTCGTTGAGCGGCACCAAGCTCGTCCTCGCCCAGCAGTGACCGCACGGGGCCTTCCGGCCCCGGAGCACCCCGGTGCGGCCTCGTCCCCGCACCGGGGTGCCCCCGCCCCTCGCACGCCCCGCACCCCTCCGTCTCGTCCCCCAGAGGCTCCCATGACGCGCTCCCACCGCACCCGCCGCCCCTCGACCGCCGGCCGCGCCCTGGCCGCCGCCGCAGCCGCGCTGCTGGCCCTGACGCTGCTCGGCAACGGCCTCGGGACGGCCGCCCGCTGGTCCGACGCGGCCCCGCTCGAGACGCGGGCCGTCGGCACCGGCAGCCTCGGCGTGGTGCTGGAGCCCGCACGGGCCGCCCTCCAGCACACCGACATCGACCCGGCGACCGGTGCGCTCGCCCGCGGGACCACCGACCTCACCGGCACCGCCCTCTCCGCCCTGGCCCCCGGCGACACCGTCGTCGTCACGACCCGCGCGGTCCTCGACGTCGAGGGCGCGAACCTCACCGCGACGCTCACGGTCGATCCCGGCGTGCCGGTCGGCGGCGCGGTCGTCCCGCGCGCGGAGCTGGTGCCCGTCCTCGGCGCCCCGCCGATGGATCCCGGTCCCGCGCCGTCCTCCTGGACGGTGACCGCGGCCCACGACGGCGCGGCCTACGACGTCACCGTCGCCTACGAGGTCTCCGCCGCCCCCTCGGCCCAGGGCACGACCGTCGACCCCGGTCCCCTCACGGTCTCCCTCCTCCAGAACTGACCCCCAGGAGTTCTCATGAGCCAGTACCGCACCCCCACGGCCTACGTGCTCGGCGTCCTCGTCCTGCTGGCCGCCATCGTGCTCACGACCCCGGGCGGCGGGACGGACGCACGCTGGACCGCCGCCGGCCGGGCCGAGGTGCCCGCCATGGCCACGGGCCGGGTCGGCTTCGAGGTCGGCGGGGTCGAGGGCGCCGAGAGCTCGGCGACCCTGACCAACACCTCCGGGTTCGGCGTCCGGTACCGGCCCCGGCAGGTCTCCCTCGTCGACTCCGCCGGGGCGTCCGTGGCGCCTCCGCAGGGCATGGACTTCGCGTACCGCACCGGCGCGGCCTGCGACGACGGCACGGCCCCGGTGCGGTGGACCGCCGTCGCACCGGGCGGTTCCGCCCCGGTGGACGTCCTCGGGGATTTCCGGGCGCCCCTGGAGCGGGACCGGCCCGCCGGGCTGTGCCTGACCGTCTCGACCGGGGCCGTTCCGACCGACGCGCTGCGTGCGCTGGACGAGCGGGGACTGCGGGTCGTCACGCAGGTGGAGGCCGCCTCGCTCGGGGACGGCGCCTGGTCTGCGACCCGTCCGTGGACAGTGCCGCTCGCCCTGGAGCTGCCGGCCGAGGAGCAGCCGACCGACGAGCAGCCGACGACGACCGCTCCTCCTCGCCCGGCGGCGCCGCCGGAGGCACCACCGTGCGGCGCGGACCAGAACGCCGCACTGCTCCGGTGGTCCTGGGACGGCGGCCCCGGCGTTCCCGCCGTCGCGCGGTGGGAGGTCCGCGTGCGACCCGTGGGCACCACGGAGGCGTCCACGCTGGTGAAGACCGTGCCGACGCCCACCGCACGGGAGGTCCGGGTCACCGCCGCCGAGCTCCTGAGCACGGACCATTCGTCCAGCCGGGACTACGAGGTCCTCGTCCGGGCGGTGTTCGCCGACGCAGGCACCTCCCCCGTGGACAGCGCCTATGCGTGGACGATCAAGGCCCCCGGCAAGAGCGGCAACATCCACTGTGAAGGACTCCCCTCATGACCACCGTGCTCCGCAGGACCGTCCACCCGCTGCTCGTGCTCGCCCTGACCGCGGTGGCCGCGCTGCTGCTCGCCGTCGTCGTCGTCCCGCTCGCGCTCGGCTGGGTGCCCCTGACGGTGCTGTCCGGCTCGATGGAGCCCACCGTCCCGACCGGCAGCCAGGTCGTCGTCGCCCCCCTCGAGGGCGAGGACGACGCCGCCGGGCTGAGCACCGGGGACGTCGTGACGTTCATGCCCCGCCCGGACGACCCCACCCTCGTCACCCACCGGATCGTGGGCGTGGCGGTGGACGGCGAGGGGCGGCGCAGCTTCACGACCCGGGGGGACGCCAACGCGGTCCCGGACGCGGAGCCGGTCACCGCCACCCAGCTGCGCGGGCTGGTGAAGTACCACGTGCCCTGGGCCGGCTACGCCGCGACCCTCCTGGACGCCGAGCAGAAGCGCGGCGGGATCGTGCTGGTCGCCGCCGCCCTGTTCGGCTACGCGCTGTGGCAGCTCGTGGGCGCGGTCCGGGACCGGCGCCCGGACGACACTGCCGACGACAGCGCAGACGCCACCGCCGACGAGGCCGCCCCCGAGGGCGCCGGTGAGAGCGCCGGCGAGCTCGGGCGGCCGGGCGGGGAGCCGTCGTCCCCGGCGGAGGCGCGCACGGAGGCCCTGCCGCTCGTGCCCGCCACGGCCTCCGGCCGCTGAGGCCCTCCCCGGCCGCTCCGTCGCCGCCCCGTGGCCGGCAGGTCCCCACGGAACGACGACATCGGGCGGGCCGCCGTTGCCGGTCCCCCGGAGCGGGTCCATGATGGGGAGCATGACCGAGACCCCGCTCAGGCACGTCGACGAGAACTGGCAGCGCGCCCTGGTGGTGGTCGCGCACCCGGACGACATGGAGTTCGGCGCCGCCGCGGCCGTGGCCCGCTGGACCGGACAGGGCAAGGACGTGGTGTACTGCCTGGTCACCAGCGGGGAGGCCGGCATCGACGGGCTCGAGCCGCAGCAGTGCGGCCCCCTGCGGGAGGCGGAGCAGCGGGAGTCGTGCCGGATCGTGGGCGTGGAGCAGGTGGAGTTCCTGCACCAGCCGGACGGGGTGCTCGAGTACGGGGTGCCCCTGCGGCGGCGGATCGCCGAGGTGGTCCGCCGGCACCGCCCGGACGTGGTGATCACCAACAACTTCCGGGACACCTGGGACAGCGCCACCAACCTCAACCAGGCCGACCACATCGCCACGGGCCGGGCCACGCTGGACGCCGTGCGGGACGCCGGCAACCGGTGGGTCTTCCCGGAGCAGATCGGCACGGGCCTGCAGCCGTGGCCGGACGTGCTGGCGGTGTGGGCGGCCGCCTCGCCCGGCGCCCGGCACGCGGCCGACGTCACGGAGACCTTCGGCGCCGGCGTGGAGTCGCTGCGCGCCCACGGCGCCTACCTCGAGGGCCTGGGCTGGACCGACTTCGACCCGGACGCCTTCCTGCGGGGCAACGCCGCCGCCGTGGGGGAACGGCTCGGGGTGCCGCTCGCGAGCTCCTTCGAGGTGTTCCCCCTGCAGTGGGGCGGCACCGAGGAGTGAGCGCCGGTCCGCCGGCGGGGCCCGGTCAGGCGGGCTCGGGCTCCCGGAGGACCGTGAGGACCAGCAGCACCGCGAGGACCACGAGGCCGGCCACGAAGCCGACCGCCCCCGGCCAGCCGGTGGCCGTGTAGAAGACGCCGCCGGCCGTGCCCAGCACGGACGACCCGGCGTAGTAGAAGAGCGTGTAGAGGGACGAGGCCTGCGCCTTGCCGGTGCGGGAGCGCACCGGCACCCACCCGGAGGCCACGGCGTGCGCGGCGAAGAACCCCGCGGTGAACAGCAGCAGCCCCACCACGATCACGGGGATCGACGGGACGAGCGTGGCCAGCAGCCCGGTGAGCATGACGGCTCCGCTGCTCGCCAGGACCACCCGGCGCCCGCGGGCCGCCGCGACGCGTCCGGCGGTCCCGGAGGACCAGGTGCCCGAGAGGTAGGCCAGGAACAGGAGGCTCACCACGGTCTGGGACACCCCGAACGGCTCCTCGCCGAGGTGGAAGCCGAGGTAGTTGTAGATCGCCACGAACCCGCCCATGAGCAGGAAGCCCTGCAGGTAGAGCACCACCAGGCCGCGGTCCGCGAGATTGGCGCGCAGCCGCCCCAGCAGACCGCCCGGCCCGGTGAGCCGGACGGTCTGGCGCACGAAGCCCCGCTGGCGCGGGGCGATCAGGATGAAAACCACGGCCGCGAGCGCGGCCAGCACGCTCACGGTGATCGTGCCGGTCCGCCAGCCGAACGCGTCCCCCACGGGCGCGGCGACGATGCGCCCGGCGAGCCCGCCCAGGCTCGTCCCCGCCACGTAGGTGCCGGCGGCCACGGCGGCGTGCCGGCGGTCGAGCTCCTCCGCGAGGTAGGCCATCGCCACGGCGGGGATCCCGCCCAGGGCGACGCCCTCCGCGAAGCGCAGCGCCACCACGGTCTCGAAGCCCGGTGCCAGGGGCATCACGAGTCCCAGTACCGTGGCCGACAGCACGGCCATCACCATGGTCCGCAGCCGGCCCCACCGGTCGGAGACCACGGACCACGGCAGGACGCCCACGGCGAGGCCGAGGGTCGCCGCGGAGACGCCCAGGGACGCCTCCGCGGCGCCGATCCCGAGGTCCGCCGCCATGAGCGGCAGCACGCCCTGCACGGAGTAGAGCTGGGCGAACGTCGCCACACCCGCGCACAGCAGGGCCAGGAGCACCCTCCGGTAGCCCCGGCTGCCGCGGCCGTAGCCGGTCCAGGCGCCGGGCTCAGCCACGGTCCGCGTCGACGGCGCCCCGGGTCCCGGCCCGGAGGCCGGTGACCGTCCACAGGGCCAGGAGCAGGAACAGGGCGAGATAGGGCAGCGCGGCCACGGCGTCGATCACCGGCCCGGGCACGCTCAGCGGGCGCAGCCACGCGTCCCAGCGGATCGGACCGACGTACAGGCCCACGAGGGCGACCCCGCCCAGTGCCAGGGCGAGCCGGCGCGGGCCGTCCCGGAGGAACGCCGGCCACGCCTCGACCCACAGCGCCGTGAACACCAGCGCCCACCACAGGTGGTGGTGGGACCACGTGACCGGGGACATGTAGAGCATGACGAGGGCGTTGACCGCGACCGCGGAGAGAACCATGCCCCGGGCCGCGAGGACCCGGATCAGCAGGGCGACGCCCACGACCATGACGAGGACCAGCGCCCAGCGCAGCAGGGGCTCGGCCTCGCCGGGGACGCCCAGGTGCAGGAGCACCCCCTGCAGCGAGGTGTTGTCGACGTACCCGGTGTCGCCCACGCGCTCGTCGCTGACCACGGCCTCGCCCCAGAACACGGCGGCGTCCCGGGGCAGCGCCAGGAACCCGATCAGCACGGTCGCGGCGAACGTGAGGCCCATCGTGAGGATCGGCCGCAGCTGTCCGCGCATCAGGAACACCAGCCCGAACGCCAGGGGCGTCAGCTTGACGCCCGCGGCCAGCCCGATCCAGAACCCCCGCGGGATCCGGCCCAGGAGGCTGTCGTCCCGGGTGCGCAGCAGGTCGTAGAGCACGAGGGCGAGGAGCAGGGCGTTGATCTGCCCGAGGCCCACGTTGCGCATCCACGGCCCCGACCACAGCAGCACCGCGGTGCCCGCGGCCACGGCGGTCGCCGGGCCCAGCAGGCCCTGCAGCGGCAGCGGCCGGCCGCGCTCCGCGGCCCGGCGCAGGAGGACGGCCGACAGACCCGCGGCGATGCCCATCGTGACGAGCCCCAGGGCGAGCTCGGTGAGCTGCTCGGGGAGATAGGCGAGCGGCACGAACAGCAGCGCCGCGAACGGCGGGTAGGTGAACGGCAGTCCGCCGTCGTCGTGCAGGCTCAGCCCGGGCCCGTAGAGCTCGTCGGCGAACCCGTGCCGGTCCACCACGGCCATGCCGCCGAGCCGGTAGACGTCCAGGTCGATGCTGCCGTCGAGGGTCAGCCACACGGACCGCACCAGTGCGCCCGCCAGCAGCAGCCACACCAGGCCGGTCAGCGCCGTCGAGCGTCCCGCGCGGGACGTGACGGCGGCAGGGGTAGCGCTCACCAGGACCTCAGTTCTCGGGTCGGTGCGTGCAGGAGTGCACGCGGACGGGGCGGGGATGTCGCGGGCGGCGGAGCCGGCGCCGCGCGGCGGCGTGGTCCGCCGCTGCCCGGCACGCCGCCGCACTCCGTGCGCCGGCGTGCGGGGTCGGCCCCCACTCTAATCCCGCGCGGCCCCGCACCGGGATCGCCGGTGACCGGCACGGGCCGCACGCGCGCCCGGCGGACGCCGGGACGCAGGGGGCGCGGGAACACGGCATGATGGACCGTGCGGACCCCGAGGCCTCTGCCGCCAGGGCCGACGGCACCTGCACCGCGGGCCCGCTGCGACCACCGGAGGAAGACCATGACGGAGCACGAGACGGGCGCATCGCCCACGGCACCGCACGAGCTGCTGCTCGAGAGCGAGGACATCACGTCCTTCCTCGACGCGCTCACGGCCACCATCGCCCAGGCGCTGTCCACCGACGGGGACGAGGTGTGGTGCGCGGTCACCCTGCTGCGGCCGAAGAGGTCCTCGACCGTGGCCTCCTCCAGCCCCGCGGCCGAGGCCCTGGACGAGATCCAGTACCACTACGGTGACGGCCCCTGCCTGACGGCCTCCCGCGAGCACCGGCTGGTCCACGTCGCGGACACCCGTTCCGACCCCCGGTGGCCCGAGTACGGCAGGGCCGCCGCCGCCAACGGCATCCGCTCCGCCCTCGGGGTGCCCCTGGACCTCGGCGGCGAGGCCTCCGCGGCCCTGGACGTCTACGCCGACCGCCCCCACAAGTTCGACCCGGCGACGATCGAGGTCGTCCAGCGCGAGGTGGCGTCCGCCTCCACCGCGCTGCGCCTGGCCGTGCGGATGGAGAAGCACCGGGACGCCGAGGCGGACCTCAAGGCGGCCATGGCCTCCCGCACCACCATCGACCTGGCCGTGGGCATCGTCATGGGCCAGAACCGCTGCACGCAGGAGGAGGCCTTCGCCATCCTGCGGGCCGCCTCCAGCCACCGCAACCTCAAGCTGCGCGACCTGGCCGCGGAACTGGTCGCCACCGTGGGGCAGGGCCCGGCCACCACCCACTTCGACCGCTGAGGGCGCGTCCCCGTCCGAAGCCGCTGGGGACGGCGTGCGAGCCCCTGCGGGCCGGCGCCCCGGCCGGCGGGGAGCCGTGGCGTCCCGCGGACCGGCCGGAGAGTCAGCCCTTCCGCCACTCGTCGCTCGTCAGGTGGGATCCGGCCTGCGGCCCCATCTGAACCATGCCGCCGTCCACGACCCAGGACGCCCCGGTGACGTAGGCGGAGGCCGGGGAGGCGAGGAACGCGATGACCGAGGCGATCTCCCGGGCGTCCCCGGGCCGGCCCAGCGGCACGCCGGGACGGTGGGTGGACCGCGGGTTCTCGTCCTCCTGGCCCGTCATGGGGGTCGCGATCTCCCCGGGGGCCACCGAGTTCGCGGTGATCCCGTGCTGCCCCAGCTCGAGCGCGATGGTCTTCACGAGTCCCCCGAGTCCGTGCTTGGCGGCGTCGTAGGCGCTCGAGCCGACCCGGGGCACGTGCTCGTGCACGCTGGTGACGGCGATCAGCCGGCCGCCCCGGCCTGCGGCCACCATGTGCCGTGCCGCCGCCTGGAGGCACAGGAACGCGCCGTCGAGATCGGTGGCCAGCACCTTGCGCCACGTGGCCAGGGACGTCTCCAGGAACGGGACGTTCGCCCCCGTGCCCGAGTTGTTCACGAACACGTCCACGCCGCCGAGCCGCTCCACGAGGCCGTCGACGACGGCGCCGCAGCTCTCCAGCTCCGTGGTGTCCAGCCGTGCGACCACGGCCCGCCGGTCGTAGGAGCGGACCTCCTCGGCGGTCCGCTCGGCGCCGGCCTCGTCCTGGTGCCAGGTGATGCCCACGTCCATGCCGGCCGCCGCGAGCGCCACGGCGGTGGCGCGCCCGATACCGGAGTCGGAGCCGGTCACCACGGCCGTGCGCGGGTCGAAGTCGGGAGTGCGTTCCATGATCGTGGCCTTCCGTCCGTCCGGTGCGAGGACCGCCGTGCGGGGCGGCCCGGGGGCCTCAGCCTATGTCCGGCCACGACCCCGGGCACACCCCCCGCCGTGGTCCGGGTCGCTCGTGCGATTCGCTCCTCCGGACCCGTTGCGGACCACCGCCGAGGAGAGGAGCATGTGAAGCAAGCTGACGGCCGGACGTGAGGAGACAGTCGTGGCAACCCAGGACCAGTCAGGATCGACCGTCCCGGAGGAGCCCCGGGCGTCCGGCACGGACCGCCCGGGCGCGTCCACCCCGCGGGGGCGGCGGCAGGAGGTCGTCGCGGCGGAGAGGCGGGAGTTCGGGGGCGTGAAGTTCGGCTCCGCGTTCTTCGGCTGGATGACCGCCACGGGCATCGCCGTGCTGCTCACCGCGCTGCTCGGGGCGATCGGCGCGGGCGTGGGCGTGGCGACCAGCACCGACCCCGGCGAGATCGCGGAGCAGGTGGCCCAGGACGCCGGCACCGTGGGCGTGGTCAGCGGGATCGCCCTCGCCCTGGTCCTCTTCGTCGCCTACTTCGCCGGGGGCTACGTGGCCGGGCGCATGGCCCGCTTCGACGGCGCCAAGCAGGGAGTGGCCGTGTGGGTCTGGGCGATCCTCATCGCGATCGTCCTGGCGCTCCTGGGCGCGGTGGCGGGCGAGCAGTTCAACGTGCTGCGCGAGCTCAACAGCTTCCCCCGGATCCCGATCGGCGAGGGCACCCTCACCACGGGCGGCATCATCGCCCTGGTCGTCGCCGTCCTCATCCCGCTGCTCGCGGCGGTCCTGGGCGGCCTGGCCGGGATGCGCTTCCACCGGAAGGTGGACCAGGTCGGGATCGACCACCAGTACCGGTCCCACTTCTGAGTCGGGTCCTCCGGGACCCGGGCCTCAGAACTCCAGGACGAGGCGCCCCCGCACGCCCCCGGCCTCGAGCCGGCGGTGCGCCTCGGCGGCGTCCGCGGCGGGCAGGACGGCGGCCACCCGCAGGGAGAGCACCCCCTCCTCCACGTGCCGGCGCAGCCGGTCGAGCTTCCGGCCCGAGTGGTACTCCCGGGGCACGCTGATCCGGTGGACGGTGATCCCGCGCCCCGGGTCCCCCGTCCAGTGCCGCACGGTCGCGAAGTCCCCGCCGTCCCGGACGGCGGGGACCGCCTTCTCGTGGAGCACGGCGGCGTCCACGAGGGCGTCGACCCCGTCGGGGAAGAACTCTCGGATCCGCTCCGCGACGTCGTCGCCGCGGGCGACCACGTGGTCGGCGCCGAGGCTCTCCACGAGCTCCAGGTCGTGCTCCGACGCGTCGGCCACGACGGTGAGGCCCTCGTGCTTGGCGAGCTCCACCACGTAGTTGCCCAGGGTTCCCGCGGCCCCGGTGACGGCCAGGGTCTGCTCGGGCTGCAGGTCCAGCACCTCGAGGATCTGCAGGGCCGTGAGCCCGTTCATGGGCAGGGTGGAGGCGGTGGCGAAGTCCGTGCCCGCGGGGAGGCGGGCGATCGAGTCGTCGGGGGCGACCAGGAGCTCGGCGTAGGCGCCCCCGTGCTCCCCGCGCGGCAGGGCGACGGCCATGACCGCCTCCCCCACCCGCCAGGCGCTGCCCGGCCCGACCTCGTCGACGACCCCGGCCGCGTCCATCCCCGGCACGTACGGCGGGCTCAGGTGCTCCAGCGGCTGACCGCCGGCGCGCAGCACGGTGTCCGTGGGGCTGACGGCAGCCGCCCTGACCCGGATCCGCACCTCCCCGGGCCCCGGGTGGGGGTCCGGCAGCTCGTGGACGGCGAGGACCTCGGGCCCTCCGAACGACTCGACTCCGATGACCTGCATGCCCGTTCCAACCCCGGGACGGACGAACCCATTCCGGCTCCGCTCCGATGCCGTGGCGATGCCGCCGCGACATGCGGGCGGAGATCCTGTCACACCGTTGCGCCCCCGCGGGCCGGGGACCATGCTGAGGGCGGGGACCGCCGCAGCACGAGGGGGACGTCATGGCACCGGCAGAATTCATCACCCTTCCCGTCTCGGACCTGGAGCGCTCGAAGCGGTTCTACTCCGGCCTGGGCTGGCGGCTGCACCCGGCGTTCGAGGGCAGCGGGGCGGGGACCGTCGAGATCCGCGAGGACGAGCACGTCATGGTCCTGAGCGAGGACCGCCACCTGCGCCTGGTGGGTCCCGGGACTCCCGGCACCCCGGCCGACGCCTCGGTGGTCAACGCGCTCAGCGTCGACTCCCCGGAGGAGATCGACACCATCGTGGACCGCGCCGTCCGCGCCGGCGGGACTGAGGGCGACGCCCAGGACTACGGCTTCCTGCGCTCGCGCTGCTTCCGGGACCCCGACGGCCACCAGTGGGAGATCCTGTGGGTCGACCCGGCGGCGGCCCCGGCGCGCGCCGCCCGCCGGGAGCCCTGACCCACAGGCCTGGGCGGCACGGAGCCCGGTCACCTCGGGGTGACCGGGCTCCGTGCCGCCGGGCGGCTCAGGCGCTCACTTCTCGGAGACGGCCGCGGCGAGCCGCTCGAGGGAGTGCTCCAGGGCGCCCTCCCCGAAGAGCGGGAAGGACACGGCCTTCCGGGCCTCCGGGGTGGCGTGCTCCCAGGAGTAGGTCTCGGTGACCAGCGTGGCGCCGGGGCCCTGGGGCTCGAGCTCCCAGATCCACTCCCAGCCCTCCAGCTCCGCGCCCTGCGGCTTGGGCCGCCAGGCGAGCAGCTTGTTCTCGTCGTAGCCGGAGCCGGTGTTCTCCATGACGTAGTCGCCGCCCATGTGCTCGCCGTTCATGTTCATCACGAAGACCTGGCCGACCTGCTGGATGCGCTGGTCGTCGCCGGAGACCACCGTGCCGGAGCCGTCGATCTGCCGGTGGCGCGAGGGCAGGCTGAGGACGTCGAAGACGGCGTCGGCGGGGGCGTCGATGACGCGGCTGGCGGAGATGCTGTTCTCGGTCATGCTGTTGGTCCTTCCGTCGTCTGCGGTACGACCTCACCGTAGGCGGACGGGACCGGTCCCTGGCCAGTGCTGTCCGCTCCCCGCGTAGTGCGGGAGCACCGCACCGGGAGGCCGCCCGGGTTGCTCAGTAGGGCTGCTGGGACGGGTCCACCTGCTCGATCCACGCCAGCACCCCGCCCTCGAGGTGCGCGGCGTCGGGGTGCCCCGAGGCCACCAGGAGCCGCAGGGCGCGCTCGGAGCGCGCCCCGGCCTTGCAGTGCAGCAGCACCCGGCGGTCCGGGGCGATGCGCGCGAAGGCCTCCCCGGACTCGAACTGCCCCAGCGGGACCAGCCGCGCGCCGGGGATCGCCGCGAGCCGCGCCTCGTAGGGCTCCCGGACGTCGACGAGCTCGAAGTCCGCCGCGCCGCGCTCCCGCGCCGCCAGCAGCGCCGCGAGCTCGGGAGCCGTCACGGTCGGGACGTGCTCGGGTCCGGGGGCGGGCGCCGGGCAGGCGGGAGCCCCGCCGTCGGCCCCGGTGCCGGTCGTGCCGGGGGCGAGGGACGTGACGGGCGCGCGCCCCGGTGTCGGCGCCAGCGGGATCTCCCACCAGCGCGCCGAGAGGGCGTCGTAGGTGGCGACCCGGCCGAGCATCGTGGTGCCGATCCCGGTGACCAGCTTGACGGCCTCGACCGCCATGGCGGTGCCCAGCATCCCCGGCAGCACGCCGAGCACCCCGGCCTCGGCGCAGCTGGGCACCGTGCCCGGTGCCGGCGGCACGGGGTAGAGGTCGCGGTAGGTGGGCCCGTGCGCGCCCCAGAACACCGAGTACTGGCCGTCGAAGCGCAGGATCGAGCCCCACACGTGCGGCAGACCGGTCAGTTCGCACGCGTCGGAGACGAGGTAGCGGGTCCCGAAGTTGTCCGTGCCGTCGAGCACGAGGTCGTAGCCGGCCAGGACGTCCTCCGCGTTGGCGGCCGTGAGCCGCTCGCGGTGCTCCACCACGTGCACCAGCGGGTTGAGGTCGGCGATCCGCGCGGCGGCCGAGGCGGTCTTGGCCGCGCCCAGCGTCGTTCCGCCGTGGATGACCTGGCGCTGCAGGTTGGAGGCCTCCACCACGTCGTCGTCGACGACGCCGAGGGTCCCGACGCCCGCGGCGGCGAGGTAGAGCAGGGCCGGGGAGCCGAGCCCGCCCGCGCCCACGCAGAGCACGCGGGCGTTCTTGAGCCGCCGCTGGCCCTGCTCGCCGATCTCGGGGACGGTCAGGTGGCGGGCGTAGCGGCGCAGCTCGGCGTCGGTGAGCTCGGGCGCCGGCTCGACGAGCGGGGGCAGGTCCACGGCGCTCAGGCGTCCAGTCCGACCCACTCGGTGGAGCCGTCCGCGAACAGCTGCTCCTTCCAGATGGGCACCTCGGTCTTGATCCGGTCCACGAGCGCGTCGCACGCGGCGAACGCGAGCTTGCGGTGGGCCGAGGCCACGGCGGCCTCCAGGGCGGAGTCCCCGATCCGGAGCCGGCCGACCCGGTGCGCGGCCCAGATCCGCACCCCCGGGAACTCCTCGGCGACCCGGCGGGCGACCTCCTGGACGGCCCGGTCGGCGCCGGGGTGGCAGGTGTAGTCGAGGCTCGTGACGGGGCGGCCGCCGTCGTGGTCGCGGATGACGCCGCTGAAGGAGACCACGGCGCCGGTGCGCTCGTCCTGCACGGCCGCGACGGCCTGCCCGTGGTCCAGCGGTTCGTCCGTCACGAACGCGGCCACGACGGCGGTGTCGGCCTGGATGGGTCCGGGAGTGCTCAACGGTCGGTCTCCTCGTGCGGTCGGGGGTCGTGGCGGGGGCCGGCGTGCCCGCGGTCGCGGTGGCCCTCCAGCTGGTCGCAGACGTGGTCGAGCAGCGGCTCCAGCACCTTCAGCCCGTCCCACACCCCGCCGGTGGAGCCGGGGAGGTTGACCACGAACGTGTGCCCGCTGACCCCGGCGTGCCCGCGGCTGAGCGCGGCCAGGGGGGTGGTCCTGCGGCCCTCCGCCCACAGTGCCTCCATGATGCCGGGCAGCTCGCGGTCGAGGAAGGGCCGGGTGACCTCGGGGGTGAGGTCGTCGGGGGCCAGACCGGTCCCGCCGCTGGTCACCACCACGCTGGGCCGGTCCTCCGGCGCCCGGGCCACGAGCAGCCGCTCGAGCTGGGCGCGGACGTCCTCGCCGTCGGCCACCACGAACGGGCCCTCCACGGTGAAGCCGTGGGAGCCGAACCAGTCCGCGGCGATCCGCCCGCTCCGGTCCTGGTAGACCCCGGCGGCGGCGCGGGTCGAGGCGACGACGACGGCGGCGCTCCTCATGCGCCCTCCCCGCCGGTCCGCGCCCAGTCCCCGGACTTGCCGCCGGACTTCGCGAGCACCTTCACCTGTTCGATCTCGGCGAGCTTGTCCACGGCCTTGATCATGTCGTAGAGCGTCAGGGCGGCCACCGTCGCCGCGGTGAGCGCCTCCATCTCCACGCCCGTCACCCCGCGGGTGCGCACCGTCGCGCTGATCCGCACGCCGTCCGCCAGCCGCTCGAAGTCCACGGTCACCTTGCTGATCGGCAGGGGGTGGCACAGCGGGACGAGCTCCGGGGTCCTCTTCGCCGCCATGATGCCGGCGACCCGGGCCACCGGCAGGGCGTCCCCCTTGGGCAGGTCCGCGGCGAAGACCTGCTCGACGACGTCGGGGCGGGTGCGCAGCGTGGCCGTCGCGGTGGCCTCGCGGGTGGTGACGGCCTTGGCCGAGACGTCCACCATGTGCGCGGACCCGTCCGCCCGCACGTGGGTGAGGCCCTGCTGCTGCTCGGTCATGTCGGTCCGGTCCCCTTCGCCTGTGCCGTCGGTGCGTCCCTCCCATTCTGGCCCACGACGGCTCCGGGCGCCGCCGTGTCATCTCCTGGTTCCGCGCCCGGCGCGGTGCTAGCTTGACGTGACGCGACCAGAGCGCCGTCGACGACGTCGGTGCTCGTGAAGGAGCCCATCGTGCTGTCAGACACCTCGTACCCCGTGGTGAAGGCCACGCTCCCCGTGGTCGGGGAGAACATCCAGGAGATCGCCCGGCGCTTCTACGCGCACATGTTCGAGGAGCACCCCGAGCTGCTGGACGGCCTGTTCAACCGCGGCAACCAGGCCGACGGACGGCAGCAGCAGGCGCTGGCCGGGTCCGTGGCCGCCTTCGCCGGCTACCTGGTGAACAAGCCGACCGAGCTCCCGGACCACCTGCTCTCCCGCATCGCGCACAAGCACGTCTCCCTGGGGCTGCACCCGGACCAGTACCAGATCGTGCACGACAACCTCATGTGGGCCATCGTGGACGTCCTGGGCGACGCCGTGACCCCGGAGGTCGCCGCGGCGTGGGACGAGGTCTACTGGCTGATGGCCAACGTGCTCATCAACCAGGAGCGGGGCCTCTACGACGCGGTCCGGCTCTCCCCCGAGACCGTCTGGCGGACGTGGCGGGTGGTCGAGAAGATCCCGGAGACCGAGGACGTCACGACGTTCGTCGTGGAGCGCGTCGACGAGCGCGAGGTGAAGCGGTCCCTGCCGGGGCAGTACGTGACCCTGCGGATGGAGATGCCCGACGGGGTGCAGCAGCCCCGGCAGTACAGCCTGACCCGCGCCGACGACGGCCACCACCGGCGCTTCGCGGTCAAGCGGGTGCGCGGCAACGGCACCCCGGCCGGCGAGATGTCCACCCTGCTGCACGACCGGGTGCAGGTGGGCGACGAGGTGGTGCTGTCGGTGCCCTCCGGCGACGTGGTCCTGGAGTACTCCGACCGGCCCCTGGTCCTGGCCAGCGCCGGCATCGGCGTCACGCCCATGGCGGGGATGCTCTCGCACCTGGTGAAGGACGGCTCGCAGCGCACGGTGCGGTTCCTGCACGCGGACGCCTCCCCGGAGACGTTCGCGCTGCGCGGGCAGATCGAGGAGGACCTCGCCGCCCTGGAGGACGGCTCCCTGCAGGCGTGGTTCGAGCAGCCCTGGGCGGGGGGCGAGCGCGGCGAGAACGAGCACGAGGGGTTCATGGATCTCCGCGCCGCGGAGCTGCCGAAGGACGCGCAGTACTACCTGTGCGGGCCCCTGCCGTTCATGCAGGCCGTGCGCAGCGCGCTCGTCGCGAGGGGCGTCCCGGCCCGGGACATCCAGTACGAGGTGTTCGGCCCGGACCTCTGGCTCGCCGACTTCGAGTGAGGAACAGTGCAGACCCCCGCACCGGCACGAGGACCGGGACGGGGACCAGGACGCGGCCGCAGGCCGGGACAGCGACGACGACGGAGGACACGATGACGGACACGCACGGCAACGACGTGGAGGAGCTGGCGGTCAACAGCTGCTGGGAGCTGCTGCGGGACGCGGGCGTCGGCCGCCTCGCCGTGTGGGTGGAGGACCACCCGGACATCTTCCCGGTCAACTTCGTGGTGGACCACGGGACCCTCGTCTTCCGCTCGGCGGAGGGGACGAAGCTCGCGGGAGCCCTGACCGACGTGCCCGTGGCGGTCGAGATCGACGGGTACGACGAGGCCTCCGGGAAGGCGTGGAGCGTGGTGGTCAAGGGCCGCGCCGAGCGCATCCGGCAGGTCCAGGAGCTCACGGACACCCTCGACCTGCCGCTGTTCCCGTGGCAGGCGGGCCGCAAGGGCATCTTCGTCCGGATCGTCCCGGGGCCCGTGACCGGCCGCCGGTTCCCGGTCGCGGACCCGGAGGTGTGGCGCACCCCGCTGTCGGGGGCGCGGCACTCCCCGGACGAGTGAGCCGGGGGCGGCGGAGCCGCTGAGCGGGCGCCGCACGGACACCGTCCCCGGTGCCCGTGCGGCGCTCATCCACGAGCGCGCTCGTCGACCTTCCCCCCGTTGCGCACGGTGAACGCGAGCACCAGGGCGGCCACCGCGAACACGGCCAGCAGGGTCAGTCCCACGAAGTAGCTGCTGTTCTCGGCGTCGTAGGTGGCGCCCATCACGAGCGGCGGGAAGTAGCCGCCCAGGCCGCCGGCGGCCGCGATGATCCCGCCGACCGTGCCCACGTCCCGGGGCGGGGCGGCCCGCCCCACCCAGGCGAACACGCCACCGGTGCCCAGGCCGAGGAACAGGGCCATGGCCAGGAACGTGGGCCCGTAGACCCGCTCCGCGCCCGGCTGGAAGGCGACCACCACGGCGAGCAGGGCGGTGCCCACCAGCGAGACCACCGTGACCGTCCGGGGCCCCACCCGGTCCGCGAGCATCCCGCCGATCGGGCGCGCGACCACGGCGGCGAGGGCGAAGCCGGCGGTGCGGGCACCGGCGGCGGCGGCGTCCCAGCCGTAGACGTTGTCGAGATAGGTGGGCAGGTAGTTGGAGAAGGCCACGAAGGCCCCGAAGACCACCCCGTAGAGGAAGCACAGCTGCCAGGTGACCACGAGGGTGAAGGCGTGCTTCATCTTGGGCAGCACCGGCTCCGGGGTCTTGGCCGTGTGCACCGGCGAGTCGCGCAGCGCCACCGCGCAGAGCACCGCCATCACGGCGACCACGATCGCGATGGCGACGTGCGCCCCCAGGTAGCCGAGCCCGGCCACGAGCCGGGGGGTGAAGAACGCGGAGACGGCCGTGCCGACCATGCCTGCCCCGAACACCCCGGTCGCGAAGCCCTTGCGGTGGGACTCGTACCAGGCGGAGCAGAAGGGGATGCCCACGGCGAACACCGTGCCGGCGATGCCGAGGAAGAACGCCACCACCACGAGCAGCCCGAAGCTGCCGGTCCGGCCCACGAGACCGGTCAGCAGCACCAGCGGCGCGGTGACGCCCAGGACCACGGTGAACATGGTGCGCCCGCCGTAGCGGTCGGTCAGGGCGCCCACGGGCACGCGGGCGATCGAGCCCACGAAGATGGGCATGGCCACCAGCACCGCCACCCGGCCCGCGTCGAGCTCCATCTGCTCGGCGTAGCGCCTGGACAGCGGGCCGACGATGGTCCAGGCCCAGAAGCCGACGGCGGAGGCCACCGTGGCGAGCAGCAGATTGCGCAGCTGTCCCGAGCGCAGGTCCGGTGCGGCGGTGTCCGCGGAGGCTGACGATGCGGCTGACATGGTGCTCCTGCAGGGTCGGTCGGTGGGAGGGGTCAGCGGCGGCCGGCGCGGGTGCTGCCGCGGTCGGCCGGGCGGCGGGAGGAGCCGCGCACGCGGTCCTGGGTGCCCACCGGCTCCCAGCCCCGGCGCACCGGCACCAGGCCGGAGGAGGACCGCCCGTCGCGGGAGCGGTAGACGATGTACGGGCGGAACAGGTAGTGCACGGGCGCGGTGAACGCGTGCACCAGGCGGGTGAAGGGCCAGATCGCGAACAGCGCCATGGCCCACAGGGCGTGCACCTTGAAGGAGATCCCGGCGGCCGTCATCGCGGCGACGTCCGGCTGCAGGATCCAGATCGAGCGGAACCACGGGGAGACCGTCTCGCGGTAGCTGACCACGGAGTGGTCGAACACCGAGATGAGGGTGGTGCCCAGCCCCGTGAGCAGCGCGGCCACGAGCATGACGTACATGAACTTGTCGTTCTTGGTGGTCGCCATGAACACGGGCCCGGTGGTGCGCCGGCGCCAGATGAGCAGGACGATCCCGAGCAGCGTGCCCACGCCGGCCACGAGCCCGATGCTCAGGGCCAGGAAGTGGTACATCCCCTCGGTGACCCCCACGGCCTCGGTCCAGGTCTTCGGGATGAGCAGGCCCATGACGTGGCCCGCCAGCACGGCGAGGATCCCGAAGTGGAACAGCGGGGACGCGATGCGCAGGATGCGGGACTCGTAGAGCTGCGAGGACCGGGTGGTCCAGCCGAACTGGTCGTACTTGTACCGCCAGACGGTGCCGCCGATCACGATCGCCAGCACGACGTAGGGCAGCACGCCCCAGAGCAGGACCTCGCCGACCCCCACCTCGGCGGCGGCCGGGACCGCCGCCTCGAGGGGGAGGGAGGTCCCGGGCGCGAGCAGGCTCGCGGCGGTGGCAGTCATGCGCTGTTCCTTTCGGTCACGGGCAGCAGCCGGGGGTCGTAGGGGTCGAGGCCCACGGACTCCGTGGGCGGGCCGTAGCCGGCCATCCGCATGGCGGCGTCCCGGTCCTCCGGGGAGACACCGGGCAGGGTCGAGCACACGAGGGCGACGACGCCGTGGTACGGCAGGCCGTCGTCGCGCAGTGCCAGCCGCAGCAGCTCGAGGGACGGCCGGTAGCGCTGGAGCAGCTCGTAGCCGTCCTCCGGGGAGACCTTCGCCGCGAACTCGAGCACGAGCGGCAGGTAGTCCGGCAGCTCGGTCTCGTCCAGCTGCGCGCCGTGGGAGCGGTAGACCTCCTTGAAGGCGGCGAGCGCCTCGCCCCGCCGCCGGGTGTCCCCGTCGGTCCAGTAGGTCAGGTGCAGGCTGTGCCGCCGGGAGAGGTCGAACTCCTGGACGTAGTCGGCCTGCAGCTCGTCGAGCGGACGGCCCAGCAGCCGGTCGAGGAGGTCCTCGGGCACGGGCGCGCCCACCTCCTCGAGGGCCTCCCGCAGGACCGGCAGCATCGCCAGGAGCTCGCGGTCGGGGTAGCCCAGCAGCACGGCGGCGGCCTGCCGGGCCACCGCGCTGCGCCGCGGGTGCCGGTCCGTGAAGGTCCCGGGGTCGAGGGTGCCCTTGCCGGGCCTGCCCAGCAGCTTCTCCAGCAGGCTCACGGCCGGTCCCCGTCCTCGGAGCGCGGCGGGAAGAGTCCCGCGGGCGCTCCTCTGCCGTCCCAGTTGAGCAGGTTCACGCGGCCGGCCATCTGCTGCTCCCCGGTGGCGGACTCGCCGGTCTGCCGTGCCTGCAGGGCGTTGAAGTTCTCCACCGCCACGGGCGTGGGGCGGCCGGACGCCTCGCCGAACACACCGGTCTGGCCCATTCCTGGCCCGCCGTCCACGTCCAGGGAGCAGCCGATCTCCTCGAGGTTGTGCGCGTCCTCCAGGTGGGCGGAGGGGATCACGTAGCGCTCGTCGTACTTGGCGATGGCCATGAGCCGGTACATCTTCTGGATCTCGGAGCCCGTCATCCCGACGCCCTCGGCGATCGACTCGTCGGGTGCGTCCCCGAGGGCGATGTCGCGCATGTAGGAGCGCATGGCCGCGAGCTTGCGCAGCACGTCCGTGACGATCTGCGTGTCCCCCGCCGTGAACAGCTCGGCGAGGTACTCGACCGGGATGCGCAGCGACTCGATGGCGCCGAACAGGTTCCCCGCGTCCTCGCCGTCGTGCCCCTGGTCCTTGAGCAGGTCCACGACCGGGGACAGCGGCGGGACGTACCAGACCATGGGCATCGTCCGGTACTCGGGGTGCAGCGGCAGCGCGACCCGCAGCTCCTTGGCCAGGGTGTAGACCGGGGACCGGCGCGCGGCGTCGAGCCAGTCCTCGGGGATGCCCTCGGCGCGGGCGGCGGCGACCACCTCCGGGTCGTGCGGGTCGAGCATGAGGTCCAGCTGGGCCTCGTAGAGGTCCCGCTCGTCCGGGGTCGCGGCGGCCTCGGTGACCCGGTCGGCGTCGTAGAGGAAGATGCCGATGTAGCGCAGCCGGCCCACGCACGTCTCCGCGCAGACCGTGGGGATGCCCACCTCGATCCGGGGGTAGCAGAAGGTGCACTTCTCGGCCTTGCCGGACTTGTGGTTGTAGTACATCTTCTTGTACGGGCAGCCGGTGACGCACTGCCGCCAGCCGCGGCAGCGGTCCTGGTCCACCAGCACGATCCCGTCCTCGGTCCGCTTGTAGATCGCGCCGGAGGGGCAGGAGGCCATGCAGGACGGGTTCAGGCAGTGCTCGCAGATGCGCGGGAGGTAGAACGCGAACGTCTGCTCGAACTCGAACCTGATCCTGTCCTCGGACTCGCGGCGCACCTTCTCCACGATCGGGTCCAGGTGACCGGCCTCGGTGACGCCGCCGAGGTTGTCGTCCCAGTTGGCGGACCACTCGATCCTGGTGTCCTCCCCCGTGATCAGGGACTTGGGACGGGCCACGGGGAAGTCGGTGCCGGCGGGCGCGTTGGTCAGGGTCTCGTAGTCGTAGGTCCACGGCTCGTAGTAGTCGTTGAGCTCCGGCTGGACGGGGCTGGCGAACAGCCCGGCGAGCTTCGCCCAGCGCCCGCCCGACCTGAGCTTGAGGTTGCCGCGGCGGTTGAGCTCCCAGCCGCCCTTCCACTTCTCCTGGTCCTCGTACCGGCGGGGATAGCCCTGCCCGGGACGGGTCTCCACGTTGTTGAACCACACGTACTCCGTGCCGGCGCGGTTCGTCCACGCCTGCTTGCACGTCACCGAACAGGTGTGGCACCCGATGCACTTGTCGAGCGCCATCACCATGGCGACCTGGGCCATGACTCGCATCAGTACTGGACCTCCTGGGAGCGCTTGCGGACCACGGAGACGATGTCGCGCTGGTTGCCGGTGGGCCCGAGGTAGTTGAAGGCCCAGGACAGCTGCGCGTAGCCGCCGATCATGTGGGTGGGTTTGACGAGGATGCGCGTGACCGAGTTGTGGATCCCGCCGCGGCGGCCGGTCGCCTCGGACTTCGGCACGTCGATGGTGCGCTCCTGGGCGTGGTGGACGTAGACCACGCCGGCCGGCATCCGGTGGCTGACGATCGCCCGGCCCACGTAGACGCCGTTGGTGTTGACGCACTCGACCCACTCGTTGTCGGAGACCTCGATCAGCGCGGCGTCCTGGGGGCTCATCCACACCGTGGTGCCCCCGCGGGAGAGGGAGAGCATGAACAGGTTGTCCTGGTACTCCGAGTGGATCGACCACTTGTTGTGCGGGGTCAGGTACCGCACCGCGATGGACAGCTCCCCCCGCTCCCCGAGCGGCGGCTCGCCGAAGAGCCGGTGCATGTCCAGGGGCGGGCGGTAGATCGGCAGGGTCTCGCCCATGTCCTTCATCCAGTCGTGGTCCAGGAAGAAGTGCATCCGCCCGGTGAGGGTGTGGAAGGGCTTGAGCCGTTCGATGTTGACCGTGAACGGGGCGTAGCGCCGCCCCCCGGTCTCCGAGCCGGACCACTCCGGGGACGTGATCACCGGGACCGGGGCGGCCTGGGTGTCGGCGAAGCTGATCCGCTTCTCCTCGGAGCCGCGGGCGAGGTCCGCGAGCTCCACCCCGGTGCGCTTCTCGAGGGTCTCGAAGCCCTGCACCGCGAGTTCCCCATTGGTGGTGCCGGAGAACAGCAGGATCGCCTCGGCCATCCGCGCGTCGGTGTCCACGGCGGGGCGGCCCGCGGCGGCCCCCGAGTCGAAGACCCCGTGCAGGCGGGCCAGCTGGTCCACCTGGTGGGAGACGTCGTAGGTGATGTACTTCGTGGTGAAGCCCAGCTGCTCCGCCAGGGGGCCCACCGCCGAGAACTTGTCCCCGATCGCCGTGTAGTCCCGCTCCACGACCTTGAGGTTCGGCAGGTTCCGGCCGGGCACAGCCGGCAGGTCGGTGTTCTTCCAGTCGGGCGCGTGCCCGCCGGGCTGGGCGATCTCCCCGGGGGTGTCGTGGGTCAGCGCGGTGGCCACGAGGTCCTTGCGCACCCCCAGGTGGGTCCGCGCCTGGCGGGAGAACTCCTCGGACAGCAGCCGGAACAGCTCGTAGTCGGTCTTGGCCTCCCACGGCGGGTTGATCGCCGGGGTGAAGGCGTGCACGTACGGGTGCATGTCCGTGGAGGACAGGTCGTGCTTCTCGTACCAGGTGGCCGCCGGGAGGACGACGTCGGACAGCAGGGTGGAGCTCGTCATCCGGAAGTCCGCGGAGACCAGGAGGTCGAGCTTGCCCTCGGGCGCCTCCTCGTGCCAGGTCACGTCCCGCGGCCGGGACGCGGAGTGGTCCTGGCCCATGACGTTGTGGTGGGTGCCGAGCAGGTGCCGGAGGAAGTACTCCTCGCCCTTCGCGGAGGACCCCAGCAGGTTGGAGCGCCACAGCACCAGGGTGCGGGCCCAGTTCTGGGGGGCGTCGACGTCCTCGACGGCGAAGCGCATCTGCCCCGACTTCAACCGGTCGGCGACCCACTGCGCCTCGTCCGGCGCCTCTCCGCGCGCCACGCCCTCGGCGGCGCGGTCCGCGGCGTCGAGGGAGTTCTCGTCGAACTGCGGGTAGAACGGCATCCAGCCCAGCCGGGTGGACTTCGCGATCACGTCCGCGGTGTGCATGCCCTTCAGGTGCCCCTCGGCGAGGGGGGACTGGAGGGAGTCGGAGGAGTAGCCGTCGGAGCGCCACTGGTCGGTGTGCATGTACCAGAACGCGGTGCCGATCATGAACCGGGGCGGGCGGGTCCAGTCGGTGGCGGCGGCCATCGCGGCCCAGCCCGTGATGGGGCGGGCCTTCTCCTGGCCCACGTAGTGCGCCCACCCGCCGCCGTTGCGGCCCTGGCACCCGCAGAGCATGAGCATCGCGAGGATCGCCCGGTAGGTGACGTCCCCGTGGTACCACTGGCAGATGCCGGCGCCCAGGATGATCATCGACCGGCCGCCGGACTTCTCCGCGTTGGCCGCGAACTCGCGGGCGGTGCGGATCACGGCCTGCGCGGGGACCGAGGTGATCTCCTCCTGCCACGCCGGGGTGTAGGGGGTCGCGACGTCGTCGAGCCCGGCCGCCCAGTCCCCCGGAAGGCCCTCCCGTCCCACGCCGTACTGGGCGAGCATGAGGTCGAAGACCGTGGTGACCTTCCGCCCGGCGACCTCCGTGACGGGCACGCCCCGGTGCAGCACCGAGCCCTCCCCCGTGGCGTCGGTGAACGCGGGCAGGTCCACGACGCTCGTGGCCCCCGCCCCCGCGGTGGCGTCCGTGACGGACAGCGCCGGGCGCACGCCCTGCAGGTCGAGGTTCCACTTCCCCTCGTCCTGCTCGTTGTAGCGGAAGCCCATGGACCCGTTGGGGACCACCGGGGTGCCCGCGTCGCGGTCGATCAGCACGGTCTTGAACGCGGCGTCGGAGGCTCCCGCCTCGTCCCCGCCCAGGTCGGCGGCGGTGAGGAACTTGCCGGGCACCACGGCGCCGTCCTCCCGCTCGTCGAGGGTGACCAGCATGGGCAGGTCGGTGTACTGCAGGACGTAGTCCTCGAAGAACGGCACCCGCCGCTCCACGAAGTTCTCCCGCAGGATCACGTGGCCCATCGCCATCGCCAGGGCGGCGTCCGTGCCGGCCTGGGCCGGCAGCCACTCGTCGGCGAACTTCGTGTTGTCCGCGTAGTCGGGGCTGACGGAGACGACCTTCGTGCCGCGGTAGCGGGCCTCGACCATCCAGTGCGCGTCCGGGGTGCGCGTGACCGGGACGTTGGAGCCCCACATCATGAGGTAGGTCGCGTCCCACCAGTCGCCGGACTCGGGGACGTCCGTCTGGTCGCCGAAGACCTGGGGACTGGCCACGGGCAGGTCCGCGTACCAGTCGTAGAAGCTGTTCATCACGCCGCCGATGAGGTTGATGAACCGGGCCCCCGCGGCGTGGGAGACCATGGACATCGCCGGGATCGGGGAGAACCCGGTGCACCGGTCGGGGCCGTAGGTCTTGACCGTGTGCACGTGGGCGGCGGCGGTCATCTCGAGGGCCTCCTGCCAGCTCGAGCGCACCAGGCCGCCCTTGCCGCGGGCCTGCTGGAAGGCCCGGCGCTTCGCGGGGTCGTTCACGACCTCCTGCCAGGCGAGCACGGGGTCCCCGCCGACCTGCTCCTTGGCCGCGCGGTACATCTCCAGGAGCACCCCGCGGACGTACGGATAGCGGACCCGGGTGGGCGAGTACGTGTACCAGGAGAACGCCGCCCCGCGGGGGCAGCCGCGGGGCTCGTACTCGGGGCGGTCCGGGCCCACCGACGGGTAGTCGGTCTCCTGGGCCTCCCAGGTGATGATCCCGTCCTTGACGTAGACCTTCCACGAGCACGAGCCCGTGCAGTTCACCCCGTGCGTGGAGCGGACCACCTTGTCGTGGCTCCACCGGTTCCGGTAGAAGGCGTCCCCCGCCCGTCCGCCCTCGCGGTAGACGGCCCGGCCGTCCGGGGACTCCTCCCAGCGGGTGAAGAACTTCCCGAGCTTGAGCAGGGCGTTGGATGCGGGGCCGTCGGTGCCCGGCGGTGTCTGGCTGGCAACCATGGTGCCAACCTATCCAATTAGGCATCGGGAATTGGGATTTTTTCCTGGACCAATGAATGCCTATTCGGTGAAAAAGAATTCATGACGCATCAATCGCAGAATTCATGGTCCGTCATGAATTTCTTTTCCCTTGTTTTTCCTGCCGGCACGGGGAGCACATCGCCACGGCGCCCCCCGCGGACGGCGCCGGGCTAGCCTGACGGGATGGACCGGCCGACCCGCCGCCCCTGCGGCGGCCTCCACCTCGACGTGCGCGACGACGGGCCCCGGGACGGCGCGCCCGTGCTGCTGCTGCACGGCTTCCCGCAGGACGGCACGTGCTGGTCCCGGGTGGCGCCCGTGCTGCGGGGCGCGGGGCTGCGCACGCTCGTGCCCGACCAGCGGGGCTGTGCCGGGCGCGCACGACCGCGGGGCCGCCGTGCCTACCGGCTCGAGCTGCTCCTCCAGGACGCCGTGGCGCTGCTCGACGCCGCGGGGGTGCAGCGCGCGCACGTCGTGGGCCACGACTGGGGCGGGATCGTGGCGTGGGCGCTCGCGGCCCACCGGCCGGACCGGGTGGCCTCCCTCACGGTGGCCTCCGTTCCGCACCCCCGGGCCCTGGCACGATCCCTGACGCGCTCGCCGCAGGCGCTGCGCTCGGCCTACGTCGCTGCCTTCCAGCTGCCGGTCCTGCCCGAGGCGCTGCTCGGCCCGTGCCTCGAGGACCTCCTGCGACGGTCCGGCCTGCCGGCCGCGGACGCCGCCCGCTACGCGGCCCGGATGCAGGAGCCCGGCGCGCTCACCGGGGCCCTGAACTGGTACCGCGCCCTGCCGCTGTCCCGGTTGCGCACCGGGCCCGTCGACGTCCCGACCACGTACGCGTGGGGCAACCGGGACCCCACCCTGGGCCGGCGGGCCGCGGAGCTCACGGCCGAGCAGGTCCGGGGCCCCTACCGGTTCGTGGAGCTGGACGCCGGCCACTGGCTCCCGGAGACCCGGGCCGGGGAGCTGGCGGAACTGGTGCTCGAGCGCGTCGGCGGAACCGCGGCCCCCGGATAGCGCCCGGCCGCCGGCCCCGCAGCGGCGGGACCGGCCGTGCTCAGCCGCGCGGGGCGGGGTCCTCGGCCGGGGCGCCCCCGCGCCGGCGCCCGGGGGTCCCCGCGATGCGCAGCGCGGCCTGGACCGCCAGCAGCGCGAACGCCGCGTAGTAGATCCACACGGAGGGGTAGAGCTGGGGGACGGTGCCGTTCTGCCCGACCAGGGTGAGCACGAACAGGACGGCGCCGGCCACGAGCAGACCGAGGTGCGCGGTGCCGAACGAGCCCCGCTCGCCGCGGCGGGCGAGGAACATCGCCAGGACGGCGAAGAAGATCGGGAAGAGCATCTGACCCACCACGGTGATGCCGTTCTGGTGGTACTCGTAGCGGCCGAGCGCCTGGATCACGGCGGTGGCGGCGAGGAGCAGCGGGGCGAGCAGGGACGTCATGGGGACCTGTTCTGTGCGATCGTCCGGTCGGGGCGCGGACCAGTCTAACGAGCGGCGGCGGCACGCCGCGGCGCCCTCGGCCCCGGGCGGGCCGGCAGCGGGCCGGCCGCGCGGCGGATCAGTCCAGCAGCAGCAGCTCCACCGGGGTGCCCGCCGGCAGCTCGGTCCCGCCGGCCGGCACGAGCACGAGGGCGTTGGCCCGGGCGGCCGCGGCCAGCAGGTGGGAGCCCGGCCCGCCCGCCATCCGCACCCGGACGCCGTCCCAGACGGCCCGGCGCACCTGGGTGCGGCCGGGCAGCGGCCGCACGGCCTCCGCCAGGGGGCCCGTGGCCCGGGCCCGGGGGGCCGGGGCGCCGACGGTCTCGGCCAGGGCCGGGCGGAGGAACATCTCGAAGGACACGAGGGTGCTGACGGGGTTGCCGGGCAGGCAGACGAAGGGCACGCCGCCGGGCGCCGCCAGGCCCTGCGGCCCGCCGGGCTGCATCGCGACGTGCACGAACTCGCCGTGGGGCGCGAGCACCTGCCGGACCACCTCGTAGGCGCCCTCGCTGACCCCGCCCGAGGAGACGAAGAGGTCGGGCCGCGCCGCCGTGTCCTCGGCCAGGCGCGCCGCGAAGGCGCCCGCGTCGTCGGAGAGCAGGTGGGCGCCGATCACCTCGACGCCCGCCTCGGCGAGCTGGGCGCGCAGGATCGCCGCGTTCGCGTCGAAGATCTGGGCGGGTCCGCGCGCGGCGCCGGGGGCGACGACCTCGTCGCCCGTCGTGTAGAGCACGGCCCGGGGGCGGGCGCGCACGGTCAGCTCCGCGAGCCCCAGGGCGGCCGCGAGCCCGATCCGGGCGGGCGTGAGCCGCTGCCCCGCGACCAGCGCCGTGGCCCCCTCGGCGACGTCCTCGCCCGCCCGGCGGACGAACCGCCCGGCGGGCTGGCCCGCCGGGAGCCGCACGAGCGTCCCCGGTGCGGGGAATCCTCCGGGCAGCGACTCCTCGACGGGAACCACCGCGTCCGCACCGGGCGGCAGCGGCGCGCCGGTCATGACGGGGGCCGCCTCCCCGGGGGCCAGCGGCCCGGGGACGTGGCCGGCGGGCACGGGGGCGACGACGGCGAACGGCGTGCGCCCGTCCTCCCCCGGCACCGCCCGGCTGTCGGCGGCACGGATCGCGAAGCCGTCCATCTGGGAGTTGTCGAAGGGCTGCAGGCTCAGGGGCGCCACGAGGTCCGCGGCCAGGACCCGGCCCGGCGCGGCCGCCAGCGGGACGGTCTCCGTCCGGGGCCGCAGGCCGCGCAGGGCGTCCACGACCGCACGGCGGTGCTCGTCGACGCTGCGGACCGGGTGCTGCGCGTGCCTGCTCATTCCCCCAGGGTAGGTGCCGGGGCCGGGCCCGGCCTGGCAGGATCGGGGCCATGACGCGACGGGACGTGGAGCACACGCCGGACGGCCGGTGGGTCGTGGTGGACGGGCGCCGGTGGCGACGCCAGGACCCCGCCCTGCCCCCGGACGCGGCGGCCCGGCTGCGGTCCCACCTGGGCCGGGCCCGCGCGGCCGTCCGCACGGTGCGCAGGGACGGCACGGAGGAGGAGCTGCGGGCCGTCCGGGAGCGGGTGGGGCTCGCGAAGCTGGGCCTCGGCGAGCGCGGCACGCCGTGGTGGGAGCAGACGCCGGACGAGCGGGAGGGCCGGTGGTCCGCGGCCCTCCGGCAGCTGGACGCGCTGGCCCCGCCGGAGCGGGACGACGGCTGACCGTGCGCCGGAGATGACGCCCGGGACGGCACGGGTCGTTCCCGGCGCGCCGGGGCCTGCATACACTGGGCGGACATCCCGGCGCCGGAGCCCTGCGTGCCGGACGGAACCACCGAGGCGGTGACATGAGCGTTTCCCTGGGACTTCCGCAGGTCCGCAGTGCCGGTCCGGCGCCGAGCGGCGCCCCGGCCGAGGCGGGGCTCGTGGACCGCCACGGCCGCCGCGCCACCGACATGCGGCTGTCGGTGATCGACAAGTGCAATCTGCGCTGCACCTACTGCATGCCCGCCGACGGCCTGCCCTGGCTGCCCGCCGCGCAGCTGATGAGCGCGGACGAGATCGTCCGGCTCGTCGGCGTGGGCGTGGCGCGGCTCGGGATCGCGGAACTGCGCCTGACCGGCGGGGAGCCCCTGGTCCGCCGCGACCTCGAGGAGATCGTGGCCGGGGTGCGCACCGCGCACCCGTCGCTGCCGGTCTCGCTGACCACCAACGGTATCGGCCTGGCCGGACGCGCCCGGGGCCTCGCGGAGGCGGGGCTGACCCGGGTCAACATCTCCCTGGACAGCCTCAGCGCCGCGACGTTCCGGGCCCTGGCCCGCCGCGACCGCCTCGCCGACGTCCTGGCCGGGGCCGAGGCCGCGGCCGCCGCGGGGCTGTCCCCGGTGAAGATCAACGCGGTGCTGATGCGCGGGGTCAACGACCACGAGGCCGCCGACCTGCTCGCGTGGGCGCTCGAGCGCGGCTTCGCGCTGCGCTTCATCGAGCAGATGCCCCTGGACGCCGACCACGGCTGGACCCGGGCGGACATGGTCACCGCCGCCGAGATCCGCGACCGGCTCGGCGAGCGGTTCCGGCTGTCCCCGCACCCGGGCCGGCGCGACGGCGCCCCGGCCGAGCTGTGGGAAGTGCGCCCCGCGGCTCCCGCGCAGGGCCCCGCCGCGGGCCCCGCCGCGGGCCCCGGTGCCGGAGACCCCGGTGGCGGGGGCCCCGGTGCCGGGGACGAGCCGCTGGGCACCGTGGGGGTGATCGCGTCCGTGACGGAGCCCTTCTGCGCCGACTGCAAGCGGACCCGGATCACCGCCGAGGGGAAGGTGCGGTCCTGCCTGTTCTCGCACGAGGAGGTCGACCTGCTCCCGCTGCTGCGCGCCGGGGCGAGCGACGTGGAGCTGGCCGAGCGCTGGCGGGCCGCGATGTGGGCCAAGCCGGCCGCCCACGGGATGGACCACGTGGGCCTGGACTCCGCCGACTACGTCCAGCCGGAGCGCTCCATGAGCGCGATCGGGGGCTGAGGCGACATGCAGGTGCGCTACTTCGCGGCCGCCCGGGCCGCGGCCGGGACCGAGGCCGAGACCGTGCCCCTCGACGCGCCCGCCCGCCCCCGCCGGGAGGTGGAGGAGCTGCTGGCGCGGCGGCACCCGCAGCCCCCGCCGGGGCAGCCGCCGCTGGCCGAGGTGCTGGCCCGGTCCAGCTTCCTGCTCGACGGCGTGGCCTGCCCCGACCCGCAGGCCCCCGTCCCGGACGGGGCGGTGCTCGACGTCCTGCCGCCCTTCTCCGGCGGGTGAGCGGGTGAGCGCCCCGGGCCCGGCCCCGGTCTTCCACGCCGTGGTCCTGGCGGGCGGCCGCTCCGCGCGCCTGGGCGGACGGCCCAAGGCCAGGCTGCGGCGGGCGGGACGCACCCTGCTGGAGCTCACCCTGGAAGCGGTCCGGGAGGCGGCGGGCGTCGTCGTCGTCGGGCCCCCCGACCTGGCTCTTCCCGAGGGCGTGCTGCTGACCCGCGAGGACCCCCCGTTCTCCGGGCCGGCGGCCGGCATCGCCGCCGGGCTGCGGGCCCTCGGCGACCTGCCCGGCGCGGACTGGACCATGACGCTGGCGTGCGACATGCCCGGGGTGTCGCGGGCGGTGCCCCTCCTGCTGGCGGCGGCCCGGAGCGACCCCGGCGCCGCCGGCTACGTCTGCGTCCCGCCCGGCGGCCACCGCCAGCCCCTCGCCGCCCTCTACCGCAGCGACGTGCTGCGCGGGGCGTACGCGGGGCGGGACGCCGCGGATCGGTCCGTGTTCTCCTTCGTGCGCGAGCTCCCCCTGCGGGACGTCACCGTGCCCGCGGACGCCACCGCGGACGTCGATACGTGGGACGATGTGCAGAGGCACCACCTGACCTGACCACGAGCGGGCGGACCACCGCCCGGGAGGAGCAGCGCATGCCCGAGGACCTGAGCCCGGCCGAGAACGAGATCCTGGAGCGTTGGATCACGACGGTGCGCGGGGCCCTGGACGTGCCCGGCACCGAGCTCCCCCTGGACGCCGTGCTCGGCCTCAGCGGCCGGGTCGCCCACGGCACCGTGCGCCCCGCCGTCCCGGCCACCGCCTACCTGCTCGGCTACCACGTGGGCCGTGCCGCGGCCGCGGGCGAGGACGAGCAGCACGTCCTGGCGCGCGCCCTGCAGACCGTCGACGGCCTCGTCGCCGCCGCCCGCCGAACCCCCGAGGAGAACTGATGTCCGGACTGCCCCTGCCCCACGACACCAACAGCCCCTACACGCACGCGCTGCCCGTCATCGAGGACGACAGCGGCACGCCCGAGAGCGCCCCGGAGGAGGTGGAGACCCTCCACGACGCCGAGTGGCACCGGGCACGGCAGTTCTCCTACGAGATCGCCACCGCGCTGCCCAGCCACTGGCTGCCCCTGCACGAGGCGCTCGGCGAGGTCCTGGCCGAGGACGTCACCGCGCCGATCCCGGTCCCGCACTACGCCTCCTCCGCCATGGACGGCTACGCCGTGGCGGGCCCCCAGCCGTGGACGGTGGTCTTCCCCGAGCCCGTGGAGACGGATCCCCGCAAGATGCTGACCATCCCGCCGAAGGAGCTCTACCGGCCGGTGCTCAACCTGGAGCCGGGAGAGGCCACCCGCATCGTCACCGGCGGCCTCGTCCCGGCCGGGGCCCGGGCCGTGCTGCGGGACGAGTACGCGCACCTGTCCGAGGAGGGGACCGTGCTCACGATCGCCGCCCACGCCCCCTCGGCCGAGGACATCCCCTACGGGCAGAACATCCGCCGCACGGGCGAGGAGGTCGCGGCCGGGGACGTCATCCTGCACGCCGAGTGCCTGCTCAACCCGGCGCACATCGCCTTCGCCGCCGTCAGCGGCCACGACATGCTCCCGGTCCGGCGCCGGCCGCGCGTGACCATCCTGCTCACCGGCAGCGAGGTCGTCGAGGACGGGATCCCCGAGCCGGGCCAGGTCCGGGACGCCTTCGGCCCCCAGCTGCCCACGTTCGTGGAGATGCTCGGCGGGTCGGTGGACCAGCTCCGGCGCGTCGAGGACACCGCCAAGGCGATGCTCTCCGCCCTGACCGAGGCGCCCTCCGGGATGGCCTCGGTGCTCGACGCCCGCACCGAGGTGGTCATCACCACCGGGGGGACCGGGCACTCCGACGCCGACCACGTCCGCTCCGCGCTCCTGGAGCTGGGTGCCGTCTTCCTGCTCGACGGCCTCGCCCAGCGCCCCGGCCACCCCACGTTCCTGGCCCGGCTGCCCGAGGACGGCCCCTTCGTCGTGGGCCTGCCCGGCAATCCGCTGGCGGCGATGACCAGCATCTTCACGGTGGCCGAGCCCCTGCTGGCCAAGCTGCACGGCGACCAGCCCCCGGCCACGCGCACGCTGCCCGCGGCCGAGGAGCTGCCGGGCCAGAAGGTCACCGCCCTGGTGCCCGGCTACCTCCGGGACGGGACGGTCTCCCCCCGGGACCGGGTCGGCGCGAACATGCTGCGCGGGCTCGCGCACGCGGACGTCATCGCCGTGGTCCCGCCGGGCGGGGTGGCCGCCGGCCAGGACGTCGAGGTGGTCCCCCTGCCCTGGCGCTGAGCCGCCGCAGAGCACCCAGCCGCCACGGCACGCCGAGGGCCCGGACACCCATGGTGTCCGGGCCCTCGGCCCGTCCCGCCCGCACCGCGGACCCGGCCCGGGCTCAGGCGGTCGTGAAGAGGACCAGCGCGCCCAGCACGAACACCGTGGAGGCGGCGAGCGCGCACGCGAACTCCACGACGATCCCCAGGCCGGCCGCCTTGAGGCCCGCCCAGCTGGCGTCCAGCGCCGCCCGGAGGTCGCGCCGGCGGGCGGTCTCGCTCAGGAGCAGGCCCACGAAGAACCCCACGAAGATCCCCACCACCGGGATGACGAACAGCCCCACCACGGCGCCGACCGCGGCGTGCAGGAGGGAGCGGTTGGGGATCTGCCGGCGCTTGAGCCGGGTCCCCGTGAGCACGGCGCTCGCGGCCATCCCGGCGATCGCCAGCGCGGAGCCCACAACCAGGACGGTCCAGCCCTCGACGGCCTGGACCGTGAGCGCCCAGACCAGCAGCCCGACCACGATCAGGATCGAGCCCGGCAGCACCGGCACCACGACGCCGAGGCACCCGACGACGAGCAGGGCGGCGGCGACGAGGGTCGCGATGATCTCGGCAGTCACGCCCCCATCGTAGGCGGCACGACCGGCGACGACCGCCCCTTATACTGGTATTTGATCCGCAAATTAGCAGAGCAGGTGAGCTCCGTGCACGCATCCGCACGCCCCGGGAGGCGGTCCTCCTGGCACCGCCGGGCCGGCCGGCCGGTCCGCCTGTGGATGGCGGTCCTGCTGCTCGTGGTCCTCTTCCACCGCTGGATCCCGGAGACGCGGTGGCTGCTGGTGCACGTGGTCACTCTGGGGCTCGTCACCAACTCGATCCTCGTGTGGTCCCAGCACTTCACCGACTCCCTGCTGAAGAACCGGGTGCCCGACGACGCCCGGGGCCGGCAGCTGGCCCGGATCGGGCTGCTCAACGCCGGCACCGCGCTGCTGGTCGTGGGCCTCCTCACCGGCTGGTACGGCCTGGTGCTCGTCGCCTCGACCGCCGTGGGCGCCGCGGTGGCCTGGCACGGCGCGTCCCTGCTCCGGCAGCTGCGCACGGCGCTGCCGTCCCGGTTCGCCGTGACCGTGCGCTACTACGTGACCGCGGCCTTCCTGCTGCCGGTCGGCGCCGTCCTCGGCGCGCTCCTGGCCGCCGGCCCCGCCGCCGGCTGGCACGCGCGACTGCTCCTGGCCCACGAGGCCGTCAACGTCCTGGGCTTCGTGGGCCTGACCGTCGCCGGGACTGTGCTCACCCTGTGGCCCACGATCCTGCGCACGCGCCTGCCGGAGCGCTCCACCCGGGTCGGCGCCGCCGCGCTGCCCGTGCTGGCCGGCGGGCTGGTGCTCACCGGGACCGCGGCGCTGGCGGGGTCCTCCGCGCTCGCCGCGGCGGGACTGGCGGTGTACGCGGCGGGGCTGGGCGCCGTGGTCGCGGTGCTGGCGCAGGCCGCGGGGCGGGCCCGCCCCGCCGACTACGCGGGCTGGTCCGTGGCGGCCGGCGTCCTGTGGTGGGCGGCCGGCACGGTCGCCGCCGTCCTCGTCGTGGGCCTGCGCGGGTTCGACGCGGCGGCGCTGGGACAGCTGACGGTCCCGTTCGTGGCCGGCTTCCTGGTCCAGGTGCTGCTGGGGGCCATGACCTACCTCCTCCCGGTGACCATGGGAGGCGGCCCGGCGACCGTGCGGGCGGCCCACCGGGCCATCAACCGCGCCGGGACGTTCCGCGTGGTGGTCGTCAACCTGTGCGTGCTGCTCTTCGCCCTCCCCCCGGGCACAGTGCCCTCCTGGGTCCGGGCCGTGGTCTCCCTCCTGGGCGCCGCGGCGCTCTTCGCGTTCGTCCCGCTCATGGTCTCCGCCGCCCGGATCTCGGTGGCGGGGCGCCGGGCCGCCGCGGCCCGCCGGACCGGGGAGCCGGCGCCCGCACCGGAGGCCGTCGCCCCCGCCGCGCCTCCGCGGCCGGCCCGCGAGGCGCTGGCCGGGGTGCTGGTGGTGGCCCTGGGCGTCGCGGCGGGCGTCGCCGCGAACCCCGCCGCGGCAGGCTTCGACCTGCGCGGCGGCGGCTCCGGGGTCCCGGCCACGGGCGGGACGACCACCGTGCAGGTCAGCGCCCGGGAGGGAATGCGCTTCGAGCCCGCCACCGTGGAGGTCCCGCTCGGCGACGAGCTCGTGATCGAGCTCACGAACGAGGACCCGACCAACGTCCACGACCTCGTCCTGGCCTCCGGCACGAGCTCCGGGCGCGTCGCCCCCGGGCGGACGGTGACCGTGGAGGCCGGCGTGGTCGACGGCTCCCTGGAGGGGTGGTGCTCGATCGTCGGGCACCGCAGCCTGGGCATGACCCTCGACGTGGTCGCGGTCGGCGCGGACGGCGCTCCCGGCGCCGCGGCCGGACCGGGGCAGGGGGTGCCCGGACCGGTCCCGGCCGGCACCGATCCGGCCGCCGGGGCGGACCTCGCGGCCGCCCCCGGAGCGGACGCCGAGGTCCGCTCCCCCGTGCTCGAGCCCGTCGGGGAGGGCGTGCTGGAGGACGGCCGGCGGGTGCACCGCGTGGACCTCGACGTCTCCGAGGGCGAGCACGAGATCGCCCCCGGCGTCCGCATGCGGGCGTGGACGTACAACGGCCGCTACATGGGCCCCACGCTGCGCGGGGAGGTCGGCGACGTCTTCGAGATCACGCTGCGCAACGGCGGCACGATGGGGCACTCGGTGGACTTCCACGCCGGCACGGTGGCGCCCGACGAGAACATGCGCACGGTCGCCCCGGGGGAGTCCCTCGTCTACCGCTTCGAGGCGGTGCGCTCGGGCCTCTGGCTCTACCACTGCTCCACCGCCCCGATGAGCACGCACGTGGCGGCGGGCATGTTCGGCGCCGTGGTGATCGACCCGCCGGGGCTCCCCGAGGTGGACCACGACTGGCTCCTCGTGCAGAACGAGACGTACCTGGGCCCGCCCGGGGAGACCGCCGGCGACGGGACCGGCGTGGGGGTGGACGCGGTCGTGGACCCCGCCAGGATCCCGGGCGGGGTGCCCAGCCTGACGGTCTTCAACGGCCACGCCACCCAGTACCTGCACGAGCCGCTGACCGCCCGCACCGGCGAGCGGGTGCGGATCCGGGTCCTCGCGGCCGGTCCGTCCACGGGCCTGAGCTTCCACGTGGTGGGCGGTCAGTTCGACACCGTGCACAAGGAGGGCGCCTACCTCCTGGAGCCCGGCGGCGCGGGGCCCGGCGGGGCCCAGGCCCTCGACCTCGCCCCCGCCCAGGGCGGCTTCGTGGAGCTGGAGTTCTCCGAGCCGGGCACCTACCCCTTCGTCAACCACTCCCTCGTGGAGGCCGAGCGCGGGGCCCGCGGCCTGATCGAGGTCACCGGCTGACCCGTTCCGCCCGCCGGGCGGGCCGGGTGCTGTCCCCCCAAGTGGCCGCAGACCGGGACGGCCGGGTCCTCCTAGCCTGGAACGGATGGCCACCACCGTCCTGGACCCCGCGCGCCCCGGCGCCGAAGGAACCGGCGCCGAGACAGCCCACGCCGAGAAAGCCCGCACGGCGGAACCCGCGCCGCGCGGTTCCCCGTGGTTCCTGCTGGCCTCCGTGGTGCTGCTCCTGATCGGCACCGGCGGGCTCTTCCACGCCAACGCCCCCGGGTGCTGCGGGACGCCCGCGGGCGAGGGGCCGAGCCGCACCGCCCCCGTTCCGGAGCCGTGGGGCGACAACGTCCTGGCCGCCGCCGAGCTCTCAGGACTCCCGCCCGAGATCGTGGCCGCCCAGCTGGACGTCGAGAGCCGGTGGGACCCGCGGGCCGTCAGCCACGCCGGCGCGCAGGGCCTTGCCCAGTTCATGCCGGACACGTGGGAGCGCTACGGGCGCGGTGACCCCTTCGACCCGCGGGCCGCCATCCGCGCCCAGGGCGTCTACCTCAAGGACCTGCGGCGCATGGTGCGGGGACTGGCGCCCGCCTCGGCCCAGGAGGAGATCGACCTGGTGCTCGCCGCCTACAACGCCGGGCCCACCGCGGTCCTGCGGCACGGCGGGATCCCGCCGTTCGCCGAGACCCGCGGCTACGTGGCGCAGATCCGCGAGCTCGCGGCCACGACGTACGCCGGCATCGGCGCCTGAGATCCCGTCAGCCGGCGGCCCGCCGGCTCCGCGCCAGGCCCCGCAGCGCCCTGCGGGCGGCGTGGTAGCCGGCCATGCCGTGCACCCCGCCGCCCGGCGGGGTCGACGACGAGCACAGCCAGACCCCCGGCACCCCGGTCGCGTAGGGATCGGCCTGCACGGCCGGGCGGAACACCTGCTGCAGCCCGTCCAGGGAGCCGCCGCCGATGTCCCCGCCCACGAGGTTCGCGTTCCACGCCTCCAGCCGGGCCGGTGAGGTGTCCACGCGCTCGAGGACCCGGTCGCGGATCCCGGGGGCGAAGCGCTCGAGCTGGCCGAGCACCCGCTCCCCCGCGCGGGGGTCGTCGCACCCGTGCGGGACGTGGGCGTAGGCCCACAGCACCTCCCGGCCCGCGGGCGCCCGGGACGGGTCGGCCGCCCCCTGCTGCGCCACGAGCACGAACGGGCGCTCCGGCAGCCGGCCGGCCCGGGCCTGCTGCTCCGCGGCGCCGATCTCGGCGAGGGTCCCGCCCACGTGCACGGTCCCCGCCTGCGCCACGCTCGGGTCCCGCCAGGGCACGGGGCCGTCCAGCAGCAGGTCCACCTTGTAGGAGGCCGTGCCGTAGCGCCACCGGGCCAGCGCCCGCCGGTACCGGTCCGGCAGCTCGAGCCCGCGCAGGCCCAGCACCTGCCGGGGCGTGAGGTCCAGCAGGACGACGTCGGCCGGCCGCACCCGGGCCAGGTCCGTCACCGGGGAGCCGAGGAGCACGCGGCCGCCGTGCTCCTCGAGGTCGGCCACGAGGGCGTCGACGACGGCCTGGGACCCGCCGCGCGCGACCGGCCACCCCGTGGCGTGGGCGGCGGCGCCGAACAGCGTCCCGAAGGCGGAGGTCAGGACGTGCCGCGGGGGCAGCACCGCGTGGGCGGCGGACCCGGCGAAGAGCCCCCGGGCCTGCTCGGTGCGGAACAGCGCCCGCGCCGTGGCCGCGGCGGGCCACGGCGCGCGCAGGCCGAAGGACGCCAGGGCCCGCGGGTGCTCGGGCACGCGCACGAGCGGGCCCAGCACGGACTCGACCGTCTCCTCCCAGCGCTCCACCACGCCGCGGTGCAGCAGGGACCACGCCCGGCCGTCCGCGCCCAGCCCCGCCGCCGTGCGCTCGAGCGAGCGGTGCAGCAGGCCCGGCGGGCCGTCGTCGAGCGGGTGCGCCGCGACGACCGGCGGGTGCAGCCACTCCAGGCCGTGCCGGTGCAGGCCCAGCCGGGCGAACAGCGGGCTGGCCACGCCGAAGGGGTGCACGGCGGAGCCGAGGTCGACCACCGTGCCGGGGCCGAGCGCGGCGGCGGAGCGGGCCGCGCCCCCGGCCGCGCCCGCCGCCTCGTGGACCGTGACGTCGAGCCCCGCACGGGCCAGCACCACGGCCGCGGCCAGCCCGTTGGGCCCCGAGCCGACGACCGCGGCCGTTCCCCGCACGGGCCGTCCTACCCGGCCAGTGCGCTGCGCATGGTCCGCAGCGCCACGGACAGGGACGCGAGCTCGGCGGAGGCCTCGCCCGTGTCCTCGGCCTCGATCTCCCCCAGCACCTCCCGCAGCCGGCTCAGCCGGGACTCGTTGCTGGCCTCCCAGGCCTCGACCTTCTGCCGCGCGTCCCGGCCGGGTGCCTCGAGCGCCTGGTCGGCGAGGGCCACCAGGGTCGCGTAGACGTCCTCCCGCATGGACATCCGCGCCAGGTTCTCCCAGCGCGTGGTCTGCGGCAGGCCGGTGATCCGGTTGAGCAGGCTCTCGATCCGGTAGCGGTCGTAGAGCCGGAAGTAGACCTTGGCGATGGTCTTGATCTGCTCCTCGTCGAGGCTGCCGTCCTCGGCGATCGCCTCCCCGGAGGCGTGGGCGAGGCGGGCCACGTCCAGCAGCGCGAACGCGTCCAGCAGCTGCGACCACTCCGTGGCCAGCGGGCCGGGGACGCCCTGCCGCTCGGCGGCCTCCGCCCGGGAGTCGACCCGCTGCCGGGAGTCCTCCCCGAGCAGCCGGTCCTCGAGGAACCGGATGTCCACCGTGGGCTTGTAGCGGTCGATGACCTCGGCGACCGGGTTGGCGGTCTCCTCCCGGTTGATGAGCCAGCGCACCACGCGGTCCAGCAGGCGGCGCATGTCCAGGAACATCCGGTCCCACATCTCGGTGGGCACGTCCGCGGGCAGCTCCCGGTGCTGGTGGGCGTAGCGGTCGATCTCGTAGATCTGCACCGCCGCCACGAAGGCGCGGGCCACCTCCACGGGCCCGCACCCGGTCTCCTCCATCACGCGGTAGACGAAGGGGATCCCGCCGTAGTTGACCATCTGGTTGGCCACGACCGTGCCGATGATCTCGGCGCGCAGGGGGTGGGTGCCGACGAGCTCGCCGAAGCGCCGCGTGATCTGCTCCGGGAAGTAGGCCTCGAGGACCTCCACGAACCACGGGTCCTCGGCGAGGCCGCCCTCCACCAGGGCCTCCGAGAGCTGGATCTTCGCGTAGGCGGCCAGCACGGACAGCTCGGGGGAGGTGAGCCCGTGGCCGCCGCGGACCCGCTCGCGCAGCTGCTCGTCGGTGGGCAGGAACTCGATCTCCCGGTCGAGGTCGGCCGCCTCCTCGAGCCAGTGCATGAACCGGATGTAGGCCTCGTTGAGGTCCCGCACGCGGGCCCGCTCCGTGGTGAGCAGCACGTTCTGCGCCACGTTGGTCTCGAGCACGAGCCCGGCGACCTCGTCGGTCATGGCCTCGATGAAGTCCGCGCGCTCGTCCGCGGAGAGCTCCCCGGCCACGACCATGCGGTCCACGAGGATCTTGATGTTGACCTCGCGGTCGGAGGACTCCACGCCGCCGGAGTTGTCGATCGCGTCCGTGTTGATCAGCGCCCCGTTCAGGGCGGCCTCCACCCGGCCGAGCTGGGTGCAGCCCAGGTTCCCGCCCTCGCCGACGACCTTGGCCCGCAGGTCCCGGCCGTCGACGCGGATCGCGTCGTTGGCCTTGTCCCCCACGTCCGTGTGGGTCTCCTGCGCCGACTTCACGTACGTGCCGATCCCGCCGTTGTACAGCAGGTCGGCGGGCGCCGTCAGGACCGCCCGCATCAGCTCGATCGGGGAGAGCTCCTCGACGCCGTCGTCGAGGCCGAGGGCCTCGCGGACCTGGGGGGAGATCGGCACGGACTTCACGGTGCGCGAGTACACGCCGCCGCCGGCCGAGATCTTCTCCGGGTCGTAGTCCTGCCACGAGGACCGGGGGCGGCCGAACAGCCGCTCGCGCTCGGCGTAGGAGACCGCCGGGTCCGGGTCGGGGTCGAGGAAGATGTCGCGGTGGTCGAACGCGGCGACCAGCCGGATGTGCTCGGAGAGCAGCATGCCGTTGCCGAACACGTCGCCGGACATGTCGCCCACGCCCACCACGGTGAAGTCCTCGGTCTGGGTGTCGACGCCGAGGGCGAAGAAGTGCCGCTTCACCGACTCCCAGGCCCCCCGGGCGGTGATGCCCATGGCCTTGTGGTCGTAGCCCACCGAACCGCCCGAGGCGAAGGCGTCCCCGAGCCAGAACCCGTACTCCGCGGAGATCGCGTTGGCGGTGTCCGAGAAGGACGCCGTGCCCTTGTCCGCGGCCACCACCAGGTAGGAGTCCTGCCCGTCGCGGCGCACCACCTGCTCCGGGTGCACGGCGACGTCCCGGCCGGACTCGTCCCGGACGAGGTTGTCGGTGATGTCCAGCAGGGAGGCGATGAACAGCTTGTAGGCCTCCCGGCCCTCGGCCACCCAGGCGTCCCGGTCCACGGCCGGCTCCGGCAGCTGCTTGGGGTAGAACCCGCCCTTCGCCCCGTTGGGCACGATCACGGAGTTCTTCACCATCTGCGCCTTGACCAGGCCCAGGACCTCGGTGCGGAAGTCCTCGCGGCGGTCCGACCAGCGCAGGCCGCCGCGGGCCACGGGCCCGAAGCGCAGGTGCGTGCCCTCGACCCGCGGGGACCACACCCAGACCTCGAACATCGGGTGCGGCAGCGGGGCCGCGCTGATCCGCCGGGGGTCCAGCTTGAACGCCATGGTGGGGCGGTGCCGGTACACGTTGGTGCGCAGGGTCGCGGCCATGATCTCGGCCAGGGCGCGCAGCAGCTTGTCCGCGTCCAGGGTCGGCACCTCGTCCAGGGCCTCGGTGAGCCGGCCCTGCGCGCCGTCGCGCTGGGAGGCGCGCACGGCGTCGTCGAGCGCCGGGTTGAAGCTCGCGTCGAAGAACTCGACGAGCGCGCGGGTCACCTCGGGGAACGCCAGGAGCGTGTCCGCGATGTAGTCGAAGGAGTTGGGGTGCCCCAGCTGCAGGAGGTACCGGACGTAGGAGCGCAGCACGGCCACGGTCCGCCACGTCATGCGCTCCGTCAGCACCAGCCGGTTCAGGGAGTCCGACTCCGAGCGGTTGGCCAGCACCGCGCACAGGGTGTCCTCGATGAGGTCCTCGGTCTTGGCGTCCTCCGGACCGGTCGCGTCCACGCCCTCCGGCAGCCGCACCCCGAAGTCGTAGAGCTGGAAGTGCCGGCCGTCGGCGGGGGTGACCTCGTACGGCTTCTGGTCGAGGACCGTCAGGCCGAGGTTCTGCAGCATCGGCAGCAGCGCGGTGAGGGACAGCGAACGGGTCAGGTAGATGTTCAGCCGCACGCCCGCGGGGTCGTCGACGACGCGCACCTCCGCGGGCAGGTCCGGGTCCCGCCCCCACAGCTCCTCGCAGCGCTGGAGGTCGAGGAGCGCCTCCTCGATCTCGTAGTCCGCCCGGTAGGCGTCCGGGAACGCCTCCGCCCAGTTCTCGGCGTGGGTCCGCGCGAGCTCCTCCGGGAAGTTCCGGTGGATCGCACGGGCCAGCGCCTCCGGCCAGGAGCGCACCGCGGCCCGCAGCCGCGCCTCCAGGCCCTCCCGGTCGAAGGACTGCACCTCACCGGTGTACGGCAGCCGGATGCGGAAGAACAGGCGGGCGAGCGTCGAGGAGGACAGCCGGGCGTCGAAGTCGATGGACTCGGCGTCGAAGGTGCGCTCGAGCTCCTCCTCGATCCGCCGGCGCACCGACGTGTTGTACCGGTCGCGGGGGAGGAAGACGACCGCGGACATGAACCGCCCGAAGTGGTCCTGGCGCAGGAACAGGCGGGTCTGCCGCCGCTCGTCCAGGCCCATGACGCCGCGCATGATGTCGTAGAGCTCGTCCGCGGTCATGTGGAACAGCTCGTCGCGCGGGTAGTCCTCGATGTTGCCCATGAGGTCCCGGGCGGAGTGCGAGTCCTCGAGGAAGCCGAACCGCTCGGCGACCTCCGCCATCTTCTCCTTGATCAGCGGCGTCTCGCGGGCCGGCGTGTTGTAGGCGCGGCGGGTGAACAGCCCCAGCACCAGGTACTCGCCCACGATCCGGCCCTCGTCGTCGTACTTGGCGACGCCGATGTAGTCGAGGTACTCCCGGCGGTGGATCGACGAGCGGCGGTTGGCCTTCGTGATGAACAGCGTGCCGGCCTCGCGGGCGTGCTCCCGGCCCAGCCCGGTCAGGACCTGCCGGTGCGGCTTGGCGTCGTGCTCCACGAGCAGGCCCCGGCCGGTCCCGGGGCGGCTGACCAGGGAGAGCCCGTCACCGGTGTCCTCGAGGTCGTACTCCTTGAACCCCATGAGGATGAAGTTGCCCCGGACCAGCCAGCGCAGGAACTCCTGGGACGGTCCCACCAGCGGCGGGTGCCCGCCCTCCGGCAGGTCCAGCTGCCGCAGCCGGTCGAGCTCCTCCGCGAGCCGCCCGACGCGCTCCTTGAGCTCCACCTGGTCGTCGTCGACCCGCCGGACGTCCTCGAGCAGGCTCGAGAGCCGGTCCACGAGCTCCTGGGCGGTGTCGTCCGAGATCTGCCGGGACAGCTCCACGGAGATCCAGGACTCCACGACGTGCGTGGTGGAGCCGTCCGAGCGGAAGCCGGCGAGGCTGGGCAGCGCGGTGGTGTCGCCGCTGGAGGTCGCCGAGAAGTCCGGCACCTGCTGGAGCCGGCGCAGCTCGTGGGTCTCCGCGTCCCGGGCGGCGACGAGCACGGGGTGGATGAGCAGACGGGCGCCGCCCCACTTGGCGGCGATCTCCGCGGACACGGTGCTCACGAGGTAGGGGACGTCCTCGGTGACCACGAAGACCACGGAGGTCGAGTCCTCCTGGCGCACGCCCACGGCGATCTCCCGCGGCGCCCGGGCCCGGCCCACCTCGTGGTGGTGCTCGGCACGCTCGCACAGCTGCTCCTCGGTGCGGGCCAGCAGGTCGTCCTGCGGGACGTGGCGGTAGTACTCGTTGATCCACTCCCGGTCCCCGGTCCATTCGGGGGCCCTCGGGATCACGCGGATCGCCTCGGTCCGGTCCTCGTCGGGGATCGTGTACTGGTCAGAGGCCACAGCCGCATCACGCCTTCGTCGCCGTGGGCGGCCGGGAGCGCGTTCTGTGCGCCACCGTCGCCGCCGCAGGGGGTGGACGGCACCTCGTGGGACCGTCCCTGATGTCCTCAGCTTATTGAACGGAGCCGGGGCTGTCAGGGTGCGGTGGACTCCGACACGTCATCTCGCAGGCGCGCGGCGCCGAGGGCCTCCGCCCGCACGGGGACCACCTCGCAGTTGCGGACCCGGGGATGGGCCTCCCCGTTGAGCTCGGAGACCGTCAGCCGGATGAGCGAGCCGTGCGCCACGACCAGCACGCTGCGCCCGGGGTGGTCGTCGCGGATCCGGCGCAGGGCCGCCAGGCCGCGGCGCGCGACCGCCTCCGCCGGCTCCCCCGCGGAGAGGATCCGTTCCCGCGCGGTCCCCTCGAGACCGGCCAGGCGCGAGCCCTCGTGCGGGCCGAAGCCGCGCTCCACGAGCTCGTCGTAGGTCGCCGCGAGCTCGAGGCCCAGGGCCCCGCCGATGATCCGCGCGGTCTCCACGGCCCGGCCCAGCGGCGAGGACACCAGCACGTCCCAGCCGAGGGCCTCGGCCCGCAGGTGCCGGGCGGCGGCCCGCGCCTGCTCCCGCCCGGTGTCGTTGAGAGGGACGTCCGTGGCGCCCTGGAGCCTCTCCTCGAGGTTCCAGTCGGTCTGGCCGTGGCGGATGAGCACGATGCGTCCGGGGGTCTGCACGTCCCCCACTCTGGGCGACGGCCCGCCCCGGGGCAAGCGGGCGGCACGGGCCCGGGCGCGGGGGCGCCCGCCCCGCGGCCCGGACCGGGACACGGACGGCCCGCGGCGCCGGGTCCTGGACGAACCGGGGCATTGCGGGTTGAGTGGCACGCATGACCACCTTCACGTTCAGCTCCCGCGTGCCCCACCCCGTCGAGGACGTCTTCGCCTGGCACGCCCGCCCGGGGGCGCTCACACGGCTGACCCCCGCCTGGACGGGGTCCGTGGTGGAGGAGTCCTCGCCCCCGCTGCGGGACGGCACGCGGTCCCGGCTCCGGGTCGCCGTGCCGGGCTCCTACGGGCTGGCCTCGGTCCCCTGGACCGCCGAGCACCACGGCTTCGTCCCGGGCCGGGAGTTCCGGGACCGGATGGTGAAGGGCCCGCTCGCCTCGTGGGAGCACCACCACCGGTTCGACGACGACGGGCACGGCGGCACCCTGGTCACCGACACGGTGGAGTACGCGGCGCTGCCCGGCAGCAGGGCGTTCGGGGACCGGCTGATGAGCCCGGCGCTGGGACGCCAGTTCGAGGCCCGCTCCCGGCGGCTGGCCGCCGACCTCGACTTCCACGGCCGCTATCCCGGCCGGCCCCTGACCGTCGCCGTCACGGGGGCCTCGGGCACCATCGGCGTCCAGCTGGCGGCGCTGCTCGGCACCGGGGGCCACACGGTCCTGCGCCTCGTGCGCCGCGAGGCGCGCACCCCCGACGAGATCTCGTGGGACCCGGCGGCCGGGAAGCTGGACCCCGCCGCGCTGCGGGGCGTGGACGTCGTGGTGAACCTGGCCGGGCGGAACATCGGCGGCCGGCTCACGGACGCGGCGAAGGAGCAGATCCACGACTCGCGGGTGCTCGGCACCCGGCTGCTGGTCCGGGCCCTCACCGCGCTCGGCGACGAGGCCCCCTCCGCGCTGGTCAACGGCTCCGCGATCGGGTACTACGGGGCGGACACGCACGGGGAGACCGTCACGGAGAAGTCCCCGCCGGGCGACGACTTCCTCGCCGAGGTCTGCACCGCGTGGGAACGGGCCGCCCAGGAGGCCGAGGCCGTCGGCACCCGCGTGGTCACGCTGCGCACCGGGGTGGTGCAGAGCCCCGCCGGCGGCGCCCTGAAGGCGCAGCTGCCCCTGTTCCTCGCGGGGCTGGGCGGGCGGCTCGGCTCCGGGGACCAGTGGCTGAGCTGGATCTCGCTGGACGACGTGGTGGGCCTGTTCGCCCACGCGGTGCTCTCCCCCGGCCTGCACGGTCCCGTCAACGCCGTGGCCCCGATGCCCGTGACGGGCCGCGACTACGCCCGGACGCTCGGGAAGGTCCTCGGCCGGCCGGCCCTGCTGCCCACGCCGGGGTTCGGGCCGAAGCTCGTGCTCGGGTCCGAGGGCGCCGAGCTCATGGCCCTCGCGGACCAGCGGGTGTCGGCGGACCGGGCCATCGACCGCGGCTACCGGTTCCGCCACCCCGACCTCGGCTCGGCGCTGCGGGAGGAGCTGGGCCGCTTCTGAGCTCCTCCCGGACCCTTCCTGAGCTCCTCCCCGACCGCCGAGGTCACCGCTCCTGCCCGAGCACACCGCCGGTCGACGGCGGTCTCGGGCAGGAGCGGTGACCTCGCGGGAGGAGGGCGGGTCAGAGGCGGCCGGAGACCGGGAACCGCTCCCAGGCGCGGTGGCTCCTCATGAGCGTGACCACCTGCTCGACCACGGCGGCGGAGTCCTTCCCGGAGACCACGCCGGGGGCGCCCTCGGGCAGGCCCGCCGCGGCGAGCACCTGCCCCTTGGCGCCCCAGGAGCCGATGGCCTTGGCCTGGCGGAACACCTCGCCGAGCAGCAGGTGCACGCGCGGGTCCACGCCGCCGGCGGAGACGGCCCCGGCCTTCGCGTCGAGGCCCTGCTGGGCGTCCGGGGCCGGCGGGACGGCACCGGCCACGAGCACCGAGTCGAACTCGACCGAGCGCGCCGTGAGATAGGTCCGGTGGGCCACGAGCTTCCCGCCGCGCCCCACCGGCCCGCCGTGCGGGGCGACGACCAGCGGCACCATCCCGGCGTCGTCGATCGCGGAGACCACGGCCGCGAGGTCGTTCTCGTCCGGGTCCGGGCCCACCACGATGCCCACCTGGCGGCCGTCGAGGGGCCACTGCCCGCCGACCTGGGACAGGGCCGGGCTGGGCGTGATCCGCCCGTGCTTGACGGTGGGCTTCGGCGCCGGCAGCCCCAGTCCCCGGGCGACCACGGCGCACAGCTTCTCGTCGATGTTGGCGAGCGACTGCAGCTGGCGCTCCTTGACGGACTGCTCCCAGCACTTGCCGAGCTCGAACGTGTACGCCTGCGCGATGTGCTCCTTCTCGACGTCGCTCATCGACAGCCAGAACAGGCGCGTCTGGGTGTAGTGGTCCTCGAAGGACACGGGGTTCCCGCGCTCCTTGACCGACTCCGCGACCGGGGCCGGGTGGTCGATGAAGGGACGGGCCGGCTCGTCGGCGGGGAAGGGGTTGTTCCCGTCCAGCGAGTTCGGGTGATAGGGCGCGACCCCGGAGTGCACCGCCGTCTGGTGCATCGCGTCCCGGAGCATGTCGTTGACCGGGGCGTGCGGGCGGTTGATCGGCAGCTGGGTCCAGTTGGGCCCGCCCAGCCGGCTGAGCTGGGTGTCCAGGTAGGAGAACAGCCGGCCCTGCAGCAGCGGGTCGTTGGTGACGTCGATGCCGCGCACCAGGTTGTTGGGGTTGAAGGCGACCTGCTCGGTCTCGGCGAAGTAGTTCGAGGGGTTGCGGTTGAGCGTCATCAGCCCGACCGGCTCGACGGGGGCGAGCTCCTCCGGCACGATCTTCGTGGGGTCGAGCAGGTCGATGCCCTCGAACGTCTGCTCCTCGTTGTCCTCGAAGACCTGGACCCCGAGCTCCCACTCGGGGTGGGCGCCGGCCTCGATGGCGTCGGCGAGGTCGCGGCGGTGCACGTCGGGGTCCATGCCCATCGCGATCTGGGCCTCCTCCCACAGCACCGAGTGCACGCCCAGCTTCGGCTTCCAGTGGAACTTCACGAGCACGCTGCGGCCCGCGTCGTCCACGAGCCGGAAGGTGTGGATGCCGAAGCCCTCCATCGTGCGGTAGGAGCGGGGGATGCCGCGGTCCGACATGTTCCAGATCGTGTGGTGCTGGGCCTCGGTGTGCAGGGAGACGAAGTCCCAGAAGGTGTCGTGGGCGGACTGCGCCTGCGGGATCTCCCGGTCCGGGTGGGGCTTGCCGGCGTGGATGACGTCCGGGAACTTGATGGCGTCCTGGATGAAGAACACGGGGATGTTGTTGCCCACGAGGTCCCAGGTGCCCTCGGAGGTGTAGAACTTCGTGGCGAAGCCGCGGGTGTCGCGGGCGAGGTCGGCGGAGCCGCGCGAGCCGAGCACGGTCGAGAAGCGCACGAAGACCGGGGTCTCGACGTCCTTCTGGAACACCGCCGCGGAGGAGATCCTGCTCGCGGTGCCGTAGGAGCGGAACACGCCGTGGGCGCCGGCGCCGCGGGCGTGCACCACGCGCTCCGGGATGCGCTCGTGGTCGAAGTGGCTGACCTTCTCCCGGAAGTGGTGGTCCTGCAGGAGCACGGGCCCCCGCCGGCCCGCCTTCAGGGAGTGGTCGGTGTCGCTGCGCCGGGCGCCGTGGGCGGTGGTCAGGTACTCCCCGCCCTGGGCGTTGAGGGCCGGGTCGATCCCGGTGTCCTGGCCCGTGGGGCTCACGGGCTCGGGCGTGCCCTGGTCCGGCTTGGGCGGCAGCGGCGGGCGGGGGGTCGTGGGCTCCGCGACCGGGGCGGTCTCGCTGCCGGGGACGCCGGGGGCCATGGGCGCCTGCTCCCCGGTCCTCTTCCGCATCCTGTTCAGCCTCTTGCGCATGGTGGACCTCCCGGTCGTCGTCACGTCGTCGGCACCGGCCGGCCCCGGACCGCACGGACCGGAACGACCAGCTCACTGATCATTACTGCACTCCCGTGAGGTGGGGCACAAGCCCCCGGGAGCGGCTCCGCGCTGGGTGAACATCCGGCCTCCACCGGCGCGCACGCGCCCCGGCCGGTGGCCGGGGCGCGTGCGGGGCGGGCAGGCGGGATCAGTCCTCCTCGACGTCGATCCGCTCCTTGCGCACGGTCTCCTCGACCACCTCGGTGCGCTCCGTGCGGCGCACCGCCAGGCGCACCCGCTCGTAGGGCACGCGCACCGTCCGCACCACGGGCACCTCCCGGTAGAGGATGACCTCGTCCTCCCCCACCGGCAGCTCCGCGCCGCCGAGGAACGCCTCGCGCTCCTCCTCGGTGACGGGGGTGCGGATCTCCTCGACGTCCTCGGACGCCAGGGTCTGCTCGGCGCGCACCGGCTCCTCCACCACGTACTTGCGCAGCCGGGTCCGCCCGGTCTCGACCCGCTCCGTCCCGACCTGCAGGCGCTCCTCGTGCCGGACCACGGAGGGGTTCTGCGCCGGCTCCGCACCGCGCAGGGACCCCGTGCCCCCGGGGCCGCGGTCCTCGTCCCCGGCGGCGTGGCGGCCGGCACCGCGCTCCGTCGCGACCCGGCCGCCGGTGGCCGGGGTGGTCGCGTCCCGAGCGCCGGTGTCCTCGGCGGTGGCGTCCCGGGCGCCGGCCCCCTGCACGGGCTCCTCCCGGACGGCCGCCTCCTGGTCGAAGGCCTGGTCGCCGGTGCCGGACGGCGCGTCGGACCGGCCGGCACGCCGGCCGCCGGGCCCCTCGCCGTCGACGCTCGCACGGCCGTCGCCGGCGGTGGCGTCCGCCCCGGTCAGCGACTCGCCGGTCCGGCGCACGTTCGTGCCGTCGTCGCGGCCGGAGTCGTCGCCGTGCCGGACGGCGTCGTCGTCCCCGGCGTCGATGTTGTAGGCGGGGGCCCCGCCGCGCGGGTCCCGGGTGTCGGCCGGGCTCGAGGTCGCGGATCCGCCGATGTCGCCGTCCTCCCGCCCGTAGGCGTTGTGGTCCCACAGCTCGGTCGCCGAGCTGGGCGCGTGGCGCTCCACCCCGGTGTCGTCGGTGTCCGGTCCGCCGGAGCGCCCGGCCGCGGGCTCCTCGGGGGCGGACTCCTGGTCGTACGGGCGGTCGTCGGAGGTGGACATCGTGGACTCTCCTCGGGGTTGCGATCGTCCTGCATATTTTATCAGCGTGCTGAGCGGTGACGGAGCCCACTCTACGGGGGACCGGACGCGGGCACGGCCCGGCACCCGCCCTTGTCCACCCGCCCCCGCGGTGCCAGTATCGATGCATGAGCACCTTGACCGTCCTCGCGGCCGGCGGCGCCGAGGCCGTGCGGACGGGAGCGTGGGAGAGCGGTGCGACGGCGGCCGGCGCGGTCGTCGTCGTGCTGATGGTCGCCGCCTCGCTCTCCCTGCTGCGCAGCCCGGCCCCGGACCCCGTGCTGCGCCTGCTGTGGCTGCTCGTGATCCTCGCGTTCCCCGTCGCCGGCGCGGGACTGTGGTTCGCGCTGGGCCGGCGGGCTCCCCGTCCGCGGGACCCGCACCCTGCGTAGTCCCTCCACCCCGTGGGAGACCCGGCCGAGAAAGGAATCCGCATGAGCTACCCCCAGGACGGGCACGGGTTCTTCACCCGGGCCCTCGACGCCGAGGACCGCGGCCGGCTCGACGAGGCCGAGACCGCCTACCAGCAGGCCATCGTGCTCTTCGAGGAGGAGGGCGACTCCCTCCAGGAGCAGGCCGCCTGCCACTACAACCTGGGCCACCTCTACCTCGGGATGAACCGTCCCGGCCGGGCCCTCACCGCCTACGAGCACGCCCTCGGGCTCTTCGGCCGCATCCCGGGCAGCGGCAAGCACAAGGCCCGCACGCACCTGATCCTGGGCAGCCTGCTGCTCGAGCTGGACCGTGCCCACGACGCCGAGGAGCACCTCCTCGACGCCCTGGGTCAGTACCTCGACGCCCCGCACGAGGCGCAGGACCAGGCGCAGTGCCACGTCAACCTTGGGCGGGTGTACGAACTGGGCGAGCGGCACACCCAGGCCATCACCGCGTACAACCGGGCACTGGACTTCTACCAGGAGACCGAGGCCACCGCCACGGACCAGGCGGAGTGCTTCACCGCGCTGGGCCGGCTCTACGAGCGCGCGGGCCGGATGCAGGAGTCCGGGGCCGCCTACGGGGCGGCCGCCCGCCTGCGCTGGTCCGCGGAGCAGCAGCGCCTGGAGGAGCGGGGCACCGAGCAGCACGGCACCGAGGAGCACGGCACCGAGGAGCAGAGCCCCACCCGGGACGCCGGGGTGCCCGAGGGGGAGGACCGCCCGTGAGCTCCCGCCTGATCTACGGCTGCATGACCATCGGCGGGTCCTGGGACGACACCCCGGCGAGCGCCGCGACCGTGGACCGCGCCCGCGCCGCGGTGCACGCCGCGCTGGACGCGGGCATCACCGAGTTCGACCACGCCGACATCTACGCGAACGGCAAGTCCGAGGCGGTCTTCGGCGAGCTGCTCGCCGAGGACCCGGAGCTAGGGCGCAGGACGACCCTGCAGACCAAGTGCGGGGTGCGCCTGCCCGGCAACACGGCCGCGCCCGGCGCGCCGACCCACTACCGGCTGGACCGGGACACGGTCCGGAGCAGCCTCGAGGGCTCCCTGCGCCGGCTCCGCGTGGACTCGGTGGAGCGGCTCATGCTGCACCGGCCCGACCCGCTGGCCGACCCCCAGGAGGTCGCGGGCACACTGGACGATCTGCGGAAGGAGGGGCTGATCCGCTCCGTGGGCCTGTCCAACATGTCGACCCGCCAGGTGTCCCGCTACCAGCAGCTGCTGAGCACGCCCGTCACCGCGGTGCAGCTCGAGCTGAGCCTGCGGCACCGCAGCTTCGTGGAGCAGCAGATCCTGGTCAACCACCCCGGGGGCGCCGAGCACTCGTTCCCGGAGGGGCTCCTGGAGTACTGCGCGGCCGACGGCATCGAGGTGCAGGCGTGGGGCGCCCTGGCCCGCGGCCTGTACACCGGCGCGCCGATCCCGCCGGAGGACCAGCACGCCGCGGCCACCGCGGCGGCGGTCCACCGGGTCGCCGCCGCGCACGGCGCCTCCGGCGAGGCGGTGGTCCTCGCGTGGCTCATGCGGCACCCCGGCGGCATCCGTCCCGTGCTGGGCACGACCGACCCGGAGCGGATCGCCGCGTGCGCCGGGGCGGAGGAGCTCGCGTCCCGGCTGGAGCACGAGGACTGGTACGCCCTGCTCACGGCCGCGCGCGGCGACCCCGTCCCCTGAGCGCGCGGCGGCCGGTCAGCCGGTGAGCCGGGCGCCCAGCTCCCCGGCCGCCTCCTGGAGGGCCGGCACCATGTCCACGAGGTCCTCGAGCCGGTGGCGGAACACCGGTGCGGACAGCGCGAGCGAGCCGGCGCACCCCCCGCCCGGCCGCAGGACGGGCACCGCGACGGCGACCATGCCCACGTCGTGCTCCTGGTCCTGGGTGGCCCAGCCCGCACGCCGGATCCGTTCGACCCGCCGGCGCAGCTCGTCCCGGTCCGTGAGCGTGCTCGGGGTACGCGGCTCGAGCTCGACCGTGTCGAGGAGGTGCTCGCGCACGTCGTCCGGGGCGAACGCGAGCAGGCACAGCCCCAGGGCCGAGGAGTGCAGCGCGCCGCGGTAGCCGGGGTCGGAGGTGACCCGGAAGTCCGGGCCGTCCTCCTTGGCGAGGGTGTGGAACCGGTCGCCGTCCAGGACGGCGAACAGGCAGGACTCGCCCGTGCGCTCCACCATCCGCCGCAGCACGGGCACGACCGTCCCGGTGATCCCGAGGCGCTGGGCCACGCCGTGGGCCGCACGGAAGATCTTCAGCCCCAGGACGTAGCGCCGGTCCTCCTGCAGCTCGGCGAAGCCGTCCCGGACGAGCGCGTTGAGGAGCCGGTACGTGGTGCTGAAGGGATAGCCGCAGATCCTGGTCGCCTCGGCCGCGGTCAGCCCGCCGGGGTGCTCCCCCAGCAGCTCCAGCAGCCGCAGGGCCTTGCCCACCATGTCCGGGCGGGCGGTCCCCGCCGCCTCCGGGGCCGTCACCGGAGGCACCGGGGAGGAAGGACGACGTTCCGGTCGGGTGTGCTCACTGCGGTGCTCCGTTCGCTGTGCGGTTGACATGTGGACCAGCTCACAGGGACCATAGTCACACAGCAGAAGTTGTTTCCACAATATGAGAGTTGGATGTGTTGTGGACTCCGAACGAAGGATCCCCATGAGCTCAGCAGCGACGACCGCCGAGACCACGGCCCCGCCGCCGTCCGCGAGGACGCCCCGCAAGGCCGCCCTCGCGAGCTGGATCGGCAGCGCCCTCGAGTACTACGACTTCGCGGTCTACGGCACCGCCGCCGCCCTGGTGCTCAACCACCTCTTCTTCCCCGCCGAGACGTCCCCCGGCGTGGCCATCCTGTTCGCCATGGGCACCGTGGGCGTGGCGTACGTCGTCCGGCCGCTGGGCGCGCTGGTCATGGGTCCCCTGGCGGACCGCTTCGGCCGCAAGTTCGTGCTCATGCTGACCCTGTTCATGATCGGCGGGGCGACCTTCGCCGTCGGGTGCCTCCCCACCTACGACCAGGTGGGGATGCTGGCGCCCGCGCTGCTCGTGCTGTGCCGCGTGGTCCAGGGCCTGTCCGCCGCGGGCGAGCAGGCGAGCGCCATCTCCATGTCGCTCGAGCACGCCGACGAGGACCGCCGGGCGTACACCACCAGCTGGACCCTGCAGGGCACCCAGTTCGGGACCCTCCTGGCCACCGCGGTGTTCATCCCCTTCACCCTCCTGCCGGAGGAGGCGCTGTTCAGCTGGGGCTGGCGCGTGCCGTTCTGGCTCTCCGCCGTGGTCGTGGTCGTCGCCTACCTGATCCGCCGCCACCTGGAGGAGCCGCCGGCCTTCCGGGAGGCCCGCGCCGAGGTGCCCGCCGAGGAGCCGGAGTCCCCGCTGCGGCTGCTCCTGAGGCACCACCGGGACGCTGTGGTCCGGATCGCCGCGGCCGCCATGATCAACACCGTCAACGTGGTGTTCACGGTGTGGTCGCTCTCGTTCGCCACCTCCGTGGTCGGCCTCGAGCGCTCCACCATGCTGTGGGTCTCCGTGCTGGCCAACGCCGTCGCCCTGCTCGTGATCCCGGTCGTGGCCGTGCTCGCCGACCGCATCGGCCGCAAGCCCGTCTTCCTCGCCGGGGTGCTCGGCCCCGCCGTGCTGATGTACCCCTATCTCTCGGCGGTCCACGCCGGGAACTGGCCGCTCATCTTCGGGCTCGGCGCGCTCATGTCCGGGTGCGCCTACTCGATGGCCAACAGCATCTGGCCCTCGTTCTACGCCGAGATGCTGCCGCTGCGGGTGCGAGTCACCGGGCTGGCCCTGGGCACGCAGATCGGCTTCGCGATCTCGGGCGGCTTCGCGCCCGTCCTCGCCTCCGCCGTGGCCGGTCCCGCCGGGGACAACTGGCTGGGCGTGGCCGTGTTCGTCACGGTGGCGTGCCTGATCTCCGGCGGCGCCGCGCTGACGGCCCCGGAGACGGCGAAGAAGTCCCTCGACGAGATCGACGCGCTGCACACCTCGCGCGCCGAGGCCGCCGAGCTGCGCGCCCTCGGCGCCGGGGGCCGGAGCGCCCCGGGGCGGACCGCCGAGGAGCGGACCGCCGAGGAGCAGACCGCCGAGGAGCAGACCGCCGCGGAGCAGACCGCCGCGGAGCCGGCCGCCTCGGGGGCGGGACGCTGATGCGCACCTCGATCGCCACGGTCTGCCTCTCGGGCACCCTGGAGGAGAAGATGCACGCGGCCGCGGCGGCGGGCTTCGACGGGATCGAGGTGTTCGAGCAGGACCTGGTCGTCTCCCCCTCCTCCCCCGAGCAGATCCGGGAGCTCGCGGCACAGCTGGGGCTGAGCCTGGACCTCTACCAGCCCTTCCGGGACTTCGAGGCCGTGGGCCCCGAGCAGCTCGCCGCGAACCTGCGGCGCGCCGAGGCCAAGTTCCGGCTGATGGACCGGCTCGGCGTGCGGACCGTGCTCGTGTGCTCCAACGTGGCCACCGCGGTGATCGACGACGACGAGGTCGTGGCCGGGCAGCTGCGCCGGCTCGGCGAGCTCGCGGCCCGGTACGGGGTGCGGCTGGCCTACGAGGCACTGGCCTGGGGGAGGTTCGTCGACGACTTCGAGCACGCCCAGCGGATCGTGGACCTGGCCGACCACCCGGCCGTGGGGACCTGCCTCGACAGCTTCCACATCCTCTCCCGCGCCTGGGACCCGGCGCCCGTCGAGCGCATCGCGGCGGAGAAGATCTTCTTCGTGCAGCTGGCCGACGCCCCGCTGCTGAGCCTGGACGTGCTGTCCTGGTCCCGCCACCACCGGGTGTTCCCCGGGGAGGGCGACTTCGACATGGTCGGGTTCATGTCCCACCTGGTCCGCGCGGGCTACGACGGGCCGGTGTCCCTGGAGATCTTCAACGACGCCTTCCGCCAGGCCGACGTCAACCGCACGGCGGTGGACGGGCTGCGCTCCCTGCGCTGGCTCGAGGACCAGACCCGGCGGGCCCTGGCCGGCGAGCGGACCCGGGACGCGCTCGGGCTCCAGCCGCTGCCCGCGGTCGAGGAGCCGGCCGGCTACGACTTCGTGGAGATCCGCACCGGGCGGCTCGGCGAGACCACCCGGCTCCTGCACCAGCTCGGCTTCGCCCTGGGCGGTCACCACCAGTCCAAGGAGAACGTGCAGGTGTGGGTGCAGGGACCGGTGCGGGTCGTCGTCAACGACGCGGTCCCGGACGGGTCCCCCACCGAGGTCGCCGCGCTCGGCTTCGACGTCGCGGACCCGGACGCCGCCGTGGAGCGGGCCGCCCGGCTCAAGGCGCTGCCCGTGCCGCGCGCCCAGGGTCCCGGCGAGCAGGTGCTGCGCGGGGTGTTCGCCCCGGACGGCACGGAGATCTTCTTCTGCGAGCGCACGGCGGACGGGGTCCCGGCGTGGCTGGGCGAGTTCGGCGCGGACGACGAGCTCGAGCCCGGGGCCCTGGTCACCGGGGTGGACCACCTCAACATGGCCCAGCCGTGGCAGCACTACGACGAGGCCGTGCTGTTCTACACCTCGGTGCTCGCCCTCGAGGCGCAGTCCTCCCAGGACGTCCCCGGCCCCTCGGGGCTGGTCCGCAGCCAGGTGATGCGCTCGGCCAACGGCGCGGTGCGGATGCCGCTCAACGTGGCCCCGACCGCCGCCGAGCAGGGCTCCTTCGTGGGCGCCGCCTATCCCGAGCACGTGGCGCTGTCCTGCACGGACGTCTTCGCCGTGGCCCGGCGGGCCCGCCGGCGCGGGCTGCGGTTCCTGCCCGTGCCGCAGAACTACTACGAGGACCTCGACGCCCGCTTCGACCTCGACCCCGGGTTCGTGGCCTCCCTGCAGGAGCTGCACCTGCTCTACGACCGGGACGCGGAGGGCGAGTTCCTGCACTTCTACACGGAGACCCTGGGCACGGTGTTCTTCGAGGTGGTCGAGCGCCGCCGCGGCTACTCCGGCTTCGGCGCGGCCAACGCCCCGGTCCGCCTCGCGGCGCAGTACCGGCGCTCGCAGGCGGCCCACCGGGCCCGCACGGAGGCCTGACCGGCTTCCGGCGGGCCCCCGCGCGGGTCAGCGGAAGACGCGCGGGCCCCCGTGGGGGGCCAGGAGCTCCTGCTGCTCCGCCGAGATGCGCAGCACCGTCCCGGTGGCGGGCACGAAGAACGCGAGCCGCGTCTCGGCCCGCACGCACGCCCGGCGGGAGACCACGTCGGTGATCTCGAAGCCCAGCGTCAGGGCCCCGCCGCGGGCCGAGACGACCCACACCCGGACCTCCACCGGGGTGTTGCGGTACTCGAGGGGACGGAGGTACTTGATCCGGTTCTCGGTGATCAGCGCCTGGGTGCCCTCCGGCAGCGCGGAGAAGAAGGGGATCAGCGGGGGCTCCACCTGGTCGCCGGTGCCCACGGGCACGCCCAGGGCCGCGATCCGCGCCTCCTCGAGCAGCCGCACGACCTCCACGTTGTTCACGTGCCCGTACGGGTCCATGTCGCCCCAGCGCATGGGCACCCGGCACAGCACGCCGGACTCGTCCTCCACCGTCATGCGGTCCGTCCCTCCTCGGTCGTCGGGCCCCGGTGCACGCGGCACCGGCGTCCTACATCGTAGGCCCGGGCCGCTCCGCCCGGGCGGCCCCGTCCCGTCACACGGCGCCCGCGCCCAGCGGCGGGTGCGACAATGTCGGCTGATCCGGACCCTGCCCCGACGACCGGCGAGGAGCGGCGCGATGCCCCGCAGTGCCCGCACCACCCCGCGCTCCGCGTGGGCCACCCGCGCCCTCGTCACGGTGCTCGCCCTGGGGCTGGCCTGGCTGATCGCCGGCTGGGTCGTGTTCCAGCACCCCCGGACCGACGCCCCGTCGCGCTCCGACGCCCTCCTCGTCCTGGGTCCCCCGGACCGGACGCGCATGGCGGAGGCGCTGCGGCTCATGGACGCCGGGGTGGCGCCCGTGCTGGTCGTGGCGAATCCCGGCACCCGCGACCTCGGCGACGCCTCGGGGCGGGTGTACTACGCCCGGGCCGCGCAGACCTGCGCGGAGGACGGCGAGCGGGACTACGAGGTGATCTGCTTCCGGCCCGATCCCTCGACCACCCAGGGCGAGGCCATGGAGCTGCGCGCCCTCAGCGAGCAGCGGGGGTGGGACCACGTCAGCGTGCTCACCTACCGCCAGCACGTCGCCCGCTCCCGCCTGCTGCTGGAGCGCTGCTTCGCGGGGCGGCTGGACGTGCTCTCCTTCGACTACCCGGACGTGCCGCGGGGCCCGCTGCGGGAGTTCGCCTACCAGTCCGGCGGCTACGTGAAGGCCTGGCTCACCCCCGGCTGCGCGCAGCAGCTGCCGGGGCAGCCGAAGTCCGCGGACTGACCGGCCGGGACCGCGTCAGCCGCCCCGGTCGGCGAGGTCGCGGACCCACTCGGCAGACCGGCGGTCGCCCTCGGAGGAGGCCTTGTGGGCGTCGTCGCGCCCCGAGAGGACGTCCCCCGGGGAGGTCCGCGGCGTGCCCGGCCGGTGGGGGCCGCCGGAGGCGGCCAGGCCTGCGACCCACGCGTCGGACTCCACGCCGCGGTGGGCGTCCGCGGCCAGGCGGGCCCGGGCGGCCGCGACGGTGATCGGGTCCACGGGATCGGTCATGGCCCCAGTCTTCCCCCGCCGCGCCCCCGGGGGAAGACTGGGGCCATGACCGACCTGCAGTGCCCGGCCACCGCCGTGCTCCTCGACGACGCCGCCCCTGCCCCGCCGTGGACGGCCCGGCTGCGCGTGGCCGAGCGGTTCACGGCCCGCGGCGCCGGGGAGCTGACGTCGCTCGTCGAGGACTCGGCCGACCTGTTCCGCGGGGAGACCTTCGTGGTCGCGGCCCCCGCCGATGACATCGCGGAGGCGCTGCGGCGGCGGGGCGTGGGCGGGCGGGCGCCCGTCGTCGTCGAGGTGGACTCCGCGGGGTGGCGGGCCGTGCCCGCCCCCTGACGCGGAGCGCCCGGGCCGCGGCGACCGCGGCGGGGGACGACGACGTCAGCCGGACGGCCCGCCCGGGCGGTCCCGCTGTGCTGTCCGGGCCGGGCCCTAGGGTTTCCGCTGGTGGCGCCGACCGGCCCGCCGGAACCGGGAGTCCGAGGAGGACGTCGATCTCATGATGGGACCGAGCCATGCGGCCTGCGGGGCGGCCGCGTGGGTGGCGCTGACCGCCGACTACCAGCTGCGCCTGCAGGAGCTCACCGTCCCGATCGGCTGGGGGGTCCTGGACGTCGGCGACACCGGTGTGCTCACCGGCGCGCTCGTCACCGCCGGGGCGGCGCTGCTCCCGGACCTCGACCACCCGGACGGGACCGTGGCCCGGTCCCTGCGCCCGCTGTCCACGTGGCTGGCCCGCGGGATCTGCCGGCTCGCCGGGGGCCACCGGCGGGGCACCCACTCCCTGCTGGGGGTGGCGGTGTTCACCGCGCTGGCGGCCGCGGCGCAGAAGATCGGGATCCCGGTGGAGGGCCTGGGCTGGGTGTGGCCGCTCGCCGCGGTGATGTCCGTGCTGCTCATCGCGTTCGCAGTGCAGGTGCTCGCCTTCGTGCCGGACCGGGTCGCGAAGCTCAACTGGGTCGTGGGGATCGGGCTGGGCGTCGTCGTGGGGCTGCACCCGCCCGCGCACGAGTGGTGGTTCCCGGCGGCCGTGGCCACCGGGGTGCTCGCCCACCTCGCCGGGGACCTGGTGACCACGCGCGGGATCCACCTGCTCTACCCGCTGCGCATGCCCCTGCCCCTGCCCCGGTCCGTGTACAAGAACCGCTCCTTCCTCACGGTGCCGCTGATCGGCAACGCCGGCTCGGCCGCGGAGATCGCGCTGCTCGCCCCGATCACCCTCTTCGCCCTGACGGGCCTGTGGGGGGCGTTCGCCCTGACCACCGGGCTCGCGGTCGGCTGAGCCCTCAGACCACCCGTCCGTCCTCGGCGTGCCGGCGGTTCTGCTCCGCGCGCTCCTTCTTGATCAGCTCGAGCGTGCGGACGAGCCGCGGCAGGGTGATGACGACGAGCCCGCCCACCATGTTCAGCGGGATGACCCACAGCATCCACAGCAACCAGTCCGTGTAGGAGATGTCCGCGCCCGCGTGCATCGCCCCGAAGATGATGGCCGAGTTCAGCGCTCCGTGCAGCATGCCCAGGCCGACGACCAGCAGGCCGTCGATGAGCGCGATGAAGGTGTGCACCACCTCGTTGCTCGACCCCTGGGCCATCCGCGTGCCGAGCGTGATGGTGCTGCCGGCCAGCAGCGCCAGGGCGGCCGACTCCAGCGTCAGCCCGCCCTCCAGGTACTGCCTCGCCGACTTCTCCAGGGTGTCGTGGAACTGCGGGAACCCCGCCACCACGAACCAGGTGAACAGCCATCCGCCCAGGAGGTTGGTCAGCAGGGTCACCGTCCAGAAGCGTCCCAGCTGCAGCCAGGTGCTGTGCCGGGAGACGACGGCGTAGATGGGCACCAGGAAGTTCTCCGTGAACAGCTCCGAGTGGGCGAGCTGCAGGGCGAGCAGGCCGAAGCCGAACGCCGCCCCGGCCAGCAGGTCGGAGCCCGTGGCCTCCTTGACCGCCAGGTAGGAGAGGATGCCCACGCCCACGTCGATGCCGCCGAACAGCCCGGTGATGATCAGCGCCCGCCACGTGCGGGTCAGGCGCTCCGCGCCCTCGGTGACGGTGTTGTCGAACTCCTCGACCAGTTCGTCCTCGAGCGGCTCGTCGGTCCGCCCCAGCTCCTTGCGCTTCTCCTCGAGATTTCTGCTGTCCGGTTCCATCCGCGCTCCCTGTGTGCCGTCGTCGGTCCCTGCCCGGGATGCGGCAAGCTTACTGACGGACGGCCGGCGGTCACCGATTGGCCATCGGGGACGAGTCCGGGTAGGCTTGTCGTCGTTGCCCACAGCGGTCCGCCGCGGTGGTCGACGAGCGCGAGTGGCGGAATAGGCAGACGCGCACGGTTCAGGTCCGTGTGCCCGAGAGGGCGTGGGGGTTCAACTCCCCCCTCGCGCACCACGCAGGCGGGGCGGGACATCCGAGAGGATGTCCCGCCCCGCCTTTTCCGTGCCCCGGCCCGGGGTCAGCCGCCGACCGGGAGGATGCCCGCGTAGTCGGTCTGGTAGCCCGTGACCGGCGCGTGCGGGATCTCTTCCCAGCGCTCCGGGTCCTCCTGCTGGACCTCGCCGGTGGCCAGGCCGAGCAGCAGCTCCTCGAGGGCCAGCACGTTCTGCCGCACGCTCTTGCCGCGGGCCTTCTGGCCGAGGCTGCCGTCCGAGGAGTTGCCCGAGGTCTCGAAGAACACCACCGGGTGGGAGTGCCCCTCGGGGTTGAGCCCGCCGTGGTCCAGGCCCAGCATCATCGCCGAGACGACGCCGCCCTTGATGTCGATCTCGTGGCTGCCGCCGACCTGGTAGCGGTCGATGTTGATGAAGCCGTACTTCGAGAGCTCGTCGTAGACGTGCACGTTCATCTGCCGGGTGAGCCGGTCATAGGCCCCGCCCTCGAGCCCGGGCAGGGTCGGACCGCCGGGGGCGAGGGAGATGCCCAGGGACAGGGTGACGTCGTCGCCGGTCCCGTGCTCCTTTTTGAGCCCCTGGTGGTGGATGTCCACGCCCCACGCCGGGTCGACGGTCGTCCAGTACTCGTAGAACGCGCGGGACTCGTCGGCCGCGAAGCCCTCGGCCGTCCAGTCGCGGTTGAGGTCGATGCGCTGCGGGGTCCCGCCCTCCGGCGCGCCGGCGACCTGGTCCCACAGGACGGTGTGCCGGATGTTGGCCTCGGCGCCGTCCGGGTTGTACATGGGGATGACGTGGAAGGTGAACGTCGAGCGCAGCAGCTCGTACTCGGCCGAGCCGTTGGTGCCGAGGTCCTTGAGCAGGGTCAGCAGGGAGTCGGTGCCGTAGGGCTCGTTGCCGTGGATGCGGCCCTGCAGCCACACGTGCTCAGGCCCGGAGCCGACGGTCGCGACCCACAGGTCCCGGCCCTGCTCGGAGGTGCTCACCGCCGTCCCGGCCTCCGCCAGGGTGAAGGCGTCCACGCCGTAGCGGCTGGTCCGCTCGAGCTTCTGCAGCTCCTGCACCACGTCGTCCGGGGTCAGGATGCTGGAGGTGCTGGTCCGCCCCTCCGTGGAGGGGAAGTTCGCGTCCGCGGCGGCGGGGGCCGCCGCGCCGAGGGGAAGGGCTGCGGCGAGCGCGAGCGCCGCCGCGGTCCGGCGCCGGCGGCGCGGGCGGTCCGTGGCGCGTGCGGGGTCCTGGTGCTGAGGGATCACGTGCTGGTCCTCCTGGGGGATGAGGCTGGTTCCGGCGCGGCGCGGGCCGCGCCGGAACGGGGGTGGTGGTGATGCTAATCACGATCGCACACACCCGTCACCGGCCGGCGGACAACAGTGGAAGTACTGCTCGGTAGCGCGCCGGCCCGGAGCGGATCGTCCACGGGCCCCGCACCCGCCGGGCGGCGTCCGCGCGACCCTCGGGCCCCGCCGGGACGGGGTGACGCGCACCACACCCGCCCCCGGAGTGACCCCCGGCGTCGTCGGCCCCCGCGCCGGAGCCATAGACTGGGTCACTGTGAAAGCACTGCTCCTGGAGAACGTCCACCCCGAGGCCGAACGCATCCTGTCCGAGAAGGGCATCGAGGTCGAGACCCGCAAGGGCGCCCTCGACACCGGAGAGCTCGTCGAGGCCCTCGAGGGCGTCGAGCTGCTCGGGATCCGGTCGAAGACCCACGTGACCCGGGAGGTGTTCGAGGCCCACCCTCAGCTGCTGTCCGTGGGCGCCTTCTGCATCGGCACGAACCAGATCGACCTCGCGGCCGCCACCGAGCACGCCGTGACGTGCTTCAACGCGCCCTACTCCAACACCCGGTCCGTGGTGGAGCTCGCGATCGCCGAGATCATCTCGATGGCCCGGCACCTCACCGACAAGAACCAGGCCATGCACGAGGGCGTGTGGGACAAGTCCGCCCAGGGCGCCCACGAGGTCCGCGGCCGCACCCTCGGCATCGTGGGCTACGGCAACATCGGCTCCCAGCTGTCCGTGCTCGCCGAGACCCTCGGCATGCGCGTCTACTACTACGACGTCGTGGACCGCCTGCCGCTGGGCAACGCCCAGCGCTGCGACACACTGGAGGAGCTGCTGGAGCGGGTCGAGACCGTCTCCCTGCACGTGGACGGCCGCTCGAGCAACAACAACCTCTTCGGCCGGGAGCAGTTCGAGCGGATGCGCCCCCGGGCCCTGTTCCTCAACCTGTGCCGGGGCATGGTGGTCGACTACAACGCGCTGCGGGACGCCCTGGTCAGCGGGCACATCGCCGGCGCCTCCGTGGACGTCTTCCCCAACGAGCCCAAGGTGGCCGGAGACCCGTTCAGCTCGGTGCTGCAGGGCCTGCCCAACGTGATCCTCACCCCGCACATCGGCGGCTCCACGCAGGAGGCCCAGGTGGACATCGGGCGGTTCGTGGCCGGGAAGCTCTCGTCCTTCGTCACCTCGGGCTCCACGACCCTGTCGGTGAACATGCCGCAGGTCCAGCTGGACACCGCCGTCGGCGGCACCCGCATCCTGCACCTGCACCGCAACGTCCCCGGCGTGCTGGCGACCGTCAACAGCGTCCTGGGCGGCCACGGCATCAACATCGACCGCCAGCAGCTGTCCACCCGCGGGGACACCGGCTACCTCGTCACGGACGCCGGCAACGGCGTGACTCGGGAGGTCATCGAGCAGATCCTGGGGCTGCCCGAGACCATCCGCCTGAGCACGATCAACTGACCCCCGCGCGGCCCGCCTCCGGCACCTGACGGAGGCAGGTGGCACAATGACCGCATGAGCGGCGTCCTGGAGCAGCCGGCCGTCCACGGCAGGAGCACCTACGGAGCGGTGGTGCTCGCCCTCGCGCCGTCGGGGACGGCGTCCGGCCCCGACGACGCCGCCCGCGCGGGCGAGGACCCCGCTCCCGTCCCGATACCCGCGGGCGGCGGCCGGCACCCGCGGCACGGGGCCGACGCCGCCGAGCTCTTCGCCCGCCTGCACACCGAGGGCGTGCTCACCGCGCTGATCACCACCCACCCGGAGCTGCCCGAGGGTCCGCCGGCGGACATCGTGGTCGCGGCCGAGCCCGCACGGGAGGAGGCGGCGGGTCCGGGCGGGCCGGACCGGCACCCGCCGGCCGCGTCCCTGCTGCTCGCCTCCCGCCGGCTCGCGGTGGAGCCCGAGCACATCGTGGTGGTCAGCGACAGCGACCGCCTGCTCCGGGCCGCCGTGGCCCACGGCTTCGGGCTCGTCGTGGGGCTCGACGGCGCGGGCCGGCGGGGCCGGCTGCTCGCCGCCGGCGCCCACCTCGTGGTGGACAGCCTGACGGACCTCGACATCCCGCTGGCCACGTCCCCCGAGGACTCGGAGTGGGGCGGCGGCTCCGGCGGGGACAGCCCGTGGAACCTGACCTACTCGTGCCTCGACCCGCCGCGCGAGGGGATGCGGGAGTCGCTGTGCACCCTCGGCAACGGGTACATGGCGGTGCGCGGCGCCGCGTGCGAGTCCCGGGCCGGCGGGACCCACTACCCCGGCACCTACCTCGCCGGCGTCTACAACCGGCTGCGCTCCGAGGTCACCGGCCTCGTCCTGGAGCACGAGGACCTCGTCAACGCCCCCAACTGGCTGCTGGTGCAGTACCGCGTCCAGGACGGCTACTGGTTCGAGCCCGCCCCGGAGAACGTGCTGGAGCACCACCAGGACCTCGACCTGCGCACCGGGGTGCTGACCCGCGCCCTGCGCTTCCGGGACGAGGCCGGGCGCACCACCCGTGTGACCACCCGCCGGTTCGTCTCCCAGGACCAGCGGCACCTGGCCGGCCAGGAGACGGTCTTCGAGGCCGAGGACTGGAGCGGGACCCTGACCGTGCGCAGCCTCGTGGACGCCGACGTCCACAACCGCAACGTCGCGGACGACGCCGCCCTGTCCGGCCGCCACCTCGACGACGCCCTCCTCGAGGACCTGGGCCACGGCACCGCGCGGGTCCAGGCCACCACGTCCCAGTCCGGCGTCCGGATCGCCGTGGCCGCCCGCACCCGCGTGCTCCGCAGCGGCTCCCAGGACCGGATGCTCTCCCGGGTCCCGGCCCGGCCGGCCCCCGGCGTGGTGGGCCACGAGCTGCGGCTGCGGATGGACCCCGGCCGGGCCGTGCGGGTCGAGAAGGTCGTGGCCCTGGTGACCTCGCAGGACCGGGCGATCTCCACGCCCGCGCTCGCCGCGGCCACGCTGCTGGAGCGGGCGGGCGGCTTCGACGAGCTGCTCTCCGCGCACGTGGTGGCGTGGCAGGCCCTGTGGTCGGCGTTCGCCGTGGCCACCGACGCCGGCGGTCAGCAGGGCCTGGCCGTCAACCTCAACACCTTCCACGTGCTGCAGTCGGTGGCGGCCGCGCACCCGGACCTGGACGCCGGCGTCCCGCCCCGCGGGCTGCACGGCGAGGGCTACCGCGGCCACGTGTTCTGGGACGAGATGTTCGTCTACCCCATGCTCACCCTCCGGCGCCCCGAGTGGACCCGGGCGCTGCTCGCCTACCGGTACCGGCGCCTGCCCGAGGCGCGGGCGGCCGCCCGCGCGGCCGGCCACGAGGGCGCCATGTTCCCGTGGCAGAGCGGCAGCGACGGGCGGGAGGAGACCCCGCGGGCGCTGTTCAACCCTCGCACCGGCCGGTGGATCCCCGACCACTCGCGGCTGCAGCGCCACGTGGGGCTGGCGGTGGCGCACAGCGTGTGGCACTACTACCAGGCCACCGGCGACACCCGCTTCCTGATCGAGGAGGGCGCCGAGCTCGTGGTGGAGATCGCCCGGTTCTTCGCGAGCCTGGCCGTGCACGACCCCGAGGACGACCGGTGGGTGATCACCGGGGTGATGGGCCCGGACGAGTTCCACGACGGCTACCCCGGGACACCGGGGTCGGGGCTGCGCAACAACGCCTACACGAACGTCATGACGGCCTGGCTGCTCGCGCGGGCGGCCGAGATGGTGGAGCGCCTCGGCCAGGACTACGGCGGCCCCCTGTGGCGGCGCCTCGGCCTGCGGGAGGACGAGCTGGCCCGCTGGGAGCGGATCCGCACGCGACTGCGCGTCCCGTTCCTGGCCGGCGGCGTCCTCGCCCAGTTCGAGGGCTACGAGGAGCTGCCGGAGTTCGCGTGGGAGGACTACCGGGCCCGCTACGGGTACATCGGCCGCCTCGACCTCATCCTGGACGCCGAGGGGCTGTCCACGAACGACTACCGGCTGGCCAAGCAGGCCGACGTCCTGATGCTGCTGTACCTGTTCTCCGCGGAGGAGCTGCGGGAGCTGCTGGGGCAGATGGGCTACGACTTCCCGGCGGAGGCGGTCCGGGCCACCGTGGCCTTCTACTGCGACCGGTCCTCGCACGGGTCCACGCTCTCCAACGTGGTGCACTCCTGGGTCGAGGCCCGCCGGGACCGGCGCAGCTCCTGGTCCTTCCTGACGCGGGCGCTCAACAGCGACCTCGTCGACGCCCAGGGGGACACCGTCCGCGAGGGCGTGCACCTGGGAGCCATGGCCGGCTCCGTGGACATCCTCACCCGCTGCTACACGGGCCTGGAGGTGCGGGACGACATGCTGTGGCTGCACCCGGCGATCCCGCCCGAGCTGCCCAGGGTGTCCTTCTCGGTCAGCTACCGTAACCAGCCCATCCAGGTCGAGGTCACCCGCTCCGCGCTGCGGCTCTACCTCGGCCCGGGCCCCGCGGAGCCCGTGCGCGTGTGCGTGGACGGCCGGGTCCACGAGCTCGCCGCCGGGCAGATCCGGCAGTTCCCCGTGGCGGCCTCCGATGCCTGAGCCGTGCACCGGCAGCCACGGGGCCGCGTCCCCCGTGGCGGACGCCACGAATTCATCCGACGGCCACCGGGGGTTCCCCCGCGGTGGCGCCGCGGTCGGACCGCCCGGTCCACCATGGGACCACGACGCCCCCGCACTCCCCCACCCTGGAGCAGTGATGTCACCAGACACCGTCCTTCTCGACCGTTGCACGACTCCCGGCGTCGCCGATCCCGCGGTGCCGCTCATCGGGCCCGCCACCGGCCGCGCCCTGCACGTGATGAGCTACAACATCCGCTTCCAGCACAGCGGCACGCGCACCGGGGACCCGGACCACTGGCCCGACCGCGCGCCCCGGCTGGCGCGGCTGCTGCAGCTCGAGCAGCCCACGCTCCTCGGGGTGCAGGAGGCCCTGCACCACCAGCTGCCGGCGGTGGAGCAGGCGCTGCCCGCCGGCTACCGGATGGTCGGCTACGGCCGCGCCGGGGGCAGCAAGGGCGAGTACTCCGCGATCTTCTACGACGCGCGGCGCCTGGAGCTGCTGGAGTGGGACCAGTTCTGGCTCTCCGACACCCCGGAGCTCATCGGCTCGACCACGTGGGGCAACGACATCCCCCGGATCGTCACCTGGGGCCGCTTCCTGGACCGCGGCACCGGCGCCGAGCTCGTGCTCGTCAACACCCACTTCGACCACGACTCCGAGAACGCCCGGGACCGCAGCGCGGAGGCCCTGGTCGATCTCGTGCACAGCTTCCGCCCGCACACCCCCACCGTGGTCACCGGGGACTTCAACGCGGTGGCGGAGGACTCCGGGGCCTACACCACGCTCGTGGGCTCCGGGGTGCTCGAGGACACCTGGGCGGCCGCCGAGGAGCGGCTCACCCCCGAGTGGGGCACCTTCCCGGACTACCGCGAGGCGGTGCTGGGCGAGGAGCGCATCGACTGGGTGCTGGCCAGCCCCGACGTCCGGGTGAGCCGCAGCGCGATCAACCCGGCCCGCTTCGCCGGGGGCCACCCCAGCGACCACGCCCCAGTGCAGGCGCTCGTCGCCCTCGGCGAGGACTGAGCGCAGCGGCCCTGCGGGGTCCTGCGGTCCCGCGGCCCTGCGGGTCGCCATGGTTCCGCGGGGCGCCGCGCTTCCGCGGGGCGCTACGGTCCCGCGGGAGGCTGCTGCGGCCCTGCCGGGTCCTGCGGTCCCGCGGGACTGAGGGTGAGCGGGCGCCACGGGCGGGCGCCGTCGGCCTCGGCGCCCATCGCCTCCACGGTGCGCGCGGTGCGGGCCAGGGACGCCGCGTCCTCCTCCCGCGAGCGGCAGACGTCCTCGGCCGGCAGCGCACACCACCGGATCGGGTCGAGGGTGAGGATGTGCGGGGTCCACACCGGGTCGCCCGCGACCCACTGCCCCTCCTCGCGGGTGAAGGACATGCTGACCGTCAGGCCCTCGTTGTTCACCGGCACCCGGGTGGCGTGCTCCGAGAGGCTGTTGCCCAGCCCGTGCACGATCCAGGTGTCGCCGTGCTTCTCGATCGGCAGCACCGAGTGCGTGTGGTGGCCGTAGACGAAGTCGAACTCCCCGCTGTCGGCGAGCGCGTGCGTGACCTCGAGCTGCTGCCGGTCGGGCGCCGAGGAGTACTCCTGCCCGGCATGGACCGCGGCCAGCACGATCTCCGCCCCGGCCTCCCGGGCCCGGCGCGCCTTCCCGACCATCTCGGGCACGTCCAGCAGGTCCACGCGCCACGCGGCGTCCGGCACGTTGCCGTTGAGCCCGTAGGTCCCGGTCACGAGCCCGACCCGCACGCCGCCGGCGTCCAGCACCAGCGGCTCCTGCGCGTCCTGCGCCGAGCGGTACGTGCCGGTCGTGGCGATCCCGGCGTCCGCCAGGACGTCGAGGGTCCGCTCGAGGCCCTCCGGGCCGGCGTCCAGGGCGTGGTTCGTGGCCGTGGTGCACGCATCGTAGCCGATTCCCGCCAGTGCCGGGACGATCTGCGGCGGCACCTCGAACGAGGGGTACCCGGAGAAGGGCCCCTCGGGCGCGGCGAGCGGGGTCTCCATGTCGCAGACCGCGAGGTCGGCGCCCTCCGTGAACGGGCGCAGGCCCTCCACCAGCGGGCCGAAGTCCAGCTCCCCGCCCCCGTCGGCCTCGGCCTGCGCCCACAGCCCCGGGTGGAGCAGGACGTCGCCCGTGACCACGACCTCCACCCGGTCCGGAGCCGCCGCCGGACCCGGCGCCGAGGACGGGGCCGCCGTGGTGGACGCGGCCGGCGTGGTGGACGGGGTCGCCGTGGTGGACGGGGACGACGCCCCGGCGCCGTCCGGGGCGGTCCCCGCCGGCTGCGGGGAGCAGCCGGCGAGGACCGTCGCTCCCGTCAGGAGGAGCGCGGCCAGCCCCGCTGCGGGGCCGCGGCGCACCGGCGGGAGCGGAGCTCGAGTGGTCATGCACCGAGGGTAGGCCACCCGGCGGGGGCCGCCCACCCCGGGCCGGTCAGGACAGGACCGTGGACCAGAGCCCCTCGTCCTCGGGCCGGTGCGGGACCTCGGTGCTGGGCACCACCTCGGCCGGTGCCGGGTGGGCCCGGCCCTTCAGGGCGAGCATCTCCTCGAGGTCGTCCAGCGGAGTGGGCGAGTTGTCGGCGCGCAGGTCGACGTCGAGCAGCACGGGGTACTGGAAGCCGGCGAGCGTGTCGGCCACGAGCACCGCGGCGCTCTGCTGCCCCCGGCTGTCGCCGCCCGCGTCCTGGCCCGCGCGCAGGCAGGCCAGCAGCGCCCGCCCCATCTCGGTGCTGGTGGGCCCCGGCACCGCGAGCGCCTCGTCCATCGCGGCGCGCATCGCCTCGACGACCTCCGGGCCGGCCAGGTAGTTGCCGATCACCACGAAGTCCGCCCCGGCCACGCCCCCGGCCCACGGCGTGCACAGGCTGCCCGTGAGGTGCGCCCCGGGCCCCGCCACGGGCAGGACCGCCACCTGGCGCAGCGCCAGGTCGGGGTCGGCGTCGGTCAGAGCTGCGATCGCCTCCTCGGCAGTGCCCCCGTGGTGCAGGGTGCGGAGCATCTCGAAGCGCAGCCGCCGGTTGGTCCACGCCTGGGAGGCCACCACCCCGGCGGTGGGCACGAGGGCCGGCACGGCGTTGCCCACGGCGAGCGAGCAGCTCGCCGTGGCGGCCCCGAGCAGACGGGAGTCCGCGCTCCGGGCGATCACGGTGTAGGTCACGATCACCTCCTGGCCGTCACGTCCGTGACGACCGGTTCCTTGTCGATGGCTGTCCCCGCGCTGACCGGGGCGGACGCCGCCCGTCCCGGCACGCCGGTGCCGCGGGTGTGGTGGTGGGCAGTCCCGGATGCATAGGGTGGGACGACACCCACGACCGGGTGCGCACCGGCAGGGCGGCCGAACGGGGCACCCGCCGGGTCCTCCCGGGCGGACGGCTCATTCCTACCACCGGAGGCGGCGGATGGCACGCGGAGCACGGATCGTCGCGCTGGGAGGTGCCGTGTGCCTCGCCCTGGGCGCCTGCTCCGCGGGCGAGGGCGTGGACCTGGCAGGAGCCGGCGAGGTCGACACCGACGACTACCTCAGGGTGGCCATCGCCGGGGAGCCCGACCAGCTCGACCCGCACAACACGAGCGCCTACTTCTCCTTCCAGATCCTCGAGAACGTCTACGACACCCTGGTGCAGCCCGACGAGAACCTCGAGATGCAGCCCGCCCTCGCCGAGTCCTGGGAGGTCAGCGAGGACGAGCTCTCCTGGACGTTCCGCCTCCGGGAGGGCGTCACGTTCCACGACGGCTCCGCGTTCACGGCCGAGGACGTCGTGTACTCCTACGACCGGATCATCGACGAGCAGCTGGCCAACGCCTACCGCCTCTCCGCCGTCGAGGACGTCGTCGCGGTGGACGAGCACACGGTGCGCATCGACGTGTCCCAGCCGACCCCCGCGCTGCTCGCCGCGATCGGCGGGTACAAGGGCATGGCCATCGTCGAGCGGCGGAACGTGGAGAGCGGGGACGTCCAGCTCGACCCGGTGGGCACGGGACCGTTCGAGGTGGTGGGCAACTCCGCGAGCACGGCCGTGACCCTGCGGGCCAACGAGGACTACTGGGGCGAGGGCCCCCACGTCCCCGGGGTCGTCTACCGGTTCATCTCGGAGGGCACCACGGCGCTCGCGGACCTCACCGCCGGGGAGGTGCACTGGACCGACTCCATCCCGCCGCAGCGGGTGAACTCGCTGCGGCAGAACCCCGACGTCGAGGTCGCGAGCGTCCCCTCGACGGACTACTGGTACGTGACCATGAACCAGCAGCGCCCGCCCTTCGACTCGCTCGACGCGCGCCTGGCCGTCGCCCACGCCATCGACCGGGAGGCCATCGCCCAGGTCACCTGGTACGGCAACGCCACCGTGAACCAGACCGCGGTTCCCGAGACGTCCGTCTGGCACCACGAGTACGCGCCGTTCGAGCAGGACCCGGACCGGGCCCGCGAGCTCGCCGAGAGCTCGGGCCTGGCCGGGGAGACCGTCGACCTCATGGTGACCAACGAGTTCCCGGAGACGGTCACGGCGGCCCAGGTGATCGCCGCCAACCTCTCGGAGATCGGGGTCGCCACGGACATCCGCACCCTCGACTTCGCGACCTGGCTCGACGAGCAGGCCCGCGGGAGCTTCGACATGCTGCTCCTGGGCTGGCTCGGCAACGTGGACGTCAACGACTACTACTACAACCAGCACCACTCCGAGGGATCGAACAACGCCCAGGGCTACAGCAGCCCCGAGGTCGACCGGCTCCTGGACGCGGGGCGCACCGAGACCGACGAGGACGCCCGCAAGGAGCTCTACGACCGGGCGGCGGAGCAGATCGTGGACGATGCCAGCTACGTCTACCTGTACAACCCCGACGTGGTCCAGGCGTGGGTCCCCGAGCTGGAGGGGTACGAGCCCCGGCCGGACCGGGCCGTCCGGTTCAACGACGTCCGGCTCGAGGAGGACCCGGAATGACCAGCCCGTTCCTGAGATTCCTCGTCAAGCGCCTGCTGCACACCGCGGTGGTGCTCCTCGGCGTGCTGGTCGTGGTCTTCGCCCTCCTCCAGCTCGTCCCCGGGGACCCCGTGCGGGTGGCCCTCGGCACCCGCTTCACCCAGGAGTCCTACGACGCGCTGCGGGAGGCCTCCGGGCTCGACCGGCCCCTGCTCGTGCAGTTCTTCGCCTACATCGGCAACGCCCTGACCGGGAACCTCGGGGTGAGCTTCCGCAGCGGCGAGCCGGTCACCCTCATCCTGCTGGACCGGCTGCCGGCCACGGTGTCCCTCGGCCTCGCCGGCATCACGATCGCGCTGCTCATCGCGTTCCCGCTCGGCACCTGGGCGGCCCTGCGCCGCGGCTCCACGGCCGACGGCGGGATCCGGGCCGTGAGCCAGTTCGGCGTCTCGGTCCCCGACTTCTGGCTCGGCCTGCTCCTGATCATCGTGTTCTCCACGATGCTGGGGCTGCTGCCGCCGTCCGGGTACGTGCCCTTCACGGAGGACCCGTGGGGCTGGCTCCAGCGGGTGATCCTGCCGGGGCTCGCCGTGGGCGTGGTCTCCGGGTCCATCATGACCCGGTACGTGCGCTCCGCGGTGCTCGACGTCGTCGGCTCCAACTACGTGCGCACCGCCCGGTCCAAGGGCCTGCCCCGCCGCACGGTGGTCGGCCGGCACGTGCTGCGCAACGCGCTCGTGCCGATCCTCACGGTGGCCGGGGTCCAGGCCGCCACGATGCTCGGCGGGCTCATCGTCATCGAGGTGGTCTTCGCGTGGCCGGGTCTGGGCCGGCTGGTGTTCGACGCCGTCGCGGCCCGCGACTACCCGGTGGTCCAGGGCACCGTGCTGCTGATCGCCCTGATCTTCCTGCTGATCAACCTGCTGGTGGACATCCTGTACGCCGTCGTCGACCCGAGGATCCGTGTGTCATGAGCAGCCCCGAGACGCCCTCGCCCGACCCCCGCGCCCCCGGCGCCGGCAACGGCCGCACCGGGCCCGTCCCGCGGCCCGCCGAGCCGGCGGAGACCCCGGAGGAGGTCAGCCGGACCGGCACCCTGCGGATGCTGGTCTCGAACAAGGTCACGGCCGCCGGCCTGGCCATCCTGGTGCTCGTGGTCCTGCTCGCCGTGCTCGGGCGCTGGATCGCCCCGTACGGGGCCAACGACATCGACGTGGTCAACGCCCTGCAGCCGCCCTCGGGCGCGCACCTGTTCGGCACCGACGAGCTGGGCCGGGACGTGTTCTCCCGCGTGGTGCTCTCCGCCCGGATCTCCCTGACCGTGGGGCTCGTGGCCGTGGGCATCGCCCTGGTGGTCGGGGTGGCCCTGGGCCTCGTGGCCGGTTTCTTCGGCGGCTGGACGGACACGGTGATCATGCGCAGCGCGGACGTGCTCTTCGCCTTCCCCATCCTGCTGCTGGCCATGGCCATCGTGGCCGTCCTGGGCCCCGGGCTGACCACGGCGATGATCGCGATCGGCGTGGTCTACACGCCCATCTTCGCCCGCATCACCCGGGCCTCCACGCTCGCCGTGCGCGAGGAGCTCTACGTCAAGGCCTCCCAGGCCGTCGGGGCGTCCGACGGCCTCATCCTGCGCCGGCACGTGCTGCCGAACATCATGGGGCCCATCACCGTCCAGACCTCCCTCTCGCTGGCCTTCGCGATCCTCTCCGAGGCCGCGCTGTCCTTCCTGGGGCTCGGCGTCCAGCCGCCCGAGCCCTCGTGGGGGCGGATGCTCTACGACGCCCAGGCCTTCATCTACGACGCCTGGTGGATGAGCGTGTTCCCGGGCCTGGCCATCTTCCTCACCGTGCTGGCGTTCAACCTGGTGGGCGACGGCATGCGCGACGTCCTCGACCCGCGCCAGCGGACCGCCGACGAGATCCGCAGGAGCGCCTGATGCGCACGACCGAGCACCGCCGCCCCACCGCCCCGGCCGCCGCCGACCCGGACGTGCTGCTCGACGTCCGGGACCTCACCGTCCGGATCGGCCCCGCGGAGATCGTCAACGGCGTGTCCTTCTCCGTGCCCCGGGGCGGCACCCTGGGCATCGTGGGCGAGTCCGGGTCCGGCAAGTCCATGACGGTGCTCGCGGCCACCGGCCTGATCGACTCCCCGCCCGCCCGGGTGAGCGGACGGTCCCTGCTGGACGGGCAGGACATCGTGACGATGGCTCCCCGGCAGCTGCGCGGCGTCCACGGCCGGCGGGTGGGCTTCATCTTCCAGGACCCCTCGACGTCCCTGAACCCGGTGCTGACCGTGGAGCAGCAGCTCACGGAGGCGCCGCGCTTCCACCTGGGCCTCACCCGCCGCGACGCGCGGCGGCGGGCGCTCGAGCTGCTCGAGGCCGTCGGCATCCCCGACCCGCCGTCCCGCCTCTCCTCCTACCCCCACCAGCTCTCGGGCGGGATGAAGCAGCGCGTGATGATCGCCGTGGCCCTGGCCTGCGGCCCCGAGCTGCTCGTGGCGGACGAGCCCACGACCGCGCTCGACGTCACGACGCAGGCCCAGATCCTGGAGCGGGTCAAGGAGCTGCAGGAGTCCCGCGGCATGAGCGTGATCTGGATCAGCCACGACCTCGGCGTGGTCTCGGGCATCGCGGACCGGGTGGCCGTGCTCTACGGCGGGCAGATCGTGGAGTCCGCGCCCCTCGAGGAGCTCTTCACCGACCCCCGCCACCCCTACACCCGGGGCCTCATGGCCGCCCGGCCGCAGACGGCCGGCAGCAAGGGCGAGCTCGCCGTGATCCCCGGCAGCCCGCCGGACCCGAAGCACCTGCCCCAGGGCTGCCTGTTCTGGGACCGCTGCCCCGTGCGGGGGGACCCCCGCTGCGAGACGGAGCGCCCGCCGGAGACCCCGGTGGGCCCGGAGCACGTGGTCCGCACCTTCTACGGCGGGAGCGCGGACGGCACCGGCCGGCGAGGAGGTCCCCGATGACCGACGACCACGGGCCGCTGCTCAGCGTGCGGGACCTGCAGGTCCGCTTTCCCGTCACCACCGACCGCGGCAAGGGCGTGGTCCAGGCGGTGGCCGGGATCGACTTCGACGTCCACCGGGGGCAGACGGTGTCCCTGGTGGGCGAGTCCGGCTCCGGCAAGTCCACCGTGGCCAACGCGCTGATGCACCTGGTGGAGCCCAGCGCGGGGACCGTGCTGCTCGACGGCCAGGACATCACCTCCGTGCGGGGCCGGGAGCTCAAGGCCCTGCGGCGGCGGATCGCCATGGTGTTCCAGGACCCGTTCGCGTCCCTGGACCCCCGCCAGCACGTCTCCCGGGCCGTGGCGGAGCCCCTCGAGGTGCACGGCCTCGGCGGGGACAAGGAGGGGCGCCGCCGCCGGGTCGCGGAGCTGTTCGAGCTCGTGGGCCTCTCCGGGCGCTTCCTGGACCGGTACCCGCACGAGCTCTCGGGCGGGCAGCGCCAGCGCGTGTCCATCGCCCGGGCGCTCGCGGGGGAACCGGACCTCGTCATCCTCGACGAGGCGACCGCCTCCCTGGACGTGTCCGTCCAGGCGCAGATCATGAACCTGCTCAACCGGCTGCAGGACGAGCTGGGGCTCACGTACCTGTTCATCGCCCACGACCTCGCCGTCGTGGAGCACATGAGCGACCACGTCCTCGTGATGTACCTCGGCCGGCTCATGGAGGACGGGGACGTCCGGGACCTCTTCGGCGCCCCCGCCCACCCCTACACCAAGGCGCTGATGGCCTCCGCCCCGTCCGCCGACCCGGTGGCGGAGCGCCGCCGCCGGACCGCCCCGCTGGAGGGCGAGGTGCCCTCCCCCCTCGACCCGCCGTCCGGGTGCGTGTTCCGCACGCGGTGCCCGTGGGCGGCCGACGAGTGCGCGGAGACCGTCCCGCCGCCCGTCCCGCCGCCGGGCACCGGCAGCAGCCCCCCGGTGGGGCGGCAGACCTCGCGGGAGCACCTCGCCGCCTGCATCCGGCTGCCGGTGGTGCAGGCCACCGGCGGAGGAACCCCGCCCGCGGCCGGCAGCCGCACGGGCTCCCGGCGCACCGCGCCGTGGGCCGGCGGGACGTCCGGAACATGACGCACAGCGCACCCACCACGAGCACACCTGGAGGAGACATGGGCAGCACCCCATCGGCCGGCGGACCCCGCCTGGAGGACGACGTCCCGGGACCCGGTCACGCGCAGGAGAGCGACCACCGGTCGCCGGGAGAACGGGCCCCCGCGGAGCACCACAAGACCCACCGGATCAAGTGGAGCGGGCTCGTCGCAGGACTGGTCCTGGCGCTGTTGATCTACGTGCTCCTGCCCGCGGACCTGGCCCAGCACGCCCGGCTCACGGCCGCCACCGCCGGGCTCATGGGCGTGTGGTGGATGACGGAGGCCATCCCGATCCCGGCCACCGCCCTGCTGCCGCTGATCATCTTCCCGGTGCTCGCGCCGGACGTGGCCGTGGACGACGTCGGCGCCTCCTACGGGAGCAACATCATCTTCCTCTTCATGGGCGGGTTCCTCCTGGCCCTGGCGATGCAGCGCTGGAACCTGCACCGGCGGATCGCCCTGCGCACCGTGCGGGTCATGGGAACCAAGCCGGCCCAGATGGTGGCCGGCTTCATGATCGCGACCGGCTTCCTCAGCATGTGGGTCTCCAACACCGCCACGGCCGTCATGATGATCCCCATCGGCGTGTCCGTCCTGCTGCTGCTGCCCAACCTGATGGCCGATGCCGCCGCCGAGGCCGGTGCCGCCGACACCGACCTGGCGGGCGCCGACCCGCAGAGCGCGGAGGTGAAGGAGGCCGTCATCGCCTCGAACTTCGGCACCGCCCTGATGCTCGGCATCGCCTACGCCGCGTCCATCGGCTCCCTCGGCACGATCATCGGCACCCCGCCGAACACCCTGATGGTCGGCTACCTCCAGGAGGCCCACGACATCACCGTGGGCTTCGGCCAGTGGATGCTCGTGGGCGTGCCGCTGTCCGTGGTGATGCTCGTGATCGCCTGGTTCCTGCTCACCAAGGTGCTGTTCAAGCCGGAGATCGACGAGATCCCCGGCGGCCGGAAGCTGATCGACAACGAGCTGCACAAGCTCGGGCCCATGTCGACCGGCGAGAAGCTCGTGCTGGCGATCTTCGCGCTGGCGGCCTTCAGCTGGGTGTTCGTGCCCGTGATCTTCGACTCCCCGCCGATCAGCGACGCCGGGATCGCCATGGTCGTGGGGCTGCTGCTGTTCCTGCTGCCCGCCGGCGCCGAGCGCGGGGTCCGGCTGCTGGACTGGGAGTCCGCGGTCAAGCTGCCCTGGGGCGTGCTGCTCCTGTTCGGCGGCGGGCTGGCGCTGTCCTCCCAGTTCTCGGACTCCGGGCTCACCGAGTGGATCGGCGCCCAGGTCGAGGCGCTGGGCGCCGTGCCCGTCCTGGTGCTGGTCCTGGTCGTGGCCGCCGGCGTGATCTTCCTGACGGAGCTCACCAGCAACACGGCCACGGCGGCCACGTTCCTGCCGGTGGCCGGGGGCGTGGCCCTCGGCCTGAACATGGACCCGATGCTGCTGGCCATCCCGGTGGCCCTGGCGGCGACGTGCGCGTTCATGCTGCCGGTGGCCACCCCGCCCAACGCCATCGCGTTCGGCTCCGGCTACGTGACGATCGGCCAGATGATCCGGGGCGGGCTGTGGCTGAACGTCGTGGGCGTCGTCCTGATCACCCTCGTGACGATGACCCTCGGCGTGTGGGTGTTCGGCATCGTGTACTGACCGGCCCGCGCACCGGCGGCCCCGTCCTCAGCCGGCGGGGCCGTCGTCGTGCTCGAGCTCGGCCAGCACCGGGAAGTGGTCCGAGGCCCAGACGCCGCGCGGGCGCTCGGCCAGGACACGGGCGTCGAGGACGCGGACCGGACCGCCGTACAGGATCCAGTCCAGGCGCGGGGTCCGGGCGCGGGGCCGCCGGTAGCGGTGGAAGGTCCCCGCGGCGTCGGCCGGCAGGGTGTCCCGCAGCCCGCCGGCGAGCGCGGCGTCCCAGGTGCGGGACCGGCCGGCGGCCGCGTTCATGTCCCCGAGGACCAGCAGGGGCCCGTCCCCGCCGAGGAGCCGGCGCTGCAGCGCGGCGAGCTGGCGCAGCCGGCTGTGCTCCGGCCACGGGTCGAGGTGGGTCGCGACCGCCCGCCAGGCCACGCCCGTGCGCCGGTCCGTGAGCTCGGCCTGCACCAGGGTGCGGGGGAAGAGGTCGCCCGGCCACTTGGACCCGGGGAGCTCCGGCTGCGGGGACAGCCACCGCTGCTCCCAGTGCTCGATCCCGAAGCGTGCGGTGTCCACGGCCAGCAGGCACCGCTCGCCGCGGCCGTCGGCCTCCCGCCCTCCCCCCAGCAGGACGTGGTCCGCCCCCAGGGCCTGCTGCAGGTGGTGCAGCTGCTGCGGGTGGACCTCCTGGAAGGCGACCAGCTCGGGCCGGTGGCCCCGGAGCACCGCGCGCACCGCGGGGGCCCGGGTGAACCACGCGTCCGGCGCCACCCGCCGGTACCTCTCCAGGGGACGGCGGACGTTGAAGGTCATGGCCGTGAACGCGCCCCGGCCCCGCGGACCACGGGGGTCTGCGGGGCCGGGGCGGGCGGGGGCTGCCACGATCACGGGGCGGACTACTGCGCGGCGGACTCCGCCGCGCCCCGCTCCGTGCGGGCGCCGCCGTGCTGGAGGTCGCCACCGCTGTTCTCGAGGTGCGCGCGCATGAACCACTGGAAGAGCTCGAGCTCCCGGACCTGGCCGATGAGCATGTCCTCGGTGACCGGGTCGAGCTCGCCGACCTTCTGGATCGCGTCGCGGTGGTCCTCGATCACGCCGTTGTAGACGAGGTCGAGGGCGGCGAGGTGCTCCACGCCGGTGGCGCGGTGGACCGAGTAGTCGTCCCAGCTGCGGGCCCGCACGAGGTCGCCGGGCAGGCCGCTGGGGCCCACGCCCATGGTCGCCATGCGCTCGGCGAGCTCGTCCACGAAGCCGCGCACGAGCTCGATCTGCGGGTCCAGCATCTCGTGGACGGAGATGAAGTTGGGGCCCACCACGTTCCAGTGGGCGTGCTTGAGCGTGAGCTGGAGGTCGTTGAGGGCGTGCAGGCGCTGCTGCAGCGTCTGGGCGACCTCGTGACCGTTCTCGGTGGACAGACCGGGCACGGTGTAGGGGGCGGTGCGCTGGTTCGGGGTGGCCATGGGATCCTCTCCTGCTTCCGGCCGCCGCCGGGCGGCGGCCTTGATCGACGACGATGAATGCCCCGCCGGAGCGGGCCTCTGCATCCCACTATGGCACGACACCCACAGACTGTCAGCACCCTGTTGATTCGCTGAGCGCGATATCCGCGTCCCGGCCCGCCGGCGTCGGCGGGCCGGGACGCGGCGGTGCCGGCACGGCCGCGGCGGCCCTTGCCAGGACCGGGAGCCGCTGGTTGGCTGGGGCCATGGACACGACTCCCGGATCCGGCGACCAGCTCCCCGACGACCCGCACCTGGCCGACGACGTCGGCGTGCCGGACACCCCGGCCCGCGACCTCGAGACGGCGCAGGACCCGCTGGGCCAGACCAACGCCGGCCAGCGCGTCCCGAGCGCGGGCGACGCCGCCGACCCCGCCGACCCGGACTTCGGGGCCGGGGCGGGCGGCCCCGGCCCCACGGCCGGGGACTGACCCGGCGCGGCGGCGCCACGGACCCGTGCGCACCCGCGGCATCAGCACGGAGGGGATCGCCCGGGCCACCGGCGTCCCGTGGGAGACCTGGACGGCGCGGCTCGAGGAGCTCGGCGCCCGGGCGATGAGCCACGCCGAGGTCGCCCGCCGCGTGGCGGAGCAGCTGGACGGCGTCGTCGAGAACCACGAGTGGTGGGGCCAGTCCGTCGCGGTGGCCTGGGAGCAGCACACGGGAGCCCGCCGGCCCGGCCAGGCCGCGGACGGCAGCTTCGGGCTGAGCGCGAGCCGCACGGTGGCCGGCACCCCGGACGAGGCGCTCGCCCGGTGGGCCGAGCTCATGGCGGGGCGCACGGAGGTCCGCGGCGTCCCGTTCCGGCAGCCGCCCACCACCGCCGCGACCGAGAGCTGGCGCTACTGGCGCGTGCGGCTCGCCGACGGGACCCGGGTCGCCGCGACCATCGGCGCCAGGGGGGACGGCCGCGCCACGGTGGCCCTCACGCACCGGGGGCTGGCCTCCGCCGACGACGCCGCGCGGTGGCGCACGACCTGGAAGGACCTGCTGGCCCGCCTCTGAAGGCCGCGCCGCGCTTGTGAGGCGGCTCACTCCTCGCCTACGGTGACCCAAGTACCTGAGACGAGGAGTATCACATGACCGTGCCCTATCCGCGCCTGCTCGCGCCCCTGGACCTGGGCTTCACCACCCTGCCCAACCGGGTGCTCATGGGGTCGATGCACACCGGCCTCGAGGAGCTGCCCGGAGGGTTCGAGCGCCTCGCGGAGTTCTACGCGGAGCGGGTGCGCGGCGGAGTGGGGCTCATCGTCACCGGCGGCATCGGACCGAACCCCGAGGGCGCCACGCACGCCGGCGGGGCCGTGCTGAGCACGCCCGAGGAGGTGGCCCGGCACCGCACGGTCACGGACGCGGTGCACGCCGAGGGCGGGAGGATCGCCCTGCAGATCCTGCACGCCGGCCGCTACGCGAGGACGCCCGACGCCGTGGCGCCGAGCCCGCTGCGCGCCCCCATCAGCCCCGTGGTCCCGCACGAGCTGAGCCCCGAGGAGATCGAGCGGACCGTCGAGGACTTCGCCCGCACCGCCGCGCTCGCCCGGGAGGCCGGCTACGACGGCGTGGAGGTGATGGGCTCCGAGGGCTACCTCATCAACGAGTTCGTCGCCGCGGAGACCAACCACCGCACCGACCGGTGGGGCGGGTCCTTCGAGAACCGGATGCGCCTGCCCGTGGAGATCGTCCGCCGCGTGCGGGAGCGCACCGGCCCGGAGTTCATCCTGGTGTACCGCCTCTCCATGCTGGACCTGGTCCCGGGCGGCTCCACGCTGGAGGAGGTCGTGACGCTGGCCCGGGCGGTCGAGGCCGCCGGCGCCACCCTGCTCAACACCGGCATCGGCTGGCACGAGGCGCGCATCCCCACCATCGCCACGGTGGTCCCCCGCGGCGGCTTCTCGTGGGTGACGCGCCGGCTCAAGGGCGAGGTCTCGATCCCCCTGGTCGCCGTCAACCGCATCAGCACTCCGGAGACCGCGGAGCGGATCCTGGCGGACGGGGACGCGGACATGGTCTCCCTGGCCCGGCCCCTGCTCGCGGACCCGGACTTCGTGGCCAAGGCCGCGGGCGGCCGGCCGGACACGATCAACACGTGCATCGCGTGCAACCAGGCGTGCCTGGACCACACCTTCGCGGGCCGGACCGCGTCCTGCCTGGTCAACCCCCGGGCCGGGCACGAGACCCTGCTGCGCCTGGGCCCCACCCGCCGCGCCGAGCGGATCGGCGTGGTCGGCGCCGGCCCCGCCGGGCTGGCCTTCGCCGTCAACGCCGCGGAGGCCGGGCACGCCGTGACCCTCTTCGAGGCGGAGGACCGTATCGGCGGGCAGTTCCTGATGGCCCTGCGCATCCCCGGCAAGGAGGAGTACGCGGAGACGCTGCGCTACTACGGCGTGCGGCTCGCCGAGCTGGGCGTGGACGTGCGGCTCGGGACGCCGGCCGGGCCCGGGCACCTGGGCGGCTTCGACCGGCTCGTGCTCGCCACGGGCGTGGAGCCCCGCGTGCCCGCGATCGAGGGGGTGGACCACCCGTCGGTCGTGGGCTACCGGGACGTCCTGCACCACGGGGCGCCCGTGGGCCGCCGGGTGGCCGTCCTCGGGGCCGGGGGCATCGGCTTCGACGTCGCCGAGTTCCTCCTGCACTCCCCGGGCGCGGACTTCTACCGCGCGTGGGGGGTCGACACGACGCTGTCCGCCCGGGGCGGCCTGGCCGCGCCGTGCCCCGAACGGCCCGCGCGCGAGGTGACGCTGCTGCAGCGCTCCCCCGGCAAGCTCGGGGCCGGGCTGGGCCGCACGACCGGCTGGATCCACCGGGCCTCGCTCCGGGCCGGGGGCGTCCGCACCCTGAGCGGGGTGGCGTACCGGCGGATCGACGACGACGGGCTGCACCTCGCCGTGCCGGGAGCCGACGGCACGGAGCCGGCCGAACTGGTCCTGCCGGTCGACACGGTGGTGCTGTGCACGGGTCAGGAGCCGCTGCGGGTGCTGCACGACGCGCTGCTCGACGCCGGGCACGACGCTCGCGCCGTCCCGGTGCACCTCATCGGCGGGGCCGACGTGGCCGCCGAGCTGGACGCCAAGCGGGCGATCCGGCAGGCCACGGAGCTCGTCGCGGCCCTGGGCTGACTGTGAGGATTCCTTTTGCAGCCCGATGGTGCTGGGCTGTGGGCAGGTGATCACGAGCGTGACCCTT
>NZ_JAVFWZ010000045.1:0-702 GCF_040981245.1 Kocuria cellulosilytica | reverse complement strand
GTGGCCGAGCAGCTCGCGGACGGGGACCTGGGCGTGCGCCTGCCCGTCAGCGGCTCGCACGAGGTGGCCCGGCTCGCCCGATCGTTCAACCGGATGGCCGACAGCCTGCAGGACCAGATCACCCAGCTCGAGCAGCTGTCCTCGATGCAGCAGACCTTCGTCTCCGACGTCTCCCACGAGCTGCGCACCCCGCTGACCACCGTCCGGATGGCCGCGGAGGTGCTGTTCAACGCCCGCGAGGACTTCGACCCCGTGAACCGGCGTTCCGCCGAGCTGCTCTACCACCAGGTGGACCGCTTCGACTCCCTGCTGGCCGACCTGCTCGAGATCTCCCGCTTCGACGCGGGCGCCGCCCGGCTGGAGGTGGCCAGCGTCGAGCTGTTCTCGGTCGTGCACGACGTCGTGGAGGGCGCGGCCCCGCTGGCCGTCTCCTCGGGCTCGACAGTGCGCGTGCGCTCCGAGCTGTCCCGGTGCACCGTCCAGGGGGACCAGCGCCGGATCGAGCGGATCCTGCGCAACCTCGTGGTCAACGCCCTGGAGCACGGGGAGGGCCGGCCCATCGACATCGTCGTGGGAGCCTCGGAGGTCGCCGCGGCCGTGGCGGTGCGGGACCAGGGCATCGGGATGACCGAGGAGGAGGCGGACAAGGTGTTCAACCGCTTCTGGCGCGCGGATCCCGCCCGGGCCCGCACCACGGGCGGG
>NZ_JAVFWZ010000044.1:0-702 GCF_040981245.1 Kocuria cellulosilytica | reverse complement strand
CCAGATCCACACGAACTTGTCGCCGGAGGCACCCGCCAGCCGGGCGCCGTCCGGGGAGAACTGCAGTCCCTTGACCGAGGACAGGGCGTCCGAGGTCTCGCCGAGGGGACGGGGAGTGGACGGGTCCGCGACGTCCCAGAGGCGCACCCGGCCGCCCTCGGTGCCCACGGCCAGGACGTCGGCCACCGGGGAGAACACCGCGGAGGTGACGACCGAGTCGAGGGTGAGCTCCGCGGCCCGCCGGGGCGCGGCCGGGTCGCTGACGTCCCAGAGCTGCACGTGCCTGGCGTCGTCCGCCGCCGCGAACACCGTGCCGGAGGCGTTGAACCGCGCCGCCTCCGTCCCGGGCACGGGCAGCGTGGCCACGCGCCGGATCTCTCCCCCGGTGTCACGGCGCAGGAGGGCGATCTCGGTGCCGACCTCGGACCACGCCGCGATCGTGGCGCCGTCCGACGAGACGTCGGCGCCCGTGACCCCGACGTCCAGGGCCGGGGCCTGCTCCGGCTCCTGCGGGCGCCCGTCCTCGAGGGGCCAGACCAGGAGGTCCCCGGCCTCGGTGCCGCCGGCCACGAACGAGGCGTCGGGTGCGACGGCGCCGGCGTACCAGAGCTTCTCCCCGGGCGGGGCCTGCGGGGACGGCAGCGGGACGGGGGACTCCTCCGTGAGGTCGAAGAGGGAGACGACACCCCCGCCGATGCCCAC
>NZ_JAVFWZ010000043.1:0-705 GCF_040981245.1 Kocuria cellulosilytica | reverse complement strand
GAGGGCGCGTCCGCCCAGGAGCAGTACGAACAGGTCACCGCGCGGCTCGGGGAGGCCGTCCCGGCCGTCGAGGTCGCCGCGGTGGAGGACACCGGGGAGGAGGACCGCCGCGCGGCCACCCTGTCCTGGTCGTGGGACCTCCCGGGCACGGACCAGGACTGGGCGTACGACTCGACTCTTCCCGTGGTCCGGTCGGGCGACGGGCAGTGGGTCCCGGAGTGGTCCCCGAGCGTGGTCCAGCCGGACCTGGCGGAGGGGGAGGCCCTCCGTGCGCGGACCGTGGCCGCGGACCGCGGGGACATCCTCGGCCCGGACGGCGAGGCGCTGGTGACGGAACGCCCGGTCCGCCGGGTGGGCATCGACCGGTCGCAGCTGGACGGGGCGGACCCCGCCGCGGCGGCGCGCCGGCTCGCCGCGGTCGTGGACATCGACGCCGACGCCTACGCCGAGGCGGTCGAGCAGGCCGGGCCGGAGGCGTTCGTCGAGGCCCTGCCGCTGCGGCTGGAGGACTTCCGGGAACTGGACGCGCAGCGGATGCAGGCGATCCCGGGGCTGCTCGTGGTCGAGGACGAGCTCCCGCTGGCGCCCTCCCGCGGCTTCGCCGCCGACCTGCTGGGCGCGGTGTCCGAGGCCACCGCCGAGGACCTCCAGGCCGCCGGCGGCGACCTGGCGGCCGGCGCGCTGATCGGCCGCGGCGGCGTCCAG
>NZ_JAVFWZ010000042.1:0-709 GCF_040981245.1 Kocuria cellulosilytica | reverse complement strand
CCGTGCTCGTCGCGGGCGTCCCGGTGACCCCGACCTTCACGGTGCGTCCTTCCAGCGCCTTGGACCGGAACGGCTCCGGCCAGCCGGCCGGCGGGGTGCCGAGCTCCCCGGCCAGGAAGCTGATGACCGAGTCGGGCAGGTCGAACTTCTGCGGGTCGGCCTCGAACTCCTTCGGGTCCACACCCATGCCCACGAGCTGGAGCGCGAGGTCGCCGACGACCTTCGAGGAGGGCGTGACCTTCACCAGGCCGCCGAGGATCGCGTTGGCGGCGGTGTACATGTCCTCGATGGCCTCGAAGCGCTCGCCCAGGCCCAGGGCGATGGCCTGCTGGCGCAGGTTGGACAGCTGCCCGCCGGGGATCTCGTGCCGGTAGACCCTCCCCGTGGGCGCGGTGAGCCCGGACTCGAAGGGCGCGTAGATCTTGCGCACGACCTCCCAGTAGGGCTCCAGGTCCGTGACGGCCTCCAGGGGGATGCCGGTGTCCCGCTCGGTGTTCTCCAGGGCCGCGACCAGCGCCGAGGCGGGGACCTGGGAGGTGGTGCCGGCCATGGAGGCGTCGGCGACGTCCACGGCGTCGACCCCGGCGTCGATGGCGGCCATCAGGGTGGCCAGCTGCCCGCCGGCGGTGTCGTGGGTGTGCAGGTGCACCGGCAGCTCGAAGCGCTCGCGCAGCGCGGTGACCAGCCGGGTGGCTGCGGCCGGGCGCAG
>NZ_JAVFWZ010000041.1:0-717 GCF_040981245.1 Kocuria cellulosilytica | reverse complement strand
GGCGCGGCAACGGCGCCGACCCGGCCTGAGCCGACGGCGGCGGGCGGGCAGGGGCTGCTCAGCGGCCGAGGACCTGCTCGAGGCCGTCCTGCATGTGGGCGCGCAGCAGGGACTCCGCCCGGTCCGCGTCCTGCGCGCCGAGCGCCTCGACGAACTCCACGTGCTCCCGGATGCGGGCGTCGGCGGACCCGTAGGTCCCCTGCATCCCGGTGAGGGACATCCGGATCTGGGTGAGCAGCGTCCCGTGCATGTTGAGCAGCCGGGGGCTGCCGGCGAGCTCCACGAGCAGCTCGTGGAAGTGCAGGTCCGCCTCGGAGATCTCCCGGCCGTTCGGGTCCGGGGCCGCGGCCCGCATGCGTGCCAGGGGCACGGTCAGGGCCTCGGCCGCCCGGGGCCCGGCGCCCGTGGCCACGATCCGGCGGACGGCGGCGCACTCGACGGCCTCCCGGGCCAGGTACATGTCCCGGACCGCGTCCTCGGTCAGCTCCATCACGAACAGGCCGCGGTTGCGGCGGCCGACGAGCAGGCCCTCCTGGGTCAGTCGCTGCATCGCCTCCCGCAGCGGTCCGCGGCTCACGTCGAGCTCCTTGGCCAGCTCCTGCTCCACGAGCTGGCTGCCCGGCGGGAAGCGGCCGTCCGCGATGGCCTCGCGCAGGACCCGGGCGATGAGCGCGGGGGTCGACTCCTGGGCGACCGGGGGAAGGGCCGACCGGCTCA
>NZ_JAVFWZ010000040.1:0-720 GCF_040981245.1 Kocuria cellulosilytica | reverse complement strand
CGACTACGGCTCCCACCAGTTCACCGTCCGCGACGGCGACGGCAACCTGTGGACCATGGGGACCTACCGCGGCGCATGAACCGGTGCAGGCAGGACTGGGACTGAGGGGCTTGACCGTCGTGGCGTAGTCGGTGCCCATCCGGGTGGCCCTGGTCCGGTGGGCGGCGCCCAGGAGGTTCGCAGGAACCCGAGACCTCGGGGGACTTCTGCCCTGGCCGGTGCGCGGGGGAGGATCAGCTCACGGCCTGCTCCGTGCTCCGTGCAGGCGCCCCCCATCTGGTGGACCGTGTTCTCGGAGGAGATCATGAACGACCTTCTCGGCCTCAGCCCCGACGATTTTCCCGCCGCACCCAGTCCGTTGGACGCGGTGGTGGCTCCTGTGGAGCAGCGCGCCTTCCTGGGCGGGCGGCGCCGGCCCATTGCGTGCACGGGGTGTTCGGGGACGGCCCTGGACCCCCGGTTGCGCCGGCTGGTGAGCACCGGCGGCTACGAGGTCCTGCTGGGGTTCCTGGCCCACTACGTGGCGTTGGTGCTGCCGGATCCGGTGGCGACCGAGGGCACCTTCTGGGCGGTGGAGACGGTCGTCGACTCCGAGGTCCCGGTGGGGGAGCCGCAGCAGCTGGTGCGGCTGCGGGTGCACGGGGTGGCGGTCGCCACCGTGGTGGAGGACCCGGAGGGGGACGGGCAGGAGCCCCTGGTGTGCCTGGCGCTGGCTCCGGC
>NZ_JAVFWZ010000039.1:0-722 GCF_040981245.1 Kocuria cellulosilytica | reverse complement strand
AAACCGTCGCAACGTGGACTTTACCGTTACCAAATCCAGCCGATAATAAATACGTGTCGTTTATTGTCGAAACTCAGGTTCACACACATGTAAGCGGTACGAACCATGTTTATCTGGTTGATAACGATGTAATGCGCGAACTCACCACGGCAAGATTTAAAGACCAGACCGGGAGCAGTTCACACACTACAGAGTTAGTCGATTTCGGGCAGTTCATTATTAACCTGATTGAAATCCCGTTCAAAGTTCCGGCTAATCTTGCAGGTACTAAAACAGAGTCAATCCGGTTAGGTAATCTGGACACTAAAGTTGATGCTCTGCCGTTCCTGACTGACCGCATTAGTATTCCGATGGGGCGCATTAGTACGCCAGCGCCAAACGGGAACATGTTGGATTTCGCCAACACAATGACGATGTTACATTTGCCATTCGTTCCAGCGTTCGCCGTCGATACTCAGTATGTAATCGGCAAAGATTTAGACGTTGAAATGTCTGTTGATGTTTACACCGGGAAAGCTACAATCCTGCTTACGTCCTCCGCTATGCCGGGTGATGTATTCTTTCAGAAAGAGGTTGACTTAGGGATTAAGATTCCTTATGCGAACCTCCAGAAGATTGACGCGGATAACAGCCGTATTGATTTGGGCGCTCCGAACAGCGTAGCCATTCCGTTTATTGAAGTGCTGCGAAATGATGCCGTGTTGCCGTATGACCGATTTAAC
>NZ_JAVFWZ010000004.1:0-357718 GCF_040981245.1 Kocuria cellulosilytica | reverse complement strand
ATCATCGGGGCCACCGCCGGGCGCACCACGCTCACCGGCGAGGGCCTCCAGCACGCCGACGGCCACTCCCCGCTGCTGGCCGCGACCAACCCGGCGGTGGTCTCCTACGACCCGGCCTACGGCTACGAGATCGCCCACATCGTGCGGCGCGGCCTCGAGCACATGTACGGCACGGGCGACGAGGACCACAACGTCATGTACTACCTGACGGTCTACAACGAGCCGTACCAGCAGCCGGCCGAGCCGGAGGGCGTGGACGTCGAGGGCATCGTCAAGGGCATCTACCTGCTCAAGCCCGCCGAGAACGAGGGGCCCCGCGCGCAGCTTCTCGCCTCCGGCGTGGCCGTGCCGTGGGCCCTCGAGGCGCAGAAGCTGCTCGCCGAGGACTGGGGCGTCTCCGCCGACGTCTGGTCGGTGACCTCCTGGGTGGAGCTGCGCCGCGACGGCCTGGCCGCCGAGAAGGAGGCGTTCCTCAACCCCGGCGACGGCACCCGGACCCCGTTCGTGGCCCAGCAGCTGGCCGGGGCCACGGGCCCGGTCGTGGCCGTCTCGGACTTCAGCGCGGACCTGCCGGACAAGATCCGCCAGTTCGTCCCGAACGAGTTCGCGTCCCTGGGCGCCGACAGCTTCGGCTTCTCGGACACCCGCGCCGGCGCCCGCCGGCACTTCAAGATCGACTCCCACTCCATGGTGGTCCGTGCCCTGGAGATGCTCGCCAAGCGCGGCGAGGTCGACTGGCGCGCCCCCGGTGAGGCGATCGAGAAGTACGCCCTGAACGACGTCACCGCCGGCACCTCCGGCAACGCGGGCGGCGACGCCTGAGCGCTGCCCCCGGCGCACCACGGCGCCCCGTCCACCCGAGTCCGGGTGGGCGGGGCGCCGTCGTCGTGGCCGGGTCCGGACGCGGCGACCCGGTGCTCTAAGCTCGGAGGCATGGCAGGACAGGACGGGAACTCCACGACGCGCTGGCTGCGCCCCTCGCGCAGGCGCGCCACGGACCGCTCCCGTCCCGTCGCCCCGCCGCACCCGCGCACGCTCGAGAACCTCAAGGCGAACCTGGGCGCGATCTCCACGGTCGCGACCCGCCGCCTCGAGACGGACCTCGGCTGGTTCGAGGAGCTGCGCGCCGACGAGCGCTCCGAGCTGGGTCTCGTGGCCCAGCGCGGCATCTCCTCGTTCGTGCGCTGGTACGAGGACCCGGAGGAGCCCCTGTGGGTGCTCACCCAGGTCTTCCGGGGCGCGCCCACGGACCTGACCCGCTCCATCTCCCTCCAGCACGCCCTCCAGCTGCTGCGGATCGTGGTGGACGTCGTGGAGGAGAAGGTCCCGGAGCTCGCCAAGCACCACGACGAGGCCGCGCTGCGGGAGGCCGTGCTGCGCTACTCGCGGGAGATCGCCTTCGCCGCCGCCGACGTCTACGCCCGCGCCGCCGAGAACCGCGGCTCGTGGGACGCCCGGCTCGAGTCCCTCGTGGTCGACGGGATCCTCCGGGGGGAGCACTCCGACTCCCTGCGCTCCCGCGTGGCGGCCCTGGGCTGGGTCTCGTCCGGGCCGGTCACCGTGCTCACGGGCTCCGCGCCCGAGGCCGCCGGTCCGTCCACCGTGGCCCGGCTGCGGCGGCTGGCCGGGCGCTACGCGCAGGACTCCCTCGTCTCCATCCAGGGCGACCGGCTCGTGCTCATCCTCGGCGGGCTGTCCGACCGGGACCTCGCCCTCGAGAAGCTGACGGCGGCCTTCGGGCCCGGACCGGTCGCCTACGGCCCGGAGGCCCCCACGGTCTTCGCGGCCGGCCGTTCCGCCCGGCTCGCCCATGCCGCGCTGTCCGTGGCGCCGGCCTGGCCCGCGGCGCCCCGTCCCGTGCACTCCGAGGACCTGTGGCCCGAGCGGGCCATGGCCGGGGACGAGAACGCGCGCACGGCGATGGTCGAGTCCGTGTACCGCCCGCTGACCCGGTCCGCGACCGGGCTCGTGGAGACGCTCTCCGCCTACGTCTCGGTGGGCCACTCCCTGGAGGCCACCGCCCGGGAGCTGTTCGTGCACGCCAACACGGTGCGCTACCGGCTGCGCCGGATCAGCGACCTCACCGGCTGGGACCCCCTCGTCCCCCGCGACGCGTTCGTGCTGCACTGCGCCCTCGTGGCGGGCCGGCTCGCGGACTCGTGCGCGCCCATCGACACGTCCACCCCCGCCGTGGGACCCGTCTTGTAGCTTCCCTACAAACACTGCCGCCGGGCTTCGTGCCCTCCGGGCCCCCGCGCGGGGGCGCATCCTTGCGAAGCTGGAGCGGTGATCGCGATCGTCTGCCCCGGACAGGGCTCCCAGAAACCCGGCTTCCTCACCGAATGGCTCGCCCTCGACGGCGTGCGCGCCCACCTCGAGGAGCTGGGCGAGGCCGCCGGGCTCGACCTCGTGCACTTCGGCACCGAGGCCGACGAGGACACCATCAAGGACACCGCGGTGGCCCAGCCCCTCATCGTGGCCGCAGGTCTCGTGGCGGGCCGGCTGCTCGGCGACCGGATCGGTCCCGGGCGGGACGACCTCCTCTTCGCGGGGCACTCGGTCGGTGAGATCACCGCCTCCGCCCTGGCCGGCGCCCTCACCGAGGCCGATGCCATGGCCTTCGTCCGCACCCGGGCCAACGCCATGGCCGAGGCGGCCGCGGCCGTGCCGACCGGCATGAGCGCGGTGCTCGGCGGCAAGGAGGACGAGGTCCTCGCCGCCATCGAGGCCGCGGGCCTGACCGCCGCCAACGCCAACGGGGGCGGACAGACCGTCGCCGCCGGCACCCTCGAGCAGCTGGCCGCCCTCGCGGAGCACCCTCCGGCCCGCGCCCGGGTGATCCCGCTCAAGGTGGCCGGCGCCTTCCACACCGAGCACATGGCCCCCGCCCTGGAGCCCCTGCGCGAGCTCGTCCCCCGGCTCTCGCCGGCCGACCCCGTGCACCCCCTGCTCTCCAACGCCGACGGCGAGCCCGTGGCCGGCGGCGCCGCGAACCTCGAGGCGCTCGTGGCCCAGGTCTGCCGGCCGGTGCGCTGGGACCTGTGCACCCGCACGCTCCAGGAGCGCGGCGTCGAGCAGCTGGTCGAGCTGCCCCCGGCGGGCACCCTCGTGGGCCTGGCCAAGCGCGGCCTCAAGGGCGTCCCGGCCCTCGCCGTGAACTCCGCGGCGGAGCTGGAGCAGGCCAGGAGTATTCTTGACTGACGTCCGCGCGCGCACCGCGTGCGCCGCCCGTCCCGAGGCCGGAGCAGCCGTTCCGCCCCGCCCAGCCGGCCCGTCCGCCGCGCCCGGCCGCACGAAGGAGCAACGACCCCTGTGGTGACCCTGAAGCAGCAACAGACCAACGCGCACTCCCGGATCCTCGGCCTGGGCGTCTACCGACCGGACGTGGTCGTGACCAACGACGACGTCTGCCAGTGGATCGAGTCCTCGGACGAGTGGATCCAGCAGCGCACCGGCATCAGGACCCGGCACCGGGCCGCCGAGGACGTGAGCGTGCTCGACATGTCCGAGCACGCCGCCCGCGAGGCGCTGAAGGCCGCCGGCATCGAGGCCTCGCAGCTCGGGGCCGTGATCGTCTCCACGATCTCCTTCCCCTATCTCACCCCCTCCGCCGCTGCGGCCCTGGCCGACCGCCTGGGCGCCACCCCGGCGCCCGCCTTCGACATCTCGGCCGCCTGCGCGGGCTACTGCTACGGCATCGCCCAGGCCGACGCCCTCGTGCGCTCGGGAGCCGCCGAGTACGTCCTGGTGATCGGCGTGGAGAAGCTCTCCGACGTCATCGACAACAGCGAGCGCTCCATCTCGTTCCTGCTCGGGGACGGCGCCGGCGCCGTGGTGATCGGCCCGTCCGAGACCCCCGGGATCGGTCCCTCCGTGTGGGGCTCCGACGGATCGAAGTGGGACGCCATCCGGATGACGCACCCGCTCACGGACGTCCGGGCGGTGGAGCAGGGCCGGGAGCGCACCCCGTCGCCCGACCTCGTCGACCCGGAGACCGGCGAGATGGGCGAGGACGCCACCCTCTGGCCGACCCTGCGCCAGGACGGCCAGACGGTCTTCCGCTGGGCCTCGTGGGAGGTCGCCAAGCGCGCGCAGGAGGCCATGGACGTGGCCGGGGTGGCGCCCGAGGACCTGAGCGCCTTCATCCCCCACCAGGCGAACATGCGGATCATCGACCAGATGGCCAAGACGCTCAAGCTCCCCGAGTCCGTGGTCATCGCCCGGGACATCGCCGACGCCGGCAACACGTCCGCCGCGTCCGTGCCGCTGGCGACGCACCGGCTGCTCGCCGAGCACCCGGAGCTGTCCGGGAAGCTGGCCCTGCAGATCGGCTTCGGCGCCGGCCTCGTCTACGGCGCCCAGGTCGTCGTCCTCCCCTGAGCCCCGCCGGCACGCGGGCCGCCCTCCCGGGGCCGATCCACGTGTCGGTGCCGCCGCGGGGCCCTGCGAGTCGTCGTAGGGTTGAACCGCACACCCGTAGTCCCCCGGCCGGGCCCTCACGGCCTGACCGGCACAGATGCACCCGGCACCTGCCCGGGGGCGCCCGTCACCACCGGCTGCTCCGGCAGCCGCAGAGAAAGGAAGCCACCATGGCGAGCAAAGAAGAGATCCTGACCGGCCTGGCCGAGATCGTCAACGAGGAGACCGGTCTCGAGACCGAGGCCGTCCAGCTGGACAAGTCCTTCACCGAGGACCTCGACATCGACTCCATCTCCATGATGACCATCGTGGTCAACGCCGAGGAGAAGTTCGACGTCACGATCCCCGACGAAGAGGTCAAGAACCTGAAGACCGTCGAGGACGCCGTCAACTTCATCGACAACGCCCAGGCCTGATCCGGCCGGTCGGTGCGCGGCGCGGCGGACCGCAGGATCCGCCGCGCCGCACCGACCCGCGACCGGGCGGGCCGCCCCCGCTTCACCCCAGGACACGAGGAAGTGCAGTCATGACCCGCAAAGTAGTCGTCACCGGTCTCGGTGCCACCACCCCGATCGGTGGCACCGTCCCCGAGCTGTGGCGCAGCGCCACCACGGGCGTCTCCGGTGTCAGAGCCATCGAGCACGACTGGGTGGACACCTACGATCTGGGCGTGCGGATCGCCGCGCCCGTCTCGACGCCCGCCAGCGAGGTGCTCCCCCGGGTCGAGGCCAAGCGCCTGGACCCCTCCGGGCAGCTGTCCGTCATCGCCGCCCGGGAGGCGTGGGCCGACGCCGGCTTCTCCGGCCACAACGCCGAGAGCTCCGCCGAGGTCGATCCGGACCGCTTCGCCGTGGCCTTCGGCACCGGCATCGGCGGGGTCTGGACCCTGCTGGACGCCTACGACACCCTCCAGAAGCGCGGCGCCCGGCGCGTCATGCCCCTCACGGTCCCGATGCTCATGCCCAACGGCAACGCGGCGGCCGTCGGCATGGACCTCAAGGCCCGCGCCGCGTCCATCACGCCCGTCTCGGCGTGCGCCTCCGGCACGGAGGCCTTCTACCAGGGCATGAACCTCATCCGCTCCGGCAAGGCGGACCTCGTGGTGGTCGGCGGCGCCGAGTCCGCCATCCACCCCGTCACCATCGCGGCGTTCTCCTCGATGCAGGCGCTGTCCAAGCGCAACGACGAGCCCGAGCGCGCGTCCCGCCCCTACGACACCGCCCGTGACGGGTTCGTGATGGGCGAGGGCGCCGGCGCCGTGGTCCTCGAGTCGGAGGAGCACGCCCGCGCCCGCGGCGCACGGGTCTACGCCGAGCTCGCCGGCGCCGGGCTCACCTCGGACGCCTACCACATCACCGCGCCCGACGAGGAGGGCCGCGGCGCGGCCCGTGCCCTCGAGGAGGCCATGGAGACCGGGGAGTTCGGCCCGGCCGACGTCCGGCACGTCAACGCCCACGCGACCTCGACGCCCAAGGGCGACGCCCCCGAGGCCGGTGCGCTGCGCCGCGCGTTCGGCTCGGCGGTGGACGACATGTGCGTCTCGGCGACCAAGTCGATGACCGGCCACATCCTGGGCGGCTCGGGCGCCGTGGAGGCCGTGCTCACCGTGCTCGCCGTGCACCACCGCACCGCGCCGTGCACCATCAACCTGGAGAACCAGGACCCGGAGATCGACCTCGACGTCGTCACCGACGCCCGCGGCCTTCCGTCCGGCGACTTCGTGGCCGTGTCCAACTCCTTCGGCTTCGGCGGCCACAACGCGGTCGCCGCGTTCCGCACCGTCTGAGCGCCCGCCCCGCGGAACCTCCGGAACGCGCGCGAAGGGCCGTCCCGCTGCTCGCGGGACGGCCCTTCGCGCGTGGCGGCCCCCGTCCCCCGGAGGCGGGGCGGGACCGTGGCGGCTCAGCCGACGCGGTGCAGCCAGCGCACCGGGGCGCCCTCCGCGGCGTGCCGGAACGGCTCGAGCTCCTCGTCCCAGGCCTCGCCCAGGGCCAGGGACAGCTCGTTGACGACGAGCAGCGGATTGCCGGCCGCCGTCTCGTAGGCGTAGCGGATCCGGTCCTCGGAGACCATGATGTTGCCGGCGGCGTCGGTGGTCGCGTGGAAGATCCCGAGCTCCGGGGTGAAGGACCAGCGGGCGCCGTCGTGACCGCGGCACGGGTTCTCGGTGACCTCGAACCGGAGGCGGCCCATCGTGCGCAGCGCCGAGGCGAGCAGGGCGCCGGTCCCGGCCGGCCCCGACCACTCCAGCTCGGCGCGCACGGAGCCGGGCTCGGCGTTCTGCTGGGTCCACTCGAGCTCGGTGCGCTGGCGCGCGACCGACTCCAGCGCCCACTGGATGTGCGGGCACAGGGCTCGCGGAGCCGAGTGCACGTAGAGCACTCCGCGCGTGGTGGGTGAAGACATGACCTGTTCCTCCGTCGTGTAGGTACGTCTTCCCCAACGCCCTGCACGGAAGCGGTCCCACCCGCCGGGTCGCGGCGGGCGTGCCGCACCCGGACGATGCTGTTGTCCGGCCTCCCGTGCCGCCGCGGGGATTCGAGGCCCGCGCGGCGCCCGGTCGCACCGGTGCCGCACCCGTCGTTCCGGCCGGTGCCGTGCCCGTTGCCGTGTCCGGGACGTCGAGTACAATACGCCACTCATTCAACTGCAAACATTCCACGGGCGTCAACCCGGGGTCCCGTGCTGTCCCCGGGATCCGCGCCCGAGCGCACGTCAGGCCCGGGGGTGGGCCTGGCGGTAGACGGAGCCGAGGCGGTCCACGGACACGTGCGTGTAGATCTGGGTGGTCGCCACGGACGCGTGGCCCAGCAGCTCCTGCACCGTGCGCAGGTCCGCGCCGCCGTCCACGAGGTGCGTAGCCGCCGAGTGCCGCAGGGCGTGGGGACCCCGCGCGGCGGTGTCGGCGACGGCGCCGAGCTCGCGCTCCACGACCCGCCGGACCTGCCGGGCGTCGATGCGCCCGCCCCGGGAGCCGAGGAACAGCGCCGGCCCGCTGCCCGGGCCCGCGAGGACCGGCCGCCGGGCCAGCCAGAGCCCCAGCGCCTCGTCCGCGGGTCCGCCGAAGGGCACCGTGCGCTCCTTGTCGCCCTTGCCGAGCACCCTGAGCACGCGCCGGGAGCGGTCGACGTCGTCGACGTCGGCGCCGGTGAGCTCGCCCACCCGGGCCCCGGTGGCGTACAGCAGCTCGAGGAGGGCGCGGTCCCGGGCGGCGAGCGCGGCCTCCGGTCCACTGGTCCCGGGCGCGGTGGAGCGCGCCGCGAGGTCGTCGAGCAGCTCCCGCAGCCCGTCGGCGGGCACGACGTCCGGGAGGTGGCGCCGGCGCCGGGGGGCCACGAGCCGCAGGCTGGGATCGGTGCCCACGAGGCCCGTGGCGGCGGCCCAGCCGAAGAACCCGCGGACGGACGCCGTCCAGCGGGCCATGGACGCCCGGCCCGCCCCCTCGGCGTGCCGGGCGGCCAGCCACGCCCGGAGCATGTCCAGGTCCACGGCGGCCGGCGCCGCCACCCCGTGCCGGGCGTGCAGCCAGCCGAAGAGTGCTCGGAGGTCGCCCGTGTAGGCCTGCACGGTGCTGGGGCTGCGGGCCAGCTCGTGCACCAGGTGGTCCGCGTACCGCTCCAGGGCGCGGACCACGGCCGTGGGCAGCGGGGCGGCGTCCGAGGTCATGGGGCGAGTCTAGCGACGGCGGCGCCAGCCCTGCCCCGATCCCTCCGCCAGGCCGCGCTCCTCGAGCCGGCGCAGTCCGCCCAGCACCTCGCGGACGGACAGCCCGGCGACGCGGGACAGGTGGTCCGGGCGGCTGGGCGACGTCAGGGGCAGGGCGTCGAGGAGCACGCGGTCGCGGTCCGGGAGCCCGTCGACGACGGAGACGGGGCCGGGGCGGTCCGGGACCGCTGCCGTGCCGATCGGCTGGACCAGCTCGAGCACCTCGTCGACGTCCGTCACCAGGACGGCGGTGCCCTCCCGCACCAGCCGGTGACACCCTGCGGAGGTGTCGGCGTGGACGCTGCCGGGCACCGCGCCCACGGGACGGCTCAGCCCGTCGGCGTGGTGCGCGGTGTTCTGGGCGCCCGAGCGCCATCGTGCCTCGACCACCACCGTGCCGGCCGAGAGGGCGGCGATGATCCGGTTGCGCTGGAGGAAGCGGTACCGGCTGGGTGTGCAGCCGGGGGCGACCTCGGCCAGGAGCAGGCCGGCGTCCTCGACCCGGCGGAGCAGCTCCCGGTTGCCGGGCGGGTAGAGGCGGTCGATCCCGCACGCCATGACCGAGACCGTGGCGGGGTGCGCGGTGCCGGTGGCCAGCGCGGCGGAGTGCGCGGCCTCGTCGACGCCGTGGGCGCCGCCGGAGACGACCGTCCAGCCGCGGGCGGCCAGGGCGCCCGCGAGGTCCAGGGCCACGTGCCGGCCGTAGGTCGAGCAGTCGCGGGAGCCGACGACGGCGACGGCTCGGGCGGCGGGGAACCCGAGGAGCCGCCGGTCGCCGCGGCCCCACAGGCCCACCGGCCGGAACAGGCCCAGATCGCCGAGCGCCGCGGGCCAGTCGGGGTCCTCGGGGACCGCGAACCACGCCCCGGCCCGCGTGGCCGCCGCCAGGTCCTCGACGGGGTCGAGCTCCGCCGCCCGGGGTCCCCAGCGGGCCAGGGCGCGCCGGAGGTCGACCTGCCGGGGACCGTAGCCGGCCTCCGCCGCGGCCCGGACGAACACCGGGTGCTCCGCTGCCCCGATGGGGCGTGCTCCGGTGGCGATCTCGAGCGCGGCGACCGGTCCGAGCGCCGCCAGGAGCAGCATCGCGGTGGGGTCCGTGGGCTCCACGAGCCGGGACAGGCCGGCCCGGGCCAGCAGCAGCGGGTCGTGGTCGGGGCGCGGAGCCGACGGGGTGGGGTGCACGGCGGGATCCTCCTGTCTCGGGCGGGGCGGACGCGGCGGCGCTCAGGCCGGCACGAGGGAGCGGAAGTACAGCGCGGTGTCGACGTCGTCCAGGACGGGCGCGCCGCGGCCCTCGAGGTCGGCCAGCGTCCAGGCGACCCGGAGCACCCGCTGGTGACCGCGGGCGGTCAGGGAGCCGCGGTCCATCGCCCGCTCCAGCGGCGCGGTGACCGCGCGCGGCGGCCGCAGGGCACCGTGCAAGAGACTGCCCCCGAGCTCGGCGTTGGTGCGCAGGCCCAGGCCGCGGAGGCGCTCCGCCTGCGCGGCCCGCGCGCGGGTGACGCGCACGGCGACCTCCGCGGTGGTCTCCCCCTGCCCGGCCCCGGCGGCGAGCTCGCCGTAGGACACCTTGGGGACGGAGATCTGCAGGTCCACCCGGTCCAGCAGCGGTCCGCTCAGCTTGCCGAAGTAGCCGCGGCGGACCCGCGGGGTGCACGTGCAGTCGGCGCCGTGTCCCCCGGAGCGACCGCACGGACAGGGGTTCGCGGCGAGCACCAGCTGGAAGCGGGCGGGGTAGACCGCCGAGGCCGCGGACCGGTCGATCGTGACCCGGCCGTTCTCGAGGGGCTGGCGCAGTGCGTCGATCACCCCGCGGTCGAACTCGGGGGCCTCGTCGAGGAAGAGGACGCCGCGGTGCGCCCGGGAAGCCGCGCCGGGCCGCGGGATGCCGGCCCCGCCCCCGAACAGGGCGGCCGCCGAGGCCGTGTGGTGCGGGGCCTCGAACGGCGGCCGGCGGATCAGGGCGGTGCACCGCCCGGCGGCCCCGTCGAGCGAGTGGACGGCCGTGACCTCCATCGCGGCGTCGTCCTCGAGGTCCGGGAGCAGCCCGGGGAGCCGCTCGGCGAGCATCGTCTTGCCGGACCCGGGCGGGCCGACCATGAGCAGGTGGTGCCCTCCCGCGGCGGCGATCTCCAGGGCCAGCCGGCCGTCGGCCTGTCCGGCGACGTCGGCGAGGTCGGGCGCGGCGTGCGGGACGGGGTCCGTCCCGGCACGAGCCGTCCCGGCCCCGTCGGCCCCCGCAGCGCCCGGCGCGCCCGGACCGGGCCCGGCCGGTGCGGGCCGGCGCAGTCCCGCAGGATCGGCTCCGGCGGCGGCGAGCACCTCGGCGAGGCAGCCGAACCCCTGCACCCGGGCGCCGGGGACCAGTCCCGCCTCCGCGGCGTTCGCCGCCGGCACGACGATCCGCTCGTGCCCCGCGCGCACCGCCGCCATGACGGCCGGCAGGATGCCGCGCACGGGCCGCAGCGCCCCGTCGAGCCCCAGCTCCGCGAGGAAGACGGTCCGCCCCGTCGGGGGCACGCCCCCGGCGGCCTGCAGGGCGCTCATCACGATGGCGAGGTCGAAGAGGGACCCGCGCTTGGGCAGGGTCGCCGGGGTCAGGTTGACCGTGAGCTTGCGGGGGCTCAGCGGCATCCCGCTGTTGCGCGCCGCTGCCCGCAGCCGTTCCCTGGCCTCGTTGAGCGCCGCGTCCGGCAGGCCCACGATGGAGAACGCCGGGAGGGTCTGGCCGATGTCCGCCTCGACCTCCACCATCGACCCGTCGAGCCCGACCAGGGCCACGGCCCACGTGCGCGCGAAGCCCATCAGCGCACCCCCGCGGTGCGTGCGGACGGGCCCGGTGGGCGGCGGGCTGGGGCGGTGGACGGGACGTCACGGCGACGGTGCATGGGGAACCTCCTGGTTCCCATGCTGGGCGGCCCGGACGCCGAGCGTCAGCCCTGCACGCCCGGCAGTGGACAGCAGCGCCGGATCAGACCTGCTCGGTCCCGCTGGGGAGCGAGGGTTCCGCCGTGGCGGTGGTCGACGGAGCGGTGGTCGACGGAGCGGTGGTCGACGGAGCGGTGGTCGACGGAGCGGTCGTCGGGGCCACGGTCGCGGCCGTGGGTGCCGGGGTGGGCGTCGGGGACGGGCTCGGCGGCCAGTTCCGGCGTCCGGTGGGGCTCGGCGAGGGCGAGGCCGTCGCGCCGGCGGTGGCACCGTTGCCGTCCGGGTCCGGGGTCGCGCCCCCGCCGGTGTCGTTGTTCCCGGCGGGCGGGATCGTGTCCACCGGCGGCTGGGCGGTCGTGGGAGCGGGGGACGGCGTGGGCGTCGGCTCGGCCGTGGGCTGCTGCGCGGGCGGCGGTGCCGGACCCGCCGTCGGCTCGGCCACGGGGGCGCAGGCCGTGCTCCAGGCCGCCTGCTGGGCGGGCCCGGACGGCTGGGACGGGTCCGAGCAGTCCGGCTCGTACACGGGCTCGGCGCCGGGGACCGGGGCGGGCTCCGCCGTGGCAGGTGCCGCCGGCGGCTGCGCGGCCGGCCGGGCAGGTTCCGGGGCCGCCGGGGCTGCCGGGGCCGGCTCCGCCTCGAGCCGTTCCCGGGGCGCGGAGCTCGGCACGCCCGCCCGGAACTGGCGCTGCTCCGGACCGTGCCCCACGGGGGCGGGATCGAGGGCCCGGTCGTTCGGGTACGGGGACAGCTCGACGTCGTCGAAGCTGCGCGGCAGACTCTCGAAGTCGCCGATCATGAGCTCGCGGCCGGTGCTGCCGGCGGGGACGGCACCGGTGTACTGGGCGATCAGCTCGTGCGTGCGGACGTCGAGCCGGGCCCCTTCCCCGGGCTCCAGCAGCGAGCCGTCGGCCGTCCAGAAGCCGCCCTCCCCGGAGCGGTTCGGGTCCCAGTCGGACAGGACCTCGGCGGCCGGCTCGAACGGGAACTGGCCGCCCTCGTGGCTGATCACCTTGAGGTCGTCGATCTGCACGGTGCGCGTGCCCTCGGTGTTGTCGATGTGCATCTCGACGTACGTCACCGGCTCCACGTGCAGGTCCTGCCGCAGCTGCTCGACCTCGTCGTCCGGGGCCGGCACCGTGGGCAGGTCGAAGGTGATGACCGCGCCCTCCTCGGTGGTGAGGGCGTAGGGACCCGGGCTGAGACCGCTCGGCGCGGTGGTGACGGTGCCCGGCTGCGCGATCGCCTCGGGCTCGGAGGCCTTCAGCACGCCGCACCCCGTGGCGGTCAGCGCGACAGCTGCCGCGAGGGCCGCGGCGCGTCGTGGAGCGGCGAGCGGTCCCGCAGCGACCACAGCACACCTCCGTCGTTCTCCCGGTCATCGACGGTCCAACATTGGCACGTCCCACGAGGCATGTCACGCGGGCCGCGGCGCGGCGCGTCTCATTGGATCTGCCGCAGGACCTCGATCTCCGGCACCCCGTCGTGTGCGAAAGTAATTGCAACAGCATCGACCCTGATCACTTGGGGGTCGCGGCCGTGGGCCCGGGCCCAGGCGGCCGCCAGGCGGTGCAGGCGCACGATCTTCTGCCGCGTAATGGACTCCAGCGGATGCCCGTAACGCAGGCTCGAGCGCGTCTTCACCTCGACGACGACCACCCGTCCGTCGTGCTCCGCGACGAGGTCGGCCTCGCCGCGCAGGCCGTCCCGGGACGGGACGGCGCGCCAGTTGCGCGCCAGCACGCGGTAGCCCCGTGCCTCGAGGTGCGCCGCCGCCAGCCGCTCGCCGCGCGCTCCCAGCTCCTCGGACACGGGTCGCCTCCCTCCCGACGGGCCCCGGCAGGAGCCGGGCCGGGCTCCCATGGTGGGCCGCGCCGGCGGCCGGCCGCGGCGGCCGGCGCGCCGTGTGCAGGGCGGGTCAGGAGGCGGCGGGATCCGCGGGTCCGGCGGCACCGTGTGCAGGGCGGGTCTCAGGAGGCCGCGGGTCCGGCGGCGCCGTGTGCAGGGCGGATCAGGGGGCCGGGGGGTCCGCGGGTCCGGGGGCGCCGGGCACCGGGAACGGGTCCGTGTGCGCGAGCTCCTCGACGTTGACGTCCTTGAAGCTCATCACGTGCACGTGCTTGACGAACCGGGCCGAGCGGTAGACGTCCCACACCCACGCGTCCTTGAGCTCGACATCGAAGTAGAGCCCGTTCTTCGTCTCGACCGGCTCGATCCGGACGGAGTTGGCCAGGTAGAAGCGCCGGTCCGTCTCCACCACGAACTGGAAGAGCCCCGCGACGTCCCGGTACTCGCGGTACAGCTGCAGCTCGAGGTCCGTCTCGAAGTTCTCGAGCTCTTCGGCGCTCATGTCGTCCCCTCTCCGGTCCTGCTCGGGCCGGCCGCGGCCGGCGTCAGGCGCCAGCTCAGCCGGTGGTGGGGCGTGGCCCCGTGCTCCTCGAGGGCCCGCCGGTGCCGCTCGGCGCCGTAGCCCTTGTTGCTCTCCCAACCGTACTGCGGCCATCCGTCCGCGAGCTCGCCCATGATCCGGTCCCGCTCCACCTTCGCCAGCACGCTCGCCGCGGCGACGGACGCGCACGCCAGGTCCGCCTTGACGCGGGTCACGACCGTCCCCGCCCACACGGGCGCCCGGGCCCCCGCCCCCGCGGGACCGGGGCCGGAACCGGGGTGTACATCGACGCCGTCGACGCCGTCGAACAGCGTGCCCGCACCGGGTCCGGAGAGCCAGTCGTGGCCGCCGTCCAGGAGCACGACGTCGGGCAGCGCGCCCCGCTGCGCGGCCGCCGCGATCGCCCGGCGCCCGGCGAGGCGCAGCGCTGCCGTCAGGCCGAGCCCGTCGATCTCCTGCGGCGAGGCGTGGCCGACCCCGCCGGCCGCGCACCACTCGAGGATGCGCGGCACGAGCGCCTCGCGCCGGGCGGGGCTGAGCAGCTTGCTGTCCCGCAGCCCGGGCACGCCGCGCTCGGTGCCGGGGCGCAGGACGACCACTCCGGCGGTGACCGGTCCGGCGAGCGCCCCGCGGCCCACCTCGTCCATCCCGCCCACGAGGCGCCCGTCCGGCCCCGCCAGGGACCGTTCGGCGGCGAGCCCGGGAGGCCGGCCCCGCGGCGGCGCCGTGCGCCGGACCCGCCGGGGCTCAGGAGCCACCGGCGGACCGGTCCGGGACGTCCGCGAAGACCTCGCCCGGGTTCTGCAGCAGCTGGAACCGGTCGAGCGGCCAGGCGATGACGAACGCGGTGCCCACGACGTCGTCGTGGCTGATGAAGGCGCCGTTCTCCGCGATCTCCGCCAGGTGGACGCGGGCGTCGGCGGACGCGTCCCGGTGGTCGCCCAGGACGAAGTAGTGGTTCTCGGGGACCTGCACCTCGAACTCGAGCTCCGAGGGCGCGGACCCGGGGTAGAGGTAGGCGTCCCGCTCCTCGAGGGCCTCCCCGTTGACCGTGACCCGGCCCGAGGCGTCGCAGCAGGCGACGGTGTCTCCCCCGACCCCGATGACCCGCTTGATCAGGTGCTGGTCCGTGCGGTCGGGCAGCACGCCCACGAAGGCCAGGGCGTCGTAGACGGCGTCGGTGGGCCCGCCGCCGCTGTCGGGCTGGGGGGGCAGCCAGCCCTTCGCGTCCTCGAACACGACGATGTCGCCGCGCTCGAGGGGCCCGAACGTGGGCTCGACCACGTTGACGAAGATGCGGTCGTTGAGCTGGAGCGTGTTCTCCATCGAGCCGGAGGGGATGTAGAAGCCCCGCACCAGCAGGGTCTTCACGACGAAGGCGATCAGCACGGCCCAGACCAGCACGAGGAGGATCTCCCGCACCGAGCCCCACAACGTGTCGGGGCGCTGCTTGCGGGCGCGCCTGCCCGCCGCACGGCGGCCTTCGCGCCGGGACACGGGCTCCGGTGCGTCCTCGGGGCCGTCGGCGGGGGCCGCGGAGCGCTCCGCGCCGGCCGTGGACGCCGCCGGGACGGGAACGGCGGCGTCGCCGGGGTTCTCCTGGGGCACGCCGTCGCCGGCGGGCTGGGTCCTGTCGGCCACTGGCTTCGTCCTTCCTGGGCGGACGCCGGTGGGCGTCCGGATCCGGATCCGTGCGGATCGCGTCAGAGCTGCCCGGCCCGGTCCCAGGGCCACAGAACAGCAAGGGGTTCTCCGATGACCTTATCCGCTCGGACCAGTCCGCCACCGGGCGCGCCGAGCAGATGGCGCGAGTCCACGGAGGCCGAACGGTGGTCGCCCATCAGCCAGAGACGGCCCTCGGGGACCACCACGGAGAACTCGACCTCGCTGGGGCGGTCGCCGTCCAGGACGTAGTCCTCGGTGATCTCCTCGCCGTCGACCTCGAGACGGCCGCCGGGACCGCAGCAGGCCACGGTGTCCCCGGGGGCGCCGACGACCCGCTTGAGGTACACGCTGTCCGAGCCGGTGAGCCCGCTCCACCGACCGAGGGTCTGCAGGGCCTGCACGGGCCACGGGTCGTCGCTGCGCAGCGGGGCGAAGCTGCCCCGCCCGTCGAAGACCACGAGGTCGCCCCGTTCGAGCTCCGTCGTGTCGACGAGCTTGCCGACGAGCACCCGGTCCCCCGGTTCGACGGTGGGCTGCATCGAGTCCGAGCCGATCCAGTAGACGTCGACGACGACGGCGCGCAGCAGCCCGGTGACCAGCACGGCCGCCAGGAGGGCGAGGACGACGGAACGCCAGCCCCGAGCTCGGGGCTGGCGTTCTCGCCGCACGGCGTGGGACCCGGTGGCGCGGGGGTCCCGTGCGCGGGTTCCGGTGGACACGGACGCGCGGCGTCCTACTTGCCGGACCTGCCGGACTTGACGGCCTTGCCCGACTTCGAGGACTTGGCCGTGGTGTTGTCGCGCTTCTCGCGGATGCGGGCGGCCTTGCCGTGGCGGTCGCGCATGTAGTAGAGCTTCGCGCGCCGGACGTCGCCGCGGGTGACGACCTCGATCTTCTCGATGACCGGGGAGTGCACCGGGAAGGTGCGCTCCACGCCCACGCCGAAGGAGACCTTGCGGACGGTGAAGGTCTCGTGCACGCCGGCGCCCTGGCGGCCGAGGACGAAGCCCTTGAAGACCTGCACACGGGAGCGGTTGCCCTCGACGATGTTGACGTGCACGTTGAGGGTGTCGCCCGGCCGGAAGTCGGGGACGTCGCTGCGCAGGGACTTGGCGTCGAGCTGGTCGAGAATGTTCATGGTGGCTCTCCTGGTGAACGCCGCAGGTCGCTCACGTGGGTCGGCACGGATCCGTGGCGGCGGGCGGGTGCCCGGACCGGGTGCGGGATCCGCAAGACGTGGTGACGGGCCCCGTGCGGGGTTCCCGGGTGTCCGGCTGTTGGTCGCTCATCCCCCTGCGGCAGGGGCGTGCCCAGCAGACACACAGCTGAACATTATGCCACAGGTTCCCCGGGGGCGTCGTCCCCGGCGCGCACCAGGCGAGCACCCGAGACGGTCCAGCCGGCCTCGGCGAGGACGGCGCGGTCCGCGCGGTCCAGGCCCGCGGGGTCGAGGGAGGCGAGGAGGTCGGGGCGGCGGGCGGCGGTCCGCTGCAGCTGGCGGTCCCGCCGCCAGCGCGCGATCCGGCCGTGGTGGCCCGAGAGCAGGACCTCGGGGACCGGCCGGTCCCGCCACAGGGCGGGCTTGGTGTAGACCGGGTACTCCAGCAGGCCGTCGGCGTGGGACTCCTCCACGAGGGACTCGGGGTTGCCGACCACGCCGGGCACGAGCCGCCCGATGGCCTCGACCATGGCCAGCACGGCGACCTCGCCGCCGTTGAGGACGTAGTCGCCGAGGCTCGTGGGACGGACGTCGAAGTGCTCGCGGGACCAGTCGACGACGCGCTCGTCGATGCCCTCGTAGCGCCCGCAGGCGAACACGAGGTGCTCGCGCAGGGCCAGCTCGCGGGCGGTGGCCTGGGTGAAGACCGCGCCGGCCGGGGACGGGACGACCAGCACCGGACGCTCGCCGCCGGCCTCGGGGCCGGCGGCCGGGGCCGGGCTGCGCTCGAGGACGGCGCCGAGCGCCGCGGCCCACGGCTCCGGCTTCATGACCATCCCGGCCCCGCCGCCGTAGGGGGTGTCGTCCACGGTGCGGTGCCGGTCGGTCGTGTGCTCGCGCAGGTCCGTCACGGTCAGCTCGAGGAGGCCCTGCCGCCGGGCCTTGCCGATGAGCGAGAGCTCGAGGGCCGAGAGGTACTCGGGGAAGATGCTGACGACGTCGATGCGCATCAGCGCCCGCCCTCCGGCGCCCCGGCGCCGGCGTCCCCGCCCCCGGTCCCGTCGCCGTCGTGCTCGGCGGCGTCGGCCGGTCCCCCCTCGCGGCCGAGCTCGAGCAGCCCCGGCGGCGGGGTCACCACGACGAAGCCGCCCTCGGGGTCGACGACCGGCACGATCTCCTCGACGAAGGGGAGCACGGCCTCGCGCCGGTCCTCGTCGAGCTCGATCTCCAGCAGGTCCTGGACCGGCAGGGTGCGCAGCCCGGTGACCACCCCGATCCGCGGCCCCGAGCCGTCCTCCGGCCCGGTGCGCACCTCGAGGTCGACCAGTTCGTGCTCGTACCACTCGTCGGACCCGGGGTCCTCCTCCGGCGCCTCGGCGAAGAGCCGGGCGCCGCGCAGGGTCTCGGCCCCGTTGCGGTCGGGGACCTCCTCGAGGGCCACGACGAGCACGGCCTTGTTCCAGCGCGCCCCGCGCACGGTGACCTCGCCCGCGGGGGCGAGGGGGACGGACGGCTCGAGCAGCAGCCGGGCCCCGGGGGCGAAGCGCTCCTCCGGGGCGTCGGTGAACAGCTGCACGGTGACCTCCCCCCGGATGCCGTGGGGCTTGCCGACGCGGGCGACCTGGACCTTCATGGTGCTCCTGGGGGTCGGCGGCCGGGTGGCCGCGGGAACGGGGTGCGGTGGCGGCCGGCGGGGGCCGCAAAGCCGACGGTCCCCGCATCCGGTGCGGATGCGGGGACCGTGCGGTCGGCGGGACCGGTCGCCGGGGCGCCCGGTGCGCGCCTCAGCGGGTGCGGTCGGTGTCGACGACGTCGATCCGGACCGGGCCGTCCTCGGCGAGCGCGCCCACGACGGTGCGCAGCGCCTTGGCCGTGCGGCCCTGGCGGCCGATGACCCGCCCGAGGTCGTCCGGGTGCACCCGGACCTCGAGGGTCTCCGACCGGCGCCCGCTCTTGACACGGACGTCGACGTCATCGGGGCTGTCCACGATGCCGCGGACCAGGTGCTCCAACGCGTCGGCGAGCATGACTACTCGGCCTTCTCGGCGTCAGCCGCGGGGGCGTCGTCGGACTCGGCACCCGGGGCGGCCGGCGCGGCCTTCTCGCCCTTGGGGGTGATGGCCTCGGGGACGATCACGGAGCCCTTGTCCGGGGCCACGAACTCGCTCTTGGGCTCGGGCTGCCGGAGGGTGCCCTCGGCGCCCTCCTCGCCCTTGAACCGCTGCAGGTCGCCGGTCACCTTCAGGATCGCGGCGACGGCCTCGGACGGCTGGGCGCCGACGCCGAGCCAGTACTGGGCCCGGTCCGAGACGACCTCGATGTAGGAGGGGTGCTCGGTCGGGTGGTACTTGCCGATCTCCTCGATGACGCGGCCGTCGCGCTTCTTGCGGGAGTCGACGACGACGACGCGGTAACGGGGATCGCGCATCTTGCCCATGCGCTTGAGACGGATCTTAACAGCCACTGGTGTGGACTCTCCTGGTTCTTGGATGAGGTGAACGCCCTGGTCTCGCTCCCGTGGGGCGGGCCGGTCACAGGGGTTCTGTGGACACGAGAAACGTGCGGCGAGAGGGACCGCACGCATCGAGTACCCATCCAGTATGCCAGACGCCGTCAAGTCCGGGGCACCACGGCGCGCACCCGGTCACTGCTCGAGCCGCGAGGCCTCCCGCCACGTGAGGGAGCGCCCGCCCTGGAACACGGCACGCCGGTAGATCCGCTCCCCCAGGCGCAGCAGCACCCAGGCCGCGGCGAGGGCGAGCGCGAGGGACAGCACGGGCTGCCACCAGGCCACGCCGCCGGCCAGCATCCGGACGGGCATGGCCACCGAGGAGACGACGGGCACGAAGGACGCGGCCGTGAGCCACGCCCCCTCGGCGTAGAGGCCGACGAGGAGGGCGCCGACGAGCACGGTCAGGATCGGCCCGCTGCTCGTCTGGAGGTCCTCGGAGCGGGAGGCCAGCGAGCCGAGGACGGCCCAGACGCAGGCCTGCGCGGCGAAGCCCGCCACGAAGAAGGCGACGAACCAGCCGGAGGCGGCGAGGACCCAGCCGACGTCCGCGGCGGCCCCCGTGACGTTGACCCCGACGAGGCCGACCGCGGCGTAGAGCCCGAGCTGCCCGAAGGCGAGCAGGCAGCTGCCGAGCACCTTGCCGTAGAGCAGCTGCCGGACCGGGACGGCGGTGGCCAGGATCTCGACGACCCGGTTCTGCTTCTCCTCGAGCACCGAGTTGGCGATGGCCATGCCGAACAGGATCGCGGCCAGGTAGAACAGGAAGGCGAAGACGAAGCCCATGACGAGCCGCACGGGGCCGCGGTCCTGCCCGCCGGAGAGCAGCTCGGTGCGCACCTCGGCGCCCGCGGTCAGCTCCTCGGCGGTCGTCCCCGCCGCCCGGGCGTTGGCCGCGAGGGTCTCCTCGGCCACCGCCTGCTCGAGCGCCCGGGCGAGCCCGGGGTCGACGTCGTCCTTGCCGACCACCGTCCACCCGTCGAGGCCCCGCAGCAGCGCGGCGTCGGCGGACTCGTCGGCCACCGCCCGGCGGGCCGCGTCCCGGGAGTGCGCAGAGTGCACCGTGAGGGTGTCGTCCCCACTGTCGGCGAGCGCCTGCGCGGCCCGTGCCGCGACGGGCCCGGCCTCGGGGGCCGCAGTGGCCAGCACGTGGTCGGCGGCGCGGCCGCCGAGCAGGGCGGAGCCGGCGATCGAGCCGGCCACGAGGAGCACCGTGACCACCGTGGAGAGCAGGAAGGACCGGTCGTGCAGCTTCACGGAGATCTCGCGGGCCGTGACGATCCACCACGGGCGGGCCGCGGGCGGGCGGGGGCTCATCGGGTGACCTCGCGGTAGACGTCGGCCAGGGAGGGGACGATCTCGGCGAACTCCAGGAGTCCGCGGGGCACGGCCGCCTCGAGCACGCGGCGGCGGGCATCCGCGTCCTCGAGCTCGAGCACCGCGGCCGGGCCGTCGACGTCGACCACGCGCACGCCCCGCACGTCCCGCACCCAGCCGGCGTCCTGCTCGCAGCGCAGCCGGTGCCGGCGCGTGCCGGTGCGGCGCAGCTCGTCGGCCGGGCCGGCGGCCAGGACCCGGCCGCCGGAGAGCACGACCAGGGAGTCGCAGAGCCGGTCGACGAGGTCGAGCTGGTGGCTCGAGAAGAGCACGGGCACCCCCTGGGCCGTGTGCTCGCGCAGCAGCTCGACCATGGAGTCCACGGCCACGGGGTCCAGGCCGGAGAACGGCTCGTCCAGCATCAGGGCGGCGGGCCCGTGCAGGAGCGCGGCGGCGACCTGCACCCGCTGCTGGTTGCCGAGCGAGAGGGACTCCAGCCTGTCCTTTCCGCGCGCGGCCAGGCCGAAGCGCTCCAGCAGCCGTCCGGCCTGCGCGAGGGCGTCGCCGCGGTCCATCCCGTGGAGCCGGCCGAGGTAGCCGAGCTGGTCGAGGACGGGCTGCTTGGGGTAGAGCCCCCGCTCCTCGGGCATGTAGCCGAAGCCGGCCCGGTCCGCCGCGGTGGCCGGTCGACCGTCCCACAGGACCTCACCCGAGGAGACCCGCAGCACGCCCATCAGCATCCGCAGGGTCGTGGTCTTGCCCGCGCCGTTCGCGCCGACGAATCCGGTCATCCGGCCGGGCTCCACCCGGAAGGAGACGTCCTGGACCACGGCCCGGCCCCCGAAGGACCGGCTCAGCCCCCGCGCCTCCAGGACGTGTCCCCCGGGGCGGCCCCGGAAGCGGGTGGTGGTCGCCGCGGGTGCGGTGCTGGTGCTCATGGGCCCGGGGTCCTCTCGGCCGGCGCGGCCGCCCGGCGGGTGGCTCGTCCTCCAGCCTACGAAGGCCGGGGCCCCGGGGAATCCCCACCCGGGCGGAGGGCGTGCGCCCCCGGGGCCGGGCTCCGCCCGGTGGCCTCCGCCGCGGGGCGGAGCCGGCTCAGCCGACCAGGCCCGCCCGGTGGGCGAAGACGACGGCCTGGACCCGGTCCCGGGAGCCCGTCTTGGCGAGGATGTTGGACACGTGGGTCTTGACGGTGGCGGGCCCGAGGTACAGCCGCTGGGCGATCTCGGCGTTGGAGAGCCCGTCCGAGACGAGCAGCAGCACCTCGTGCTCCCGCTCGGTGAGGGAGTCGAGGATCCGCCGCTGCGCGGGGCCGGGCGGTGCGGGAGCGGCCTCCGGGACGGGCGCCGGGGCCGGCGCGTCCGTGGTCAGGGCCCGGATCACGCGCAGCGTGGCCTCGGGGGCGAGCAGCGCGTGGCCCCCCGCGACGGCACGCACGGCCTCCACCAGGTCGTCCGGGTCCGCGTTCTTGAGCAGGAACCCGCTGGCCCCCGCGGCGAGCGCGTCGAAGAGGTAGTCCTCGCGGTCGAACGTGGTGACGATCACGACCTTGGCGCACCCCGTTCCGACGATCCGGCGGGTGGCCTCGATGCCGTCCATGACGGGCATCTGCACGTCGAGCAGGGCGACGTCCACGGCCTCGTCGCGGGCGGCGGCGACGGCCTCCGCGCCGTCGGAGGCCTGGGCGACGACCTCGATGTCGTCCTCCACGGACAGGACCATGGCGAAGCCGGAGCGCACGAGGGCGTGGTCGTCGGCGAGCAGGACGCGGATCATGCCCCCGATCCTCGCAGACTTCCGCCGGTGTCCCGGGCAGCGGCGCGGACGGGGGCGCGGACGTCGGGCTCGGCGGCTCCCGTGCCGGTGCCGCCGGGGGGCAGGGGGCACCGGGTGCGGACCCGCCAGCCGGGCCGGCCCGTCCGCGGCCCGATCTCCGCCTCCCCGCCGTGCAGGCGGACGCGCTCGCGCAGCCCCTGGAGGCCGAAGCCGGTGCCGGCGGTGCCGGGGCGGGCCGAGCCGTCGTCGAGCACCTCGAGCTCGAACCACGGCCCCTGCGGGCCGCGGCCGGTGCGCAGGGTGACGGACGCCGTGGTGGCCGTCGAGTGGCGGATCACGTTGGACAGGGACTCCTGGGCGCACCGGAAGGCCGACAGGCCGAGGGCCGGCGGGATCCGGTCCAGGTCACCGGGGACGTCCTCGACCAGCCGGACGTCCACCGCGAGCCCGTTGTCGGCGTGCAGCCGGGCGAGGGCGGCGATGTCGGCCAGGCCGGGGTCGGGCCGCCGCGCCGCGGCGGACGTGCCCCGGCCTGGCCCCGGGGGGCCGTCCTCGCCCTCGGCGCGCAGCACCCCGAGCAGCTGGCGCATCTCCCCCACCGCGGTCCGGCTGGACGCCTCGATGGTGCGCAGCGCGGTGGTGGCGGCGGCCGGGTCACGGCTCAGGACCTTGCGCGCGGCACCGGCCTGGATGCCGATCACGGACACGTGGTGGGCGACGACGTCGTGCAGCTCCCGGGCGATGCGCAGCCGCTCGTCGACGACGGCGCGGCGGGCGATCTCCTGGGACTGCTCCCGGATCCGCTGCGCCTGCGCGGCGAGGCGGTGCTGCTGCAGCGCGGCCCGCCAGGACGCGCGCCCGGCGAGCACCGCCCCGCCGAAGTACACGGCGTTCACGAGCAGCGTGAACACCGCGTAGGACGGCAGCTGGGGCAGCGGCCCGTCGACCTCGCCCAGGCCGGTGAGGAAGTCCGCGTAGGCGTTGGTGACGGTGAAGGCGCCGAGCAGCCACAGGCCCATGGTCCCCACGACCACGGACATCGCGACCCACAGGGCCTGGCGGTCGCGCGACCAGGCGACGGCGGCGTAGAGGGCCGCGAAGTAGGCGCCCTGGAAGGACAGCGTCATGGCCGCCGTGGGGCTGGCGTAGGTCAGGCCCAGGAACAGCGCGGAGGACGCGACCACGACCGGCAGCGGGAAGCGCCGGCGCAGGGCGAGGGGCACCACGATGAGCACGGTGCTGAGGTAGAACCGCCAGGGCTCGTCCCCGTCCGCGAGCCCCGCGTAGCTGTGCACCAGCACGGAGGCCAGCAGCGCGACCAGCAGGAAGCCCAGGGCGGCCAGCACGTCGTTGCGCCGCTGGGCCGCCGTGGGCGCGGGCCGGGACCAGAACGGGTCCTCGGGGTCGTTCAGCCAGGCCGTGACGCGGGACGCGAGCGGGGCGCGCCGGCCGGCGGCCGGGGTGGTCTCCGGCCCGTCGTCCGGGTCCGTGGCGGGTGGGATGTGCACGCCACCCACGGTAGCCCGCGGCCGCGGGCGCGGAACTCCGCCCCGCGGGGGATCCCGCGCCGGGGGCTCAGCCGCGGTGCAGGCCGAAGAAGCGGCGCAGCCGTGCTCGCGAGCCCGGGGCGGGGGGCGCCTCCGGGAGCCGCTCCGCCGTCCCGGCGGCCGGGAGCTGCTCCTCGCTCCGGCGGCGGCGCGCGCCGCGCAGGGCGGCGTAGTAGGCGCTCTCCGCGGCGGCGTCCGCGAGCAGCGCCGCGGAGAGGGTGCCGAGCACGCGCGCCCCGGCCCCGCCGCGCCGGGCCGCCCCGGCGAGCCCCACCCCGAGGGCGGTCTCGGTGCCCGCGACGGCCAGCAGGAGCTCCGGGCGGCGGACGAGGGCCCGCTGGTACCGCGCGAGGAGCCCGTCCCCGGTGGGCTCGATGGTCATCCCCCGCAGCAGGGCCGAGCCCACGCCCGCGGGCTCGTAGTGCTCGGCGCCCTCGGTCCCCGCGAGCTCCCGGCGGCCCTCCACGACCTTGGCGGCCAGCACGGGCAGGCCCAGCAGCTGCAGGACGGACTCCAGGACCAGGTCGGTGGACTCCCCCAGCACGTAGTTGCGCAGCCGGTTGGTCTCGGCCGGGTCGAGGTCGAAGACGGAGGCCACGGACTCGATCTGCAGGTCCGAGGTGCCGCCGGAGCACAGCCGGACGAGATCGCGCTCGAAGCGTGCGGCGGGCGTCTCCTCGGCCTCGACGGACACCCCGCCGGCGGGGAGCCACTCGGGGCCCCACTCGAGGGCGCACACGGCGTCGGCGGCCTCGAGCTCGGTGACGGACGCGGGGTCCTCCCCGGCGAGCAGGACCTCGAAGGAGCGGGTGGCCCCGTCCGAGGACAGCGCCACGGCGGTCTCGGCGAGGCCGGTGCGCACGGCCCAGAAGTCGACCTCCGCGTCGAAGACCACCACGGACCAGCCGTGCCGGGACACCGCGGTGAACCCGGTGCCGGACAGGGCCGCCAGCACGGGCAGCTCGGGCGCGTCCAGGCGCACGAGCAGCACCCGGCGCAGCCCGGGGTGCTCGGGCCGGAGCTGCTGGCCGGTCATCCGCGCGAGCGTCGCGGAGAACTCGTCGAGGGTGCACCCGGCCGCCACGGAGCCGTCCTCGGCGGCCTGCGCCAGCCGGCCCTCGGCGTCGGCGAGGAACATCAGCTGCGTGGCGCGGGGGCCCTCGGCGTAGGCGCTGATCAGGCGGTGGTGGGCGATGATCCTGCGCATCCCCTCGCAGGTGGGCCGCAGCCCGGAGCCGTCGGACGCGGTGGCCTCCGTCGCGCACAGCACCGTGGCGGGCACCAGGTCCCACGTGGAGGCGGGGGATGCGATGTCGTCGGCGGGGAGTGAGGTCATGGCCCCATGCTACGCCGTCGCCGGGGGCGCCCCACGGGTCCGGGGAGCGTCCCCGGCGGCGCGGATCCGCTCAGCCGGGCCCGTCGACGAGCTCGGCCGTGGTCCCGTCCTCGAGGGCCGCCAGCCCCGCCCGCAGCCGGCGGGCCAGCCCGGGCCGCAGGTACCGGTCCAGCTCCGCGGGGGCGGTCCAGCGGTGGCTGAGCAGCTCCTCCTCCTGGACCGTGATGGGCGTGTCGGCGCCGATGACGCCGCCGTCGTAGACGAAGGAGACCGAGTCCCCCCACAGCCCCATGGCCACGCCGTGGTGGACGACGAGCAGCCGGCCCTCGGGCAGGTGCAGGCCGACCTCCTCGACGACCTCGCGGAAGCACCCGGTCCGCGGGTCCTCCCCCGCCTCGACGGTGCCGCCGGGCACGGTCCAGTCCGACTTGTAGTTGGGCTCGACGATCAGCACCCGGCCCGCGGGGTCGCGGATGAGGGCCTCCGCGGCGAGGCGGCGGGTCGGCAGGGAGTCCACGAACTGCTTCAGCTCGCTCTCGGACAGGTAGGAGCTCACGGCGCGATCACTGCCCCAGGAACTTCTCGAAGCCCTTGGGCAGGTTCAGGTCCGCGGGCTCCGGCTGCCCCTGGGCGGCGCCGAACGCCGACCCGGCCGGGGCCTTCTGCTTGCGCTGCTGCTCGAGGGCCGCGTTCTCCTGCGCCCGCTTGGCGGGGTTGCCGGAGCGGGACCCGCCCTTCTTCGCGGAGCCCTTGCCCTTGCCCTTCTTCGGGCCGCCGCCCGCCCCGGGCATCCCGGGGATTCCGCCGGGCATGCCGGGCACGCTCTTGCCCTGGGCCAGGCGCTTCATCATCTTCTGGGCCTGGGCGAAGCGCTCCATGAGCTGGTTCACCTCGGAGACGGTGACGCCGGAGCCCTTGGCGATGCGGGCGCGGCGGGAGCCGTTGATGATCTTCGGGGCCACCCGCTCGTGCGGGGTCATGGACCGGACAATGGCCTCCACGCGGTCGATCTCGCGCTCGTCGAAGTTCTCCAGCTGCTCGCGCATGCCGGCGGCGCCCGGCATCATCATGAGCATCTTCTTCATCGACCCCATCTTGCGCAGCTGCTGCATCTGGGCGAGGAAGTCCTCGAAGGTGAAGTCCTCCTGGTCGGTGAACTTCCGGGCCATCTTCTCGGCCTCGTCGCGGTCCCACTGCTTCTCTGCCTGCTCGATCAGCGTGAGGACGTCGCCCATGTCGAGGATGCGGGACGCCATGCGGTCCGGGTGGAACTGCTCGAAGTCGTCGACGTTCTCGCCGGTGGAGGCGAACATGATGGGCTTGCCGGTCACGGAGGCCACCGACAGCGCGGCGCCGCCGCGGGCGTCGCCGTCGAGCTTGGACAGGACCACGCCCGTGAAGTCGACGCCCTCGTTGAAGGCCTGGGCCGTGTTCACGGCGTCCTGGCCGATCATCGCGTCGATGACGAAGAGCACCTCGTCGGGGCGCACGGCGTCGCGGATGTCGCGGGCCTGCTCCATGAGGGCCTCGTCGATGCCGAGCCGGCCGGCGGTGTCCACGATGACCACGTCGTGCAGGCGCGCTCGGGCCTGGGCCACGCCGTCGCGGGCGACCTGCACGGGATCGCCCGTGGGGTCGTCGAACTCCGAGGTGGTGCCCGGGTGCGGGGCGTAGACCGGCACCCCGGCGCGCTCGCCCACGACCTGCAGCTGGGTGACCGCGTTGGGCCGCTGCAGGTCGGAGGCCACGAGCAGGGGCCGGTGCCCCTGGCCCTTGAGCCACTTGCCGAGCTTGCCGGCCAGGGTCGTCTTGCCGGCGCCCTGGAGGCCGGCGAGCATGATGATCGTGGGGCCGGTCTTGGCCATCCGGATCCGGCGGGTCTGCCCGCCGAGGATGTTCTGCAGCTCCTCGTTGACGATCTTCACGACCTGCTGGCCGGGGTTCAGCGCCTCGGAGACCTCGAGCCCCAGGGCCCGCTCCTTGACCGCGGCGGTGAACTCGCGCACGACCGGCACGGCGACGTCGGCGTCGAGCAGGGCGCGGCGGATCTCCCGCACGGTGGCGTCGACGTCCGCCTCGGTCAGGCGGCCCTTGCCTTTGAGGTTCTTGAAGGTGGCGGTCAACCGGTCGGACAGTGAATTGAACACGGGTCGAAAGCTGCTTTCGTCGAGGGAGGCGGCCGGTGCGCCGCGGTCTGCGCCGCGGGCCGCGGCCCGGCCCGGTGTGGCGGGTCAGTGTCCAAGGTTAGCAACTCCGGGCGGTGCGGGGCCCTCCGCCCTCGCCGCGGCGACGACGACGGCCGGTCCCCTCCCGGTGGAGGGGACCGGCCGTCGGGCCCGGTGGGCTCAGAGCGCCGTCTCGTCGCGCTCGCCGGTGCGCACGCGCACGGCCTGGTGCACGTCGGTGACCCAGACCTTGCCGTCACCGGCGCGGCCGGTGTTGGCGGAGGAGACGATGACGTCCACGATGTCGGTGGCCTGGTGGTCGTCCACGAGGATCTCCACCCGGACCTTCTCGAGCAGGTCCACCGTGTACTCCGCGCCCCGGTAGACCTCGGTGTGCCCGCGCTGCTGCCCGTAGCCGTGCACGTTCTGGACGGTCATGCCCTGGACGCCGTAGGACTCGAGCGCGGACTTGATGTCCTTGAACTTCTCCGGGCGCACGATCGCGGTGACGAGTTTCATGGGAGGGGTGCCTTTCGTGAGGATGGGACGTGCCGGCGGTCGCCGCACGGCTCAGCTGTGCACGGGCTCGGAGCGGCCGGGCTCGAAGGACGTGGCGTCCCCGCCGGCGGTGTGCCGGCCCGGGGTGAAGGAGCCCGTGGCGTCGCCGGCCAGCGCGTAGCCGGACTCGGCGTGCTGGGTGATGTCGATGCCGTCGATCTCGTCCCGCACGGGGATCCGGAAGCCGATGGTCCGGTCGATCACGAAGGCGATGACGAAGGTGAGCACCGCGCAGTAGAGCACCGAGACGAGCACCGCCACGACCTGGGTGAGCAGCAGGCCGGAGCCGCCGCCGTAGAACAGGCCCGCCGTGCCCTCGGAGGGCAGGGCCACGAAGCCCAGGGCCACGGTGCCGACGACGCCGGAGACCAGGTGCACGCCGATCACGTCCAGGGAGTCGTCCATGCGCATCCGGTACTTGAGCCCCACGGCGAGCGCCGAGCAGATGCCGGCCACGAAGCCGATCCCGATCGCCCAGACCGGGGAGACGTTGGCGCAGGCCGGGGTGATGGCCACGAGCCCGGCCACGGCGCCGGACGCGGCGCCCAGGGACGTGGCGTGCTTGTCGCGGATCCGCTCGGTGAGCAGCCAGCCCAGCATCGCGGCGGAGGGGGCCACGAGGGTGTTGATCCAGATGAGCCCGGCCTGCTCCGCGGTGCCGGCGGCGCCGGCGTTGAAGCCGAACCAGCCGAACCACAGGATCGCGGCGCCGAGCATCACGAGCGGCAGGTTGTGGGGGCGCTGGCTCGGGTCCTTGCCGAAGCCCTGGCGGGCGCCGACGATCAGGATGAGGATGAGCGCGGCCACGCCGGCGTTGATGTGCACCACGAGGCCGCCGGCGAAGTCGATGGCCTCGCCGATCGCGGAGCCCACGGCCCCGTCCTCGGTGAGCAGCCCGCCGCCCCACACCATGTACGCCAGGGGGGCGTAGACCAGCGTGGCCCAGACGGGCACGAACACGGCCCAGGCGCCGAAGCGGGCGCGGTCGGCGATCGCCCCGGAGATCAGGGCGACGGTGATGATGGCGAAGGTCCCGCCGTAGGCGGCGCCGAGGAGGTCCTCGCTGCCCAGCACGTCGCCCAGGGCGAAGGACGGCACGGGGCTGCCCGTGAGCCCGCCCAGCAGCGGGTCCCCGCCGCTCATGGAGTAGCCCCACAGCACCCACACCACGGAGACGAACGCGATGGAGATGAAGCTCATCATCATCATGTTCAGGACGCCCTTGGCGCGGGTCATCCCTCCGTAGAACAGGGCCAGTCCCGGGGTCATGAAGAAGACCATGGCTGCCGCGACGATCGTCCACACGTGTCCAGCGGTGATATCCACGATGTGCACCTCTCTCTGAAGGTTGGTTCGGTCACCGGTGCCACTGGCCCGTTCCCCGTGGGGCCGTCCGGTGCTCACCGTTCCCTGTCGAGTCTCCGAGAGAGATGTTTCGTCCGCCGCCGCGCGGCGTTGCGGACATGTTTCACGCCCGCCGCAATGGTTACGCGTACGTGAACTGCGGCGGGCGTGTGGGGGGAAAGGGGGACGGATCAGTCGAGCAGGGCGTCCACGAAGCTCTCCGGCTCGAAGGGCGCCAGGTCGTCCGGCCCCTCGCCGAGGCCGATGAGCTTGACCGGCACCCCGAGGCTCTTCTGGATCGCCACCACGATGCCGCCCTTGGCGGTGCCGTCCAGCTTGGTGAGGACGATGCCGGTGACGTCGACGACCTCGGCGAAGACCCGCGCCTGGGTCATCCCGTTCTGCCCGGTGGTGGCGTCGATGACGAGCAGCACCTCGTCGACGGTCGCGGCCTTCTCCACGACCCGCTTGATCTTCCCGAGCTGGTCCATCAGGCCCGCCTTGTTCTGCAGCCGGCCGGCGGTGTCGATCATCACGACGTCCACCTCGTGCTCGATGCCGGTGGTCACGGCGTCGTAGGCCACGGAGGCGGGGTCGGCGCCCTCGACCTGCGAGCGCACGGTGGGCACGCCCACCCGGGCGCCCCAGGTGGAGAGCTGGTCGGCGGCCGCGGCGCGGAAGGTGTCCGCGGCGCCGAGGACGACGTCCTTGTCCTCGGCGACGAGCACGCGGGCGAGCTTGCCCACGGTGGTGGTCTTGCCGACGCCGTTGACGCCCACCACGAGGACGACGGCGGGGATCGGCCCCTTGCGGTGCACGGCCAGGGACCGGTCCATGGACGGGTCCACCAGGGCGACCAGCTCCTCCCGGAGCATGGCCTTCACGTGGGCGGGGTCGTGGGTGCCCTCGACCTTGACCCGGCGCTGGAGGGCCTCGACGAGGTCCAGGGACGCGTCCGTGCCGAGGTCGGCGAGCAGCAGCGTCTCCTCGATCTCGTCCCACACGTCCTGGTCGATGCGGTCGCGCGAGAGCAGGGCCAGCAGGCCCTTCCCGAAGACGTTGTTGGACTTGGCCAGCCGTCCGCGCAGCCGCGCCATCCGGGACGCCGCCGACTCGGGGCGGTCGAGGGCCGGGCGGGTGGCCTCCGGCGGGACCGGGGCGGTGCCGGGCTCCAGGTCGCCCGGGGCGGCGACCGGACCGCTCTCGAGGTCGTCGGGGTCCCGGGTGGAGGGGTAGCCGCCGCGGGGCGCCTTGGGGCCCCGCAGCAGGACCAGACCGAGCAGCCCGAGGACCACGACGGCGATGAGGACGTAGGCGAGAACGGGTATCGAATCCACGCCTCCCAGCTTCTCACACCGCCCGGCCGCGGGCCGGTGACCGGGGGCCGGGGGCGCCGCCCGGGGTCCTAGACTCGACGGGTGCCTGTTCAGCCCCCAGCCGCCGCCCCCGGCCGCGACCGCGTCCCCCAGCAGATCACGGTGCTCATCGCCGCCGCCTTCGTCATCGCGATCGGCTACGGCATCGTGGCCCCGGTGCTCCCCCAGTTCGCCACGACCTTCGGGGTCGGCGTGGCGGCCGCGTCGGCCGTGGTGAGCGTCTTCGCCGTGGCCCGCCTCCTCTTCGCCCCGGCGGGCGGGCGGATCCTGAACCGGATCGGCGAGCGCCCCACCTACGTGACGGGCGTGCTCATCGTCGCGCTGTCCTCGGCGGCCACGGCGTTCGCCCAGACCTACTGGCAGCTGCTGCTGTTCCGGGGCCTCGGCGGGATCGGCTCGGTGATGTTCACGATCTCGGCGATGGGCCTGATCGTGCGGCTGGCCCCGCCGCGGATGCGCGGGCGGGTCTCGGGCTACTACGCCTCCGCGTTCCTGGTGGGCGGGGTGCTCGGCCCGGTGGTCGGCGGTCTGCTCGCCGGCTTCGGCATGCAGGTGCCGTTCCTCATCTACGCGGTGGCCCTGCTGGTCGCGGTGGCCGTCGTGCACTTCCGGCTCCGGGACGAGGTCCTCGGCGGCGGCAAGGACCGCCGGAACCAGCCGGTCATGACCGTGGCGGAGGCCCGCCGGGTGGGGGCCTACCGCTCCGCCCTGGTCTCCAGCTTCGCCAACGGGTGGACCGCCCACGGGATCCGGGTGGCCCTCGTGCCCCTGTTCGCGGTCGCCGTGCTCGGGGCCGGCCCGGCCGTGGCCGGACTGGCCCTGGCCGTGTACGCCGCGGGCAACGCGATGGCCCTGCCGGTCACGGGCCGGCTCACGGACCGGTTCGGGCGCAGGCCGCTCGTGCTCAGCGGCCTGGTGCTCAACGGGACCGCGACCATGGCGCTGGGCCTGGTGCAGGACGTCCCGTGGTTCGTGGTGCTCTCGCTCGTGGCCGGCATGGGCTCCGGGACGCTGAACCCGGGCCAGCAGGCGACCGTGGCGGACGTCATCGGACCGGACCGGGCCGGCGGTCCCGTGCTGGCCCGGTTCCAGATGAGCGCCGACGCCGGGCAGATCCTGGGGCCCGTGGTGGCCGGGGCGCTGGCCGACGCCGCCGGCTTCGGCTGGGCCTTCGGCGTCTCCGGGGCGATCATGCTGCTGGCCGCCGGGGCGTGGCTGCCGGTGCGGGACACGATGGAGCGGCCCGGCACGACGTCCGTGCGGGGCGCGGAGCAGTAGCGGGCGCCGGCACGGGACCGCGCCGCGGTGGGCTCAGCGCAGCTCGGCGAGCCGCTGGCCGATGACGGTGGTCACGCCGTCCCCGCGCATCGCCACCCCGTAGAGGGCGTCGGCGATCTCCATGGTCCGCTTCTGGTGGGTGATGATGATCAGCTGCGAGGTCTCCTGGAGCTGGCGGAAGATGCTCAGCAGGCGCCCGAGGTTGCGGTCGTCGAGGGCCGCCTCGACCTCGTCCATGACGTAGAAGGGCGAAGGCCGGGCCTTGAAGATCGCCACGAGCAGCGCGATCGCCGTGAGCGAGCGCTCCCCGCCGGAGAGCAGGGACAGCCGCTTGATCTTCTTCCCGGCCGGACGGGCCTCGACGTCGATGCCGGTGCTGAGCATGTCCGTGGGATCGGTCAGGCGCAGCCGGCCCTCCCCGCCGGGGAACAGGGTGGCGAAGACGCCCTCGAACTGCCGCGCGGTGTCGGCGTAGGCCTCCGTGAAGACGCGCTCCACGTGCTCGTCGACGTCCCGGATGATGCTGCGCAGGTCCTGCCGGGACCGCTTGAGGTCCTCGAGCTGCTCGGCCAGGAAGCGGTGGCGCTCCTCGAGGGCCGCGAACTCCTCCAGCGCCAGCGGGTTCACCCGCCCCAGGGAGGCGAGCTCCTTCTCGGCCCGGCGCAGCCGCCGCTCCTGCTCGGCGCGCACGTAGGGAGCGCCCTCCACGGCGCCGGGCCCGGCGCCGAACAGCGCCTCCTGGCCGTCGCCGGCCGCCGGGGGCGCGGAGCCCGCGGGCCCGGGGTCCTGCGCCGCCTCGGGGTCCTGCGCCGTCTCGGGCCCGGGGACCGGCAGGTGCGGCCCGTAGTGCTCCACGAGCGTGTCCGGGGTGAGTCCCAGCTCCTCGAGGGAGCGGTCCTCGAGCGCCTGGACCCGGGCGCGCTGCTGGGTGCGGGCCAGCTCGTCCCGGTGCACGGAGTCGGTGAGCTCGGCGAGCCGCGCGGCGAGCCGGTCGTTCGCGGCGCGCAGGTCCGTGAGCTCCGCGTCCAGCCCGGCCCGGACCGCCTCGGCCCGGTCCCGCTGCGCGGCGGCGGCCGCCACGGACGCCGCCACGAGCCCGAGCAGCTGCTCGGCCCCGGCGAGCACCGCCTCGGCGTTGCGGGCCTGCAGCCGGCGGCGGCGCGCCCGGCGCTCCGCCTCCTCCCGTGCCCGGCGCTCGGACGCAGCGGCCCGCTCCTGGGACGCGGCCCGGTTGCCGAGGGCGCGGGCCTGCTCCTCCAGGGAGCGCAGGGCCAGCCGGGCCTCCGTCTCCGCGGTGCGGGCCGCCGTGGCGGCCCGGTGCAGCTCGTCGCGGCGGGCGACGGCCTCGAGGTGGGCGGTCTCGGTGTCCTCCGCGCCGTGCTCCTCCGCGGCCTCGAGCCGCTCGGCGGCCTCGCGCAGCCGCTCCTGCTCCCGGGCCAGGTGCTCCCGCGCGGCGGCGACCTGCTCGTCGAAGCGGCGGGTCTCCGCCTCGGCGGAGTCCAGCACGGCCCGGACCCGGGAGAGCTCGGATGCCGCCCGGTCCGCCGCGCGCTCGGCGGCGCGCAGGAGCCCCGCGGTCTCCTCGGCGGCCCGGCGGGCGGTGTCCCGGGCCCCGGCCGCCGCGCGGGACGCGGCCCGCGCCTCCTCGAGGGCCGTGGCGAGCTCGGCCCGCTCCGCCTCGGCGGCCTCAGCCGCGGCGCGGGTCTCGAGCGCGCCGGCCGCCTCCGCGGCCCCGCCCCAGGCGCTGGTGCCGGTGAACACGTCCCCGCCCCGGGTGACGGCCGTGAGCCCGGGCGCGTCGGCGACGACCCGGGCCGCCGTGGCGGCGTCCTCGGTGAGCACGGTCGCGGCGAGCAGGGCCCGGACGGCGGCCGCGCCGCGCCGGGCGTCGTCGTCGGCGTCGTCGCGCGCCGCGGTGCCGGCACGCAGCACGACCGCGGCGGGCCGGACCCCCGGGCGGTCCGGGACCGCCGGGGCCGGGCCGGAGCGCTCGGCGGCGGCCCCCGCCACCAGCAGGTGCACCCGGCCCACGCCGTCGGCGCGCAAGGACTCGAAGACGGAGACGGCCGCGCCGTGCGAGCGCACGGCGAGGGCCTCGGCGAAGGGGCCCATGGCGGCGGTGACCGCCCGCTCCCAGCCGGGCTCGACGTCGACGAGGTCCACGACGGCGCCGAGCACGGCGCCGGCGTGCCGCTCCCGGACGGCCGCGGAGCCGTCGGGCTGGCGCAGGGCGGCGCGCAGGGTCTCGGCACGGGCGCGCTGGGCGTCGTGGGCGCGCAGCAGCTCCTGGGCGGCGGCCTCGGCCTCCCGCGCCGCGGCGCGGGCCCCGGCGGCGGCCGCGGCGTCCTCCTCGTGCCGGGCGCGGGCCTGCTCGGCGGCGCCGGCCGCGTCCTGGGCCGCGAGCGCCAGGCTGTCGGCCTCGGCGGCGGCCCGGACCCGGCGCCGTCCGGCGTCCGCGTGGGTGGTGTGCAGGCGGGAGAGCTCGTTCTCGGCGGCCTCCACCCGGGAGCGGGCCGCCGCGACCGCGCCGGTGAGCCGGGCCGCGCCCTCCCGCCGGTCGGCGGCGGCCCGGAGCAGGCCCGTGACCACGGCGTCCTGGTCCCGCGCGGCGGCCTCCGCGTCCTCGCGCCCCTGGATGGCCTCGGCGAGGGCGTCGACGGCGTCCTCGACCTGCTCGAGGAGCCGGTGCTGCTCCTCCCGGGTGCGGGCCGCCTGGGCGTCGAGCCGGTCCGGGTCGCGTGCCGGTTCCGCCGGCTCGGCGGCGGAGCCGAGCAGCCGGCGCCGTTCGGCGGCGAGCGAGGCCAGGGAGCGGTAGCGCTCCTGCACGGCGGTGAGCTGGTACCAGGTGTCCCGGGCGGCGTTGAGGGCGGGCGTCGACTGGGCGGCGCGGGTTTCGACGTCGGCCTGGCGGGCGCGGCCGGCGTCGAGGGCCTGCTCGGCGTCGGCGCGCTCGGCGCGCAGCCGGCGCTCGGCGTCCTCGTCGACGGCGAGGCTCGTGCGGGCCTGCACGAGGTCGTCGGCCAGCAGCCGGGCCCGGGCGTCGCGGACGTCGTGCTGGATCCGCTGGGCCCGGCGGGCCGTCCTGGCCTGGCGGCCCAGCGGGGTGAGCTGGCGGCGGATCTCGCCGGTGAGGTCCTCGAGCCGGTCGAGGTTCGCCTGCATCGCCTCGAGCTTGCGCAGCGTCCGCTCCTTGCGGCGGCGGTGCTTGAGGATGCCCGAGGCCTCCTCGACGAAGCCCCGGCGCTCCTCCGGGGTGGCCTGCAGGATGCGGTCGAGCTGGCCCTGGCCCACGATGACGTGCATCTCGCGGCCGAGCCCCGAGTCGGAGAGCAGCTCCTGGATGTCGAGCAGCCGGCACGGCCGGCCGTTGATCGCGTACTCGGAGCCCCCGGAGCGGAACAGCGTGCGCGAGATCGTGACCTCGGCGTACTCGATGGGCAGTGCGCCGTCGGCGTTGTCGATGGTCAGCGACACGTGGGCGCGCCCGAGCGGGGCCCGGCCGGCGGTGCCGGCGAAGATGACGTCCTCCATCTTCCCGCCGCGCAGGGACTTGGCGCCCTGCTCCCCCATCACCCATGCCAGGGCGTCGACCACGTTGGACTTGCCCGAGCCGTTGGGGCCGACGACGGCGGTGACCCCGGGCTCGAACTCGAAGGTGGTGGCCGAGGCGAAGGACTTGAACCCCCGCACGGTCAGGGTCTTCAGGTGCACGGGTGTCCGGTCTCCTGGGGTGGGCGCGTCGGGGGTCGCCACCACTGTACTCGGGCGCCCGGACGGCGCCGCGGCGACGAGGGCGGCGTCCGGGACTGCGCAGGGGACGGAGGACGGGGCCGGCGGAGGGGACGGGCGACGGGGCCGGCGGAGGGGATGGAGGACGGGGCCGGCGGAGGGGACGGGCGACGGGGCCGGCGCGGACGACGGGCCCGGCGGATGATCAGCCTACAGAGAAACGGCCGGGCCCGGGCCGCGGCCGCGGAACCGGCCGGTAGACTGACCGCGACCAGCACGACCTGCCCTCCCTGCGACCGCGCCTCTCCCGGGCGGGCCGGGGCGTCGGCGAGACCCTAACGAAAGCCAGAGACCTTGACCGGTAATTCCTCGATCCGTCACCGCAACGCCGCCCTCCTGGCCATCACCAAGGTCGAGGCCGACGTGGCCGTGCCCTCGTCCCACGCCGACGAGGTCCTGGCGGACACGTTCGCGCGGCTGAAGATGCCGAAGGGCCTGCTGGAGCGGCTCGCGGGCGTCAACGAACGGCGCGTCTGGGCCGACGGGCGGCACTTCACCGACGGCGCCGTGGAGGCGGGCGAGGCGGCCCTGGAGCGCGCCGGCGTGCGCCCGGACCAGGTGGGGCTGCTCATCAACGCCTCTGTGACCCGCGACGGCTACGAGCCGGCGGTCTCGGTGTCCGTGCACCACCGGCTCGGCCTGGCCCCCTCCGCCCTGAACTTCGACGTCACCAACGCCTGCCTCGGCTTCGTCAACGGGCTCACGATCGCCGCCACGATGATCGACTCGGGCGCGATCGACTACGCCGTCGTCGTCGCCGGCGAGGACCCGACCCCCTGGCACCGCGAGACGTACGAGCGGCTGCAGGGACCGGACGTGACCCGGGCGGACGTGGTGCGCGAGTTCGCGACCCTGACCCTGGGCTGCGGCGCGGCGGCCGCCGTGGTCGGCCCCGCCGACCGGCACCCGGAGGGCCACCGCATCGCGGGCTCCGTGACCCGCTCCGCGACCGAGCACCACGGGCTGTGCATCGGCGGCTTCGACGGCATGTACACCGACGCCACGGGGTTGCTCAAGCACGGCGTGGGGCTGCTCGCGGACGCCTGGCAGGACGCGCACGAGGACGGCTGGGACTGGGCGGACATGGACCGCTACATCGGCCACCAGGTGTCCATGTCCCACACCAACAAGCTGTTCCAGGACGTCGGGATCGACCCGGAGAAGTTCCCGCTGACGTTCCCGTTCTGGGGCAACGTCGCGGCCGCCGCGCTGCCCATGACCCTCGCGCTGGAGGCCGAGCGGCTCCGGCCGGACGAGCGGGTGCTGCTGCTCGGCGTGGGCTCCGGGCTCAACGCGACCTACATGGAGATCGACTGGTGACCCGCCGGCGCTGACGCCGGCGCCCCGCCCGAGACGCCCCCGCACGAGAGACCCTTCGAGGAGCCCCACGACCATGGCACGCAGACGACCGTCCACGACCCCGCAGACCGGAGGGCCGGACGCGGCGCGGCTGCCCATGACGGAGGTGCCCCTGCCCGGGGTGGACCCGGCGTGGTCCCGCACGGTCACGGTCGCCTCGAACGCCCCCGTGGAGCCCGTCCCCGGCCGGCGGCGCCGCTGGCACGTCCTCGACAACGCGGCCTCCCTCGAGGCCGCGGGACTCACCCCGCGGGGCACGGTCCTGGCCGTGCACGGCAACCCCACCTGGTCCTACCTGTGGCGCGACGTGCTGGCCGCCGGGACCGACCCCGCGAACCCCTGGCGCGTCGTGGCCGTGGACCAGCTCGACATGGGCTTCTCCGAGCGGACCGGGCTCTTCCGCCGCCTCGACGACCGGGTCCGCGACCTGGGCGACCTCACGGCCGAGCTCGGCCTGGACGCGGGTCCCGGCCCCGTGGTGACCCTCGCCCACGACTGGGGCGGGCTCGTCTCCTCCGGCTGGGCCCTGGAGCACCCGGACGTCCACCGCGCCACGATCCTCACCAACACCGCCGTGCACCACGACAACGCCGAGCAGATCCCCGCGTCCCTGCGGCTGGCGCTGGCCCCGGCCGCGCACGGGCTGCTCACGGAGCGGACCACGAGCTTCCTCGACGTGGCCCTCGCGCTCGCGGAGCCCGCCCTGTCCCGCGAGGTCCGGGCGGCCTACCGGGCCCCGTACGCCACGCGCGCCCGGCGCGAGGCGATCCGCAACTTCGTGGCCGACATCCCCGCCGCCGCGGACCACCCCTCCCACGCCCGCTACGAGCAGATCGCCGCCGGAGTGGCCGAGCGCGACGTCCCCGCCCTGCTGCTCTGGGGCACCGGGGACCCCGTGTTCCAGGAGCGCTACCTGCACGACCTCGTGCGCCGCATGCCGCACGCCGACGTCCACCGCTTCGAGGGCGCCCTGCACCTGCTGCCGGAGGACCGGGACGTCGCGACCCCGATCATGGCCTGGCTCGCCGACCGCTTCGGCCCCGGCCCCGGCCGCCGCGAGCTGCACCTGCGGCGCCGCGCCACCGCGCGCGCCGAGCACGTCCCCTTCCCGGCGGAGCTCGACGCGCGGCGGGCCGACCTCGGCCTCGCCGTCGTGGACATGGCGCCCACCCCGGGCGACCCCCACGCGGGGGCCCGTGTCCCGCCGGTGCGGGCGAGCCTGAGCTGGGCGGAGCTGGCCGATCGCGTGGACCGCCTCGCCGCCGGGCTGACCGGCATCGGCGTGCGCCCCGGGGACCGCGTGAGCCTCATGGTGCCGCCGGGCTCGGACCTCACCGCGCTGCTCTACGCGTGCCTGCGCATCGGCGCCGTCGTCGTCGTGGCGGACTCCGGCCTGGGACCCAAGGGCCTCACCCGGGCGCTGCGGGGGGCCGCCCCGGCCTGGCTCGTGGGCATCCGCAGGGCGCTCGTCGCCGGCCGGGCCCTCGGCTGGCCGGGCACCCGGATCTCCCTCGAGGCCCTCGACCCCGTGTCCCGCCGAGCCCTCGGCGTGGCGCACGACGTCCCCGGGCTGCTGGCGTCCGCCCCGCGGCCGGAGCTGCCCGCCCCGGACCCGGACGCGGACGCCGCGGTGCTGTTCACCTCCGGGTCCACGGGCCCGGCCAAGGGCGTCGTCTACACCCACCGGCAGCTGTCCGCCATGCGGGACGCCGTCCGGGGCACCTACGGGCTCACTGCCGGCACGGGGCTCGTGGCGGGCTTCGCGCCGTTCGCGCTGCTCGGGCCCGCGATGGGGACCACCTCGGTGACCCCGGACATGGACGTGACCGCGCCGAAGACCCTCACGGCCCGCGCCCTGGCCGACGCCGCCTCGGCCATCCAGGCCACGGCGGTGTTCCTCTCCCCCGCGGCGATCGCCAACGTCCTGGCCACCCGGCACGAGCTGGACGAGGGGCAGCGGCGGGCCCTGGAGCTCGTGGAGCTCGTGCTCTCGGCCGGGGCGCCCCTGCCGGAGCCGCTGCTGGCGCAGCTGCAGGAGCTCGTGCCCGCGGCGACGCTGCACACCCCCTACGGCATGACCGAGGGGCTGCCCCTCACGGACGTGACCCTCGGGACCATCCGGCAGGCGGACCGGGACAGCCGGGGCTCCGCCGTGGCCGGCGCCGGCAACGGCGTGTGCGTGGGCACCGCCGTGCACGGCGCCGAGCTCGGGGTCACCGCCCTGCGCCCGGACGGCGTCCCCGCGGACGAGATCACCACGGAGCCCGGGGTCACCGGCGAGATCGTCGTCCGGGCCCCGCACGTCAAGGACCGCTACGACCTGCTGTGGTACACGGAGCACCTGAGCACCCAGCTGCCCGGCTGGCACCGCACCGGGGACGTCGGGCACTTCGACGCCGCCGGCCGGCTGTGGGTCGAGGGCCGCCTCGCCCACGTGATCGTCGCCGCCGGCGGCGTGCTGACGCCGGTCGCCGCGGAGCACGCGGCGCAGACCGTGCCCGGGGTCGGCCGCACCGCCGTGGTCGGGGTCGGGCCGGCGGGCACGCAGGTGCCCGTGGCCGTCGTGGAGACCGTCCCGCCGGCGTCCCGCCCGGGTCCCGCGGACCCGCTGCTCTCCGGCGCCGTGCGCGCCGCGGTGCGCGAGGCCACGGGCCTGGACCTCGCGGCCGTGCTCGTGCTCACCGAGCACCCCACCGACATCCGGCACAACTCCAAGATCGACCGAGCCCTGCTGGCCCGCTGGGCGGACTCCGCCCTGGCCGGAGGAAGGATCAGGAACCCGTGAACGGCAAGCACCGCCAGGACGGCACGCACGACGACAAGGTCCCCGCCTACGACGCCTCCGTGGCGGAGAGCGCCCCACCGGCCGGCACCGGCAGCCACGAGGTGGAGCGCGGGCGGCAGGAGCTGACCGGGGAGGGGCGGACCGTGCTCGTCACCGGCGCCTCGGGGATGCTCGGGGAGCACGTGGCGCGGCTGCTCGCGGCCCGCGGGTGGACGGTCCGGCTGCTCCAGCGCGGGCACGCGCCGCTGGCCGACCAGCCGAACGTCGAGGAGGTCCTGGGCTCCGTCGCGGACCCGGACGCCGTCGCGCGGGCCGTGGAAGGGGTCGACGACGTCGTCCACCTCGCCGCGAAGGTCTCCTTCGCCGGGGACTGGGACGAGTTCGTGCGGACCAACGTGACCGGCACCCGCGTGGTCCTGGAGACCGCCCGGACGGCGGGCGTGGACAACGTGGTGTTCGTGTCCTCCCCGTCGGTCGCCCACACGGGCAGCTCCATCGTGGGCGAGTCCGCCCGGCCGGCCGACCCGGTGCACGCCCGCGGCGACTACGCCCGGTCCAAGGCCGCGGCCGAGCTGCTCGCCCTCGAGGCCGACGGCCGCGGGCTGCGCGTCACGGCCGTGCGCCCGCACATCGTATGGGGCCCCGGCGACACCCAGCTCGTCGAGCGGATCGTCGACCGCGCGGCGCGGGGGCGGCTGCCGCTGCTCGACCACGGCGCGGCGCTGATCGACACCACCTACATCGACAACGCGGCCGAGGCGATCGTGCGGGCCCTGGAGCGGATCGAGTGGGCGCACGGGCAGGCGCTGGTGGTCACGAACGGCCAGCCCCGCACCGTGGGCGAGCTCGTGGCGGGCTTCTGCCGGGCGGCCGGGGTGGAGCCGCCGGCGCGCCGGGTCCCGGGCGCCGTGGCCCGCCTGGCCGGCCGGGTCATCGAGAAGGTGTGGGCGCTGCGCCCGGGGGCCGACGAGCCGCCGATGACGGCCTTCCTGGCCGAGCAGATGTCCACCGCCCACTGGTTCGAGCAGGAGAGCACCCGCGATGTCCTCGACTGGACGCCGTCCGTGACGGTCGAGGAGGGCATGGAGCGGCTGCGCGCGTACTACCGGACCCATCCGCTGGGCGCCCACGACGCCCCGATGCCCGCCACCGGGTCCACGGCCGCCGGGGACTCCTGAGCAGACGCGGCGGGGCGCCCCTCAGAACCGGGCGTTGCGGGGCGTGCGCTGGCAGACCGGGCACCGGTAGGAGGAGCGGTTCATGAACTGCTCCCGCACGATCAGGGCGCTCCGTCCCTCGTCCGCGCAGCGCGGGCAGGGCAGGGAGGCCCTGCCGTAGGCGTTGAGGGAGCGGGCGAAGTACCCGGACTCCCCGTTGACGTTCACGTAGAGGGAGTCGAAGCTCGTCCCGCCCGCCGCCAGGGCGCGGTCCATGACCTCGCGCACGGCCCCGAGCAGGCACAGGGTCTCGGGCCGCCGGAGCGTGTCCGTGGGCCGGGCCCAGTGCAGGCGGGCCTGCCACAGCGCCTCGTCCGCGTAGATGTTGCCGATCCCGGAGACGAGGGACTGGTCCAGCAGCGAGCGCTTGAGCCCGGTCCGGCGCCGGCGGAGCCGGTCGTGGAAGCGCTCCGCGTCGAAGGCGGGGTCCAGAGGGTCCCGGCCGATGTGGGCGGCCCGGGCGGGCACCAGTGGCGCGCCCGTGGCCGAGCGCCCGCCCGGGGCGCCGTCGCCGGTGGGCACGAGCCGGTCGATGAGCATGCCGCCGAAGATCCGCTGGTCCACGAAGCGCAGCTCCGCCGGGGTGCCGGGGCGCTCGGACAGGCCCAGCCGCACCTTGAGGTGCTTCTCGTCGGGCAGCCCGGCGTCCTTGACCAGCAGCTGCCCGCTCATCCCCAGGTGGACCAGCAGCGCCTCCTGCGGCGGCGCGCCGTGCGTGCCGGTCAGGGGCAGCCACAGGAACTTGCCGCGGCGCACGGCGTCGGCGACGACGGCGCCGTCCAGCTCGTGCGCGAAGGAGACGGGGCCGGCCTCGTGGCGGCGCACCGAGCGGGCGTCCAGGACCTGCACGGACTCGATCCGGCGGCCGACCACCCAGCGCTCCACGCCGCGGCGGACGACCTCGACCTCGGGCAGCTCAGGCACGGGGGCTCCGGGGCACGCGCTCAGCCGCCCCGGCGGGCGACCAGGGTCGCGCAGGCCTGCGCCGCGGCGGAGCGCTCGGCCTCCTTCTTGGTGGTGCCGGTCCCCGTGCCGTGGTCCTGACCGCCGACGAGCACGTGCGCCTCGTAGCGGCGGTCGTGGTCGGGGCCCGTGCCCTCCACGGCGTAGCGGACGGGACCCAGGCCGCGCGCCGCCGCGAGCTCCTGGATCTCGGTCTTCCAGTCCCGGCCCTCGCTCATCACGAAGCCGTCCTCCAGCAGGGGCACCACGAGCCGCAGCACGAACGCCCGGGCCGCCGCGAGCCCGGAGCTCACGTAGACGGCACCGATCAGCGCCTCCATGGTGTCGGCGAGGATCGAGGCCTTCTCGTGCCCGTTGGTCCGCACCTCCCCCTTGCCCAGGCGGATGTGGGGACCCACGTCCAGGGACCGGGCGAGCTCGGCCAGCGTGCGGGTGCTCACCACCGCCGAGCGGATCTTCGCGAGGTTGCCCTCGGAGTCGTCGGGATAGCGGTGGAAGATCTCGTCGGTGACCGCGAGTCCCAGTACGGAGTCCCCGAGGAACTCGAGCCGCTCGTTGTGGCCCTGCCCCTCGTGCTCGTACGCGTAGGAGCGGTGGGTCAGGGCAAGACGGAGCGTCCCGGCGTCGATGTCGACGCCGAGACGCTCCAGCAGGTCCTGAGATGTCGCGGTGGAGTTCACCGTGGTCAGGCGTCGGCCACCTTGCGGCCCTTGTACTCCAGGAACAACGCGGTCCCGGCGGAGTCGGTCACGACCTTCGCCTGGTGCGGCAGGCTGTAGCTGACCTTGCCGTTCTCGACGGTCTTGACCAGCTTCGGCGCGGTCGCCTTCCACTGGGAACGGCGTGCACGGGTATTCGCACGGGACATTTTCCGCTTGGGAACAGCCACGGCTATCTCTCTTCTCTCGGTTCGGTCGTCTGGGTCGAGGTGTCCTGCTCGAGCAGCCCCGACAGGGCGCTCCAGCGAGGATCGAGCACCTCGTGGTGGTGATCCGGGTCGTCCTCCAGGCGCGCGCCGCACTGGGCGCACAACCCCTGGCAGTCCTCCCGGCACACCGGTTGGAACGGCAGCTGTGTGATCACTGCGTCCCGAAGCATGGGTTCGAGGTCGATGCTCTCGTCCTGAACTTCATACATCTGGTCGTCCTCGGACTCCTCCCCACCGTCGGTGGCGGCGTCGAAGACGTAGAGCTCCTGCACGTCGACGTCCAGATCGTAGTCGATCGGGTCGAGGCACCGGCTGCACTCGCCGTGGATGGCCACGACGGCGGTGCCGGACACCAGGATCCCGTCGTGGACGGATTCCAGCCGGAGGTCAAGGTCGATGTCCGAGCCCTCCGGGGCGCCGATGAGTGCGTTGCCGAAGTTCTCCGGCGCGGGCACAACTTCCTCCAGGCGTCGCATCGTCCCCGGGCGGTGCTCGAGGTCCCGGACACCGATGGTGAGGGGCGAACTGTTCTCGCGACTGATGACTGACTCCTGGTGAAATTCTGACCGACAGACCATGTTAGCGTGCCGTGCCGCGCGTTCTCAAACGGGGCGGCTCCCGGCGCGCCGGGACGGGGCCGTCCCGCTCAGCCCTTCAGGGCCCGCAGCACGGGCGCCGGCACGAACCCGGAGACGTCCCCGCCGAGGCCCTGGACCTCCTTCACGAGCGTCGAGGACAGGTGCAGGAAGCGGGGGTCGCCGGGCAGGAAGACCGTCTCCACCCCCGTGAGGTGCCGGTTCATGGTGGCCATCGGCACCTCGTACTCGTAGTCCTCACCCGAGCGCAGCCCCTTGACCAGGGCCACCGCCCCGCGCTGCGCCGCGTACTCCGCGAGCAGGCCGGCGCCCATGGGCTCGACGACGACGCCGGCGATGCCCTCGAAGCTCTCCTGCGCCAGGGCCAGCCGCCGCTCCGCGTCGAAGCGGTAGCGCTTGTGCGGGTTGGTGGACACCGCGACGACGACCTCGTCGAAGAGGGCCGCGGCGCGCGCGACGACCTCCACGTGGCCGTTGTGGAGGGGGTCGAAGGAGCCGGGGCAGATCACTCGGTGCATGGGTGCCATCCTAGGGGCGCGCCGCGCCCCGGCGGCGTACCGTGGAGGGCGGAGGACCCGTCCTGCGAGAGCGGAGCACCGCCATGAGCCACCAGCGCCGCCGGGTGCGGCCCGGGCAGCGGATCAGCGCCCTGGACGAGGCCAACCTGCGGGTGGAACGGCACGGGGTGCCCATGCACGCCGCGGCCCTGGCCCTCCTGGAGCCCGCCCCGCTCCTCGGTCCCGCCGGGCAGGTGCGCCTCGACACCGTCCGGGAGCACGTCGAGCGGCGCACCCGGGACGTCCGGCGGCTCCGCCAGGTGCTCGCACGACCCGGCGGCGGACGGCCCGTGTGGCTCGACGACCCCGTCTTCGACGTCTCCCGGCACGTGCGCAGCCGCCCGGTGCCGCCGCCCGGGGACGAGGAGGCCCTGCTCCGGGTGGGCGCGGGGATCGACGCGACCCCGCTGCCCCGGGACCGGCCCCTGTGGGAGCTGTGGCTGCTCCCCGGGCTCGCCGAGGGCCGGCTCGGTCTGCTGATCCGGTGGCACCACGTGCTCGCCGACGGTCTGGCGGCGCTGAACCTGCTCGCGCCCCTGTTCGACCCGGCGGCCGTCCCCGGCGGCGGGACGGGCGCACCGGGCGGACCGGGCGGACCGGGCGGACCGGGCGCGCCGGCCCGCGGGCGGGCGGACGGCGGTCCGGCACGGGCCCCGGTCCGCGCCGCGGCCCGTCTGCGCGGGCGGGCCGCCCAGCTGCGCGGCGCGCTCGCGGAGGGCCGCGCCCCGGCGCTGTCCATCAACCGCCCCGTGGGACCGCGGCGCGGCGCCGCGCTCGTGCGCGCGGACCTCGAGGCGGTCCGGGAGCTGGCCCACCGGCACGGCGGGACGGTCAACGACGTGGTGCTCACCGCCGTCGCGGGCGGCGCCCGGCGGCTGCTGGCCGCACGCGGGGAGCTGGCCGGCGTGCCGGAGCTGAAGGTCTCGGTCGTCGCCTCCGTGCGCGGTCCGGGGGACCCCGTGGGCGGCAACCGGACGGGCGTGCGCGTGGTGGCCGTGCCCGTGGACGAGCCCGACCCCGCCGCGCGGCTGCGGCGGATCGCGGCGACGACCGCCGCGCAGCGGGCCCGCCCGCCGTACCGGCCCGGCGGCCGGCTCGCCCAGCGCTGGACGGTCCGCGTCATGGACCGGCAGCGGCTCGTCAACCTCCTGCTCAGCAACGTGCGCGGCCCCTCGGCCCCGCTGCGCTTCGCGGGGGCGCCGGTGCGCGAGCTCTTCCAGCTCGGCGCCGTGCAGGGCAACCTGGCCCTCGCGGTGGGGGTGGTCTCCTACGCGGGCGCCCTGGGCGTCGACGTGGTGGCCGACGCCGACGTGGTGCCCGACCTCCCGGTGTTCGTCGAGGGGCTGGCGGAGACCCTCGAGCGGCTCGGCGCCGGCCCGCCCCCGGGAGCCGGCACGGGACCCTAGACTGGCGGCCATGGATGCCACCGACGCCGCCGCCCCGTCCCCGACCGGTCCCCCCTGGGAGCGCATGGCCCGCGGAGGCGGTCTGCTCACCGGCACCGGGGAGCTCTCCGGAACCGTCTTCGAGGAGATGTCGCGGCTGGCCGCACGGACGGGCGCCATCAACCTGGGGCAGGGCTTCCCGGACGTCGACGGGCCGCAGGAGATGCTCGAGGCCGCCGCCGGCGCACTGCACGGCGGCGGCAACCAGTACTCCCCGGTGGCGGGGCTGCCGCTGCTGCAGGAGGCCGTCGCCGAGCACCAGCGCCGGTTCTACGGGATCGAGCTGGACCCGGCCTCCGGCGTCGTCGTCACCGTGGGCGCGTCCGAGGGCCTGGCGGCGAGCCTGCTCGCGTTCCTGCGGCCCGGGGACGAGGTCGTGGTGTTCGAGCCGCACTACGACCTCTACGGCGCCGTCGTGGAGTTCGCGGGCGCACGGCTGGTCACGGTCCCCCTCGAGCCGCCGCGCTTCGCCCCGGACCTCGACCGCCTCGCCGCGGCCTTCGGGCCCCGCACCCGCATGGTGATCCTCAACGACCCGCACAACCCCACCGGGACCGTGTTCGACGACGACGTCCTGTCCCGCCTGGCCGGCCTCGCCGCCGAGCACGACTGCGTGGTGGTGACCGACGAGGTCTACGAGCACCTGCGCTACGCGGGCGGGCACCGCCCGCTCGCGGCGCTGCCGGAGGCCTTCGGGCGGACCCTCACCGTCTCCTCCGTGGGGAAGTCCTTCTCGGCCACGGGGTGGCGCGTGGGCTGGGTCAGCGGGCCCGCGCACCTCGTGGGTCCCGTGCGCGCCACGAAGGCCTACCTCACGCACAGCGCCGCCACGCCGCTGCAGATCGGGGCGGCCACCGCCCTGCGCGGGCCCGACGACTTCTATGCCCGGCTCACCGAGGACTTCCGTCGCCGCCGGGACGTGCTCGTGCGGGGCCTGGCCGCGGCGGGCGCGGAGCCGTTCGAGCCGCAGGGCACGTTCTTCGTCGTGGCGGACGTGCGCGCGCTGTGCGAGCGGCACGGGGTCGAGGACGCCGAGCACCTGGCCCCGGTGCTGGCTGAGCGGGCGGGCGTGGTGGGCGTGCCCGTGCCGGCCCTCGCCTCCGCGGAGCACCGGGGACTGTACGCCTCGTGGATGCGCTTCTCGTTCGGCAAGCGCCTGGACGTCCTGGAGCAGGCGGGGCGGCGCCTGGCGGGCTGAGGGCCCGCCCCGGCGCGCCGGGACGGGCTCAGACGGCGGCCGCCCGGCGGCCGAGGGACCGGTAGCAGAAGCCGGCCGCGGTCCAGCGGTCGGGGTCGAGCACGTTGCGCCCGTCGAGGATCTGCGGGACGGCGACCAGCGGGTCGAGCTGCTCCGGGGTCATCGCCTTGAACTCGGCCCACTCGGTGAGCAGCACCACGACCTCGGCGCCTGTGACGGCGGCCTCGAGGGAGTCCACGTAGTCCAGGCGGGGATAGCGCTTGGCGGCGTTGGCGTTGGCCTCGGGGTCGTAGACGGCGACCTCGGCGCCGATCGAGTGCAACCGGGCCGCGATGTCCAGGGCCGGGGAGTCGCGCACGTCGTCGGAGTCCGGCTTGAAGGCCGCCCCGAGCACGGCGACCTGCCGGCCCACCACGGAGCCGCCCAGCATCTGGGTGACCGTCTCCACCGTGTGGCCGCGGCGGCGGACGTTGATGTCGTCCACCTCGGCGAGGAAGCGCACCGACTGCTCCACCCCGAGCTCCGCGGCACGGGCCCGCAGCGCCCGGATGTCCTTCGGCAGGCAGCCCCCGCCGAAGCCGACCCCGGCGTTGAGGAACTTCCGCCCGATGCGCTCGTCGAGCCCGATCGCGTCGGCGAGGGTGCGGATGTCCCCGCCGACCACCTCGGTGAGCTCGGACAGGGCGTTGATGAAGGAGATCTTGGTGGCCAGGAAGGCGTTGGCCGCGACCTTCACGAGCTCGGCGGTCTCGAAGTCGGTGACGATCAGGGGGACGCCGGCCTCCAGCTGCCGGGCGTAGACCCGGCGCATCACGGCTTCGGCGGCCGGGTCCTCGGCGCCGAGCACCATCCGGTCCGGGGTCAGGGTGTCCTCCACGGCGTAGCCCTCGCGCAGGAACTCGGGGTTCCACACGAGGGACACGTCCACCCCGTCGCGGGCGGAGGCCTTCGCCAGGTCGGCCAGGCGGCGGGCGGAGCCGACGGGGACCGTGGACTTGCCCGCGATGACGCAGTCCTTCGTGGCGGCCGCGGCGATCGAGCCGACCGCGGCGTCGACGTAGCGCATGTCCGCCGCGAAGCTGCCCGCCCGCTGCGGGGTGCCCACGCCGACGAAGTGCACGTCGCCGAAGGCGCCGGCCTCCTCGTAGCTCGTGGTGAAGCGCAGCCGGCCCGTGCTGACGTGCTCGCGCAGCAGCTCGCCCAGGCCCGGCTCGTGGAAGGGCAGCTCGCCGCGGGACAGGGCGTCGACCTTCTCCGGGTCGACGTCCACCCCCAGCACCTCGAAGCCCATCTCCGCCATCGACGCGGCGTGCGTGGCCCCCAGGTATCCCGTTCCCAGAACCGTGATCCTCATGGACGTCCTCCGTTACTCCCGGGCCGGGGCCCGTGCTCGTTGCTGCCTGTCGAATCCTGTCAAAGCGGGTGCGCCCAGCGGCGCAGGTGCTCAGTGCGACGCGCCGGGCGGGGACGGCGATGTGACGTCCGTCTCGGCGTACCACACGGTGGTCTCCCCGTGCCGCTTCTGCTCGAAGCGGCGCAGACCCTGCGGCCAGCCGGGCTCCGGGGACCGGGAGGAGCGCTCGACCACGACCACCCCTCCCTCCCGCAGCCGGCCCGCCAGCGGGGCGAGGGCCGCGCTGAGCTCGGCCTCCGGGAGGGGGTAGGGCGGGTCGACGAGGACCAGGTCCCACGGCCCCTCGGCGGGATCCGCGAGGTAGGCGCCGACCGCCCCGTGCCGGACCGTGACGACGTCGTCGCGCCCGAGGGCCCCGTGGACCGTCCCGGCGTTGGCGCGGCAGACCCGCGCCGCCCCCGCGTGCCGCTCCACGAGCGTCACGGCGGCCGCGCCGCGGCTCGCGGCCTCGCAGCCGAGGGCCCCCGAGCCCGCGAACAGGTCCAGGACCAGTGCGTCCCGGAGCATGCCCCAGGCCTCGAGCCGGGCGAAGAGCGACTCCTTGACCCGGTCGGTCGTGGGCCGGGTGTCCCGGCCCGGCACGGAGCGCAGGCGCAGCCCTCCGGCGGCCCCGGCGATGATCCTGCTCACGCGTGCTCCTCTCCTGTCCTGCGCCGTCCGTGGCGCTGCGGCCCGTGGTGCTGCGGCACGGCGCTCAGCCCCGGTCCAGGAACGCCTCGGCGTCCGGGTCGAGGTAGCGCTCGATGGCCTCGGCCAGCTCGGGGTGCTCGAGCAGCTGGGGGTCCTCGCCCAGGACGCTCACGGCGTCCCGGCGGGCGCGCTCGATGAGCTCGGCGTCGTCCAGGGCCCGCAGCAGGCGCAGGGTCGAGCGGCCCCCGGACTGGGCGGCGCCCAGGATGTCGCCCTCCCGGCGCAGCTCGAGGTCCGCCCGCGCGAGCTCGAAGCCGTCCGTGGAGGCCGCGACCACCTCGATCCGCTCCCGCGACGGGTGCTCGGCGGGGCGCCGGGTGACGAGCAGGCACGTCCCGGCGTGCCCGCCGCGCCCGATCCGGCCGCGCAGCTGGTGCAGCTGGGAGATGCCGAACCGGTCGGCGTCCACGATGATCATCAGCGTGGCGTTGGGCACGTCCACGCCGACCTCGACCACGGTGGTGCACACGAGCAGCTGCACGTCCCCCGCCGCGAACTCCTCCATGAGACGGGACTTGCGGTCCGGGTCGAGCCGGCCGTGCAGCACCTCGGCGCGCACGCCGGCCAGCACGGGCTCGGCGGCCACGAGCTCCGCCAGCCAGGTGACGGACGCCATCGCCGCCTCGGACTCCTCGTCCGCCGCGGCCGCCGCGAGCGCCGACTCCGCGAGGGAGGCGTGCGGCGGCGGCTCCTCGTCGTCGCCGATCTTGGGGGCGACGACGTAGACCTGGCGGCCCGCGTCGATCTCCTCCCGGGCCCGCCGCCACAGGCGCCGCTCCCAGCCCGGGTGCTCCACGAGGCCCACGGTGTGGGTGGCGATCGGCTGCCGGCCCGCCGGGAGCTGGTCGAGGACGGAGACGTCCAGGTCCCCGAAGACGGTCATCGCCACGGTGCGGGGGATGGGGGTCGCGGTCATCACCAGCAGGTGCGGGGGCCGCCCGGCCTTGTCCCGCAGCCGGTCGCGCTGCTCCACGCCGAAGCGGTGCTGCTCGTCCACCACGACCAGCCCGAGGTCGGCGAACTGCACGACCTCCGAGAGCAGGGCGTGCGTGCCGATGACGATCCCGGCCTCCCCCGACGCGATCCGCAGCAGGGCCCGCTTGCGCGCCGCGGCGCCCATGGACCCGGTGAGCAGCACGACCTGCGTGCCGTCCGGGTCCCCGCCGAGCAGGCCGGCCTGCGCGAGCGGGCCGAGGGAGCGGACCACGGAGTTGTGGTGCTGGGCGGCGAGCACCTCGGTGGGGGCCAGCAGCGCGGCCTGCGCGCCGGAGTCGACGACCTGCAGCATCGCCCGCAGTGCCACGAGGGTCTTGCCGGAGCCGACGTCCCCCTGGAGCAGCCGGTTCATGGGGCGGGTGCCGGCGAGCTCCGCCGCGAGCTCCTCCCCCACGGCGCGCTGACCGGCGGTCAGCTCGAACGGCAGCCCGGCGTCGAACCGGGCGAGGATGCCTCCGGGGACGCCCGGGCGGGCGGTGGTGGGATGCGCGGCGAGCTCGGCGCGGCGGCGGGCCAGCGCGCACTGGAGCAGGAACGCCTCCTGGTAGCGGAACCGCCGGCGGGCCTCCCCGTGGGCGCGGGTGTCCCGGGGGCGGTGGACCTGCCAGTACGCCTCCTCGAGCCCCATGAGGCCCTCCCGCTCCAGGATCCCGTCCGGCAGCGGCTCCGGGACGGCCCCGAAGTCCACGATCGGCAGCAGCGAGTGCACGGCGCGGGCGATCTTGTCCGTGGTGAGCTTCGCCGTGGCCGGGTAGATGGGGATGGGCCGGCCCGCGCGCTCCTCGGCGGTCTCCCCCGCCTCCGGGGCGTCCGGGTCGAGGATCGCGTAGTGCGGGTTGGTCATGGTCACGGCGCCGTTGTACAGCCCGACCCGCCCGGAGAACAGGGCGTGCGTGCCCGGGGGCAGGTCCCGGGCCGCGGTCCAGGCGTTGAAGAAGCTGAGCCGCATCGTCCGCCCCGGGCCGGGGTCCCCGTCCGCGAACAGCCGCTGGGGGTCGGTGGAGACGCGGTCCGTGATCACCACGTCCGTGATGGACCCGCGCCGGGAGCGCATCCGGCGGGTGGAGGCGTGCACCACCTCGGCCACGATGGTCACCTGCTGGTCGATGCGCAGCTCCGAGAACGGCGTGAGCTCGCCCCGCGGCATGTACCGGCGGGGGAAGTGGTCGAGCAGCTGCCCGATCGTGGACACCGAGAGCTGGCGGGCCAGCTGGTCGGCCGTGGTTTTGCCCAGCAGCCGGGCCAGCGGCTGGTCGAGCTCGGGGACCGGGTCGGGGAACGCCCCGCCGCCGTGGGGTCGGGTCATCTCAGGGACGCCTCATCCGTCCGCCTCCGACAGGGAGGTCACCGTGAGGTTCACGGCCTGGCCGCGGGCGCCGATCACCGTGAGGGCGTCCTCCGGCCGCGGCACGTGGACGTGCACGCGCCACCGGTAGCCGTCCCCCGTCTCGGTCACCGCACTCATGATCACGCTGGTGCCCACCTCGCTGAGCTCGTGGCGCAGCTCCGCGGCGTCCAGCGGGGTCAGCTCCACGGTGCACATCACCTCCACGCCGCCGTGCACGGCGTGCCCCGCGTCCCCGGCGCCGGCGGCCCGGGCCGCGGCGGCGTCGATCAGGGCGTCGAGCGCGTTCTCGTCGCCGGCGTCGTCCCCGCCCACGGTGCGGGCGAGCGCGTCGAAGACGACGAGCATGCCCAGCGCGCCGGCGTCGACCGTGCCGGTCTCCCGCAGGACCGGGAGCTGGTCCGGGGTCACGAGCACCGCGGCGCGGGCGGCGGTGCTGACCCCGGCCAGGAGCTCCTTGAGCTGCTGGTTGGACCCGTCCTCCACCTCCTGCGGCACGGGGACGGCGGCGGCCGCCTCCAGGACCGAGAGCATGGTCCCCTCCACGGGGTCCGTCAGCACGCTCCAGGCGCGCACGTGGCCGGCGTGCAGGGCGAGCCGCACGGACTCCGCGGTCATCCTCGTGCTGCCCTCCAGGGAGTGCCCCACGGCCGTGAGGAACACGGAGAACAGGGTGCCCGAGTTGCCGCGGGCCTCCTCGAGGGCGGCCTGGCCGGCGAGGGAGAGCAGCTCCCCGACGTCGCCGGTCTCGAGCACCGCGGCGGCCTCGGCCGCCGCGCGCACCGTGGTCGCGAGGTTGGTCCCGGTGTCGGCGTCCGCGACCGGGAAGACGTTGAGGGCGTTCAGGACGGGGCTGTGGCGCACGAGATCACGGTGGGCCAGGTCGAGCCACCGCCGCATGACGGCCGCGTTCGATCCGATCCTATGGTTCAAAGTGATCCCATCCTTCGCCGACCGGGTGCCCGAGAGCGTGGTGCGGCGCTCGTCCGTCGAGCAGCACCCGGGGAAGGGTGTCGTCGTGCGCGGGGGGCGCGGGCGCACACGAGCCTATCGCACGGAACATCTCCGGCAGCGGCACGTCCGGCGGGAAGACCGCGAGCAGCCCGTGGTCCTCGCCGCCGGTCAGCACCCAGTCGCGGGGGTCCGTCCCGAGCAGCCGGGCGGCCGGGCGCAGGGGTCCGGCCAGTCCGGCCACGGCCGCGGCGTCGAGGTCGACGACGACGCCGCTGGCGGCCGCTACCCTGCCGGCGTCGCGGAGCAGGCCGTCGGAGAGGTCGATCATCGCGGTGGCCCCGGCGCGGGCGGCGGCGGGGCCGGCGGGCACGGGGGCGCACGGCCGCAGCTGCGCCGCGGCGAGCGCGTCCAGGGCCTCGTCCCGCCCGGGCCGGTAGCGGCGGTCCTCGAGCAGGGCCACGCCCGCGGCGGCGCGCCCGGTGGTCCCGGCGAGCGCCACCGTGCCGCCCCGCCCCGCCCCGGACCGGAGCACCGGGTCCCGGCCCTCGAGGTCGCCCGTCACCGTGGCCGTGACCGACAGCTCCCGGCCCGCGCCCAGGTCCCCGCCGACCACGGCGCAGCGGTCCGCGCCCATGGCCTCCAGCCCGGCCACGAGGCCGCGGGCGAAGTCCAGGGGCCAGGACAGGGGCGTCTCCGGGGGGAGGGTGAGCGAGACGACGACGGCGGACGGGACGGCGCCCATCGCGGCGACGTCGGCGAGGTTCTGCGCGGCGCACTTCATCCCGGTGTCGTAGCCGGTGGTGACCGTGCCGCCGGCCCAGGCGAGCCGGAAGTCCTGGTCCTGCACCTGGGTGTCCGTGGTGATCACGTACCGCCCGTCCGGAGCCGCGACCACGGCGCAGTCGTCGCCGGGGCCGACCAGCACCCGGTCCGCTCCGGGACCCGGGGCGGCGGGACGCAGGAGCAGGGGGAGCACCCGCTCGAGCAGCTCCGCCTCGGACAGCTCCCCGACGGTCGGCCCGGTGCCGGGCGGCGCGTGGGGCACGAGGGGCTGCTCCGCTGGGGGTCGGGTCATGGCGCTCATCCTAACGACGGCCCCGGACGCGGGAACGGGGCTCCCCGAGGATTACGCTGGGGGCATGCCCTCGTTCCTCCTGTCCCGATCCGCCCGCGCCGTGCTGGGGGCGGGCGCCCTGGCAGCGGTCCTGTCGGGGTGCTCCCCCGCCGTGACCGTGGATCCCGCCGAGAACGCCGCCGACCCGGGGTGCGCCCCGGCGATGCTGGCCATGCCGGAGACCGTCGGCGAGCACGACCGGCGCGAGACCACGAGCCAGGCCACCACGGCCTACGGCGAGCCCACGGCCGCGGTGGTGCGCTGCGGCGTGACCCCGCCCGGGCCCACCACGGACCCCTGCTCCTCCGTCAACGAGGTCGACTGGCTGATCCGCCAGGACGAGGACGGGAGCACGTGGACCGCCACGACCTACGGCCGGGACCCGGCGGTCGAGGTCGTCTTCGACAGCACCGCCGTGGCGTCCTCGACCCTGCTCGTGGAGCTGGGCTCCGCGGTGGAGCAGATCCCCGCGGAGCGCCGGTGCCTGGACCTGCAGGACACCGTGGAGGGCCTGTGACCGGCGGGACGCGGCGACCGCGGCCGCCGCGTCCCCGGGGCGTGCCGGACCGCCGGGAATAGGCCCATGCCCCGCCGGGTTGTGGCGTGGACATGCACCCGACCGCACCACGCCCAGAAGGAGGCACACCCGTGGCCACCGATTACGACGAGCCCCGCGTCAAGCCCGAGGACGAGCCCGCCAACGAGTCCCTCGAGGTGATCCAGGCGCAGCGCAGCGCCACCGCGCAGAGCCCGGCGATCGACGTCGACGACGCGGACACGGCCGAGGGCATCGACCTGCCGGGGGCTGACCTGTCCCAGGAGGAGCTGCTCATCCAGGTGGTGCCCGAGCAGGACGACGAGTTCACCTGCATGTCCTGCTTCCTCGTCCGCCACCGCAGCCAGCTCGCCCGCGAGAAGGACGGCGCCCGGTACTGCATCGAGTGCGAGGGCTGACGGGCCCGGCCGGGCCCTGACCGGTCACTCGTGGCGCAGGGAGGCGATGGGGTCCTTCCGGGCGGCCCGCACCGCGGGGATCGTCCCGGCCAGGAACGCGATCCCCATGACGGAGAGCACGATCAGCGCCACCCGCCACGGCTCGAACGCGAACAGGGCCAGCCCGGGCAGCCCGGACAGGAACCCGTCGGCCAGCGCGCGGCTCAGCGCGGAGCCGCCGGCGACCCCCGTGACCGCACCGACCACCGCCCCGAGGAAGCCGATCACGACGGCCTCGAGGGAGAACAGGCCGAAGACCCGGCCCCCGCTCATCCCCATGGCCTTCATGAGCCCGATCTCGCGGGTCCGCTCCTGCACCGACATCAGCAGGGTGTTCACGATGCCGAGGCCGGCGGCCACGAGCGCGATGACGGCGCAGGCGTTGAGGATCCAGACGATGGCGTTGATCACGGCGCGGAACATCCCGAGCTGGTCCTCCACGGTGAGCCCGAGCATGTCGTGGTCCTCCAGCCGCGCCTGGATCCCGGGGGCCCGGGACATGTCCTCGACCGTGACCGTGGCCATCGCGAAGCTCTCCGGCACCTCCTCCGGGACGCCGCTGACCTGGTAGTCGTAGAGCCGTTCGTTGAAGGAGTCCGACGGGATGGGGTTCAGGGACGTCCCGACGAGGCTGGCCTGGGTGACGCCGGAGATCGTGGCCGGGAACGCCCGGTCCTGCTCCGCCATGTTCGTCATGACCACGTCGACGCGCCCGCCCACGGCGTCCCGGGCGGAGGAGAAGCCCAGGTCGGCGACCCAGCTGTCGGGGACCGCGATCTCGTCCCGGCCGGTGGCCGGGGCTCCGCCGGCCACCATCTGCAGGCCCACGGCGTCCACCGGGATCCCCGGGGAGAGCTGGAACCGGCTCCCGTCGGCGGCCTCCAGGTAGGTGGGCGCCACGGAGTACATCGGCTTCACGGAGCGCACCCCGTCGATGTCCTCGATGACCGCGATGTCCTCGGCGGTCAGTCCCTCGAAGGAGACGCCGAACCCCGTCCGGATCCGGGTGGTGTCCGGGTCGTACTCACGGGGGCCGGAGGTCGAGGACAGCTCGATCAGCGGCTGCGACTTCTGCACGTAGAGGGCGTCGGCGTCGCCGAACGCGGCCACGGTGTCGTCGATGTACCGGTTCACCCCGGTGCCCATGCCCGAGGTGAGAGTCAGGGCGAACGCCCCGATGAAGACGGCGAGCACGGTGAGGGCCGTGCGGATCCGCGCGCGCCGGGTGTTGGCGACCGCGGAGCCGAGCAGGTCGGACCACCTCACCGGGCGCCCCCGGCCGCTCCGAGGACGACCTCGGCGCCCGCCGCGGCGGCCGGGGCGGCGCCGGCCACGACGAGACCGTCGTGCAGGTGCACCTGACGGCCGCAGCGCCGCGCGAGGTCGTCGTCGTGGGTGACGACGACGAGGGTGATGCCCTGCTCCCGGTGGAGGTCGAACAGGAGGTCCTGGACCACCGCGCCGGTGGCCGAGTCGAGGTTGCCGGTGGGCTCGTCGGCGAAGATCACGGAGGGCTCGTTGACCAGGGCGCGGGCGAGGGCCACGCGCTGCTTCTGCCCGCCGGACAGGTCGGCGGCGCGGCAGGAGGCCTTCTCCGCCACGTCCAGGCGCTCCAGCACGTCCAGGGCGCGGCGCCGGCGCGCGCCCGGGCGGACCCCCGCGATCCGCAGGGGCAGCACCACGTTCTCCAGGACCGTCTGGTCCGCGGTGAGGTAGAACTGCTGGAACACGAAGCCGAACGCGGCGTTGCGCGTCTCGTTGAGCTCGCGGGCCGTCATCGACGCCGCCGGCCTGCCGTCGAAGGCCACCGTGCCGTGGGTCGGGGCGTCGAGCAGCGCGAGCAGGTGCATCAGGGTCGACTTGCCCGAGCCGGACTTCCCGACGACGGCCACGGACTCCCCGTGCCGGATCCGCAGGTCCACGCCGCGCAGCGCGGCGAACCGGGTGTCCCCCCGGCCGTAGATCTTGACCAGGCTCTCGGCCTCGAGCACCGCGGACGTCATCGGATCCCCCCTGTCGGAGCGTCCGTCCCCCCGGACGGCCGCCGTGGGACCACGTCCCGCCCCCCATCATGTGCACAGGTTAATGGCGGGGGCGAGCCGAGCCGTGTCCCCACTAGTGCAGTCCGGTGCCGGTGCGGCTCCGGGGCCGCCGGCGAGGACGCCCCGGTGGGCCGGGGGCGGCGGGGACGACGCTTCCGGTGCGGCGGCCCGGACTCCTCCCGTCACGAACCCGTTCGCCCTTGCTAATGCCAGGATGTGGACGATAGTTAACAGCACAGCTGTTCTTCGGCAGGGGTTCCGGCTCCGCGGGACGGGCGAACGGTCCGTCCGGGCCGAACGACGAGCGGCACGACGTGACGGGGGCCGTCCGCGCGGGGGCGCGGGACCGGGCCCGCTGGGCTCGTGCCGTGCGCTGGCGGTCCTGGGGTGGGCCCGGGCCGACGACGGGATACAGGAGACACATCGACATGACTACGACGAGAAGACTGGCTGTCGCCGGTGCCTCGGCGACCGTGCTGGCGGGGGGCCTGTTCCTGGGCGCCCCCGCAGCCGTCGCCGCACCGGGCGACGCCCCGCCCGGCGGTGCCCCGCCGGGCGGGGCCACATCCTCCGAGGTCGCCGCGGCCGTGGTGGAGCTGCCGCCCGCGGCGCCGGCCGCACCGGTGGACGTCCCGGCCCCCGCGGTCGCGGACGTTCCGGCCGTCGCCGAGGCGGGCCCGCCCGCAGCGGCGGAGGCCCCGGCACCGGCACCGGCCGCCGCCGAACCCGCGGCGCCGGCCGCACCGGTGGACGTCCCGGCCCCCGCGGTCGCGGACGTCCCGGCCGTCGCCGAGGCGGGCCCGCCCGCAGCGGCGGAGGCCCCGGCACCGGCAGCCGCCGAGCCGGCGGCGCCCGCGGCGCCCGAGCCGGGACCGATCCTCGCCGACGCGCCACCGGCGCTGCCCGACGCGCCGCCCGCCGCACCGGCCGCCGCGGCGGTCGAGCCGGCCGCCCTCCCGGAGCTCGCGCCCCAGGAGGCCGTGGCCGCGAACCCGGGCCTCAACGTGGACACCCGCCTCACCGCGGCACCGCTGGAGCAGTCGGCCGGTGCCGGCCTGCTCACGGCGCTGCTCGCGGCCGCGGTGGCCCTTCCCGGGGCGCTCGCGTACCGGGCACGGCGGCTCGGGCGCAGCGGCGCCTGAGCGCGTGCCGTGCCGGCGGCGCCCGCGGGGCGGCGCCGGCACGGCACGCACCCCGCCCGGCCGCCGGCACCCCCGGCCCGGGCAGCGACAGCAACAGGGGCAGCGACAGCGACAGCACACGAGACGACAGGACGGGACAGGATGGCCACCAGCACCGCGGCCGCGCCGGCGCCTCCGGTGCGGGAGAAGGACCCGCGGGCCCGCCGGGCGGCGGTGGTGACGCTGTGCGCCGCCGTGCTGTGGGTGGCGCTGATGAACCAGTGGTTCCTCGCCCAGACCTTCCTGGGGCACGTGCCGGCCGCGGCGTCCCCGCTGCGCCTGAGCATCGACGCCGTCGGCTTCGACGCGGACGTGCTCCCCTACGACCCGACGGACGAGGACCTCTCGGACGGCTCGCTCGTGCCGCCGCAGACCTACAGCGGCTACCGGCTCACCCCGTACGGGATGCCCGGTGCGGGGTCGACGAACACCACGTACATCGCCGGGCACAGCTTCGAGAAGATCGAGCTGCCCTTCAACAAGCTGAGCGACCCGTCGCTCGTCGGGAAGGAGCTCGAGGTCGAGACCGTGGACGGGACCCTCGACTACGTCGTGGACTCGGTGACCACCTACGAGAAGGACACGCTGAAGGACAGCGAGATCTGGCGGGTCGTCCCGAACCGCATCGTCCTGATCAGCTGCTACACCCAGGACGCGGTCGGCAAGAACGTCGTCGTCACCGCGTCGCCGGCACCGTGAGGCGGGGGCGCCGCTGCCCGAGCCGTACGGCGACGGCTCAGCGCAGCCCCACCGGCCGTTCCAGGGCGAGGCCCAGGAGCTCGTCGATGAGCTCGGCGTAGTCGAGCCCCGAGGCGGCCCACATCCGCGGGTACATCGAGATCGGCGTGAACCCGGGCATCGTGTTGATCTCGTTGATGACCACCCGGCCGTCCGGGGTGTAGAAGAAGTCGGCGCGGCACAGGCCCTCCCCGTCCAGCGACTCGAAGGCGGTGACGGCGCGGCGGCGGATCGTCTCGATGGCCTCCTCCGGCAGGTCCGCCGGGCAGCTGAGCCGCGCGGAGGCCTGCGAGACGTACTTGGCCTCGAAGTCGTAGAACGCGTGCTCGTCGACGATCTCGATCTCGCCCGGCATGGAGGTCCGGGCGGCCGCGTTGCCGCGGCCCTCGAGCACGGCGCACTCGATCTCCCGCCCCACGATCCCCGCCTCGACCACCAGCTTGCGGTCGTGCTCGCGGGCGGCGGCGATCGCCGTGTCCAGCTCCTCGGCACGGTCCACCTTGGTGATGCCGAAGGAGGACCCGGCACGGGCCGGCTTGACGAACACGGGGAAGCCCAGCTGCGCGATGCGCTCGCGCACACCGTCGGGGTCCACGGCCCACTGCCGGTCGGTCACCACCGTGTAGGGGCCCACCTCCAGGCCCGCCGCCTCGAAGGCGAGCTTCATGAAGTGCTTGTCCATCCCCACCGCGGAGGCCGTGACCCCGCAGCCCACGTAGCGCAGGTCGGCGAGCTCGAGCAGGCCCTGCAGGGTGCCGTCCTCGCCGAAGGGCCCGTGCAGCAGGGGCAGGACCACGTCGATGTGCCGGTCCCGGCTCACGGTCTGCCCGCAGGGGCCGTCCTGGCGGACGATGAGCTCGCTCTCCCCGACCTTCAGGGGAAGGCTCACGAGCTCGTCGCCCACGGGCAGCTCGGCGATCGGGTCCGCGTCGAGGAGGGCCTCAAGCTGCTCCTGCGGGCAGAGGAACCACTCCCCGGAGGTGGCGATGCCGACGGTCACCACGTCCCACTTCTCGCGGTCGACGGCGCGCAGGACGCCGCGGGCCGTGATGAGGGAGATGGAGTGCTCGCTGGAGCGCCCGCCGAACAGCACGGCGACGCAGGGGCGGGGGGTCATGGGGCGGTCCCTTCGGATTTGATCTCTCGGCCCAGCAGCAGCTGAGCTACGTCGTCGATGGTGATCTCCTCGCGGAGGATGGCCACGACGGCGTCGGTGATGGGCATGTCGACGCCGTGCCGGCGGGCGAGGGCGAGCACGGCGGGGGCGGACTTGATGCCCTCGGCGGTCTGGGTCATCTCCTCCTGCACCTCCTCGGGCGTCAGGCCCAGGCCGAGGAGCCGGCCGGCGGTGCGGTTGCGGGACAGCGGCGAGGAGCAAGTGGCCACGAGGTCCCCCAGGCCGGCGAGCCCGGAGAGGGTCTCCAGCCGTCCGCCCAGGGCCAGCGCGAGCCGGGTGGTCTCGGCCAGCCCGCGGGTGATGATGGAGGCCTTGGAGTTCTCCCCGAAGTGGCGGCCGTCGGCGATGCCCACGCCGAGGGCGATGACGTTCTTCACGACGCCGCCGATCTCGGTGCCCACCACGTCCGTGTTCGTGTAGGGGCGGAAGTAGCGGGTCCGGCAGGCGTGCGCCACCCAGCTGGCCAGTTCCGTGGTGGGGGCGGCCACGACGGAGGCCGTGGGCTGCTCCTCCGCGATCTCCATGGCCAGGTTGGGCCCGGAGAGCACGCACGTGCGGGCGCGCCAGTGCTCGGGGCCCAGGCCGGTGGCCCGCCCCAGCTCCTCGGCGACCACCTCGCTCATCCGCAGGCCCGTGTCCCGCTCGAGCCCCTTGGCCAGGGACAGCACCACGGCGTCCGGCTCGAGGTGCCCGGCCGCGGCGGCCAGCTGGGCCCGCAGGGACTGGGCGGGCACCGCGAGCACCACGAGGTCCGCCCCGTGCACGGCCGCGGGGAGGTCGGCGGTGATCTCCAGGCGCCCGGGCAGCCGGATGCCGGGGACGTAGCGGTCGTTGACGCGGGTGCGCGCGGCGTGGCCCATCGCGTCGGCGCTGCGCCCCCACAGCGCCACGGTCCTCCCGGGCGGCTCGTGGCGGTCGTGCGCGGCCTCCCGGGCGCTGTCGGCGAGGATCTTGGCGAAGGTCGTGCCCCACGACCCGGCGCCGAGGACGGCGATCCGCCGCGGCCCGGCGGCGGGCAGTCCGCGGGGGCGCGGCGTGGCAGGGTCGGGCTGCGTCACAGGCGGCCTCCCCTGCGGCGGTCCCAGAGGGCGGCCGGCGCGTCCGTCCCCCGCAGCTGCGCGAGCTCCCGGGTGACGGCGCGCATGACGGCGTCGGTGGCGTCCTCGAGCCGGGCGGCGTGGCGGCCCACCGGGTGGGTCAGGTCGGGGACGTCGTCCCGCCACGGCGTGAGGTCCACGGGCGGCCCGATCCGCACGCGCACGTCCTTCCGGGGGAAGAGGCTGATCCTGCGCCGGCCGGTGGAGCGGTCGAGGTCGAGGACCTCCTGGTCCCCCCAGTGCGCCACCGGGACCACGGGGGCACCGGTGGCGAGGGCGAGGCGTGCGGCGCCCGTGTGCCCGGTCATCGGCCAGCGGCCGGGGTCGCGGGTGAGGGTCCCCTCGGGGTAGATCACCACGGCGCCGCCGGAGGCCAGCTCGGCGCGGGCGGCCGTGAGCGCCGCCGCGGCGTCGGCCGTGCCCCGCAGCACGGGGACCTGGCCCGTGGCCCGGAGCACCGCCCCGACCACGGGGGCGCGGAACAGCGACTCCTTCGCCAGGAAGCGGGGCATGATCCCGTTGTCGTAGAGCGTGATGGCGACCGTCAGGGGATCGAGCTCGGTGAGGTGGTTGGGCACCACGATGAACCCGCCCTCGGCGGGCAGGTGCTCCTCCCCCGTCCAGCTCAGCCGGGCCGCCAGCCCGTAGGCCGGTTTCACGACGCCCGCGAGCACGCGGAACAGGCTGCGCTTCGAGGTGCGGCTCATCGGCGGGCCCGGCTCACTCGCCGTCGAGCTCGAAGGACGCCCCGAGCCCCGCCAGCTTGTGGGTGAAGTGCTCGTAGCCGCGCTCGATGAGCTCCACGCCCGTGACGTGGGAGGTGCCCTCGGCGGCCATCGCGGCGATGAGGTGCGAGAAGCCGCCGCGCAGGTCGGGGATGTTGATCTCCGAGGCCTGCAGCGGGGTGGCCCCGGAGATCACGGCCGAGTGCACGAAGTTGCGCTGCCCGAAGCGGCAGGGCACGGAGCCCAGGCACTCGCGGTGCAGCTGGATCGTGGCCCCCATCCGGTTGAGGGCGGCGGTGAAGCCGAAGCGGTTCTCGTACACGGTCTCGTGCACGATGGACACGCCCGAGGCCTGGGTCAGGGCGACCACCAGCGGTTGCTGCCAGTCGGTCATGAACCCGGGGTGCACGTCGGTCTCCACGATGAGCGGGTTGAGGTCCCCGCCGGGGTGGTAGAAGCGGATGCCGTCCTCCGTGATGTCGAGGCCGCCGCCGATCTTGCGGAAGGTGTTGAGGAAGGTCATCATGTCGGACTGCCGGGCGCCGGCCACGAAGATGTCGCCGCCGGTGGCGAGCGCCGCGGAGCCCCAGGACGCCGCCTCGATCCGGTCGGGCATGGCCCGGTGCCGGTAGCCGGTGAGCTCGGGGACGCCCTCGATGCGGATCACCCGGTCGGTCTGGACCGTGATGATGGCGCCCATCTTCTGCAGGATCGCGATGAGGTCCATGATCTCGGGCTCGGTGGCCGCGCCGCGCAGCTCGGTGTGGCCGTCGGCCCGGGTGGCGGTGAGCAGCACCTGCTCGGTCGCGCCGACCGAGGGGTAGGGCAGCTCGACCTTGGCGCCGTGCAGCCCGTGCGGCGCGCTCATCCGGATCCCGGACTCCAGCTTCTCGACCCGGGCGCCGAAGTGGCGCAGCACGTCGAGGTGGTAGTTGATGGGCCGGTCGCCGATCTTGCACCCGCCGAGGTCGGGGATGAAGGCCTCGCCGATGGCGTGCAGGAGGGGCCCGCACAGCAGGATCGGGATCCGGGAGTCCCCGGCGTGGGCGTCGATGTCCGCGTGCCGCGCCGTGGTGACGTTGCACGGGTCCAGGGACAGCCGGCCGTCCTCGCGCGCCACGTCGACCCCGTGCAGCGCCAGCAGGTTGGTGACGACCTGGACGTCCTTGATCTCGGGCACGTTCGCCAGGACGGACGGCGTGGAGCCCAGGAGGGCGGCCACCATGGCCTTGGGGACGAGGTTCTTGGCACCTCGCACGGTGACCTGCCCGGACAGGGGGACGCCGCCCGTGATGTGCAGTGCGCTGCTCATGACCTTCCGATCTGCTGTTGCCGGGCCACCCCCGAGCGGGAGCGGCACCCGTACAGTGTAGGTTCCCCGGCGCGGGCCCTCGCACCAGGGCCGCCGTCGTGCGTGTCCGGGACAGCGCGACGGCCCGGCGGGGCCCGGTGGGCTCCGCCGGGCCGTGCCGGGCGTGGCGCGCTCAGGTGCGGGCGGGCAGCGTGGTCGGCTTGAACGCGGGGCGCCCGGCCTCGAACGCGACGATGTCCTCCTCGCGCTGGAGGGTCAGGCCGATGTCGTCCAGGCCCTCCATGAGGCGCCAGCGCGTGTAGTCGTCGATGGAGAACGGGACGGTGACCGTGTCGCAGGTCACGGTCCGGGACTCGAGGTCGACCTCGATCTCGGTGCCGGGGTGCTCCTCGATCAGCTTCCACAGCAGCTCGACGTCGGCCTGGTCCACCTGCGCGGCCAGCAGGCCCTGCTTGCCCGAGTTGCCGCGGAAGATGTCCGCGAACCGGGAGGAGATCACAGCCTGGAAGCCGTAGTCGCGCAGCGCCCACACCGCGTGCTCGCGCGAGGAGCCGGTGCCGAAGTCGGGCCCGGCCACCAGCACGGAGCCGTGGCGGTAGGGCTCCCGGTTGAGCACGAAGTCCTCGTTCTTCCGCCAGGCGGCGAACAGGGCGTCCTCGAACCCGGTCTTGGTGATCCGCTTGAGGTAGACGGCCGGGATGATCTGGTCGGTGTCCACGTTGGACTGGCGCAGCGGGACGCCGATCCCCCGGTGGGTGCTGAACTTCTCCATGGCAGGGCCTTCCTGGGTTCGGGCGGCGGTCAGGCCGCGGCGGCGACGTCGCCGGGGGCGTCGAGGTCGGACGGGGAGGACAGCGTGCCGCGCACCGCGGTGGCCGCGGCCACCACGGGCGAGACGAGGTGGGTGCGCCCGCCCTTGCCCTGCCGGCCCTCGAAGTTGCGGTTCGACGTCGAGGCGCACCGCTCGCCGGGGGCCAGCTGGTCCGGGTTCATGCCCAGGCACATCGAGCAGCCCGCGAAGCGCCAGTCGGCGCCGAACTCCGTGAACACCCGGTCCAGGCCCTCGGCCTCCGCCTGCAGCCGCACCTTGGCGGAGCCGGGCACCACCATCATCCGGACGTTCTCGGCCTTGGTGCGGCCCTTGACGATCTCGGCCGCGGCCCGCAGGTCCTCGATCCGGGAGTTGGTGCAGGAGCCCAGGAAGACGGTGTCCACCGGGATCTCCTTCATCGGGGTGCCGGCGGCCAGGCCCATGTACTCCAGGGCCCGGCGGGCGTTGGCCTTGTCGTTCTCGTCCCCGATGTCCTCGGGATCGGGCACCGACTGGGACAGGGGGACGCCCTGGCCGGGGTTGGTGCCCCAGGTGACGAACGGCTCCAGCTCGTCCGCGTCCAGGAACACCTCGGCGTCGTAGACGGCGTCCTCGTCGGTGCGCAGGGTCCGCCAGTACTCGACCGCCGCGTCCCACTCGGCGCCCTCCGGCGCGTGGGGGCGGCCCTTGACGTAGTCGAAGGTCGTCTCGTCCGGGGCGATCATGCCGGCCCGGGCCCCCGCCTCGATCGACATGTTGCAGATGGTCATCCGGGCCTCCATGGACAGCGCCCGGATGGCCGAGCCCCGGTACTCCAGGACGTAGCCCTGTCCGCCGCCGGTGCCGATCTTCGCGATCACGGCCAGGATGATGTCCTTGGCGGAGACGCCCGGGCGCAGCGTGCCCTCGACGTTGACGGCCATGGTCCGGAACGGGGCCAGGGGCAGCGTCTGGGTGGCCATGACGTGCTCGACCTCGGAGGTGCCGATGCCGAAGGCGAGCGCGCCGAACGCGCCGTGGGTGGAGGTGTGGGAGTCGCCGCAGACCACGGTCATGCCGGGCTGCGTGAGGCCCAGCTGGGGACCCACCACGTGCACGATGCCCTGCTCGGCGTCCCCGAGCGGGTGCAGGCGCACCCCGAACTCGGCGCAGTTGGTGCGCAGCGTCTCGATCTGCTTGCGGGAGGTGTCGTCGGCGATGCGGGAGAAGATGTCCTGCGTGGGCGTGTTGTGGTCCTCCGTGGCGATCGTCAGATCCGGGCGGCGCAGCGGGCGCCCCGCCAGCCGCAGCCCTTCGAAGGCCTGCGGCGAGGTGACCTCGTGCAGCAGGTGCAGGTCGATGTAGAGCAGGTCCGGCCGGCCGTCCTCGCCCTTGCGCACGAGGTGGTCCGCCCAGACCTTCTCGGCGAGGGTGCGGCCACCCGGGGCCCCGGAGGGCGTGGCGGAGGCCGTGGTGGGGGTCGAGGACTGGTAGTCCGGCATGGCGGATCCTTCCGTGCTGCCTGTGCAACGTGTTTCCTCCATGGTCGGCGCCCGCGCCGCGGTGGGCCAGCCCTGCGGCTTGCTTCTCACATTCTGAGACGGCAGTATCAGTGCATGGACACATCTGGACACATGGACCCGTCCGGCGCCCCGCTCGGCACGCCGCTCGGCGGGCACGGCACCGGCGAGGCGCTGGCGCTGGCCTCGACCACCGCGCCCAGCGGGGTGGGGGTGGTCGACAAGGCCGCGATGATCCTCGACGCGCTCGAGGCGGGGCCGGCGACCCTCGCGCAGCTGGTGAGCGCCACGGGGCTCGCCCGCCCCACCGTGCACCGGCTGGCCGTGGCGCTGGCCCACCACCGGTTCGTGGGCCGGGACGTCCAGGGCCGGTTCGTGCTCGGCTCCCGGCTCGTGGAGCTGGCCTCCGCGGCCGGCGAGGACCGTCTGATCGCCTCCGCCGGCCCCGTCCTGGTGAACCTGCGGGACGCCACCGGGGAGTCCGCCCAGATCTTCCGCCGGCAGGGCGACTGGCGCGTGTGCGTGGCCTCGGCCGAGCGGCCCATCGGGCTGCGGGACACGATCCCCGTGGGCACGCAGCTGTCCATGAAGGCCGGTTCCGCCGCGCAGGTGCTCGTCGCGTGGGAGGACCACGACCGGCTGCTCGAGGGCCTGCGGCACGCGCGGTTCTCCGCGACCGTGCTGGCCGGGGTGCGCCGCCGGGGCTGGGCGCAGTCGCTGGGTGAGCGGGAGCCGGGCATCGCCTCCGTCTCGGCGCCGGTGCGCGGGCCCTCGGGCCGGGTGATCGCCGCGGTCTCGATCTCGGGGCCGATCGAGCGGCTCACCCGCCAGCCGGGGCGGCTGCACGCCGAGGTCGTGGTGCAGGCCGCGCGCCGGCTCACGGAGGCCGTCCGGGCCACCGCCCCGTAGCCGACCCCGCCGCCCTCGTGGCGGGGCGGCCCCCTGCCCTGCTCAGCGGCGCTGGGTCCCCCGGCACAGGACCTCGGCGGCGCAGGACCTCAGCGGCGCAGGACGGCGAGGGCCTGCCGGAAGGCGGCGAAGGCGTCGAGCTCCGCCCGCACGGGCTCCACGACGGTGCGGCGGCCGGCCTCGGCCACCGACGCGCGCAGCCGGCGCCGCACCGAGCGCTCCCGCATCCGGGCCCCGAAGCCCGCGAGGATCCGGCCGGTCAGGGCCGTGAAGATCCCGAGCACCACCCCGGCGAGGACCAGCAGCGTGGGCACCGGCAGCGGGAAGCCCTCGACGGACGGGGGCGGCGGGACGGGGATCTGGAACCACTCCAGCAGGAACAGCCCCAGCAGCCAGACCAGGCCCGCCACCACCGCGAGCATCGCGAGCCACTGGACGACGTCGAAGGCGATCCACCACCAGGAGTTCCGCCCGGCCCGGAAGTCGGTGCGGGCGACGGCCTGGTCGATCGCGTCCGGGAGCTTCTGCTCGTGGGTGCGGGCGGCCTGGCGGACCGACCGGGTCCACGGCTCCGCGGCCCCGTCCGCGGCGTCGTGGGCGAACGTGCGCACGGCGGAGTCGGCCGCCGCCCGCTGGGCGGCGCCCATGGGGGGCAGGGACGTGCGGTTGACCTCCGGGTTCACGGTCCGGCCCCGGTCGAGGTTCAGCCGCCGCATCGGGTCCTTGCGGAACCTCAGCAGCCACCGGGTGGCGATCCACCCGGTGTGCCCGGCGGCGTGCAGGGCGTAGGACCTCCCGGCGGCCCGGGCGATGCCGGGCACGTTGGCGGCCTGCGCCAGGCCGTCCGTGAGCCGCTCCTGCGCCGGCTCGGTGATCCCGGCCGGCTCCCCCTCCCCGGAGGCCTCGGCGAGCCGCGCGGCGGCGTCGTCGACGTCGGCGTCGAGCCGGGCGCCGGCGGCGGCCTTGGAGTCGGCCACCGCACGGATCCGGGCGCGCAGCGCCCCGACGCCCTCCCCGGTCACCGCGGAGACGGCCACCGGCTTGGACAGGCCCGTGGTGGGCAGCCCGTCCTGGGCCACGAGCTCCTCGAGGGAGGCCATCACGGCGGGCACCTCCGCCGCCGGCAGCCGGTCCACCTGGTTCATCACCACCATGGTCACGGCCCCGTGGCGGGCCAGCGGCGCGATGAAGTCCTGGTGGATGACCGCGTCGGCGTACTTCTGCGGGTCCACGACCCACACCACGACGTCCACCATCCCGACCAGGCGCTGCACGATGGTGCGGTGGTGCAGGCTCACGGAGTCGAAGTCCGGCAGGTCGAGGAGGATCAGCCCGCCGGGCCCCTCCGCGGCGGACCCGCCCGTGAACCGCTCCTTGACGCGGGTCCACCGGCCGGTGTCCTCGTGCGCCGCGGGCAGGGGCGTGTCGACGTGGTGGCGCTGGGAGACGTCGAGCCAGTCCAGCAGGGCCTCGCTGCCCTGCTCCCCCCAGACGGCGGCCAGCGGCTCCGCGGTGGTGGGGCGGCGGGCCGCGGCCCGGGCGATGTCCCGTCCCACGACGGCGTTGAACAGGGTGGACTTCCCGGACCCGGTCGCCCCGAAGAAGCCCACCACGGTGTGGTCGGCGGACAGGGAGCGCCGCTCGGCCGCACGGTCCAGGACGGTGCGGGACGCCGCCACGACCTCCTCGTCGAGCCGTCCGGAGGCCAGGTCCGTGGCGCGCGCGAGCGCCGTGAGCCGCTCGGAGAGGGTGGGGGCCGCCTGGTTGGCGGGGCTCACCGGCCCTCCCCCAGCGACCGTCCCGCGCTGCGGATGCGCTCGGCCGCGGCGGCCAGCTCGTCGGCCTCCGGGTGCCCGTCCAGGACGTCGAGGCGCCGCAGGAACACGGACGCCTGCTGGTCCATGAGCGTGGAGATCCGGGACTCGAGGTTCTTGCGGGCGTCCTCGGCCATCCGCCGCACGGCGTCCTCCCCGAAGACCGCCTCGAGCAGCTTGGTGCCGACCACGCCGGAGCCGCCGGCGATCCCGACCTCCAGCCCGGTGAGCCCGCCGGTCATGGAGAACACGCCGATCATCAGGATCACGGTCAGGGCGTTGACGCCCAGGGACATCGCCCGCGCCTTGGTCCGCTTGTCCGCGCCCTCGCGCTGGATCAGCGCCATGAGGTCGCCCTGCCACGCGCGCACCTGCTCGGCGGTGCGCTCGCGGAAGTCCGGCGGCAGCGAGCCGAGGTCGGACCCGCCGAGGAGCACCCGGCCGGCCGGCTCGTCCTGCCAGCGGCGCTCCGCGGTCTCCGAGGCGCGCGCGGCCTCCTCCACGATCACGGTCTGTAGCCCGGTCTCGATGGCCTCCTCGACCTCGACCTCGGGCGCCGGCCTCCCGCTGAAGAAGGCCGTGATCCGGTCCCGCATCCGCCCGATCCCGGCCTCGAGGCCGCGGAAGAACTCTCCGGTGCCCACGAAGTCCTGCCACCGGGCGAGCACCTCCCCCCGCAGCAGGGTCCCGTCGCGGGTCGACTCGACGACGGCGGCCAGCGCCTCGTCGAAGGCGCGGTCCACGTCGTTGCGCAGCTGTGCCGCCACGCGCTGCTGGGCGAGCACCGCGGTCCCGGCCGCGCCGGTGCGCTCGGCGATGGAGCGCACCGCTCCGCCGAGGGTCCGGCGGGCGATCTCCGAGCGGGAGGCCGCGCTGCGCCCCAGCTCGGCGAGGAAGTCCGCGACGGGGGCGACGACGTGCGGCGGGAGCATGCCGGTCTCGTTGAGGGGCGACTCCGGGACCGTGAAGACCGGGGCGTTCCCGAGGCCCTGCTCCGCGAGCATCCTGCGGAGGTCCTCCTCGATCTCGGCCTCGAGCCCGTGCGGGACCCGGTCGAGGACCACGGCCACCGTGATGTCCCGCTGGGCGGCCTCGACGAGCAGCCGCCACGGCACCGCGTCGGCGTAGCGGTTCGCGGTGGTCACGAACAGCCACAGGTCGGCGGCGGCGAGCAGCTGCCCCGCGAGCCGGCGGTTCTCGTCGGAGATCGAGTCGACGTCGGGGGCGTCGAGCAGGGCGACCCCCTCGGGGATGCGCGGCTCGGCCAGCAGCACGAGCGCCTGTCCGTCCGCGGTGCCGGGCAGCGCGGCCGGGGAGGCGGTGTCCGCGGCGGTCGAGCCAGCAGGGGTGACCTTCTGCGCGTGGATCCGGCTCAGGTGCGGGAGCACCCGCTGGGTCGAGAACGCCTCGGCGTCGCGCGGGTGGTGGATCAGGATGGGCTGCCGGGTGGTGGGGCGGATGGCCCCGGAGCGGGTCACGGGGTGGCCCACGAGCGCGTTGACCAGGGTCGACTTGCCGGCGCCCGTGGAGCCGCCGACCACCGCGAGCAGCGGCGCGTCGAGGGAGCGCACCCGGGGCAGGACGTAGTCGTCGAGCTGGGCGACGGCGCGGTCGATGTCCTCGCGCCGGCCCAGCACGTCCGTCGTGGACAGCGGGAGGTCGGACGCCGCGAGCAGCGCCCGCGCGTCCTCGAGGGCGCTCAGGATCTCTGTCTGGTCGGTCACAGGGCCATTGTGCCAGTCAGCCTGCTGTGCACCTACGGGGCGCCGGGCGCCGCCGCTCACGCCATGCGGACGGCGATCTTGCCCCGGACGTGGCCCTCCTGGCTGAGCCGGTAGGCCTCCACGGCCTCGGCCAGGGGCACGCTGCGGGCGAGCTCGATCCGGAGCACGCCCCGGTCCACCAGCCGGCCCAGCTCGGTGAGGTCCTCGGCGGAGGGGCGCACCCACATCCACGTCCCGCCGTGGGCCTCGACGGCGTCGTCGGCAACGGAGGCGTGCCGCCCGCCGTCCTTGAGCACGGCGAGCGTCTGCTCGACGACCCCGCCCACGAGGTCGACCACCACGTCCACGCCCTCGGGCGCCAGCTCCCGGACCCGCTCGGGCAGCCCGTCCCCGTAGGCCACGGGCTCCGCGCCGAGACCGCGCAGGTAGTCGTGGTTGGCCTCCGACGCCGTGCCGATCACCCGGGCGCCCCGGGCGACGGCGAGCTGCACGGCGCAGCCGCCCACGCCGCCGGAGGCGTTGTGGACGAGCACGGTCTCCGCCGCGGCGACGTCGAGACGGCCGAGGACCTGGTAGGCCGTGAGCCCGGCCAGCGGGAGGGACGCCGCCCGGTCCCAGTCCACGGAGGCGGGCTTCGGCGCCAGCAGGCGGGCGGGCAGGGCGACGTACTCGGCCATCGTCCCGCCGTGCACCCAGTCCGTGCGGGCGTAGGAGACCACCTCGTCCCCGGGGGCCCACTCCGGCACGTCGATGCCGACCCTCTCCACGACCCCGGACACGTCCCATCCGGGCACCACGGGGAACTGGACCTCCATGAGCGGATCGAGGCCACCGGACATGATCATCCGGTCCACGGGGTTGATCGCGGCGCTGCGCACCTTCACGAGCACCCAGCCCGGAGGCACCTTGGGCTCGGGGAGGTCGGTGAGCTCGAGGACTTCGGGGCCGCCGTAGCGGGCGTACGTCAATGCCTTCATGTCCGGCGCAACCGGGGGCGGCGGAGGATTGTTCCCCGTGCCGGCTCAGCGGCGGGCCTCCCGCCCGTGGTCCTCGGCGTAGGCGGCGAAGACCTCCTCGGGGGCCTCCCCCGTGCCGAGGAAGTCCTCCCGCAGCTTCTGCCCGAGCTGCTCCAGGGCCAGGCCCAGGCGGCGTGCGCTCGTGCGCACCCGCGGTGCCGAGCACGCGGCGGCGCGGTCGCGCAGCTCGAGCGCGTAGGGCAGGTGCCGGGCCAGGGAGAGGTCCGGGTCCTCCTCCTGGAAGTAGTACGTCTCCCCGTGCTGCGTGAAGTCGATCCGGGCCTTGGCCACCTCCGCGGCCAGTCCGTCGAGCACCCGGGTCGCCGTCACCGGGTCCTCCTCCGCGAGGACGTCCGCGTAGCCCACCTCGGCGAGGGACTTCAGCTCGAGCGCCAGGGACCGCCGGCGGGACAGGGGCGGGTAGATCTGGGTGAACCACGTCAGGGCCGCGGTGAGCAGGGCGAAGCCGGTCAGCGCCTCCAGCGGGGAGGCCAGCCGGATCCACGGGTCGGTGGCCACGACGTCCCCGAAGCCCAGCGTCGCCAGCGTCACGAGGGAGATGTAGAGCGCCTCCACGAAGTCGGGGTAGTCGGCCGCGTCCACGCCGGGTGAGTACGTGAAGCCGCCGGGCACGTGCGGCAGGTAGACCAGGGCCCAGCCGATCCCCTGCAGGAGCACCCACACGAGCACCACCGTGATCATCGACCCCGGGCCCACGGCGGAGCCGAAGCGGTGCCCGGTGCGGCGGGAGATCCACCAGACGCCCGCCTGCACCCTCCCGCCGATGGCTCCCGTGCCGCTCGGGTGCAGCAGGCTGTGGTAGATGTCCCACAGCCCGACCACGACGATCGCGATCCCCGTCACCGTCAGCAGCACGTCCACGTCCTCGCTCCGTTCCCGTTGGCCCGTCTCCCTGTCCGGCGACCCTACCCGGTGGCCCGTGCCCGGAACCGCTCTTGCTCCGGACACCATCAGCAGGGTTACCGTAGGAGCCGGACACCGTCCCCGGCCCGGGGCGACAGCGGAAGGAGCCACATGGACATCAACCTGCTGCTGGCGCTGTTCGCCGGTGCCCTCCTCGTGTTCGCGTCGTTCTCGACCGTGCTGCAGCGGGCCAGCCTGCCCGGTCCCCTGCTGTGCCTGGCCTTCGGGGCCCTGATCGGCCCGCACGCCCTGGGCCTGCTGCGGATGGAGGACTTCGGGATCCCCGAGGGCACGCTGCTCGAGCAGGCCGCACGGATCACCCTGGCCGTGGGGCTGGCCGGGGTCGCCCTGCGCCTGCCGCACGGCTACTGGCGGGACAACGCCCGGTGGATCGTGGTGATCATCGGGGCGGGCATGGCCCTGATGCTCGTGGTCGCCACCGGCGTGCTGTGGTGGGGCCTGGGCGTCCCGTTCCTGATCGCGCTGCTGGTCGGGGCGATCATCACCCCGACCGACCCGGTGGTCACCACCCCGATCGTCACGGGGTCGATGGCCGAGGAGAAGGTCACCGAGCGGGTCCGGCACAACCTCTCGGCCGAGAGCGGGATCAACGACGGGCTGGGCTACCTCTTCGTCATGCTGCCCGTGCTGCTGCTGACGGCACCGGACCGGGCCTGGTACGAGCTGCTCACGAAGGTGCTGCTGTGGGAGGTGCTCGCCGGCGCCGTCATCGGCGCGGTGGCCGGGTACCTGCTGGGGAGGCTCTTCGTCCTCGTGCGGAAGCACGGGCTGATGGAGGAGAGCTCCTACCTGGCGTTCATCGTCCCGCTGGCCCTGCTGCTGCTGGGGACCGGCAAGCTGCTGGGCACCGACGCGATCCTGGTGGTCTTCGTCGGGGTGGCCGTGTTCGGCCAGGTCATCCCGCAGCGGGAGGAGGCCCAGGAGGACAAGGTGCACGACGCCGTGGCCCGCCTGTTCCTGCTGCCGGTGTTCCTGCTGCTGGGCATCGCCCTGCCCTTCGGCGAGTGGGCCGCCCTGGGCTGGATCGTCCCCCTGGTCGTGGCCGCCGCCGTGCTGGTGCGCCGCCTGGTGACCCTGTGGGCGCTGCGGCCGCTGCTGAAGGACGTTCACGACCGCTCCGAGACCGCGTTCCTGAGCTGGTTCGCCCCCGTGGGCGTCTCGGCGCTGTTCTACGCCACCCTGGCCGAGCGCCACACCGGCCACCACGAGATCTTCGTCTACGCCACCCTGGCCATCACCGCCTCCGTGGTCGTCCACGGGCTCACCTCGGCGCCGCTGAGCGCCTGGCTGCAGCGCCGCGAACCGGAGCTCAAGGAGAAGGAGGAGGCCTCCGCATGACCCCGTCGCGCACCGTCCCCGGCCCAGGAGGTGGTCGTGGTGTGGTTTGACTCCTGGGCCGCCGTCCTGCGCATCCTCCTCGTGGGCGCCGCCTCCTACACGACGCTCGTGCTGATCCTGCGGCTGTCCGGGAAGCGCACCCTCGGGCAGCTCAACGTCTTCGACTTCGTGGTCACGGTCGCCCTCGGCTCGACCCTCGCCACGATCTTCCTCAGCACGGACGTCTCCTGGAGCGAGGGGATCACCGCCCTCGCCCTGCTCGCCGCCCTGCAGCTGCTGGTGGCCTGGATCTCCGCGCGCTGGCCGCGCATGCGCGGCGTCTTCACCGCCGAGCCGGCGCTGCTGCTGGCCGGGGGGAGGATCCGGCACGAGGCGCTCCACCGCAACCGGCTGACCGAGTCCGAGCTGCGCCAGGCCGTGCGGATGCAGGGCACCGGGGACCTCTCCCAGGTGGAGGCGGTCGTGCTCGAGACCAACGGCACGTTCAGCGTGATCACGTCGAGCAAGTACGGGGACGGGTCCGCGCTCCGGGACATCCGCGGGATCGCGGACCTGGAGCACGGCGGCCGGGAGGACTGACCGGGGCGCTCGATCCGGGCGGTGCCGGCCGGGGCGCCGAGCCCGGCGGGATCACCGGGGACCTGGCGGCGCACCGGCGCGGCGGGGGCGCGCGCCGGTGCGCCGCTCTCCCCCGCCGCCGCGGGCCGCGCGGCCTACTCGCCGAAGACCGCCTCGGTCACGTGCGTGGGCTTCTCGTACTGCCGGTCCGGCAGGCCGCGCAGGGCCTCCAGGACGGAGTCGTCCGCGCCGGAGTCCTGGGCCCTCCGCACGATCTCGTCCTTGCCGACCGGGTAGTCCAGGCCGCTGAGGTGCTTCTGCAGCTCGATGGGGTTGGGCTTCTCGGACATGGGAACTCCTTGTCGTCGCCTGGTCTCGTCCCGCCGCACGCGGCGGGACCCGAACGCCTCCAGTCTGTCAGCCTGCTTGCCGTCCGTCAGCCCCCTGCGGCGCCCGTGCGCCCGGCCCGCCGCCGGGCGGTCACGGACCGGGACGGCCCTCCTGCTCGAGCAGCCGCAGCCGCTCCCGGTACTCGTCCTCGGTGAGCTCCCCGGCCGCATGGCGCTCCAGCAGACCGTCGCGGGCCCGGCGCAGGCCGAGCCGGGTGCGCGCCCTGCGGCCCCAGCGGGTGTTCTGCCCGTAGCGGCGCACGATCCACCGGACGCCCCGCGCCGCGGTCCAGGCCGCGGCGGCGAGCAGCAGGGCCCAGGAGATCACCTCCCAGCCCTGGAAGGGCGTCAGTCCCAGTACGACCACGGTCCCCACCCGTCCCTCCGACGTCGTCCGTCGTGCCTGCCCCGGCGTCCTGCTCGGGGCCGCCCGGTGGCGGAAGCGTAGCAGTCGGCTCCGACGCCGGGCCGGACCCGTTCCGGCCCCGCCCGGTGCCCGCTCCCCGGCGGGTCAGCGCGCGAGCCCGCTGACCCCCTCCACGATCGCCCGGTGCACGCGCGGGTCGCTCAGCGGCAGGAAGTGCCCGCGCGTTCCCAGCTGGACGTTGCGCGCGCCCTCGAGCCGGCTGCCCCCCGGGATGTGGGGGTCGAACAGGCCGTAGACGGAGACGATCCGCTGGTTGACCTCCCGGCGGGTGGTCAGCGCCGTGAGCTCCGGGGAGTGCGGCAGGAACACCCGGATGGCCGGGAGGGGCAGCAGACGGGCGAGCTTCGAGCCGGAGAAGGGGGTGTTGACGGCCACGAGGCCCTGGATGACGGTGCGGGCGTTGTGGTGGGCCAGCAGGTGCTTGCCGATCAGCCCGCCCTTGCTGTGCGCCACCAGCACGCACCGCTCGAGCTCCTCCCGACGGATGTGCTCGTCGACCAGCGCCGCCATCTCCTCGATGGTCCCGGTGTTGAACCGCAGGTCCTCGACGACGTGGACGTCGTGCCCGTGCTCCCGCAGGACCCCGGCGACCGGGAGCATGAAGGTCCACGACTCGTAGATGCCGGGGATGAGCACGACGGGCGGCCTGCCGGGCGCTCCCGGGCCCCGGTAGTGGGCGGGGTCCCAGCGGCCGAGGAGACCGGCGGCCTGCCAGCGGAGCGCGTAGACGTAGTCCAGGGCCCAGACCGCGAGATCGGCGCCCGCGCCGCCCGGCCGGCGCGGGCTCACGACGGGCTCCCGGGACGGGCACCGGGCCGGCAGGCGGCGAGGAAGGGGGCGCAGGCGGCGGCGAGCTCGCGCGGGCCGGTGTGCTGGACGTTGTGCGGGGCACCGGGGATCTCCACGAGACGGGCGTCGGGAGCGGCCCGGGCCAGCCGGCGGACCCAGTCCCGCCTGGCGATGGGGTCGCGGGTCCCGCGCACGACCAGGCCGGGCGGCGTGCAGGCCCGGATGTCCTGCTCGATCCGGTCGCGGAGCATGTGCCGGGCAGTGCGCAGATAGCGCAGCGGACCCATCCGCAGGTACTCGCGCACGACCACGGCGTTGGTCCGCGGCGGTTCGCGCAGGCTGTCCCGCAGCAGCCGCCACGCCTGCCGGAGCAGGGTGCGGGCGGAGTCGTCCACGGTCGGACCCACCAGCACGTAGCCGGCGCACAGACCGGGATGGTCCTTGACGGTGTCCACGACGATCTGGCACCCCATGGAGTGGCCGAGGACGACGGGGGCCTGCAGCCCGAGCTCCCCGACCGCTCCCGCGACCACGCGGCCGAGCTCGGGCACCGTGAGGGGCCGGTCCGGGCGCGGCGCCGCCCCGTAGCCCGGCAGGTCGAGGGCGTAGACGTCGTGCGTGGCCGCGAGCACGTCCGCCAGGCGCAGGAAGTACGCCCCCGACATCCCGATGCCGTGCACGAGGACCACCGGGGGCAGCCCCCGGTGGAAGGTCCCCCGCACGACCACGGTGCAGGCACCGACGTCGAGACGCCGCCGCTCGAGGGCGGGGTGCCGCCGGGCCCTCACCGGTGGGTCGCCTCGAGCGCCGCCCGCACGACGTCGCGCGGGTCCTGCCGGGCGGCGAAGGCCGCGCGCTGCCGCCGCGCCCCGGAGCCGTCGCGCAGGATGCCGGCCACCACCGCCTCCACCTGCCCGGCCTCGCCCCACTGCGCGAGCACGGGCCGCACGAGGTCGAGCAGCTCCGCCACGACCTCCGCGGCGGGCGCGGGCGCGCCGGAGCCCGGGCTGACCAGCGCGCCCTCGACCCCGGCGGCGCCGGCCTGCCAGGACCACGCGCGCAGCTGCCCCACGCCGGTCCGCGGGGCCGCGGCGCCGGCCCGCCACTGCCGGGCCGCCGTCTCGACCAGGGCGCGGACCAGGGCCGCCAGCACCGCGGCGTGCTCGGCCTCGAGGCACACGTCCGCGACCCGGATCTCCACGGTGGGATAGCGGGCGGAGAGCCGGGCGTCGAAGTACAGCATGCCGCGGTCCAGGGCCACCCCGGAGCGCAGCAGGGCCTCGCACCGGCGGTCGTACTCCTGGGGCGTGCCCAGCAGCTCGTCCGGCCCTGCCGTGGGCCAGCGGGTCCACGTCTGGTACCGGTAGCTGGCGAAGCCGGTGTCCTGGCCGTACCAGAAGGGCGAGTTCGCGCTGAGCGCCAGGAGCACCGGGAGCCAGCCACGGATCCGGTCCAGCACGGCCACGCCCTCGTCCGGGCCGGCGATCTCCACGTGGACGTGCAGTCCGCAGGTCAGCTGCTCGGCCGCGACGAGGCCGAAGCGCTCGCGCAGCCATGCGTAGCGGGGTCGGGGCACGAGATGCGGCCGGGAGGGGAACACCGGCGAGGCCAGGGCCACGACCCGGGCGCCGGCGCGGTGCGCGGCGGCGTCCAGCAGCGCCCTGCCCCGGCGGACGGCCGCGAGCTGGTCCGCGAGACCGGTCACCGGCGGGCACGCGACCTCGATCTGCTCCTGCTGGAGCTCGGTGCAGATCCGGTGCCCGGACGGCGCCGGGGACCCGCCGTGGTCGCGGACCACCCCGGGGCTCACCGCCGCGGGCTCGAGGGTCCGGGCGTCCACGAGGAGCAGCTCCTCCTCGACGCCGAAGGTGCGGGTGGGTCCGGTGGTCCCTGCGGGGGACGGGTGCGGGGAAACGGTGATCACCACCATCCGGGACGGGCTGGAGCGGTGCGGACGGGCACGGTGGGAGGCCCGCCGTCGTCGCCGGGAACGTCCGGCTCACCTCGGAGCGTAGCACCGGGGACCGGTCGGGCGGCCCGGTGCCGCGGCGGCCGCGAGGGGTCGCGCCGCCTCGGGGGCCGCGGGCGCCTCCGCCGGCGGGCAGGACGGGAAGGCGTGCCCGGCGCTCCCCACCGCCGCGCTTGCCACCGGAACGACAGATGACTTACGGTTTGTCGGCACCCAAGAGCACAGCGTGCTTACTGTCCACCGGACGGTTCGGCGGACCGCCGCGCCGTGAAGGAGCCCACTCCGTGCAGCGCAAGATCTCCGTCCTCGTCGAGGTGGACCTCGACGGCCGGTACGTCCGGGTCAATGTGGCCGGCGCCCTGACCCGGGCGAACCAGCAGGCGCTCCATCCCGTCCTCCGGCGGGCGCGCACCGCGCTCCCCGCGGCGCGGGTCGGCGTGGACCTCACCTGCGTGCACGAGCTCGAGCCCGCCACGGTGGACCTGCTCCGGGGGACCGTCGAGCACGACGCCGAGCTCGGCGAGGCGGTCGAGATCCTCGTGCCCGAGGTGGAGCCCCCCGAACCGGCCGCGGCCGCCCTGGACGCCCGGCGCCGGATGCGGGCCAAGTTGCTGCACCGCCGCTGCGCCGGGCTCCCCGTGCCGCCGCCCGGCCCGGCGGCCGCCGCCTCCTGAGCCTCCCGGCGCAACGTTGCCGCGACCACCGGCGCGGATGCGAAGATTGGCGGCAGTGCACACGACATCCTTGAGAGCGGCCCACCGTGGGGCCGGGGATGAGGAGCAGGACGGCGGGACCCATGAACGACCACCCCACGAGAGACCGGGCCGCGGAGGCCACCGGCGGGCTCGACCCCCGCCGATCGGCCGGGCGCCTGGTCGCCGTGGACGCCGCGCGGGGTCTGGCTCTCGTGGGGCTGACGGCCGTGCACTTCCTGCCGCAGTCCTATCCGGACAACGACCGCCCGACGCTGTCCTGGCTGCTGTTCGCGGGGGACTCCGCGGCGCTGTTCGCCCTCCTCGCCGGCGTCAGCCTCGCCTTCTCCACCGGCGGGCGCCGGCCCCGCAGGGGCCGTGACCTCACCGCCGCCCGCGCCGGGATCGCGGTGCGCGCGCTGCTGATCATGGCGCTCGGCCTGACGGTGGACTACCTGATGCCGGCGGATCCGCCGGCCGTCAACATCCTCGTCCACTACGGGCTCTTCTTCCTGCTCGCGCTGCCCTTCCTCGGCCTGCGGCCGCGGACCCTGCTGCTGTGCGCGGGCGGCTTCCTGCTCGTGGGCCCCTTCCTGATCCACTGGCTGGGCGACCTGGTGCCCGAGCACAGCTCCGTGAACCCGACCTTCGCGCACCTGGTCACCGAACCGGCCGCGCTGTTCTGGCAGCTGACGCTGACCGGCACGTACCCGGCGGTGACCTACCTGTCGTACCTGCTGGCCGGGCTGGCCTTCGGCCGGCTCAACCTCAAGGGCCTGCGCGTCCAGGCCCGTCTGCTGGCCGTGGGGCTCGGCCTCGCGGCCCTCGCCAAGCTCGTCTCCTGGGTGCTCCTCTACGGCATGGACGGCTACAACGTCCTGCTCTACAGCATCGTGGAGCTCACCCGGGCGGACCTGGACCACATCATCGTGTTCGGCGGCGACGGACCGCTGCCGACCTCCTCCCTGTGGTGGCAGGTGCTCTCCGCCCCGCACGCCAACACGCCCCTGTCGGTGGCCTGGAGCCTGGGGGTCAGCACGGCCGTGCTCGGCGCCCTCCTGCTCGCCGGGCGCGAGTTCGGCAAGTGGCTGCTGCCGCTCACGGCCATGGGGACGATGACCCTGACCCTGTACACGGGCCAGCTGGTCCTGCTCTCCACCGAGGTCCACTACAGCAGCCCCCTGCTCTGGTCCGTGGCCTGCCTCGTGGTCTCCGCCCTCGTGGCCCTCGCCTGGCGGCACGCGTTCGGAAGGGGCCCGCTGGAGCGGGTCGTGTCCGCGGCCGCGCACGCGACCGCCCGTGCCGTCGCCGACCGCGGGACGTCCCGCGGTCCGGACCTCCCCCGGAAACCTCTCGGGTAGTGCGCCCCGCGGTCGTCCGCGCCCGCGCCGCCCCCCGAAACACAGCCACGGCCGGGCACAGAGCGTGCGGGATCCGTTAGCGTGACAGCAGCGCCGCCAGGCGCCGGCAGGCGGAGCGCCCGCCCGCCGTGGACCTCAGGAGGAACTATGCCGAAACCCGTCGTCAGCAAGGCCAGCACCGTCTGGACCGGCGATCTCTTCAACGGCTCGGGCACCACCGAGCTGAGCGGCTCGGGCCTGGGCCCCTTCGACGTGGACTGGGACACGCGCGCCGAGAGCGGCGCCGGGCCCCGGACGAGCCCGGAGGAGCTCCTGGCCTCCGCGCACGCCACCTGCTTCGCCATGGCGTTCTCCAACATGCTCGCCCAGAACGACACCCCGCCCACCCGCCTGGACTCCTCGGCCGAGGTCACCTTCGTGGCGGGCGAGGGCATCAAGGGGGTCAAGCTGATCGTCGAGGCGCAGGTGGAGAACCTCTCGCAGGAGGACTTCGCGCGGATCGCCGAGGAGGCCAAGGCCGGCTGCCCGGTCTCGCAGGCCCTGGCCGTCGACATCACGCTGGACGCCTCGCTGGCCTGATCCTGTCCCGCCGGCCCGGGTCAGGACCCGGGCCGGCGGGCCGGCGCGTGCCTCAGGAGCTCCGCCGCAGCTCCTCCGGCGCGGCGGAGGCGCCGAGGGCCCGGCGCGTCCGCCCCCCGCGGTTCCGCCTCTGCGCGGCAGGGCCGGTCACGTCCCGCCGTGGCCGGTGCGCGCACGGTCGAGGTCCTCGGCCAGCAGGTCGGTGTTGACGGCCGTGCCGGTCTTGAGCCCGGCGGCCGCCGCGGCCAGGACCTGGGCGTGCAGGTCCGTGACGTTGCCCGCCACGTAGACCCCCGGCACGTCCGTGCCACCGGTGGGCGCCGAGGGCACGTAGCTGCCGACCGCGTGGCCCTTCTCCTCCTCCTGCGCCGTGTCCAGGGCCAGGGAGTCGATGAGGTCGGACCGGACCGTGAACCGGGGCACGACCACCACGGCACGGCAGGGCACCAGGTCCCCCGAGACCAGCCGCAGCCCGGTGATCCGGTCGCCGGCCACCTCGACGCCCGACACCTCGCCCGCCACGCACTCGATGCCGAGGGCCGCCAGCTGCGCGCGCTCGTCGTCGTCGGGGTCCGGGGCGGTGTGCTGCACGAGCGTGATGTCGTGGCTCCACTGCCGGAACAGCTGTGCCTGCTGCACCGCCGTGGGACCCGTGCCCAGGACCGCCAGCGGTTCGTCGCGCCACTCCCAGCCGTGGCAGTAGGGACAGTGGATGACGTCGCGCCCCCACCGCTGCGCCAGGCCGGGGACGTCCGGCAGCTCGTCGGTGAGCCCGGTGGTGATCAGGACCCGCCGTGCCCGCACGGACCGGCCGTCCTCGAGCGTCAGGACGAACCGCGCGCCGCGGCCGTCCTCCCCTCCCGCCCGCGCGGAGACGACGGTGCCGTCGACGACGTCGGCGCCGTAGCCGGCGATCTCGGCGCGCCCGTCGGCGAGCAGCGCGCCCGGGGCGTCGCCGTCCCGGCCGAGGTAGTTGTGCACGTGCTCGGCGGGGTCGTTGCGCGGGGCCCCGGCGTCCACCACGAGGACCGAGCGCCGGGCGCGGGCCAGGCACAGGGCGCCGGCGAGGCCGGCCGGTCCCCCGCCGACGACGACCACGTCGTAGTTCTCGTCCATGCTGTGCTCCCTCGTCCCGGGGTCGGTCTCGGCGACGGCCGTGCGCCGCCCTGCCAACCTAGCAGTGCTGAAGCCGTAGTGTAAGCCTGCTTAGTGGCCGGTGGGCCTCCCGCCGCCCGTCACCCGGCGTCAAGGGGTGCCGCGTCGCCACGGTCGTCACTGGCGTGATCAGCACCGGGCCGGTGCGCCCGGCCGGCCAGCCCCAACGGCATGGGGGTCTTCGGCGGCCCCGGAGGCGGCACCGTGCTGATCTGCAACCACGAGAACAACGGCACCGAGCCGCACGCGGTGCCCCTGGTGGAGGGACTCGTCCACGACCCCGGCGCGACCGGCGGCACGACCACCCTGGTCGTCGGCGCCGACGGCCGCAGGACGTCCCAGTGCACGTCGCCGGCCGGGACCGTCAACAACTGCGCCGGCGGCGTCACTCCCTGGGGCACGTGGCCGAGCTGCGAGGAGACGAGCGCGCGAGCCGGCGACGACGGCCTCACCCTGGACCACGGGCACGTGTTCGAGGTCGATCCGGAGAGCCGCGACGCCAATCTCGACAGGTCACCGGTTCCCTTGAAGTTCCTGGGCCGCTCCTCGCACGAGGCCGTGGCGGTCGACCCGTCCACCACCCGGACCTACCTGACAGAGGACGCCGGGGACCCCAGCGGGCTCTGCTTCCGCTGGACGCCGCCGCCCGGGTTCGTCCCGGGGCGGCACGCGCTGCGCGAGCTCGCGGAGTTGGAGGGCGGCGACGTCGCCGGCCGGCTGCAGGCGATGCGGTGCCTCGCGGAGGGGACCGTGGTCCGGGACCTGGCGGAGGCGACCACCGTGGGAACCCGCTACGACGTCGAGTGGATCGACGTCCCCGACCGCGACGGGCGGGACGAGTCGGTGCGCCGGCAGTTCGACGACGGCGCCGTCACCCGTGCGCACAAGCTCGAGGGGCAGTGGTGGAACGACGACGGCGTCTACTTCGTCTCCAGCTACGCGGACGGGCCGGAGGGGACGGCGGGACCGGTCGGGCCCCGGATCAGCCCGTCCACAACGGTCAGGTGTGGTTCCACGACCCGGCCGCCGGGACGGTCGTCCTGACCGTGCTCTTCGGCGTCCGGGAGGACCGGGACCTCGAGATGCGCTTCGAGCGGCCCGACAACATCACGATCTCCCCGCAGGGCGGACTCGTCCTCGCCGAGGACGGGGACGGCACCAGCCACCTGGTCGGGGTGACCGAGCGGAGGCGTGCCTACGCGCTGGCCCGCAACGACCTCGACGACTCGGAGTTCTGCGGCCCCGTGTTCTCGCAGGACGGTGTCCACCTGTTCGTCAACCTGCAGCAGGCCGGACTCACCCTGGCGATCACGGGCCCGTGGGCCAGTCCGTCGCACGAGCCGGCCGGCTGATCGCGGTCGGGGACGACACCGGTCCATCAGCACACTGACGCCGGGCCCGGCGGACTGTTACCTTGGCAGGACCCTCGCCGCCGGCGTCCGGGCCGGCGGCCACCAGCCAAGGAGCAGACGTGAACGACATCCCTCAGCACGACGACCTCCCGCTGCCCGACTACGACCACCTCCCCGTGGGCGTGCTCGCCTCGAAGATCACGGGGCTCGACGAGAACGGGGTCCGGCAGCTGCTCGACTACGAGGTGGCGCACGGCAACAGGCTGCCCGTCACCCAGGTCCTTGAGAGCCGGATCGAGGCGCTTCGCGAGGGGGCCGAGCCCAGCGGTGCGGTGCCCTCGGCCGCGCCCGAGGTCTCCGAGACGAGCGGCGGGTCACCGGTCTCGCCGGACACCTCCGGGCCTCCGGTCAACCCGCCGTCCCAGGGCACGCCCTTCAACCCGGCCCAGCCCCGCTGACCCTGCGCGGGCCCGGGCGCCCGGGCCGTTCGGCGGAACGACGGACCGCGCGACGCACGAGGGCCACGACGTGGTCGCCGCCGGCGGAGGCCTGCGGCTCCCGGACCCCGGGGACGACGAAGCCCCCCGGACCGTGTGGTCCGGGGGGCTTCGTCCGTGGTGACCCCAGCGGGATTCGAACCCGCGTTACCGCCGTGAGAGGGCGGCGTACTAGGCCGCTATACGATGGGGCCCTGCCGAGCCGGACCGCGGTTTCCCGCGACCGGCCTCGTACACTGTACCAGGTCCGGCGACCCGTTGCGGACGCCGGACCGCGCACCGGAGCACAGACCCCGAGCGCAGACGGGAACACCCCCGGACCGTGTGGTCCGGGGGTGTTCAGCGGTGGTGACCCCAGCGGGATTCGAACCCGCGTTACCGCCGTGAGAGGGCGGCGTACTAGGCCGCTATACGATGGGGCCGTACTGTTCCGATGGAGCAGCGCTGGGATACCAGGACTCGAACCTAGAATGACGGTACCAGAAACCGTAGTGTTGCCAATTACACCATATCCCACTGTCGTCCCCGGCCCGGCGGTTTCCCGCGGCGACCGGCGCAACGCAAGAAAACTATACCGGCCTTCCGGCGGGGCGGCAAATCGGGCTCAGCGGCAGTAGCGCTCCTCGAGCTCGTGGTCGATCCCCCGGCGGCGGGCGATCCCCGCCAGCGCCCGGAGGACGGGCCCGAGCCAGCGGTAGATCCCCGGCAGGTTGATGTCCGTCCACTGGATGAGCAGGGCCGTGCGCAGCAGGCTCCTCGGCCGGCCGCCCGGGCGGACCCGTCCGTCCCGGGCTAGCCCGTACAGGGCCACCAGCCCCTTCTCGAAGCCCTCGTGGGCGGGGCGCACCTCGAGCACGAACCGGGCCGGGCTCCCGGCCGGGTTCTTCCAGCGGAACAGGTGCTCCTCGGGCACCTCGGCCTCTCCCCCGGCGCCGAGGTCCCGCACGACGTGGCCGACCTGGACCCGCAGCGTGCCCTCGAGGACGCGCAGGCGCATCCCGGACCGGCGGTGGTAGTGGGGGCGCACCTCGCCGCCGGGCTCCACCTCGACGTGCAGCAGGGCGTGCTCACCGCCCGTCGCGGCCCCGGTCCGCAGCCACGTGACGGTGTCCCGCTGCACCGGGTTGCGGTGCTGCGGGCGTCCCGCGCGCAGCACCTCGATCTGGTCGTCGGTCGGTTCCATCGTGATCGCCTCCCGTGCTCCAGGCTACGCCGGAGGGGCGGGGTGCGCGCAGATGACGACGACGGCCCGGGCCACCGTCCGCGGAGGGTGGCCCGGACCGTCGTCGCCGGGCGGACGGGTGCTCAGCCGAGCTGGGCGGCGAGCGCGCGCAGGCGGGTCAGGGAGGAGTCCTTGCCGAGGATCTCGAGGGACTCGAACAGCGGCGGGGAGATCCGCCGCCCGGACACCGCGATGCGGACGGGCCCGAAGGCCAGCCGGGGCTTGATGCCCAGTCCGTCCACGATGGCCTCGCGCAGCGCGGCCTCGAGCGCGGCGGCGCTCCAGTCCTCGAGGGGCTCCAGGGCGGCGAGCGCGGCCCGGAGCACGTCGCCGGCGGAGTCCTTGAGCTGCTTGCGGGCGTCGTCGGCCACCTCGATCTCGTCGTCGCCGGCGAAGAGGAAGGACAGCAGCTCGGGGGCCTCGCCGAGCAGGTTCATCCGCTCCTGGACCAGGGGCGCCGCCCGGTCGAGGATCTCCCGCCGGCGCTCGTCCAGGGTCTCCCCCAGCACGCCGCCGGCCTGCAGGTACGGGACCAGCCGGTCGCGGAAGTCCTCCGGGTCGAGCCGGCGGACGTGGGTGCCGTTGATGGCGGTGGCCTTCTTGAGGTCGAACCGCGCGGGGTTGGCCAGGACGTCGTGGACGTCGAAGTGCTCCACGAGCTGCTCCACGGTGAAGACGTCCTCGTCCGCGGACAGGGACCAGCCGAGCAGGGCCAGGTAGTTGAGCAGGCCCTCGGGGATGAACCCGCTGTCCTTGAGGTGGAAGAGGCTGGACTCGGGGTCGCGCTTCGACAGCTTCTTGTTGCCCTCGCCCATGACGTAGGGCAGGTGGCCGTACTCGGGCACGTACTTCGCGAGGCCGATCTCCACCAGCACCCGGAACAGCGCGATCTGGCGCGGCGTCGAGGAGAGCAGGTCCTCGCCGCGCAGCACGTGGGTGATCTCCATGAGGGCGTCGTCCACGGGGTTGGTGAGCGTGTACAGCGGCTGGCCGTTGGCGCGCACCACCACGTAGTCCGGGATGGACCCGGCCCGGAAGACGATCTCGCCGCGGATCATGTCCTGGACCACGATGTCCTCGTCCGGCATCCGCAGCCGCAGCACGGGCTCCCGGCCCTCGGCGCGGAACGCCGCGATCTGCTCCTCGGTGAGGTCGCGGTCGAAGTTGTCGTAGCCGAGCTTGGGGTCGCGCCCGGCCGCGCGGTGCCGGGCCTCGACCTCCTCCGGGGTGGAGTACGCCTCGTAGACGGCTCCGTGCTCGCGGAGCCGGTCCGCCACCTGCCGGTAGACGTCCAGGCGCTGCGACTGCCGGTACGGCGCGTGCGGACCGCCGGTCTCGACGCCCTCGTCCCAGTCGATCCCCAGCCAGGCCAGCGCCTCGAGCAGCTGCTGGTAGCTCTCCTCCGAGTCCCGCTCGGTGTCGGTGTCCTCGACGCGGAAGACCATGGTGCCGCCGGTGTGCCGGGCGTGGGCCCAGTTGAACAGCGCGGTGCGGATCAGTCCCACGTGCGGGGTGCCCGTCGGGGACGGGCAGAAGCGCACGCGCACGGGCGAGGACGGGGCGGAGGAGGTGGCCTGGGCGGTGGGCGTGTCGGTCATGGCTCTTTCGTGGATCGGTCGGGGTGCGGGCGGGCTCGTGCAGTGGTGCGGGCGGGCGGGGCTCAGCGACGCAGGACGGTCGGCAGGACGCCGATGCCCTCGACCTCCACCTCGATCCGGTCGCCCTCGTCGACGATGCCGACGCCGGCGGGCGTGCCGGTGAGGATGACGTCGCCGGGCAGGAGCGTGAACGCCTGGGAGACGTAGGAGACGAGGAACGGGACGTCGAAGACCATGTCCCGTGTGTTGCCGTCCTGCTTGGTCTCGCCGTTGACGCGGCTGCGCACGGCGAGGGCGGAGGTGTCGAGGTCCGTCTCGATCCAGGGCCCGAGCGGGCAGGCCCCGTCGAAGCCCTTGGCGCGCGCCCACTGGCCGTCGGTCCTCTGCACGTCGCGGCCGGTGAGGTCGTTGGCGGCCGTGTAGCCGAAGACGACCTCGGGCACGCGCTCCACCGGGACGTCCTTGCACATCCGTCCCACGACGACGGCGAGCTCGCCCTCGTACGAGACCTGCTCGGTCCACGGGGGGAGGGTCACGGGGTCGCCGGGACCGGCGACGGAGGTGTTGGGCTTGAAGAACAGCATCGGGGAGGCGGGCAGCTCGTTGCCCAGCTCCGCCGCGTGGTCGGCGTAGTTGCGCCCGACGCACACGATCTTGGAGCGCGGGATCACGGGGGCCAGGAGGCGGACGTCGGCGATGTCGTGGCGCTGCTGGGTGGGATTGATCCCGGTGTAGAAGGGGTCGCCCGCGAGGACGGTGACCGTCTCCTCGCCGGCGGCGCCCTGCACCGCGCCGAAGTGGATCTCGTTGTCGACCGTGAACCTGGCAATTCGCATGGGACCAGGCTATCCCACGGCCTGCGGGCGGGCGCGCGGCCCCCGGCGGCGGCGCCGGGGGCCGCGGGGGCTCAGACCAGGCGGGTCAGCCAGCCGTGCGGGTCCTCCGCGCGGCCCGTCTGGATCTCCAGCAGCTGGCGGCGGATGTCCATGGTGACCTCGCCGGGCCGGGCCCCCTCGTCGCCGATGGTCTCCTCGGCCGAGAGGAGCCTGCCGATGGGCGTGATGACGGCCGCGGTCCCGCACGCGAAGGCCTCGGTGATGGTCCCGGCCTGCCAGCCCTCGCGCCACTCGTCCAGGGTGAAGCGGCGCTCCTCGACGCGCATCCCGCGGTCCTGCGCGAGCTGGATGATCGAGCGGCGCGTGACGCCCTCGAGGATCGTGCCGGTGAGCTCGGGCGTCACCAGGCGGCCGTCCTCGTAGACGAAGAACACGTTCATGCCGCCCAGCTCCTCGACCGCGTCCCCGCGGTCGCGGTCCAGGAACATGACCTGCTGGCACCCGTGGGCGTCGCCCTCCATCTGGGCCACCAGGGAGGCCGCGTAGTTGCCGCCGCACTTGGCCGCCCCCGTGCCGCCGCGCCCGGCCCGGGCGTAGTCCCGGGAGAGCCAGATGTCCACGGGCTTCACCGGACCGCCGAAGTAGTTCCCCGCCGGGGAGGCGATCACCGAGTACAGCACCTGCCGGGACGGGCGCACCCCCAGGAACGCCTCCGTGGCGATCATGAACGGGCGCAGGTACAGGGACTCGCCGTCCCCGTCCGGGACCCACTGCTCGTCCACCGAGACGAGCTCCCGCAGCGAGTCCAGGAACATCTGCTCCGGCAGCTCCGGCAGCGCCAGCCGGCGGGCGGACCGGTTGAGCCGGGCGGCGTTGGCGTCGGCCCGGAACGTCCACACGGAGCCGTCCGCGTGCCGGTAGGCCTTGAGCCCCTCGAAGATCTCCTGGCCGTAGTGCAGCACGGCCGCGGCGGGGTCGAGCACCAGCGGTCCGTACGGCTCGATCCTGGGGTCGCTCCAGCGCCCCGTGCCCTTCTCGACGTCCCCGAACCAGTCGATCTTCACCATGTGGTCGGTGAAGTTCGTGCCGAAGCCCGGATCGGCGAGGATGGCGGCCCGCACCTCCTCCGGGACCGGGTCCTGGCTGAGGCGGTGGGCGAAGGTGGTGGGCTGTGTGGTCACTGCGTCTCCCTGCGAGGTCGACCCCGTGGCGACCGGCACGCGGGGCTCAGCTGTTGTTTCCGTGCCCCAGCCTATCCCCGGAGGACGGGCGGGCCCGCTCAGGCGAGGGCGTCGAGCACGCCGTCGCCCACCTGGGCGGTGGTGCGGGTCTCGTTGCCGTGCGCGGCGAGGTCCTGCTCGACCGCGGCCTCGATCCGGGCGGCCGGTCCGGGGTGGCCGAGGTGCTCCAGCATCATGGCGGTCGCGAGGATCGCCGCCACGGGGTTCGCCTTCTGCTGTCCCGCGATGTCCGGGGCGGAGCCGTGGACGGGCTCGAACATCGACGGGGCGGTGCGGTCCGCGTTGATGTTGCCGGCCGGGGCCAGGCCGATGCCGCCCGTCACCGCCCCGGCGAGGTCGGTGAGGATGTCCCCGAAGAGGTTGTCGGTGACGATGACGTCGAAGCGTGCCGGGTCGGTCGTGAGGAAGATCGTGGCCGCGTCCACGTGCAGGTAGTCGACGGCGACCTCGGGGAACTCGGCGCCGATCTCCTCGACGAGGCGGGCGTAGAGCCGGCCGGCGTGGACGAGCACGTTGTGCTTGTGCACCAGGGTCAGCCGCTTGCGCTCGCGGGCGGCGGCGAGCTCGAAGGCGTAGCGCACCAGCCGGCGGACGCCGTACGCGGTGTTGAGCGAGACCTCCGTGGCGATCTCGGCGTCGGTGCCGCCCCGCAGCACCCCGCCGTTGCCCGCGTAGGGGCCCTCGGTGCCCTCGCGCACCACCACGAAGTCGATGTCCCCGGGGTCGGCGAGCGGGCTGGTGGTGCCCGGGAAGAGCTTGGACGGGCGGAGGTTGACGAAGTGGTCGAGGCTGAAGCGCATCCGCAGCAGCACGTCGCGCTCGATGATCCCGGAGGGGACCCGCCGGTCGCCGGGGGCGGCGCCGACGGCGCCGAACAGGATGGCGTCGTAGGCCCGCAGCTCGGCCAGCGTACGGTCGGTGAGGGTCTCCCCCGTCTCCAGCCAGTGCTGGGCGCCGAGGCCGAACTCCCGCTTCTCCACGGTGACACCGGCCGCGGCGGTCACGGCGTCGAGGAGCTTCTCCGCCTCGGCCACGACCTCGGGGCCGATGCCGTCACCGGGCACGAGGGCGATCTTCAGGTGGGCGGGGGCTGCTGCGGGCGTCGGCTGGCTCATGGGCCCAGGATAGGAGCACGACGACCCGTCCGACCACGGAGTGGACTGACGTCTCACATGGTGGACGGACTGGTGGGCTCAGGCCTGCAGCGCCGCGGGCTCCTCGTAGCGCGGGAACACCGGCGCGGGCCGGGGCAGCTCCGTGCCGGCGGCCAGGGGCGTGCCCAGGGCGGTGAAGAGGCGCGCCCCGCCCTCCTCCTGGCCGAGCACGTCGAGCAGCCGGGCGGCGGCGTCCGGCATCACGGGCTGCACGAGGACGCCGACCACGCGCACCACCTCGAGCGTCACCCACAGCACGGTGGCCATCCGCTCGGCGTCGGTCTTGCGCAGCTTCCAGGGCTCCATGGCCGTGAAGTACCGGTTGGCCTCGGCGACCACCCGCCAGATCCGCTCGAGCGCCCGGTGGAACTGCTGCTCGTCGAACTCGGCGCGCACCGGCGCGTAGAGCCCTGCCGCGGCGGCGAGCATGGCGTGGTCCTCGGGGGTGAGCTCCCCCGGCACGGGGACCCGGCCCTCGCAGTTCTTGGCGACCATCGACAGCGAGCGCTGGGCGAGGTTGCCGAGGTCGTTGGCGAGGTCGGAGTTGATCCGGTTCTTGATCCCGTCGTGCGAGTAGCTGCCGTCCTGGCCGAACGGCACCTCGCGCAGCAGGAAGAAGCGCAGCGGGTCGAGGCCGTACTCGGCCACGAGGGCGTGCGGGTCGATGACGTTGCCCACCGACTTGGACATCTTCTCGCCCTGGTTGAAGAGGAAGCCGTGGGCGAAGACGCGCCGGGGCAGCGGCAGCCCGGCGGACATCAGGAACGCCGGCCAGTACACGGCGTGGAAGCGGGCGATGTCCTTGCCGATCACGTGGGCGTCGGCCGGCCAGTACCGCCGGAACGTCTCGGCGTCGGTCTCCGGGAAGCCCACCCCGGTGAGGTAGTTGGTGAGGGCGTCCACCCACACGTACATCACGTGGTCCGGATTGCCCGGCACGGGCACGCCCCAGTCGAAGGTGGTGCGGGAGATCGAGAGGTCCTCCAGCCCCGAGCGCACGAACGAGGCGATCTCGTTGCGGCGGGTCTCGGGGAAGACGAAGCCCTCCTGCTCGTAGAGGGCCAGCAGCCGGTCCTGGTAGGCGGAGAGACGGAAGAAGTAGGACTCCTCCTCGGTCCAGGTGACCTCCGTGCCGGTGCCCGTCGAGCACCGCACGCCGTCCTCCCGGACCTCGGTCTCGTCCTCGCCGTAGAACGCCTCGTCGCGCACGGAGTACCAGCCGGCGTACTTGCCGAGGTAGATGTCCCCGGCCTCCTCCATCCGCCGCCAGATGGCCGCCGACGCCGCGTAGTGGTCGGCGTCCGTGGTGCGGATGAAGCGGTCGTAGGAGATGTTCAGGGCGTCGTCCATCTCCCGGAAGCGCGCCGAGTTGCGGTCCGCGAGCTCCCGGGCCGTGAGACCCTCCTTCTCCGCGGTCTGCTGCATCTTCTGGCCGTGCTCGTCGGTGCCGGTCAGGAAGCGGACGTCGTAGCCGTCCAGCCGCTTGAACCGGGCCATGACGTCGGTCGCGATGACCTCGTAGGCGTGCCCGATGTGCGGGGTGCCGTTGGGGTACGCGATGGCCGTGGTGATGTAGTACGGGGTGCGGTGGGAGGAAGTCACGGCCTCCACTCTACCGACCTCCGGGAGGGTGCGGGCCCGGGCCGCCGGTGCCACGATGGTGGGGACAGCGAGCACCGAGCACCCCGGGAGGCCACCGTGCGCAGCGAGCTCTTCGCCCAGGACCACTTCGAGCAGCAGAGCCGGGAGCGCTGGACACGGCAGTCCGACCGGATGCTGCGCGTGGGCCTGGGCCCCGACGTCGTCGCCACCAAGGGCGCCATGGTCGCCTACCAGGGCCGGATGAGCTTCCGGCACGAGGGCGCCGGCTCCATCGGCAAGCTCATGAAGAAGGTGCTGACCAGCGAGGACGCCCCCATGATGCGGGTCGCGGGCGAGGGCGAGGTGTTCTTCGCCCGCCAGGCGCGCCACGTGTTCACCGTCCTGCTCGAGGGCGAGGCCCTCAGCGTCGGCAGTGCGTCCCTGCTGGCCTTCGACGACACCCTGGCCTGGGACATCCGGCGGGTGGGCGGGGCGGGGCTGATGGCCGGCGGGCTGTTCAACCTGGAGCTCTCCGGCCACGGCGTGCTCGCCCTGTGCTCGGACGGCCCGCCCATGATCCTCGACTGCTCCGGGCAGCCCACGTTCGTGGACCCGCAGGCCGCGGTCGCGTGGTCGGCGAACCTCGTGCCCGGGATCCAGAACGACCTGTCGATGGGCTCGCTGCTGCGCGGGGGCTCCGGCGAGTCGTTCCAGCTCGCCTTCTCCGGCCCGGGCTTCGTCGTCGTCCAGCCCTCCGAGGGCGTGCCGGTCGTGCGGCAGGGCTGAGCCCGGTCACCGCCCGGGGCGCGCGGCGGCTGCCACCGCCCGCAGGGCAGGGCCCGGACGCGGCGAGGGGCCGCGACCGCACGGAATGCTCGGCGCATGACGTGCGGGCGCGGCCCCTCGGCCGGTGCCCCGGCACCGCTCGCGGCGGCGGGGCGGGCGCGGATCAGCGGGCGGCGGTGCCCTCGACGTAGTCGGCATCCGGGGAGGTCCACGCGAAGAGCTTGCGCAGCTCCCGGCCGGTGACCTCGATCGGGTGGGACTCCTCCTTCTCGCGCAGCTTCCGGAACTCGGCGCCCCCGTTGTCCTGGTCCTCGATGAAGCGCCTGGCGAAGGTGCCGTCCTGGATGTCGGCCAGCACGGCCTTCATGTTCTCCTTGACCGCGGGGCTGATGACCCGGGGGCCGGAGACGTAGTCGCCGTACTCGGCGGTGTCCGAGATGGACCAGCGCTGCTTGGCGATGCCGCCCTCGACCATGAGGTCCACGATGAGCTTGAGCTCGTGCAGCACCTCGAAGTAGGCGATCTCGGGCTGGTAGCCGGCCTCGGTCAGCGTCTCGAAGCCGTACTGGACCAGGTGCGACATGCCGCCGCACAGGACCGCCTGCTCGCCGAACAGGTCCGACTCGGTCTCCTCGGTGAACGTCGTCCTGATGACGCCCGCGCGGGTGCCGCCGATGCCCTTGGCGTAGGACAGGCCCAGCTCGAGGGCCTTGCCGGAGGCGTCCTTCTCCACGGCCACGAGGGCGGGCACGGCACGGCCGGCCTCGAACTCGCGGCGCACGGTGTGGCCCGGGCCCTTCGGGGCGACCATGACCACGTCGACGCCCTCCGGGGCCTCGATGTAGCCGAAGCGGATGTTGAAGCCGTGGGCGAAGAACAGGGCGTCGCCCTGCTCCAGGTTCGGGGCGATGGACTCTGCGTAGACGTGGCGCTGGACCTGGTCGGGGGTCAGGATCATGATGACGTCGGCTTCCTTGACGGCGTCCGCGACGGTGAGCACCCGCAGGCCCTCGGCCTCGGCCTTGGCCCGGGACCGCGAGCCCTCGGCGAGGCCGATGCGCACGTCCACGCCGGAGTCGCGCAGGTTCAGCGCGTGGGCGTGGCCCTGGGAGCCGTAGCCGATGACGGCCACGGAGCGGTCCTGGATGATCGAGAGGTCGGCGTCGTCGTCGTAGAAGATCTCTGCCATGGGATTGTCTCCTTGAAGCATGGGTGGGCGCGGCGGCTGCGCCGCCGCGAGGTGGTTGGGGTGTCTGTGGGCCGGGCGCCCGCGTCCACCGCCGCCCGGGGGCGTCAGTGGCGCAGGGCGCGGTCGCTCATCGACTTGGGACCACGTCCGAGGGCCAGCGTACCGGCCCGGACGATCTCCCGGACGCCGAACGGCTCCAGGATGTCCAGCAGCGCCCGGAGCTTCTCCGGGGCGCCGGTGGCCTCGATGACGAGCGACTCGGTGGAGACGTCGACAACGGTGGCCCGGAACAGGTCCGCGGCTTGGGTGACCTGCAGACGGGTTGCGGCGTCGGCGCGGACCTTGACCATGATGTGGTCGCGCTGCACCGACGACTCGGGGGTCAGCTCGACGATCTTGATGACGTTGATGAGCTTGTTCAGCTGCTTGGTGACCTGTTCGAGCAGCTCGCCCTCGGCGTCCACCACCACGGTGATGCGGGAGACGCCGTCGAGCTCCGTGGGTCCCACGGCGAGCGAGTCGATGTTGAAGGCGCGGCGCGCGAACAGTCCGGCCACCCGGGTCAGCACGCCCGGCTTGTCCTCGACCAGCACGGAGAGGGTGTGTCGGCTCATGGTCAGTCCTCCTCGTCCCAGTCGGGGGTCATGTTGCGGGCGATCTGGATCTGGTCGTTGGACACGCCGGAGGGCACCATCGGCCACACCATCGCGTCCGCGGAGACCACGAAGTCGATCACCACGGGGCGGTCGTTGATCTCGAGGGCCTGCCGGATGACGTCGTCCACGTCCTCGTCGCGGGTGCAGCGCAGGGCGGCGCACCCGTAGGCGTCGGCGAGCTTGACGAAGTCCGGCACCATGATGCTGTCGTGGCCGGTGTTCAGGTCGGTGTTGGAGTACCGGCCGTCGTAGAACAGCGTCTGCCACTGGCGCACCATGCCCAGCGAGGAGTTGTTGATCACCGCCACCTTGATCGGGATCTTGTTGATCGTGCAGGTGGCGAGCTCCTGGTTGGTCATCTGGAAGCAGCCGTCGCCGTCGATCGCCCAGACCACGCGGTCGGGCTGGGAGACCTTGGCGCCCATCGCGGCCGGCACGGCGAAGCCCATGGTCCCCAGACCGGCGGAGTTCAGCCACTGGCGGGGGCGCTCGTACTGCACGAAGTGCGAGCTCCACATCTGGTGCTGCCCCACGCCGGAGACGTAGACGGCCTCGGGCCCGGTCAGGGCGGAGATCCGCTCGATCACGTGCTGCGGCGAGCCCAGGCCGTCGGCCGGCTTGGGGTAGCCCAGCGGATAGGTCGCCTGCAGGCTGCTCAGCGCGGTCCACCAGGCCGAGAGGTCGGGGCTGCCGCTGCGCTCGAACTCCTGGCGCACGGCGACCACGAGGTCCGGCAGGATCTCCTTCACGTCGCCCACGATCGGGACGTCGGCGGTGCGGTTCTTGGAGATCTCGGCGGGGTCGATGTCCGCGTGGATGATCTTGGCCGTGGGCGCGAAGGTCTCCAGGTGGCCGGTGACGCGGTCGTCGAAGCGCGCGCCGAGGGTCACGAGCAGGTCGGCCTGCTGCATCGAGTACACGGCCGGGACGGTGCCGTGCATGCCGGGCATCCCGAGGTTCTGCTCGTGGGAGTCCGGGAACACGCCCCGTGCCGTCAGCGTGGTCACCACGGGCGCGCCGGTCAGCTCGGCCAGCTCCATGAGCTCGGCGGCCGCGTCGGCGCGCATCGTCCCGCCGCCCACGTACAGCACGGGCCGCTGGGCGGCCGCGATGAGCTTCGCGGCCTCCCGGATCTGCTTCGCGTGCCCGCGGGTCACGGGCCGGTAGCCGGGCAGGTCCATCCGGGGCGGCCAGGAGAACGTCATGGTGTCCTGCTGCGCGTCCTTGGCGATGTCCACCAGCACCGGGCCGGGGCGGCCGGTCGAGGCCAGGTGGAAGGCCTCGGCGAGCACGCGGGGGATGTCCTCGGCGTGGGTCACCAGGTAGGAGTGCTTGGTCACCGGCATCGTCATCCCGACGATGTCCGCCTCCTGGAAGGCGTCGGAGCCGATCACCTTGGACGAGACCTGCCCGGTGATCGCGACCATGGGGATCGAGTCCATGTGCGCGTCCGCGAGGGCGGTGACGAGGTTCGTGGCGCCGGGCCCGGACGTCGCGATGCACACGCCCACGCGGCCCGAGGCGAGGGCGTAGCCCTCGGCGGCGTGCCCGGCGCCCTGCTCGTGGCGGACCAGGATGTGGTTGATCCGGTCCGTGTCCATGAGCGGGTCGTAGGTGGGCAGGATGGCGCCGCCGGGCAGGCCGAAGACGTCGGTCACGCCGAGCTCCTCGAGCGCCCGGATCACGGCCTGGGAGCCGGTCATCTCCGTGGGAGCCACCGTGTTGCTGGGGCCCATGACGGACGGGACCGCGGGGACGGACTTCTCCGGGGCCCCGGGGGGCCGGTGGTCGGCGGCGGTCTCCGCGCGCTTGGTGGCCATCAGCGCTGGGCTGATCGGCTGTCCCTTGCTCATGTCAGCAGTCCTTCTGGTCTGGGTGGTTCTGTTCCGGCGGGGACGTCGCTCCGCCGTGGGCGCCGGGCAAGAAAAAGGGCCCTCGCGGCACCGGGAGGTGCGACAGGGCCCGTGCGCTCGACCGGTCGTCGGCTCAGGCCCCGCGTCCGACGAGGACGCGTACCGTGAGCTGGACGACACCGTGGCTGAGTTGCATGCTCCCATGCTCTGCCGCCCGCTCGGGTGTGTCAATCTTCGGACTCCGTGTCCCACGATGTGAGACACGGCACGTCCTGGCTACCGGTTCCCGGGCGCCGGGACGTCGAGCCGGCCCTCCTGCTGCAGGAAGAGGGGCCGCTCCCCCGCGGCGATGCGCTCGAGCTGGGTCCGCAGCAGCCTGCGCACGCGCGGCCGGTACGAGGTGCAGGAACCCCCGGTGTGCGGGGTGAGGATCGCCCCGGGGGCCCGGAACAGCGGGTGGTCGCCGGGGAGGGGCTCGGGCTCGACGACGTCCAGCGCGCAGCGGAGCCGGCCGGACAGCACCTCCTCGGTGAGCGCGGGGGTGTCCACCACGCGGCCGCGGCCCACGTTGACCACCAGGGCGTCGTCGGGCAGCAGGGACAGCACTCGGGCGTCGACGAGCCCGTCCGTCGCCGGGCTCGCGGGCAGGGCCAGCACGAGCACGTCCGTGTCCGGCAGCAGCCCGGGCAGCTCGTCGACCCCGTGCACGGGGCCGCGCTCGTCGGTGCGGGCCCGGGAGGCCACGCGCGTCACCTCGACCTCGAAGGGGAGCAGCCGGTCGACCACGGCGGAGCCGATTCCTCCCACGCCCAGCAGCAGGACGCGGCTGTCGGCCAGGCTGCGGGTCGCGAAGCGGCGCCAGACGCCGTCGCGCTGCTGCAGCACGGCGCGGTCGAGCTCCCGCTGGGCGGCGAGGATCAGGCCCAGGGCCAGCTCGGCGGTGCCGGCCGCGTGCACCCAGCCCGCGCTCGAGAGCGCGAGGTCGGGTCCGACGGCCTCCGGCACGCCGTCGAAGCCGGTGGTCTGCAGCTGCACGAGGCGCAGGCGCGTCGCGGCCGGGAGGGCCTCGGTCCAGGGGCCGGAAACGGGGGCCACCGCCACGTCGATCTCGTCGGCGCGGGCCCCGACCGGGTCGCCGGCCATGTCCCACAGGACGCAGCGGAAGCCCGGCACACGGGCGCTCAGGTGGTCCACGAGCTCCTGCTCCGGGAGGGAGACCACGCGCAGCGCGGAGAGCGGGACGGACGGGGTGGACGGCGCGGACGTCGGTGCGGAGGCCATGACGGCCATGGTAGACGTCGCGGCCCCCGGGGCCGCCGCACGGGCAGGACCCGCGGAATGGACAAGCCGGTCCGAGGTGGTAGAGTCTTCTCTCGTTGCGAGACGGGACCCGGCGGACGCCGGCCGGCGCGATTCGGCCGCCGGGCCGCGGACGTGCTACTGTTCTTGCCGCACCACCAGCGCCTCTAGCTCAATTGGCAGAGCAATTGACTCTTAATCAATGGGTTCTCGGTTCGAGTCCGAGGGGGCGCACCACGGAAGGGCCCCACCGCGCAGCAGCGCGGTGGGGCCCTTCGTCGTCCCCGGCCGGCGGCCCGCCTTTGTCCGGGGCGGTCGCCGCGCCGGGACGCGCCCTGCACCGCCCGGCACTCCCCCCCGGGCCCGCTCCCCCGGCACGGGCGACCGGCACGAAAAAAACCGGGGTCCTCGGCGTCCCCCGGTGCTCCCCACTCGTGGCCTCGCGCGCGCTCGACGGGCCCCTGGGCCCCGCCGGCGTTCCGGCCCCGCCCCGGGGACCGTGCTGCGGCCGGATCAGGGAACGGCGTCCTCCTGGTTGCCGGCCTCGGCGATCTCGCGCGACTCCTCGGGAGTGGTCGCGTCGGCGGAACCGGCGTCGGTGACCGTCCCGTCCGGCTGGACCCGCAGCTTCCAGCGGGCGCCGCCGAGCGTGGTGATGATGTCGGCCAGCGTGCGGCGCAGGTTCTCGTCCGTGAGCAGCCCGTGGTCCACCAGCTCGTCCTCGAGCTGGGTGGCGGCCTCGAGGATGCGCTTGCCCTCCGGGGTGATCGACACGAGGTGGCTGCGGCGGTCCCGGACGTTCTTGGACCGGGTGACGTGGCCGTGCAGCTCGAGCCGGTGCAGCGTCTTGCCCATGGTCTGGGCCTGCACCCGGACCCGGTGCGCCAGCTGGGCCTGGGTCATGCTCCCCGCCGTCTTCAGCACGTCCAGGGCCATGACGCCCGCGTGGGTCACACCGAGCGTGGCCAGGCGCTCGTTCCACGCGTGCTCCACGAGCCGGGCCGCGGTCGAGAGCAATCGGTTGGTCGGCCATTGAGTGGTGAAAGGCATGCAAAGCAGTCTACCGACCCGGAACCCCGAATACAGCACCATGCTAAGCAAACTTATGAGCATTTCTCTGCGCGTGAACGCGCGGCGGGCCGGAACGGGCTCCGGCGGAGCACGGGATCCCGGCGCGGGCGGCGGTAGTGTTCGTGGTCCGCGGCCGTCCCGCGGCACCCGCGCCGCGGCCGGCACCACACCACCGACACGACGGAGGAGCACCCCCATGGCAGCACGCCTCGAACCGGGCCGGAAGGCCCCCGACTTCGCCCTGCCCGACGCCGACGGCCGGACCGTCTCGCTCGCCGAGCACCGCGGGCGGCGAGTGGTCGTCTACTTCTACCCGAAGGCGTCCACCCCCGGCTGCACCACGCAGGCGTGCGACTTCCGGGACAGCCTGGAGCGCTTCGCCGCGGACGGGTTCACCGTGCTCGGCATCTCCCCCGACGGGCCGGAGGCCCTGGCGCGGTTCGCCGAGAAGGAGTCCCTCGACTTCCCCCTGCTCTCCGACGCCGACCACCGGGTCGCCGAGGCCTACGGGGCCTGGGGCGAGAAGAAGAACTACGGGAAGACCTACGAGGGCCTGATCCGCTCCACCGTGGTGGTCGGCCCCGACGGCGACGTGGAGCTCGCGCAGTACAACGTGCGCGCCACGGGCCACGTGGCGAAGCTGCGCCGCGACCTCGGCCTGGCGGGCTGAGGCTAGGATGGCCGAGGGGCCCGGACGGGCCCCTCGGCGCGAGTGGTGGAACTGGCAGACACGCAGGATTTAGGTTCCTGTGCCCTGACCGGCGTGCGGGTTCGAGTCCCGCCTCGCGCACCCGACGGTCCCCGGGCTCCGCCCCGGACCGGCCCACGACGACATCCACGACCGATCCGCGAGGCAGCGAAGCACCCATGGCGCCCAGGCGAACCCCCCGCACCGCGGCAGCGCTCGCGCTCGTCGCGGGGCTCCTCGCCGTCGGGGGGTGCGCTCCGGGGGGCGACGGCGCACCCGGCGCCCCGGCCGCCTCCCGGTCCGTGCCGAGCGCGGAGTTCGTCTTCGCCAACGCCGCCGCCGCGCCCACCCTGGACCCGGCCACGGTCAACATCCTGGAGACGTCCCGGATCGGGGCCCAGATGCTGGAGGGGCTCGTCTCCGCCGACCCCTCCACGGGAGAGGCGGTGCCGGCCCTCGCCAGGTCCTGGAAGCGCGCCGAGGACGGGCTCTCCTACACCTTCGCCCTCCGCGAGGACGTCCGCTTCCACGACGGCACCGAGCTCGACGCGGAGGCGGTGTGCGCGAACTTCGAGCGCTGGGAGGCCCTCGCCGCCGACGGGGCGCGGACCCCGTTCGCCACCGTCTTCCGCACCGCGGCCCCCGGGACCTCGTCCCGCTACGCGGGGTGCACGGCGACCTCGGCCTCCTCGGTGGAGCTCTCGCTGACGGCGCCGCACACCCCCCTGCTCCGGGCGCTGACGCAGCCGGCGTTCGGGATCGCGTCCCCGGCTGCCCTGGCGGCCGGCACGCACGAGACCCACCCCGTGGGCACCGGCCCGTTCCGCTACGAGTCGGGGGACGGGACGAACGTGGTGCTCAGCGCGAACCCCGACTACTGGGGCCGGCTCGGGGACATCGGCCGGCTCGAGTTCCGCACGATCTCCGAGCCCGAGCTGCGCTACGTGGCGCTGCGCCTGGGCCAGGTGGACGGCTACGACCAGGTGGGCCTGGACTCCTTCGCCCCGCTGGCCCGCGAGGGCGTGCAGGTGCTCCAGCGCGACCCGTACTCGGTGTCCTACCTCGGCATCAACCAGGACGTGGCGCCCCTGGACGACCCGGACGTGCGGGCCGCCATCGCCGCCGCCGTGGACCGCGGCGCGATCGTGCGCGAGCACTACCCCGACGGCACCCGGGTGGCCGACCAGTTCCTGCCCGCCCGCTTCGCGATGGACGGGACCGACCTCCAGGTCCCGTCCTACAACCCGCAGCGGGCGCAGGAGCTGCTGGAGGCCTCGTCCTACGCCGGTGAGCCGCTGCGGTTCTACTACCCGCGCAACACCTCCCGCACGTACATGCAGGAGCCCGAGAAGATCTACGCCGACATCGCGGCCCAGCTCGTGCGGGCGGGGTTCGTGGTCGAGCCCGTCCCGGTCGAGTGGTCGGAGGGCTACGTGGCGCAGGTCCAGGACCCGGACAGCGACCACGCCCTGCACCTGCTGGGGCTCAACGGCGGCTACCGCGACCCGGACTACTTCATGGCCGCGCTGTTCGGCGCTCCCCGCGGCGAGTTCGGGGTGGACGCCGCGTCCCTGTTCCGCGCGGTCAACCGCGCGCCGTCCCTGCCCGACGGCGAGGACCGGGCGAGCGCGTACTCGTCCCTCAACAACCGGATCTCCCGCCTGCTGCCCGCCGTCCCGCTGGCCCACCCGATCTCGGCGGTCGCCGTCGGCGACTCCGTGACGTCCTTCCCCCTGAGCTCGACCGGCTACGAGGCCTTCAACCGGGTCCGGCTCGACACCGCCGGCTGAGCTCGCGACCCGGCACCCCGGCTGCATTCGGGGTTCGTCCGGGCGTGGCGATAGTCTGATCCCGACCATTCACCGGCACGGCGCCGGGCGTTCAACGGGAGCATCGACTGTGACATCACCTCAGACAACGGAATCGACCGACGTCCTCCTGATCGGCGGAGGCATCATGAGCGCCACCCTCGGCGTGTTCCTCAAGGAGCTCGAGCCGCAGTGGGACATCACGATGCTGGAGCGCCTCGACCAGGTGGGCGCGGAGAGCTCCAACGTCTGGAACAACGCCGGCACCGGCCACTCCGCGCTCTGCGAGCTCAACTACGCGCCCCAGGCCGCCGACGGCTCGGTGAGCCCCGAGAAGTCGCTCGGCATCAACGAGCAGTTCCAGCTCTCCCGCCAGTTCTGGGCCTCCCTCGTGGCCGAGGGCAAGCTCCAGGAGCCCGGCACCTTCATCAACCCGGTGCCGCACATGTCCCTCGTCTTCGGCGACGCCCACAGCGACTACCTGCGCCGCCGCTGGGAGGCGCTCCAGCCGAACAAGCTCTTCGAGCGCATGGAGTACACCGAGGACCGCGAGAAGATCGCCGAGTGGGCGCCGCTGACCATGCACGGCCGCGGCGCCGGGCGCGTCGCGGCGTCCTGGTCCCCCGAGGGCACCGACGTCGACTTCGGGGAGCTGACCCGGCAGCAGGTCGCCCACCTCCGGGCCCGGGGCGGAGAGGTGCGCTACGGCCAGCAGGTCGTGGACCTCGACCGCCAGGGCGACGGCACCTGGGTCGCGAAGGTCAAGAACCGCCTCAACACCGAGGGCGACCGGCTCGTGCGCGCCAAGTTCGTGTTCGTGGGGGCCGGGGGCGGCGCGCTGCCGCTGCTGCAGAAGTCCGGCATCCGGGAGGCCAAGGGCTACGGCGGGTTCCCGGTCTCCGGCCTGTGGCTGCGCAACTCCGACGAGAACGTCGCCGCCCAGCACAACGCCAAGGTCTACGGCCAGGCCTCCGTGGGCGCCCCGCCCATGTCCGTCCCGCACCTGGACACCCGCTACGAGCACGGGCGGCGCGCGCTGCTGTTCGGCCCCTACGGCGGGTTCAAGCCCAACTTCCTGAAGCAGGGCTCCTTCCTCGACCTGCCGCTGTCCGTGCGCCCGCACAACCTCTACCCGATGACCCGCGCGGGCCTGGCCAACCTGGACCTCGTGAAGTACCTGCTGAGCGAGCTGGCCAAGACCAAGGGCCAGCGGGTCGAGGCGCTGCAGCAGTTCTACCCGACCGCCGACGGCTCGCAGTGGGAGCTGATCGAGGCCGGGCAGCGCGTGCAGGTCATGAAGCGCGACAAGCACAAGGGCGGGGTGCTGCAGTTCGGCACCGAGCTCATCGCCGCCGCGGACGGCTCCATCGCCGGGCTGCTGGGCGCCTCCCCGGGCGCCTCGACCGCGGTGCCCATCATGCTCAACCTCCTGGCGAAGTCCTTCCCCGCGCGGATGTCCGGCTGGGAGCCGCGGCTCAAGGAGCTCATCCCCTCCTACGGCGTGAAGCTCAACGACAACCCGCAGCTCGCGGACGAGGTCATGGGCCGCACCGCCCAGGTGCTCGGGATCAACTGACACCGCCCCGACGGGCACCGCGCCGCACGCCGCGGTGCCCGCGCGACGAGGCCCCGGACCGGTCGGTCCGGGGCCTCGTCGTCGTCCGGTCCGTCCCGGCCGCCCGGCCCGGGAGGCCCCGGTGACCTGTCGGCAGGCGGCGGTACGCTGAGGGGCGTGCGTCCCGGCCCCGGCCGGGACGCCCTCGACCTTCCCTCCCCAAGGAGCACGAGTGTTTCTCCTCGCCCGCGCGTCGATGGCCAACCGAGCCCTGATCGTGCTCATCACGCTGTTCGTGGCCCTCTTCGGGGTGCTCAGCATGCGCTCCATGAAGCAGGAGCTCATCCCGTCCCTGGAGATCCCCGCCATCAGCGTGGTCTCGGCGATGCCCGGGGCGTCCGCGGAGGTCGTCGACGAACAGGTGGGCCGGCCCCTCGAGCGGGCGCTCAACATCGTGGAGGGCCTGGAGAGCTCGACGTCCACCTCGCGCGGCGGGCTCTCCAACATCCAGCTCGGCTTCGAGTACGGCACCGACCTGGACCGGGCCCGGAACCAGGTGGAGCGGGCGATCTCCAACGTGCGCACGCAGCTGCCCGACGACGTCGAGCCCACCGCGTTCGCCGGCTCCGTGGCGGACTTCCCCATCGTGTTCCTGGCCGTCTCCTCCGACGAGGAGCTCAGTCCGCTCGCGGCGGACCTGGAACGGCTGACGGTCCCGGACCTGCAGAAGATCGAGGGCGTGCGCTCCGCCGAGGTGAGCGGCGCCCCCGACCAGGTGGTCTCGATCCTGCCGGACCGGGCCGACCTCGCCCGGGCCGGCGCCACGCCCGCCGACATCCGCACGGCCCTGGAGGAGAGCGGCGGCCTGGTGCCCGTGGGCACCGTGGACGACGGCGCCACGACACTGCCCGTCCAGGCCGGCTCCCCCCTCGACTCCCTCGAGGCCGTGGAGAGAGTCCCGCTGCCCCTCCCGGAGGACGCGCCCGAGGGCGCCGAGCCCACCACCGTCGGCGACGTGGCCACCGTGGAGCTCACCGAGCAGGAGCAGACCTCGATCACCCGCACCAACGGGGACCCGACCCTCGCCCTGTCCGTGACCAAGACCCCGGACGGGGACACCGTGGGGATCTCGCAGGCCGTCGAGGAGACGATCCCCGAGCTCGAGGAGGACCTCGGCAACGGCGCCGAGATCACCGTGGTCTTCGACCAGGCCCCCTACATCGAGCAGTCGATCGAGGACCTCACGGTCGAGGGCCTGCTCGGGCTCGCGTTCGCCGTGCTCGTCATCCTGGTGTTCCTCGCGTCGTTGCGCTCCACGCTGGTCACGGCGATCTCCATCCCGCTGTCCCTGCTCGCCACGTTCATCGGGATCAACGCCCTGGGCTACTCGCTGAACCTGCTGACCCTGGCGGCGATCACCCTGTCCGTGGGGCGGGTCGTGGACGACTCCATCGTGGTGATCGAGAACATCAAGCGCCACTACGGGACGGTGGACCTGCGCACCGACCCCGCGAACGCGAAGCGCCGGGCCATCCTCACCGCCGTGCGCGAGGTCGCGGGGGCGATCACCGCCTCCACCCTCATCACGGTCGCGGTGTTCGTGCCCATCGCGTTCGTGGGCGACGTGACCGGCGAGCTGTTCCGCCCGTTCGCCCTGACCACGACGATCGCGCTGCTGTCCTCCCTCGTGGTGTCCCTGACCATCGTGCCCGTCCTCGCGTACTGGTTCCTGCGGGACCCCCGGCTGGCCCGGCGCGGCCGGACGGCGGACCGCGCCGCCCCCTGGGCCGCCGCGACCGCGAGCGGCACCGCGGCCGGGGCGCCCACGCGGCTGGCGCAGGGCTACCTGCCGGTCCTGCGCGGCACGCAGCGCCACCCGTGGGCCACCCTCGGGGTGAGCGTCCTGGTCCTGGGCGGGACGGCCGCCCTGCTGCCCGTGCTGCCGACCAACCTGCTCGGGGACACGGGGCAGAACACCATGACGATCGAGCAGGACCTGCCGCCCGGCACCGCGCTCGCGGTGACCTCCGAGCAGGCGAGCCGCACCGAGGAGGTGCTCGACTGGACCGAGGGCATCGAGGACGTGCAGGTCACCATGGGCCCCGGCAGCGGCTTCTCCGCGTTCCTGCCCGGCAGCGGCACCAACAGCGCCACGTTCTCCGTGACGACGGACGCCGCGGTGGACCAGGAGCGGCTGCGCCGCACCGTCGGCGAGCGCCTGGACCGGCTGGACGGCGCCGGGGAGTTCTCGGTGCAGGGTGCCCAGGGCTTCACGAGCAACGACGTCGAGATCTCCGTCACCGCCACGGACCAGCCGACGCTCGCGGAGGCCGACGAGGCCGTGGTCCGGGCCATGCGCGAGCTCGGCTCCGCCGGGCAGGTCACGAGCAACCTGGCCGCGACCCAGCCCACCGTCGTCGTCACCGTCGACCGGGCGGCCGCCGCCGCGCGCGGGCTGAGCGAGGAGCAGGTCACCGGGGCCCTCGCCGGCACCGTGAACCCCCTCCCGGCCGGGTCCATCGACCTGGACGCCGACTCGGTGGCCGTGACCATCGGCGAGGGCCGCGCCGTCGAGGACGTCGAGGCGCTGCGGGCCCTGCCGGTGCCGGCGGCGGGCGGGACCGTCCGGCTCGACGAGCTGGCCGAGGTCGAGGAGGCGCTCACGGTCGAGACCATCACGTCCAGCAACGACCAGCGCACCGCCACCGTGGCCGTCACCCCCGCCGGCGACGACCTCGGCGCCACCAGCGCCGAGGTGCGGGAGGCGCTCGCGGACCTCGACCTGCCGCAGGGAGCCTCCGCCGAGCTGGGCGGGGCCGCCACGGAGCAGGAGACCACGTTCCGGCAGCTGGGGCTCGCCGTGCTGGCCGCGATCGCGATCGTCTACGTGGTGCTGGTGGCCACCTTCAAGTCGCTCGTCCAGCCGCTGATCCTGCTGATCTCGATCCCCTTCGCCGCCACGGGCGCGGTCCTCGCGCTGCTGGCCTCCGGGGTGCCGCTGGGCCTCGCGTCGCTGGTGGGGGTGCTGATGCTCGTGGGCATCGTGGTGACCAACGCGGTGGTGCTGATCGACCTGATCAACCAGTACCGGGGCGGCGGGCACCGGATGGTCCTCGAGGAGGCCATCGAGAAGGGGGCGACCCGCCGGCTGCGGCCCATCGTGATGACGGCCCTGGCGACCATCCTGGCGATGACGCCCATGGCGCTGGGGATCACGGGCCAGGGCAGCTTCATCTCCCAGCCGCTGGCCGTGGTGGTGATCGGCGGGCTGATCTCCTCCACCCTGCTGACCCTGGTGCTCGTGCCGGTGCTGTACCGGCTCGTCGAGGCGCGCAAGGAGGCACGGCACCGTCGCCGGGAGGAGCGGATCTCGGCACTGACCGGGTCCGGGCCGGGAGCGGCCCGTCCGCCGCGCGGAGCGTGACACCGGTCACCGTGCGCTCTTTCGTGGACGTTTGCAATAGAAAATCCCTGCGGCCGCACCGGACCCCGCTGCGCACGGGACCGCCGCGCGCTATCATCTCCGCAGGTCACACGGACAATGGGGCTCCTCCCGCGGCCGGCACCCCCGGCGAGCCGGCGCAGCGTCCCCCGAAAGGGGGGACACCGGGGCGCCGGACGCCGATGTAACCGGGTCGTAGCATTAACGTGTGCCCCGCAGAGAAACAGATCGTGTGCAGAACAGCGCCGACGCCTGGGAGGCCCTCTTCAGGGCCCAGGTGACGGTCATGCGGCGCCTCCAGCGCCAACCCGAGTTCGCGGAGCTGTCCGCCCGCGAGTACGACGTCCTGTTCAACCTCTCCCGCTCCGACGAGGCCGGCATGCGCCTCAACGAGCTCAACGAGTACGTGCTGCTCACCCAGTCCAGCCTCAGCCGGATGCTCGAGCGCCTCGAGCTCAAGGGGCTGGTGCACCGCTGGCAGGACCCGCAGGACCTGCGGGGGCTGCGGATCCGGCTGACCGACCGGGGCCGGCAGATGCAGGTGCAGATCGCCGAGCAGTTCCGGGTGCACGTGCACGAGCTGATGTCCGCGGGCCTGGACCCGGAGGAGCTGCGCATCCTCACCCGTCTCGCCGACCGTCTACGGGAAGCCGTCAACGACCTGTGACGCCGGACCCTCGGCCGTCCGGCAGCGGGAGCACCACCCTGGCCTCCTGGTCCTCGGTCCCGGGCGCGGAGGACTCCGCGGACACCCGCATCTCCCCCAGGGTGATCTCGCCCCCGAGGGTGGTCAGGAACGCCGTCTCGGACGCGTCCGCGCCCGTGGCGATGCGCACGAACTCCGTGCGCGGCGCGAGGCCAGTGGCGTCGAGGACGTACCAGGTCCCGTCGTGCCACGCCTCGACCACCGCGTGGAAGTCCATGGGGGACAGCCCCGGCGCGTAGACCGACACGAGCCGCGCCGGGATCCCGAGGCCCCGGAGCAGGGTGATGAGCAGGTGCGCGTAGTCCCGGCAGACGCCCCGCCGGGTGAGGAAGGTGTGCACGGCGGTGTCGGTGGCCGTCGAGGACCCGGCCACGTAGTCCAGGTGCTCGTGCACCCAGTCCCGCACCCGCTGGAGCGTCCCGTAGCCGCCGCCCCGGGCCCCGGGGAAGAGGGCGTCCGCGGTGCCGGCCATCTCGTCGAACGGGCAGAACCGGCTCGGGCGGGTGTAGCGGACGAAGTCCACGCTCTCCGCCGGCGGCGGAGCGCCCGCGCCGCCGTCCAGCTCCAGGGCGTAGGACACCGTGCACTGCGCGCCGCCCGGCACCCGGGCCAGGTGCAGCCGGGTGCCGTGCAGGTCCTCCGCCTCCTCCAGCTCGGCCTCGACCCCGTCGACGCGCAGGCTCAGCCGTTCGGCGGGACGGCCGCCGCCGGTGCGGGCGGCCGCGACGGAGAGCACCGCCAGGTGGTCGGTCTCTGCCGCGAAGGCGACCTCCGCCGAGACGGTGCGCCGGGTGGTGGGCACGGAGGGCCTCCTGGTGTGCTGGGCTGTGCGGCGGACCGGCGGCCCACCTCCTCCATTGTCGCCCACCGGCACGATCGTCAGTACACTGATGCAGGAGACATCCCCCACACGCCGCCGCCGGCCGGAGTCCGCGCACCGCACCCGGCGGCCGACCGCGAAGGACGCAGCATGGCCCAGGACACCACCCAGGACAGCCGCTCCAAGGAGCGCACCGCCCCGGAGCCCGAGGACTCCCGCAAGCCGGACAGCCCCACCGAGATCAGCAAGCCCTCGTGGGGCTACGTCTTCAAGCGCGCGGCCTCCGAGTTCTCCAAGGACGACTGCACCGACCTCGCCGCGTCGCTGACGTACTTCGCGGTGCTCTCCCTCTTCCCCGCGCTGCTGGCCATCGTCTCCCTGCTCGGCGTGTTCGGCCAGGGCGAGGCCACCACGCGGGCGATCACGGACTTCCTCGGTCAGTACGCACCGGCCGAGCTCGTCACCCTGCTCGAGGGCCCGATCAACAACCTCACCACCAGCACGGGCGCCGGGCTCGCGCTGTTCACCGGTCTGCTCGGCGCCCTCTGGACCGCCTCCGGCTACACGGGGGCCTTCGGCCGCGCCATGAACCGCATCTACGAGGTCGAGGAGGGCCGGCCCGTTTGGAAGCTCCGGCCGATGAACATCCTCGTGACGCTGATGCTGGTCCTCATCGTGGTCCTGATCATGCTCATGGTGCTGCTGTCCGGCGGCATCGCCCAGTGGGTGGGCGACCTCGTGGGCCTCGGCAGCACGGCCGTGACGGTGTGGAGCATCGCCAAGTGGCCGATCGTCGTGGCCCTCGCGATCGTGCTCATCGCGGTGCTCTACTACTTCACCCCCAACGTGCAGCAGCCCAAGTTCCGCTGGATCAGCATGGGCTCGATCGTCGCGCTCCTCGTGGCGGCCCTGGCGGCCGCGGCGTTCACCTGGTACGTGATCAACTTCGCCTCCTACAACGCGACCTACGGCATCATCGGCTCCGTCATCATCCTGCTGCTCGGACTGTGGATCATCAACAACGTGCTCCTGCTGGGCGCGGAGATCGACGCCGAGATCGAGCGCGGCCGCCAGCTGCAGGGCGGGATCAAGGCCGAGGAGACCATCCAGCTCCCGCCGCGCGACACCCGGCAGGTCGACAAGAAGGAGAAGAAGGAGGAGAAGCTCGTCGACCAGGGCCGCAAGCTGCGCCTGGAGCACGAGCACCTCGACTACTCCTCCGGCGACTCCGACGAGAGCTCCGACGAGAGCTCGGGCAAGGACGCGGACCGGGACTCCCGCACGGTCTCCGGCAGGAGCTGAGGACCGTCCCCCGGATCCGGGCGACCGGCTCCATGGAGCTCCTGGAGCTCGGCGGGGACCCCGGCGGCGAGCCCGTGGTGCTGATCCACGGGCTCGCCGCCTCGGCGTGCTCGGGGTGGGTGCGCACCGGCTGGGTGCGCGCGCTCGGACGCGCGGGCTTCCGCGCCCTCGGGGTGGACCTGCCCGGACACGGGCGGAACGCCCCTCCCGCGCCGCCGGGCACCACGCGCACCGGGCTCGTCGACCGGATCGGCGAGCTCGTCCGCGGGCTGGACGCCGCCCGTCCCGTGCCCCTGGTGGGCTACTCCCTGGGTGCCCAGCTCGCGTGGTCGGCGGCCGCCCGCGGGCCGGGGATCGGCGCCCTGGTGCTGGGCGGACTCGGACCGGTGGACCGGCTCCCGGAGCTCGGGCGCGCCCTCGCCCACGACGGCGCGGCGGGCCCGTCCGCGCGCGAGCTCGCGGCCGCCCTCACCGGGACCGGCGACGAGGGCGACCGCGGACGCGCCGAGCGCTGGTCCGCGTTCGCGCGGCAGACCGGGGCCGAGCCCTTCGCCCCGGCGGCCGGGGTGCCCGCCCAGCCCCTGCTGCTGTTCGCCGGCGGCCGCGACCCCTGGGCGGACCCGGCGGCGATGGCCCGGCTCCGTGCCCGGGGGCGGACCCCCGCCGAGCTGCTCGTGGTGCCGGAGCGCGACCACGTCGACGTCCTCACGTCGCGGGCGGCGCGGGAGGGCGCCGCCGCGTTCCTCCGCCGGTGCTCCCTCCCGCGCGCCCGCGGCGACCTTCCCTAGACTGGGGAGCGGTGTTCCGGACCGGAACCGTCACGTCGTCCGAAGGAGAGGTCACACTCATGCACGAGGTCAGAGCCGTCGTCGTCACGGCGAAGAACGCACCAGCCACCCTCGAGACGATCCTCGTCCCGGACCCGGGACCCGGGGAGGCGCTCGTGGACGTGGTGACGTGCGGGGTCTGCCAGACGGACCTGCACTACAAGCAGGGCGCGGTGGGCGACGAGTACCCCTACCTGCTGGGCCACGAGGCCTCGGGCGTGGTCGCCGCGGTCGGCGAGGGCGTGACCGAGGTCGCCGTCGGGGACAAGGTCATCCTGAACTGGCGGGCGGTGTGCGGCGAGTGCCGGGCCTGCCGCAGGGGCGAGCCCTGGTACTGCTTCGCCACCCACAACGCCACCCAGAAGATGACCCTGGCCGACGGCACCGAGCTCTCCCCCGCCCTGGGCATCGGCGCGTTCGCCGAGAAGACCCTGGTGGCCGCCGGGCAGTGCACCAAGATCGAGGGCGAGCTCGAGGACCACCAGTACGCGGCTGTGGGCCTGCTCGGCTGCGGGGTGATGGCCGGCATCGGCGCCGTGCTCAACACCGCGAACGTCCGGCGTGGGGAGTCCGTGGCCGTGATCGGCTGCGGCGGGGTCGGCACCGCCGCGATCGCCGGAGCCCAGCTGGCCGGGGCCACCACGATCGTCGCCGTGGACCTCGACGACGAGAAGCTGGCCACCGCGCGGAAGTTCGGGGCCACCCACACCGTCAACTCCCGGGAGCAGGACCCCGTCGAGGCGATCCGGGAGCTCACCGGCGGGTTCGGCGCCGACGTCGTGGTCGACGCGGTGGGCATCGCGCCGACCTTCAAGCAGGCCTTCGAGGCCCGCGACCTGGCGGGGCGCATGGTCCTAGTGGGCGTGCCCGATCCGGGGACCACGTGGGAGATCCCGCTGGACCAGGTGTTCGGCCGCGGCGGTTCGATCAAGTCCGCCTGGTACGGCGACACCCTGCCGTCGAGGGACTTCCCGATGCTCGTGGACCAGTACCGGGCCGGCCGCCTGGACCTGGACGGCTTCGTCACCGAGCGGATCGGGATCGAGGACGTCGAGCCCGCGTTCGAGAAGATGACCGCCGGCAAGGTCCTGCGCTCCGTCGTGGAGATCGGACGATGAGCCCCGCCGACGGCCACGACGGCGAGGCGCTGCCCGACCGGGAGCGCGCCCACCCCGCGGACCACGGCGCCGTCCCCGCCGGGCGGTCCGCCGGCGCCGGCCGGGCCCGCATCGACCACCTGGTCACCGCCGGGACGTTCTCCCTCGACGGCGGCACCTGGGAGGTCGAGAACAACGTGTGGATCGTGGGCGACGACGACGAGTGCGTCGTGATCGACCCGGCCCACGACCCCCGGGCCGTGGTGGAGGCCGTCGCCGGGCGGACGGTGACCGCCGTCCTGCTCACCCACGGCCACGACGACCACATCCGGTCCGTCAAGGAGGTGGCGGGCCAGGTGGGCGGCAGGATCCACCTGCACCCCGAGGACACGGTGCTGTGGGAGCAGGTCTACCCGGCCACGCCCTTCGACGCCGGGATCGCCGACGGTCAGGAGTTCTCCGTGGCCGGGACGACCCTGACCGCGCTGCACACGCCGGGCCACTCGCCCGGCTCGGTGTGCTTCTGGGCACCGGAGCTGGGCGAGAACGGGGTGCTGTTCTCCGGGGACACCCTCTTCCGGGGCGGTCCCGGCGCCACCGGCCGCTCGTACTCGGACTTCCCCACGATCATCGCCTCCATCCGCGACCGGCTGCTCGTCCTGCCGGAGTCGGCGGAGGTGCTCACCGGCCACGGGGACCCCACCACGATCGGCGCGGAGGCCCCCCACCTGCAGGAGTGGGTGGACCGGGGCCACTGACCGGGCCGTCGGCGCCCGCCGGGCCCTGGGCCCGGCGGGCGCCGCGCTCAGAGATCGCCGAGGTCGATGCGCCGCCAGCGGTGCACGAAGGCCAGGGCGGTGGCCAGCAGGGCGGCCGCCGACACCACGGGCACCAGCGCCGCGCTCCGGTAGCCCCAGGACTCCCCCCACCACCCGGACAGGGCCAGGCCCCCGGTCAGCCCCACGCTCATCATGGCGGTCATCACCGTGGTCAGGGCCGTGACCCGGGCGCTCGGGGCCACGAGCCGCGCGATCTCGTAGACCGCCACCAGGCACGGGCCCGTGGTCAGCCCGGCGAGCGCCAGCACCACCACCATCCCCACGGAGTCGTCCGGGATGGTCAGGAGCATCGCGGCGAGCACGGCCCCGGAGGCCGCCGCCACCCAGCGGTTCCACAGCCGGAGCTCCTCGCTGCGGGCGGACGCGGCCACCGCCGCCAGGGCCGAGGTGAGCCCGGAGACCGCGTACAGCCAGCTGACCGAGATCACCGCGTCCACGGCGGTCGCGAAGACGACGACCGCGCCGAGGGTCGAGCCCACGAGGCTGCCCAGCGCGCCCATGCCCAGCACGGGGAGCAGCCGGATCCGGCGCGCCCTGCGCCGTCGCCGGCGGACCGCCCGGGTCGGCGCGGGCGCGGCGGAGGGCCGGAAGCTGATGAGCCCCCGCGGCAGCCGGGCGGAGCAGTGCAGCAGGAACACCGTGGTGCCCACGAGCGTGAGCGTGGCCGCGAGCACCAGCACGGCGAGCGGCCCGAGGGTCACGGCCACGAGGCCCGTCACCGCGGCGGCCAGGACGGTGGCCACGGAGTCCATGACGCTCTCGTGGCGCAGCGCGGTGTCGAAGAGGTCCTCCCGGGAGTCCCGGGCCAGCAGGGACCACCAGCGCAGCCGGCACGCGACGCCCATCTGCGGCAGCACGAGGCCGGCGAGCAGGCACGGCAGGACCAGCTGGGCCGGGGCGGCGCCGCTGTCGGCGGCGAGGTCCGGCAGCCGGCGCACGAGCCACCACACCGCGAGCGGATTGACGAGGGTGAGCAGCACCAGGCCCAGCTGCCGCCGGCGCCAGGACGCGGCCGCCCCCATGGCGAGTCCGCACAGGGCCGAGCCGAACGTCACGGCGGCGGCGCACAGCGTGCCCAGGGCCGGAGAGCCGGAGATCAGCGCCACCGTGGTCAGCACGCCGAGCGGCACCATGGTCTGGGGCAGCCGCACGAGCAGGGTCAGCACGGGGTACAGGGCGCCGCTGACGGCGGCCAGCTCCCGGGAGTCCGCCAGGGGCGAGCGGGAGGCCGTGCTGAAGCCTCCCAGGGGTTCGGCGGCGCGCACACTGCTCACGAGGGTCCTCCGCTTCCTGCCGACGGCGGCCGGGCAGGACCCAGACTAGCCCCGCCGGCGGGACGATGACGGAAAGCGTCGGTCCCCGCCGCGGCCGGTGGGTCCCGCGGCCCGGCCGGACCCGGCCCAACCGGACCCCGTGGGCCCTCGGCTCACCGCTCCGGGGCCGTGGATCGGGGCGCAGCCGGTGCCGCGGCGGGCGCGGCAGGCGCGGCGGGCCCGTCGGCACCCCGGCGCGGCCGGGACAGGTCCGCCGAGCGGTGGACGAGGCCGGCCACGAGGCCGCCGAGCAGCGGGGCGGCCCAGAAGAGCCACAGCTGGCCCAGGTGCGCGGCCCCGCCGACCACGGCGGCGCCCGTCGAGCGGGCGGGGTTCAGCGATCCGCCGTCGAACGGCGCGGTGATCGTGAGCAGGAAGGCGAAGGCCGCCCCGATGGCCACGGGGGCGAGGACCGCGTTGGCCCGCGGCGCGGTGGAGCCCAGGACCACGAGGGCGAACAGGGCGGTCGCCACGAACTCGACGAGCAGCACGGTGGTCCACCCGGCCTGGGAGGTGGAGTTCTCCCCGAAGCCGTTGGAGACCGCGCCGAGGACCTGCGCCGTGGTCGAGGAGTCGAGCAGCGTCACGAGCACCGCCCACAGCACGCCCGCGGCGGCCAGCGCGCCGAGCACCTGCGCCACCACGTAGCCGAGCGCGGATCTCGCGGGGGTGCGCCCGGCCACGACCGCGGCGAGCGTGACCGCCGGGTTGAAGTGGCCCCCGGAGACGTGCCCGAAGGCGACGATCGCGGCGAGCAGCCCGAGGCCGAAGCCGAGCGCGGAGTCGATGACCTCGGTCGCGAACATGCCGGTCCCCAGGCCCGCGAAGACCAGCAGCGCCGTGCCGGCGAACTCGGCCGCCCACCGGGCGGGCGCGGACGCGGCGTCCGCGGCGCCGGCGGGCACGGGCCGCTTCCGCGCGGCGACGGGCATGGGCCCCGCGAGGCCCTCCGCGCCGGGGCCGGCGGGCCCGTCGTCGTGGACGGCGCTGTCGCGGACGGCGTCGTCGTGGACGGTGGCGTCGTGGACGGTGCTGCCGCGGACGGCGTCGTCGCGGACGGCCGGCGGGGTCGTGCCGGGAACGTGCTGGCTCATGGAGCTCTCCTCGAGGGTGGGGGCGGCACGGCGGGGGATGCCGTGCCGGTGGGGCGCGGGGCGCCCGTGCCATGCAAGCACAGCCGGTTGAAGGGCGGCTGAACCCGCCCCGGGCCGTGCCGGGCCCCGACTACACTGACCGCATGCCCGCTCCCCTGCTCTTCCCCGACGCCGGCCTCGACCCCGCCTGGCCCGAGTACGCCGACTCGGTGCGCGCCACCCTGCTGGGCGGCGCCCTCGGGGACGCGCTCGGCGCCCGCGCGCGCGCCGACCGGGGCGGCCGCCCCGGGGCGGCCGCTCCGGCGGACCCGGACGGCGCCGCCGTGCTGCGGATCTCCGCCGGCACCCAGCTGACGCTCTACACCCTGGACGCCCTGCAGGAGGTCGTCGAGTGGGCCAACCAGGGCCACGCCGCCGACGAGACCGCGTGCCTGTGGCTGGCCTACCTGCGCTGGCTGCACGCCCAGGGCGAGCCCCATCCGGCCGGGGCGCCGCGTCCGCTGCCCCGCCGGATCGACGAGGAGGACGTCCTGCACGCCGTGCGGCAGCCCGACGGGACGGTGCTGGAGGCGCTCCGCTCCGGCCGGATGGGAGAGGTCGAGCGTCCCGTGCTGCCGGACGCCGAGGGCGCCGGGGCGGTGCTGCGCTCCGCCCCGTTCGGCCTCCTCCCCCACATCGGCTGGCGCACGCTCGTTCCGCTGGCCGTCAACGGTGCCGCGCTCACCCACGGGCACCCCGAGGCGCAGACGGCGGCGGCCGTCCACGGCCTCGTGGTCCACGCCGCCGTGCGGGCCCGCCGGGAGGGTCTGCCGCGGCCCGTCGCCGCGGCCGTGACCGCCGCCCGCGGGACGGCGGAGAACCTCACGCGCCCGGTGGCCGAGACCCTCGCCCGGATCGACGACGCCGTGCGCGCCGCCGGGCGGGAGGACCCCGCCCCCGGGACGCGCCCGGGTCCGCTCGGCGCCGGCCGGTCGGCCCCGGAGGCCCTGGCGGGCGGGATCTCGGCGGCCCTCCGCGCGGAGGCCGGGGCCCCGGACGCCCCGGACCCGCGGGCCGTGCTCCGTCGCGCGGTGGAGCTGGGCACCGCCCACGGCGGCGACCCCGCGGCCGCCGCGGCGATCGCCGGAGGCGTCACGGGGGCGGCGCTGGGGACGGGCGCGCTGCCGCCGGAGGAGGTCGCCCGGCTGGACGCCGGGGACGCGCTCTCGGGGGCGGCGGAGCGCTGGCTCAGGGAAGTGGGGGCGCCGCCAGCCGCCTGACGTCCAGGCCCGCGCCCGCGAGCAGCTCCCGGACGCTGCGCGCGCCGGCCCGGCGGACCAGGTCCAGCACGATCCCCGCGCACGCCCGGGCGTCCTCGAGGGCGTCGTGGTGCCGGCGCAGCGGCACCCCGGCGGCCTCGGCCGCCCGGGGCAGCGCGTAGGACGGCAGGTCGTAGCCGCGCCGCGCCAGCGCCAGGCTGCACGCGTAGGCCAGGGGGGCGTGCCGCGTGTCCGTCTCCGCGCACGCGGCGCGGATCACCCCCATGTCGAAGGCCGCGTTGTGCGCAACCACGAGCTCGTCGGGATCCTCCGCGAGGATCCACTCCTCGATCCGCGGCCACAGCTCGGCGAAGCCGGGGCGGCCCGCCACGGTCCGCTCGGTGATCCCGTGGATGCGCGTGTTGCCGGGGTCGAAGGCCGCGCGGGTGCGCGGCGGGCGCATGTACGCGGAGCGCTCCTCCACCACCCGGCCGCCGCGGACCCGCACGAGGCCCACGGCGCACGGCGAGCCGATGAAGCGGTTGGCGGTCTCGAAGTCGATGGCGGTGAAGGCGAGGGACGAGGGGCCCGCGGCGGACGGTGCGGTGGTCGTGGCGGGGTTCGTGGCGGGGGAAGCGGGGAACGGCACCGGACCAGCCTACTGCGCCGGCTCAGGCGCAGATGCCGCGCAGGTTGGTCTCGATCCAGTCGTCGGCCCGCGCGATGGACTGGTTGACCTGGGCGGTGTCGAGGTCGTGGTGCAGGGCGTACGCGACGGCCTGCAGCGGGAAGGTGCGCGCGTGCAGCCGGGCCCGCTCGTAGACGGTCTCCGAGACGGCGGCGCGCAGGGTGTCCCAGCCGTACCACAGCCCCAGGGACGCGGCGTCGTGGGCGGGGTCGGACAGGCAGGCGTGGTCCCAGTCGATGACGCCCGTGAGCTCCTCCCCGTCCCACAGCATGTTGTGCCCCATGAGGTCCCCGTGCACCAGGGTCGGCACCACGGTGGGCAGCGCCGCGAGCTCGGCGACGGCCCGCCGCGCGGCCTCCTGGTTGCGGGGCAGCAGCCGCGGGATGACCTCGTCGAGGAGCACGTGCCGCCGCCGGTGGCCGCCCCAGTGCTGACCGGGACGGTCGAGGTACCGCGCGAAGCCCGTGGTGTCGACCTCGGCCAGCTCGGTCATCACCCGGTGCAGCACGGCCGGGTCGCCGTGCCCCGGCGGGTGGGGGTCACCGGGGCACCACGTCAGGCCGACCCCGGTGTAGCCGTGGGAGACCACCACATCGGTGAGCGGCCGCGGAGTCGCGAAGGAGAAGCGCGGCAGCCGCCGCAGCACCTCCGTGCGGCGCTGGACGTGCTCGCAGACCGTGGCGTTCTTGGCGATCCGCACGGAGATCACGTGCCCCACGTTCACCACCACGTGGGCGGACCCGCCGGCGTGCACCTCCCACTGGCTCGGGTCGGCGCTCGGATCGGCGCTCATGCCGGCCTCCCGCAGGACGGCCTCGACGGCGCCGGCGAACGGCAGGTGGTGGAGCTGCGACCAGGGCATGGGCAACTTCCTCGGTTCGGACGGGCTCAGTCGGGGACGGCGGCGCGGCCGAGGGCGGCCAGCAGGTGCGGGAGCAGGGCCCGCATGGCGCGCCCGCGGTGGCTGATGGCGTTCTTCTCCGCGCGCGTGAGCTCGGCGCAGGTCCGGTCGAGCCCGTCGGGGCGCAGCACGGGGTCGTAGCCGAAGCCGCCGTCCCCGGCCGGTTCGCGCAGCAGCGTGCCGCGCAGCACGCCGGTCTCGACGTGCTGCTCCCCGTCCGGGGTCACGAGGGCCGCGGCGCACACGAACTGCGCGCCGCGGTGGGCGTCGGGGACGTCCGAGAGCTGGGCGAGCAGCAGCCGCAGGTTCGCGGCGTCGTCGCCGTGCCGCCCGGACCACCGTGCCGAGAAGATCCCGGGGGACCCGCCCAGGACGTCCACGGCCAGGCCCGAGTCGTCGGCCACGGCGACCAGGCCGGTCGCGGCAGCGGCGGCGCGGGCCTTGAGCAGGGCGTTGGCCGCGAAGCTCGTGCCGTCCTCCACGACGTCCGGGGCGCCGGCCGTGCCGGCGTCCACCACGAGGCGTTCCACGTCCGTGCCGGGCAGCGCCTCCGCGAGCAGGTCCCGCAGCTCCACGAGCTTGCCCGCGTTGTGGGTGGCCAGGACCACCCGTGCGCCGTCGTGCTCACCCATCGTCGCCCTCGCGCAGGGTCTCGACCTGGATCTGGGTGAGCTGGGCGCACCCGGCCAGCGCGAGGTCGAGCAGGGCGTCGAGCTCGGCCCGGTCGAACGGGGCGCCCTCGGCGGTCCCCTGCACCTCGACGAAGTCGCCGGACCCGGTGACCACCACGTTCATGTCCGTCTCGGCCCGGACGTCCTCGACGTACGGGAGGTCGAGCATCGGCACGCCGTCGATGATGCCCACGGACACGGCGGCCACGGTGTCGGTGAGCGGCTGGGCGCGGCGGGCGACGAGCCCCTCGGCCCGGGCCCAGCCGATGGCCTCGGCGAGGGCCACGTAGGCGCCGGTGATGGCCGCGGTGCGGGTGCCGCCGTCGGCCTGCAGGACGTCGCAGTCGAGGACCACGGTGTTCTCCCCCAGGGCGGAGAGGTCGATGACCGAGCGCAGGGAGCGCCCGATGAGCCGGGAGATCTCGTGGGTGCGCCCGCCGATCTTGCCCTTCACGGACTCGCGCGCGGACCGGGTGGAGGTGGCCCGCGGGAGCATCGCGTACTCGGCGGTCACCCAGCCGCGGCCCTCCCCCTTGAGCCAGCGCGGCACGCCCTCGGTCACGGACGCCGTGCACAGCACCCGCGTGCTGCCGAACTCGATGAGGGCGGAGCCCTCCGCCTGCTGGGACCAGCCGCGGGTGATGGTGATGGGCCGCAGCTCGCCGGGCGAGCGGCCGTCCGACCGGGTCACCCCCGGGGTCGAGGGGGTCGGTGCGCTCTGGTCGACGGGGGAATCCATGGGCTCCACCTTACCCCTCGGTCCCGTTCCTCCGGCCCGGCCGCCGGAGGTGGTCCTCACGGTCCGACGGCGGCCGCGGGACGGCCGCTGCCGCGGCGGACGATCCGGTAGGTGTAGGCGGGCTCCGCCACCCCGATGGGCCCCTCGAAGACCTCCTGCGCCTCCTCGACGGCCCGCGTCGGGGAGTTCCAGACCGGCAGGTGCGTCAGCAGCAGCTTGCGCACCCCGGCGTCCCGGGCGGCCTCCGCGGCGCGCCGGCCGGTGAGGTGGATGCCGCGCAGCGCGTCGTCGCGGCCCTCGTGGTAGGCGGCCTCGCACAGGAAGACGTCGGCGCCCCGGGCGGCGCGCACGAGGCCCTCGCACGCGTCGGTGTCCCCCGAGTAGGCCAGGGTGCTCGGCCCCATGACCCCGTCGTAGTCGATCCGCAGGGCGTACGGCTCGGGAGTGGGGTGCTCCACGAGGAACGGCGTGATCGTGAACGGCCCCACCCGCACGGGCTGCTCGGGGGCCCAGGTGTGGAAGTCGAACTCCCCGTGCATCCCGGGCTCCGCCGGGAGCCCGTGGGTGCTGCTGAGGTACTCGTGCAGGCCGGTGGGCGCCCACAGCGGGATCGGGGCGCGGCCCCAGCCCCGCGGGTCCCACTTGATCGCCACGTGCAGCCCGGCCAGGTCGATGCAGTGGTCGGGGTGCAGGTGGCTGACGAGCACCGCATCGATGTCGTGCAGGTCCATGTGGCGCTGCAGCACGCCGAGGGCGCCGTTGCCCATGTCCAGCAGGATGCGCCAGGTCCGCCCCTCGTCGTCCTCGCCGCTGACGAGGTAGCAGGAGGCCGGGGAGTTCGGCCCCGCGAAGGAGCCGGTGCATCCGACGATGGTGAGTTTCATGGAGCGTGTGCCTTCCAGGGAGGACCGGTGGGACGGCGGCCGCACCGGCCGCGGGGCTGCTCAAAGAGCGGACGGGCCGGTTCCCCCGATCATCTCCGGGGTGATCCGCGCGAGCGAGCCCGTGGGGTACTGCTCCGCCACGGAACTGGTGTGCCGCACGCGGGCGACCTCCGGCCCCAGGAACCGGCGGGCGAGGACCTCGAACGAGGCGGCGTCCCCGGTGGCGAGGAACTCGTGGTGGGCGGGCAGGCTCGGGTCCCGCTCGAGCCCGTGGCCGACCAGCGCCCGGTAGACGTCCTTGGCGGTCTCCTCCGCGCTCGAGACCAGGGTGACGGCGTCGCCCATCACGTAGGAGATCACGCCGGTCAGCAGGGGGTAGTGGGTGCAGCCCAGGACCAGGGTGTCCACGTCGGCGGCGCGGAGCGGGTCCAGGTAGGACTGCGCCGTGGCCAGGAGACCGGGCCCCGTGGTGACCCCCGCCTCCACGTAGTCGACGAACGCCGGGCAGGCCACCGAGTCGATGCGCAGGTGGGGGGCCGCGGCGAACGTGTCGTCGTAGGCGCGGGAGCCGACGGTCGCCTCCGTGCCGATGACCCCGATCCGTCCGTTGCGGGTCGAGGCCACCGCCCGGCGCACCGCCGGCTGGATGACCTCCACCACGGGGATCCCGTAGACCCGGGTGTAGCGCTCCCTGGCGTCGCGGAGCACCGCGGCGGACGCCGTGTTGCAGGCGATCACCAGCAGCTTGACGCCCGAGTCCACGAGCTCGTCCATGATGCGCAGGGCGTGCGCCCGGACCTCGGCGATCGGCAGCGGCCCGTAGGGCCCGTGCGCGGTGTCCCCCACGTAGACGATCTCCTCGTGGGGCAGCTGGTCGATGATGGCGCGGGCCACGGTGAGGCCGCCCACCCCGGAGTCGAACACGCCGATGGGTGAACCGGGGTTGGGGCGCCGCGCGGTGCGGCCGCCGGGCCCGAAGACGTCGTCATCCTGCATATCGACAAGAGCGTAGTCCCGGGCGTGCCGCCGCCCCAAACCGCGCCGCGGCCGCGCCGCCGTGATGCGCGTCACGTCCCGGCCGGGCGGGGGCCTCCCGGGGCGTCGTGGCCGGTCAGTCGCGGGGCAGCTCGTGGAGCAGCGCCTCCATGAGGGTCTCCTGCAGCCACGAGACGAAGTTGTACAGCAGCGACATGTACGTCTCGACGTCCTCGATGGCGGACCAGTCGTCGTAGCGCCCCACCCGCTCGGCGTCCTCCTCGCTCCGGATCCCGAGGCGGTCCGCCAGCACCAGCCGTACGTCGTTGAGGGCCCGGCCGAAGGCCTGCGCCTGCTCCGGGTCCAGCCGCACGGGCTGCGCCTCCAGCGCCAGGGCGGCCTGCTTCAGCACGCCCCGCTTCGTCTCCCGCAGTCCGCGCTCCGTGTACCGGCGGAACTCGGCGGCGCGCTCGGGGTCCAGGCTGCCGTCGGGCAGCAGCCGCCGCAGCGCGGAGTCGTCGGGGACGGTGGCGTCCCCGGACACGCCCAGCATCCGCTCGAGCGAGTCCGCCGAGGCCGGCTCCTCGGGCGCGAGCGCCTGGGCCACGTCCGCGAACAGCTTCTGCAGCAGCTCCTTCTCGGCGTCCTCGAAGCGGGCGGTGATGCCCCGGCGGGTGGACCGGAAGCCCTGCGCCATCAGTGGCCCCCCGCCTGCTCGAAGGTCGCCCAGAGCCCGAAGCCGTGCATCGCCGCGGTGTGGGTCTCCGCCTCCTCGAGGGATCCGCTGGCCACCACGGAGCGCCCGTGGTGGTGGACCTCCAGCATCAGGGAGCGGGCCTTGTCCTCCGGGTAGCCGAAGTAGGAGCGGAACACGTACGTGACGTAGCTCATGAGGTTGACGGGGTCGTCCCACACGACCACGTTCCACGGGGTCTCGGTCGCCGCGGCCACGGACGCGGCGCCGGTGGGCCGGGTGCCGGTCTCCGGGGTGGCGGTGGCCGCGGGGCGGGCGGCGGCGGGAGCAGTGCAGTGCATGGTCCGCCCATCGTAGCGAGTGCCGGAGCCCGGGCGCACCGGCGGCGTCGCTAGAGTGGTCCCCGTGAACCAGCGCAGCCACCGGTGGGCCCCGCCGCCCACGTCCCTGATGACCGACCACTACGAGCTGACCATGCTGCAGGCCGCCCTGCACGCCGGCACCGCGCAGCGGCGCAGCGTGTTCGAGGTCTTCGCCCGGCGGCTGCCGGCCGGCCGCCGCTACGGCGTGGTGGCGGGCACCGGGCGCCTCCTCGAGGGGCTCGACAGCTTCCGCTTCGGCGACGACCAGCTGCGCTTCCTCGCGGACACCGGCGTGGTCAACCGCGCCACCCTGGACTACCTGGCGGACTTCCGGTTCACCGGGTCGATCTCCGGCTACGCGGAGGGCGAGGCCTACTTCCCGTCCTCGCCGCTGCTCGTGGTCGAGGCCACGTTCGCCGAGGCGTGCGTGCTCGAGACGTACTTCCTGTCGGTGCTCAACTACGACAGCGCCGTGGCCTCGGCCGCCTCGCGCATGGTGGGGGCCGCGGCGGGACGTCCGTGCATCGAGATGGGCTCCCGGCGCGCCCACGAGGAGGCGGCGGTCGCGGCCGCGCGGGCGGCGGTCATCGGAGGCTTCGACTCGACCTCGAACCTCGAGGCCGGGCACCGCTACGGGATCCGGACCGTCGGGACGGCGGCCCACTCGTTCACGCTCCTGCACGACTCGGAGGAGGACGCCTTCCGCGCCCAGCTCCAGTCCATGGGCCGCGACACCACCCTGCTCGTCGACACCTACGACGTCGAGTCCGCGGTCCGGAAGGCCGTGGAGCTCGCCGGCCCGGAGCTGGGCGGCGTGCGCCTGGACTCGGGCGACCTCGTGACCCAGGCCGCCTGGGTGCGGGGGCTCCTCGACGAGCTCGGCAACCCGGGCACCCGCATCACCGTCACCTCGGACCTGGACGAGTACGCGATCGCGGCCCTGAACGCCGCGCCCGTGGACGCGTTCGGCGTGGGCACCCGCGTGGTCACCGGCTCGGGCGCGCCGACGTCGTCCATGGTCTACAAGCTGGTGGCCCGCGAGGACTCCTCCGGCGAGCTGCGGCCCGTGGCGAAGGCCGCCAAGGGCAAGGTGTCCGTGGGCGGGCGCAAGCACGCCCTGCGGCGCCGGGACGAGAAGGGCACGGCGACCCACGAGGTGGTCGGCATCGGGCGGCTGCCCGACGACGACGGCGACGACCGGCCGCTGCTCGAGGAGTTCGTCCGCGGCGGCGAGCTGCTGGACGGCTGGACCGGGCCCGCCGGGGTCCGGCGGGCCCGCGAGCGGCACGCGGCGTCCGTGGCGGAGCTGCCCCGCTCGGCCCGGCGGCTCAGCGAGGGCGACCCCGTGATCCCGACCGTGCTGGGCCCGGACGCCCCGATCTGAGCCGCCGTCCGGGCGCACCGGCACGAGAACCACCGAGCGAGAACCACCGAGCGAGACCCATTGAACAGAGGGAGGAACACCATGAGGACCGCACTGATCGTCGTCGACGTGCAGAACGACTTCTGCGAGGGCGGGTCGCTGGCCGTCGCCGGGGGCGCGGCGGTGGCGGCCGCCGTGTCGGAGCACCTCGAGGACCACCACGGCGACTACGCGGCGGTCGCGGCCACGCAGGACTGGCACGTCGACCCCGGGACGCACTTCTCCGACGAGCCGGACTACGTGGACTCCTGGCCCGTGCACTGCGTCGCCGAGTCCCGCGGGGCCCACGTCCACCCCGACCTCGACACGGACTGGATCCAGGCGTGGTTCCGCAAGGGCGAGCACTCCGCCGCCTACTCCGCGTTCGAGGGCCTGCTGGCCCCGGACGCGGACGTGCTGATGGGCGACGACGAGGACGTCGACGACGAGCCGGACGTGAGCCTCGACGACTGGCTGCGGGAGCACGAGATCGAGGCCGTGGACATCGTGGGCCTCGCGACCGACCACTGCGTGCGGGCGACCGCCCTGGACGCCGTCGAGGCCGGCTACGACACCCGGGTGCTGGTGGACCTCACCGCGGGCGTGGCCGAGGAGAGCACCGAGCGCGCCCTGCGGCAGATGGCCGAGGCCGGGGTCGAGGTCGTCCGGTCCTGACCGGCGTCCGGCCGCGGCCCGCCCGGGCCGCAGCCGGACGCGGCTCACTTGCGGCCGACGAACCAGTCCTGCAGCTTCTTGACGCGCGCCTGCAGCTGCGCCTCGTTGGCCTGCGCCACGGCGGGGCCCCCGCACACGCGGCGCAGCTCGTTGTGCACCACGCCGTGCGGGGTGCCGGTGCGCGAGGCCCAGGCCGAGACGTTCTTGGACAGGGTGGCGCGCAGCTCCTTGAGCCGCCGGTGGTCGGGCACCGCCGGCTCCGGGGCCCGGGCCGCACCCGGGCGGCGGCGGGCGTGCTGGGACTGCCGCTCCCGCAGCAGCGCCGAGACCTGGTCGGCCTCGAGCAGGCCCGGGATGCCGAGGAAGTCCGCCTCCTCCTCCGAGCCCACGGCCACGCCGCCGCCGAAGGCGCCGCCGTCGAAGAGCACCCCGTGGAAGGACGCGTCCGAGCCGATGGCCTCGAAGCGGCCCTGGGCGAGCGCCGCGGAGGCCTTCTCCTCGCGGTTGGCCTCCTCGAGCAGCTCGTCGTCCCAGCCCTCCTCGAGCGGGTCCGCGGGCAGGCCGGCCTCCTCCGCGGCGGGCTTGTCCAGGGCGTGGTCCCGCTCGGCCTCCATCTCGTTGGCGAGCTGCATCAGCGCCGGCACGGACGGCAGGAAGACGGAGGCCGTCTCCCCGCGCTTGCGGGCGCGCACGAAGCGGCCGACCGCCTGGGCGAAGAACAGCGGCGTGGACGTCGACGTCGCGTAGACCCCCACGGCGAGCCGCGGGACGTCGACGCCCTCGGAGACCATGCGCACGGCCACCATCCACCGGCTGTCCCCCGCCGAGAACTCGTCGATCCGGTCCGAGGCGCCCTTGTCGTCGGAGAGCACCACGGTGGGGCTCTCCCCGGTGATCCGGCGCAGCTGCGCCGCGTAGGCCTTCGCGTCCTGGTGGTCGGTCGCGATGACCATCGCCCCGGCGTCGGGCACGGTGCGCCGCACCTCCGTGAGCCGCTGGTCCGCGGCCTGGAGCACCGAGGGGATCCACTGCCCGTTCGGGTCCAGCGCCGTCCGCCAGGCCTGGGCGGTGATGTCCTTCGTGAAGCCCTCGCCGAGCTCCGCGGCCATCTCCTCGCCCGCGCTCGTGCGCCAGCGCATCTGCCCCGAGTAGGCGAGGAAGATCACGGGCCGGACCACGTGGTCCTTGAGGGCGTCGCCGTAGCCGTAGGTGTAGTCGGAGCTCGATCGGCGGATGCCGTCCCCGTCCTCCACGTAGCGCACGAACGGGATCGGCGCGGTGTCCGAGCGGAAGGGGGTGCCGGTCAGGGCGAGCCGGCGGGCCGCGGGGTCGAAGGCCTCCTGCAGCCCGTCGCCCCACGTGAGGGAGTCCCCGGCGTGGTGGATCTCGTCCATGATCACCAGCGTCCGGCCGGCCTCCGTGCGGGCCCGGTGCAGGAGCGGCTTCATCGCCACCTGCGAGTAGGTCACCGCCGCGCCCAGGTAGTCCCGGCCGTGGGAGCCGTCCGCGTTCTTGAAGTTCGGGTCGATGGCCAGGCCCACGCGGGCCGCGGCGTCCGCCCACTGCCGCTTGAGGTGGTCCGTGGGCGTCACCACCGTGATCCGGTTGACGGTGCCGCGGTCGAAGAGCTCCTTCGCCACCCGCAGCGCGAAGGTCGTCTTGCCGGCGCCGGGGGTCGCGACGGCCATGTAGTCCCGGGGCTGGGTCTCGAAGTAGCGCTGCAGCGCCTCCGCCTGCCAGGCGCGCAGCTTGGGGGCGGTGCCCCACGCGGCGCGGTCGGGGTAGGCCGGGGGGAGGTCGGCGGCGGCAGCGCCGAACAAGGACAGCTGGTCGTCCTGGGACACTCTGGCGACGTCCTTTCGCTCGTGGTCCCGCGGCCTCGTGGTCGCGGTGGCTGGCAGGGGGCGCGGCGGCGGGCCACGCAAAAGCGCCCGCCGGCGGCGGGCGCTTGCTCGACGGGCGGTGCTCAGCCCTGGTCGTCGCCCTGGTCGTTCGGGGGGCGCAGGCCGTCGTAGATCTCCTTGCAGGTGGGGCACACGGGGAACCGCTGCGGGTCGCGGCCCGGGACCCACACCTTGCCGCACAGGGCGATCACCGGCTCGCCCGAGAGGGCGGACTCCATGATCTTCTCCTTGCGCACGTAGTGCGCGAAGCGCTCGTGGTCGCCCGGCTCCTGGAGCTCCCGGGTCTCCTCGCGCTCGATCGTGGAGGTGCCCCCGGCCGGCTGCGCCGGGTCGGTGCCGTAGGGGCTGTCGTCCAGGCCGTTCGTCGGGGTGCCGGTGGTCGCCGCTGAGACATGCATGGGCGCCACTTTACCCCGTTCCCGCCGGCCCCGCGTGCCCCGGCGGGCTCCCGCACCGGCCCGGCTCAGCGGAACTGGGCGACCTCCAGGAGCAGCTCGGGGGCCCGCCGGTCGTACCAGCGCCCGCCGAGGACGATCCCGCCCCAGCACAGCAGCGGACCGAGCACCGCCCCGGCGGCCAGCGCGCCCCAGCCCCAGACGGGGTCGCCGGTGAACAGCTGCACGAGCAGGAGGACGGCGGCGGGCAGCATGAGCACGACGACGAGGCCCAGCGCCACGAACTGCACCAGGACGTTGAGGACGGTGAAGCCCTGCGGCGTCTTCAGCGGCGACGCTCCCGGCGGGGCCACCGGATAGGTGTACCGGGCGGACATCACCGAGGACAGGCCCGCCCCGCCCAGCAGCGCCAGCAGCGCGGTGCCCGCGATCCCGGGCAGCAGCTGCCAGCGGCCCTCGACCGTGAACGGCAGCAGCAGCCCGAGGGCCGTGAGCGGCACGGCGATCACGAGCAGCGCGAGCACCCGGCCCGCGCGGTCGTGCACGCCCCGCACCCCCGAGAGGACGTGCAGGTGCAGGGCGGTGTTGTCGTAGGACACGTCGCCCGAGATCTGGTAGGCGAGCAGCGCCGCGATCATCGGCCCCAGACCGTAGAGGAGGACGCTGCCGCCGCCGGGGTCCCGGGAGAACCACAGGAGCACGGCGAGCGCGGGGATGACGAGCAGCCCGGCGGCGTAGCGGGGGTCCCGGACCCAGTAGACCAGGCACCGCGCGGCGACGGCCGCCCACGGGCGCCGGGGCACCCGGTCGAACAGCCCCGCGCCCGCGGCCCCCTCGCGCGGGGCCGCGGCCCGCCCGCCGGCCGTGCTGGTCAGCGCCCGCTCCTGGGCCGTCCGCCAGACGAGCACGAGCAGGACGGTGGTCAGCACGGTGACGGCCAGCCGGGCGGCGGCCGGACCCCACCGGCCCGCGGCGACGTCCGCGGGCACCGCCCACACGGCGCCGACGGGGGTCCACGCCAGCACGCCGGCGTACTGCGGCAGCCGGTCCCACAGCCGCTCGAGCCCGCTCAGCAGGCCCGTGAGGATCGGGCCGAGCAGCACCAGCAGCACGAGGGCCGCCAGCGAGACCAGCTCCGTGAGCCGCCGGCGGCGGCCGAGGCCGACGGCGAGGGCCGTGACGCAGCGGGAGCCCGCGACCAGGAGGGCCAGCGCCGCGGGCACGCACACGAGGGCCGCGAGCAGCGCGGCCGGGGACGAGCGCCAGGCGCTCGCCGCCGCGAGGAGCGCCACGGTGGTGAGCGCGCCCGGCACGCCGACGAGCGCGCCGAGCGCCTGGCCCCACTGGACCTGGCCCACGGAGAGGGGGAACAGGGCGAGGCGGGCGGGGTCCAGCGTGGCGTCGGCGCGCGCGGCCAGGACGGGCAGCAGCCACCAGGCCAGCGTGGCCGCCGTCCCGGCCAGCACGAGCACGGTGCGCACCAGGGACAGCTCCTGGCGGCCGAGGAGGAACAGCGCGACCACGGCGAGACCCAGCAGGAACAGGAAGTAGGCCGCGCCGAGCACGGTCCCCACGAGCACCCAGGTGCTGCGGGTCAGGGTGTTGACGAGGATCCTCGCCTTCAGGCCCACGAGACGACCGGCCAGGACGGCCGTGCCCGCCCGGGCGGGGGCGAGGCCCCCCGGGGACGGGGCGAGGTCGGGGCTCACTCCGGGCGCAGCCACGAGAGCCCCTCCCCCGTCTCCCGGCGCCCGCCGACCAGCTCGACGAACCGGTCCTCGAGCGTGGCCCCGGCCCGGACCTCGTCGACCGTCCCGGCGGCCAGCACCCGGCCGCCGTCCATGACGGCGACGTGGTCGCACATCCGCTGCACGAGGTCCATGACGTGGCTGGAGACGACCACGGTCCCGCCGGCGGTCACGAAGCCGTGCAGGATCTCGCGGATGTTGGCGGCCGAGACGGGGTCGACCGACTCGAACGGCTCGTCGAGGACCAGCAGGCTCGGGGCGTGGATGAGGGCACCGGCCAGCGCGATCTTCTTGGTCATGCCGGCGGAGTAGTCCTGGACCTGCGTCCCGGCGTCGGGGACCAGGTCCATGACCCGCAGCAGGTCCTCGGTGCGCTCGGCCACGACCGCACGGTCCATGCCGCGCAGCAGACCGGAGTACGTGACGAGCTGGCGTCCCGTGAGCCGGTCGAACAGGTGCAGTCCGTCCGGCAGCACCCCCATGAGCTGCTTGGCCCGCCGGGGCTCGGCCCAGACGTCGACACCGGCCACCCGGGCCGTGCCCGCCGTCGGGCGGAGGAGGCCGGTGGCCATGGACAGCATCGTCGTCTTGCCGGCGCCGTTGCGCCCCACGAGCCCGAAGAAGGAGCCGCGGGGGACGTCGAGGTCCACGCGGTCCACCGCGACCTTGGCCTCGGGGGTGCCCGGGCGGCCGAAGACCCGCACGAGGCCGCGCACGCTCAGGGCCGGCGGCCCTCCGGACGGTGGCACGGACGCCGCCGGGGCGCCGGCCCGGTCCGGGGCGGTCTGCGGGAGGTGCTGGTGGCTCATGCGATCAGCGTAGGCAGGCGCGGACCCGGCACGCCTCCGGCGCGCGGCGGAGCCCGGCCGGGGCGGGTGCTCCGCCGCACGGTGGACGCGGGGCGGGGCCACCGCGCCCGGACCCGCCGGGCGGCCTCAGCGAGCCGCCGGGGCGGACGGCCGCCGCGGACCGGGCGCGGAGGGGCGAGGGCTCAGAAGAGGGCCCGCATCAGCGCGCCCCGGGCGGTCACCACGCGCGGGTCCTCGGCGCCGACCACGTCGAAGAGCTCGAGCAGGCGCAGCCGGACGGTGTCGCGCTCCTCCCCCGCGGTGCGCCGCACCAGCGCCAGCAGCCGCCGGAAGGCGTCCTCCACGTGGCCGCCCGAGACGTCGAGGTCGGCGACCGCCAGCTGGGCCGCCACGTCGTCCGGGGCGGCGGCGGCCTCGGCCCGCACCGTCGCGGCGTCGAGGGGCAGCACGCGCTGGAGCAGGTGCACCTGGGCGAGGGCGAGCTTCGCCTCCCGGTCCCCGGGGTTCTCGGCGATCGCCTTCCGGTACGCCGCCTCGGCGGCGTCGACGTCCCCCGCCTCGAGGGCGTCCACGGCCTCCTGGTGCAGCGGGGGCAGGGGCTCCGGCTCGTCGGTGCGCGCGGGCTCCACGGTGCCCGTGATCCCGTTCTGCTCGGCGAGCGCGAGCAGCTCGTCGAGGAACTGGGCGACCTGCTCGGGCGGGACCGTGGAGTTGAACAGCGGGACGGGCCGGCCGCCGAGCAGCGCCACCACGGTGGGCACGGACTGCGCCTGGAACATCTGGGCGATCTCGGGGGCGGCCTCGGCGTCCACGGAGGCCAGCAGGATCCGGCCCCGGTAGCGGTCGACGACCTGCTCCAGGGTGTCGGTGAACGCCACCGACTGCTGGCTGAAGCGGGCCCACAGGGCGAAGACCACGGGGACCTGGGCGGAGAGCTGGGCGACCTCCTGGACGTCGGCCGCCGTCACCTCCCGGCGGTATCCGCCCGGCCGGTCCCCGTCCGCGGGCGGGGTCCCGGGCGCGGCGGCGGGTGCGGCGCCCAGGTCCACCGCTCCGCGCACCGACGAGGGGAGCTCGGCCTCCTGCGCCGGCGGGGCGCTCTCTGCGGTGCTGCGGGGCTGCTGGTGCTGGAACTCGTTCACGGGGCGACTCCTGGGAACTCGACGACTGGCCCGGCGGTCCGCTCGGCCGCCGGGGCGGTGGTCCGGTGGCCGGCGGTCCGCGCCGGCCGGCCGGGTGGGCGGTCTGGGTAGGCGGTCGGGACCGACCGCGGGACGGCGCCCGGCGGGCGCCGCGGGTCCTCCACGATTATCGGCCCGCCCGGGGCGGCTCGGCCACCGGGGCGGCGCCGTGTCCGCTCCCGGCGTGACACCGGCCTCGCCCGCGGCGGGGGCCGGCGTGACGGCCGCCGGGGGTGCCGGCCTCGCGGCGGGTGGGGCCGGCTCAGCGGCCGGTGTGGGATCAGCGGTCGGTGCGGGCTCAGCGGCGGGTGCGCCAGCAGCGCTCGTGCCAGTGGCGGCGGTCCTCGAAGGCGCTGCGCGCGCCCAGCAGGGAGTCCTGCTGCCAGACGACCAGGTGCGCGGTCCCCGGCGGGACGGGCCGGCCGCAGCCGGGGCAGGTGTAGGTCTTGACCGCGTTGGCGGGCCGGACGTGGCGGACCATCCAGTCCCCGTCCGCCGAGCGCTCCACCGTGGGCGCCGGCTCCAGGACCCGCTCGACCGACCACGGCTCCTGCGCGGCGCCGCGCTGCCACTTGCTGGCGCGCGGGCCGGGCCCGGGCCCGCCGCGGCGGCGGCGCGAGGAGTGGTTGGAGCGTGGCACGGCGTCATCCTCTCACACGGTCCGCCGCGGCCCCGGTCCGGACCGCCCCGCACGGACCGCTAGGCTGGTCCGCGTGCGTCTCGTCATTGCCGATTGCTCCGTCGACTACGAAGGGCGTCTGCGCGCCCACCTGCCCGCCGCCCGGCGTCTTCTGCTCGTGAAGGCCGACGGCTCCGTGCTCGTGCACTCGGACGGCGGCAGCTACAAGCCCCTGAACTGGATGAGCCCGCCCGCGCGCCTGCACGTCGGCCAGCCCGAGGCGGAGCTCGCGGCCGAGGGCGTGCTGCAGACGTGGACCGTCCAGGCCGCCAAGAGCGACGACCGCCTGGTCATCCAGGTGTTCGCGATCCACGAGGACGTCTCCCACGAGCTGGGCACCGACCCCGGGCTCGTGAAGGACGGGGTCGAGGCCGACCTCCAGCGGCTGCTGGCCGAGCAGATCCACCGGCTGGGCTCGGGGCACACGCTCGTCCGGCGCGAGTACCCCACCGCGATCGGCCCGGTCGACATCCTGGCCCGCGACGCCGCCGGCGCCACCGTGGCGGTCGAGCTCAAGCGCCGCGGGGACATCGACGGCGTGGAGCAGCTCACCCGGTACCTCGAGCTGCTCAACCGCGATCCCCTGCTGGCGCCCGTGCGCGGGGTGTACGCCGCCCAGCTCATCAGGCCCCAGGCCCGGGTGCTCGCCGAGGACCGGGGCATCGCGTGCCTGACCCTCGACTACGACGAGATGCGCGGGCTCGACGACAGCGACTCGCGCCTCTTCTGAGCCCGGCCCGCGCGCCCGCGCTCGGCGGAGGGCCCGCAACACGCGATGGTCAGCAGGCGAACAACATTGACCGCCCCCGGGGAGTGTGTGAAGCTGAACGTGTTCTTCGTTCCATGTTTTGCATGCTCGCAGAACGGGTAAGCGAGCGTGACGTTCGACCCTGACCCTGGTCCCCGCCCCTCGGGTGCGGAGGCCTCGGCCCTCGGCTCATCTCGTCCTACCGCCCTTCCGTGCACGACCTGTGCACACGTTTCGCACCATCTCGCAAGGAGAGATCTTCATGGCCCAGGGCACCGTCAAGTGGTTCAACGCTGAAAAGGGCTTCGGCTTCATCACCCCCGACGACTCCGACTCGGACGTCTTCGTCCACTACTCGGAGATCCAGTCGGGCGGCTTCCGCACCCTCGAGGAGAACCAGCGCGTCGAGTTCGAGATCGGCCAGGGCCAGAAGGGCCCGCAGGCCACCGGCGTCACGCTCATCTGATCCGCTTCCCGCGCACCGGCTGAGCACGGAGCCCCGCCCCCGTCCCGGGAGCGGGGCTCCGTCGTGCCCGCTCCGCTCAGTACGCGGTGCCGACCAGGTGGCGTTCGACGGCGGCCCCCGCCGCCCCGAGCTGCTCCACGAAGTGCTCGTAGCCGCGGTCCACGTGCTGGACGCCGCTGACGTCCGTGGTGCCGACCGCGGCCATCCCGGCGATCACCAGGGCCGCGCCCGCCCGGATGTCCATCGCCTCCACCGGCGCGCCGGAGAGCACGGACACCCCGGCCACCAGGGCGTGGTGGCCGTCCAGGCGCACGCTGGCGCCCAGCCGCTCCAGCTCGGCCGTGAAGCCCCAGCGGGCCTCGAAGACGTTTTCGGTGACCATGCCGGAGCCCTCGGCCACCGCGTTGAGGGCCACCACGAACGGCTGCAGGTCCGTGGGGAACCCCGGGTACGGCAGCGTGGACACGTTGATCGCGCGCGGGCGCGGCGGCCCGGCGACCACGAAGCGGCCGCCGTCCGTGTCCACGCGGCAGCCCGCGGAGCGCAGCTTGTCCAGCACCACGGTCAGGTGGTCCGGCTCGGCGCCCTCGATCTCCACCGTCCCCCCGGTCACGGCGGCGGCGAACGCCCACGTGCCCGCCACGATCCGGTCGGGCACCGTCCGGTGCTCGACCGGGCGCAGGGAGTCCACCCCGGTGACCGTGACGGTGCTCGTGCCGAGCCCCTCGATCCGGGCGCCCATCGCCTGCAGCATCCGGCCGATGTCCACGATCTCCGGCTCGCGGGCCGCGTTGTCGACGACGGTGGTGCCCTCGGCCAGGGTCCCGGCCATCATGAGGTTCTCCGTGGCGCCCACCGAGGGGTAGTCGAGGCGGAAGTGCGTCCCGCGCAGGCTCCGGGGCACGGACGCCACGAGGTAGCCGCGCTCGATCTGCAGCACCGCTCCCATGGCCTCGAGGCCCGCCCGGTGCATGTCCAGTCCGCGGGAGCCGATGGCGTCCCCGCCGGGCAGGGCGACCTCGGCCACGTGGCACCGGGCGACCAGCGGGCCGAGCACGGAGATCGACGCGCGCATCGCCCGCACCAGGTCGTAGTCCGCCTGGTGGTGCAGCACCGCCGGCACGTCGATCCGCACCGTCCGCTCGGCGCGGTCGTAGGTCACGGCGCAGCCCAGCCGCCGCAGCAGCTCCGCCATGATGGTCACGTCGTGGATCTCGGGGACGTTCGTGATGGTCGACTCGCCCTCGGCCAGCAGCGCGGCCGCCATCAGCTTCAGCACGCTGTTCTTGGCGCCCGAGACGCGCAGGGTGCCGTTGACCGCGGTGGGTCCGTGCACGACGATCTTCTCTTCCATCCACTCTCCTGGGCGGTCTCGCCGGGGCGTGGCCCCGGGAACGGCTTGCGGCCTCCGCACCGGTGGTGCGGAGGCCGCAGCCGTGGTCGGCGCGCGGGGCCGGGCCCCGCGCGGACGGGCGGGATCAGGCGGCCGCGGCGCCGGACAGCTCCACGTTGTCCGCCACGATCGTCACCCGGTCGTTGTCCACGAAGACGAAGCCGGCGTCGATCGTGCCCTCGACCCGGGCGCCGTCCGCGGGGTCGACCGCGAAGTCACCGGGCTTCAGGATGCCGGCCACGGCCTCGTGGCCGGGCAGGATACCGATGTCGCCCTCGGACGTGCGGACCCGGACCATCCGGGCCGTGCCGGTCCACACGGACTCCTCGAGGGAGACGATTTCGACGATCATCTCGGCCATGACTACTTGCCGCCGGTCCGGGACTTGATCTCGTCCCACTTCTGCATGACGTCCTCCAGGCCGCCGACGTTGTAGAACGCCTGCTCCGGCACGTGGTCGAACTCGCCCTCGGTGATCTTCCCGAACGCCTCGATGGTCTCCGCGAGCGGGACCGTGGAGCCCTCGACACCGGTGAACTGCTTGGCGGTGTAGGTGTTCTGGGAGAGGAACTGCTCGATCCGGCGGGCGCGCGAGACGACCACCTTCTGCTCCTCGGAGAGCTCCTCGACCCCGAGGATCGCGATGATGTCCTGCAGCTCCTTGTTCTCCTGCAGGATCGACCGGACGCGGATCGCGACGTCGTAGTGCTCCTGGCCCACGATCTGCGGGTCGAGGATGCGCGAGGTCGAGGTCAGCGGGTCGATCGCCGGGTACAGACCGCGGGAGGCGATGTCGCGGGAGAGCTCCGTGGTCGCGTCCAGGTGGGCGAACGTCGTCGCCGGGGCCGGGTCGGTGTAGTCGTCGGCGGGCACGTAGATCGCCTGCATCGAGGTGATCGAGTGGCCGCGGGTCGAGGTGATCCGCTCCTGCAGCACGCCCATCTCGTCCGCCAGCGTCGGCTGGTAGCCCACGGCGGAGGGGATGCGGCCCAGCAGGGTCGAGACCTCGGAGCCGGCCTGGGTGAAGCGGAAGATGTTGTCGATGAACAGCAGCACGTCCTGGTTCTGCACGTCGCGGAAGTACTCCGCCATCGTGAGGCCCGTCAGGGCCACGCGCAGACGCGTTCCCGGCGGCTCGTCCATCTGGCCGAACACGAGGGCGGTGTCCTTGAGGACGCCCGCCTCCTCCATCTCGACCCAGAGGTCGTTGCCCTCACGGGTGCGCTCGCCCACGCCGGCGAAGACCGACGTGCCGCCGAAGTTGCGGGCCACACGCGTGATCATCTCCTGGATGAGCACGGTCTTGCCCACGCCCGCGCCGCCGAACAGGCCGATCTTGCCGCCCTTGATGTAGGGGGTCAGCAGGTCGATCGACTTGATGCCGGTCTCCATCATCTCCGTGGAGCCCTCGAGCTCCGCGAAGGACGGCGCCTTGCGGTGGATCGGCCAGCGCTCGGTGATCTCCAGGGCGGAGGTCTCGACGTCGAGTGCCTCGCCGAGCACGTTGAAGATGTGGCCCTTGACCACGTCGCCCACGGGCACGGAGATCGGCCCGCCGGAGTCCTTGACCTCGGTGCCGCGCACCAGGCCGTCGGTCTGCTGCAGGGAGATCGCGCGGATCATGTTGTCGCCCAGGTGCTGGGCCGTCTCGAACGTGATCGTCCGCGTCTCGCCGTTGAGCTCGTACCGGGCGGTCAGGGCGTTGTAGATCCCGGGCACCGCGTGCTCGGGGAACTGGACGTCGACGACCGGCCCGATGACCCGGGCGATGCGGCCCGTGGCGCCGCCCGAGACCGGCTGCCCGGCCTGTTCGCTGATGGTGGCAGTCATTTCTCTCACTTCACTTGTTCGTGGTGGTCAGTTGCTGGATCGCCGGGACGGCCCGTCAGAGGGCCTCGGCGCCGCTCACGATCTCGGTGAGCTCGGTGGTGATCTCGGCCTGGCGGGCGTTGTTCATCAGGCGCGTGTACTTCTTGATGAGCTCGTCGGCGTTGTCGCCGGCCGCCTTCATGGCCTTCTGCCGGGCCGCGAGCTCGCTCGTGGCGGCGTGGGCCAGGCTCGCGAACAGCCGGGCGTCGATGTAGCGCGGCAGGACCGCGTCGAGGAACTCCTCGGGGTTCGGCTCGAACTCGAAGGTGCTGTCCGGCTCCTCCAGCTCGTCGAACTCCTGGGCGACCTCGTCGGTCAGCGCGTTGGCGTCCACGACCTCCAGCGGCAGCAGCCGCAGCACCCGGGGCTCCTGGACGACCATCGACTTGAACGTCGTGTAGACGAGGTGGATCTCGTCGACGCCGCCGCTCTCGTACGGGGTCTCCAGGTCCTCGATCAGCACCTTGCGCAGCTCGCGCGCCCGGTCCGGCTGGGCGTTGTCCGTGTCCCCGGTCCAGTTCCGCTCGTACGGGCGGCTGCGGAAGTCGAAGTACGCCTGGGCCTTGCGGCCGATCAGGTACACCTTGGTCTCCTTGCCCTCCCCGTGCAGCAGCTCGAGCAGGCCCTCGGCCTCCTTGAGCACGTTGGACGAGTAGGACCCGGCCAGACCGCGGTCCGAGGTCATGATCACCACGGCCGACCGGCGCACCTCGTCGGCCCGCGTGGTCAGGACATGGGAGACGTTGTGCTGGGTGGCGACCTGTGAGACCGCCCGGGTCAGCGCGTTCGCGTACGGACGCGCCGCCTGCAGACCCTGTCGGGACTTGTTGATGCGCGAGGTCGCGATCATCTCCATGGCCTTGAAGATCTTCTTCATGGACTTGGTCGACGCGATCTTGTTCCGGTAGACCCGAATCTGCGCTCCCATGTGACTTCCTTTCGTCACCGTGCCCGGTGCGCGGCCGAGGCCGCGCACCGGGCCGACCGGTTACTTCCTGACGATCCGTTCCTGCTCGACCTCGGACGCCTCGAGGGGCTCGTGCTCCTCGTGGCCCGGCTCGATCCCGTGCTTGGTGCCCCGGAAGTCCCGCTTGACCTCGGCGACGGCGGTCTCCAGGGCGGCGACGGCGTCGTCCTCGAGCTTGCCGGTGCCGACGATGGAGTCCATCACGTTCGTGGTGCGGCGCACGTGCTCGAGCAGGGCCTGCTCGAAGTCGAGCACGTCGGCGACCTCCACCTCGTCCAGGTGGCCGTTGGTGCCGGCCCAGATCGACACGACCTGGTCCTCGACCGGGTACGGGGTGTACTGCTTCTGCTTCAGCAGCTCCATCAGCCGGGCGCCGCGGGTCAGCTGCTGACGGGACGCCGGGTCCAGGTCGGAGGCGAACATCGCGAACGCCTGCATCGAGCGGTAGGACGCCAGCTCGAGCTTCAGCGTGCCGGAGACCTTCTTCATGGCCTTGACCTGGGCGGCGCCGCCGACGCGGGACACCGAGATGCCCACGTCCACGGCCGGGCGCTGGTTGGCGTTGAACAGGTCCGACTGCAGGAAGATCTGGCCGTCGGTGATGGAGATGACGTTGGTGGGGATGAAGGCCGAGACGTCGTTGGCCTTCGTCTCGATCATCGGCAGACCGGTCATCGACCCGGCGCCCAGCTCGTCGGAGAGCTTCGCGCAGCGCTCCAGGAGGCGGGAGTGCAGGTAGAAGACGTCGCCGGGGTAGGCCTCGCGCCCCGGCGGGCGGCGCAGCAGCAGCGAGACCGCACGGTAGGCCTCGGCCTGCTTCGAGAGGTCGTCGAAGACGATGAGGACGTGCTTGCCGCCGTACATCCAGTGCTGGCCGATGGCCGAGCCGGAGTAGGGGGCGAGGTACTTGATGCCCGCGGCGTCGGAGGCCGGGGCCGCGACGATCGTCGTGTACTCCAGGGCCCCGTTGTCCTCGAGGGTCTGGCGCACGCCGGCGATGGTCGAGGCCTTCTGGCCGACCGCCACGTAGATGCAGCGCACCTGCTTGTTGACGTCGCCGGACTCCCAGTTCGCGCGCTGGTTGAGGATGGCGTCGACGGCGATCGCCGTCTTGCCGGTCTGGCGGTCGCCGATGAGCAGCTGGCGCTGGCCGCGGCCGATCGGGATCATCGCGTCGATGGCCTTGATCCCGGTCTGCAGGGGCTCGTGCACCGACTTGCGCATGGTCACGCCCGGGGCCTGGAGCTCCAGGGCGCGGCGGCCCTCGGCCTCGATCGGGCCGAGGTCGTCGAGGGGGGCGCCCAGCGGGTCGACCACGCGGCCGAGGAACGCGTCGCCCACCGGCACGGAGAGGACCTCTCCGGTGCGCTGGACCTCTTGGCCCTCCTCGATGCCGCGGAAGTCGCCGAGGATCACGACGCCGATGTCGCGGACGTCGAGGTTCTGGGCGAGGCCGAGCACGCCGTTCTCGAAGCGCAGCAGCTCGTTGGCCATGACCGAGGGCAGGCCCTCGACGCGCGCGATGCCGTCGGAGGCGCTGCTGACGCGGCCGACCTCGGTTCGTTCTGCGGTGCCGGGCTCGTAGGACGCGGCGAATTCGCTCAGCGCGCTACGGACGTCGTCGGCATTGATGGTGACTTCGGACATGTCCTGTCCCTGCTCTCCTAGTTCGTGATCACTGCCTCAGCGGTGACCGTGAGTCCAAATCTGTGGCGGAACGCTGCGCTGGTCCACCGGCCGGCCGGGGCGCCCGTCCGGGGCGACGTCGTGGACGGCCCCGAAGCGGGTCAGGCCCCGATCCGCTGGCGCAGCTCGTCGAGTCGGGCGGCGACGGAACCGTCGATGACCTCCTCGCCCACCTGCACCTTGAGCCCTCCGATCAGCGCCGGGTCGACGTCCACGGTGAGCTTGAGGTCCCTGCCGTACACCGCGTTCAGCTGCTGCTGCAGCCGGCCGCGCTGCTCCTCGGTCAGCGGCCGCGACGTGCTCACGTGCGCGATCCACCGCTGGCGGCGGGCGGCCACCTCCTCCGCGAAGCGCTCGACGAGGCGCCCGACGATGGCGCCGCGCGGCGAGAGCACGGCCTGCTCCACGAGCAGCAGCGCCTCGTCCGAGGCGCCCGGGGTCAGCCGCCGGGCCAGCCGCGTCTTCGCCTCGACGTCGGCGCGCGGGTCGGCCAGGGCGCGCTGCAGCTCGTGCGAGCCGCCCAGCACCCCCTTGAACGCGATCAGCTGGTCCACGACCTGCTCGAGGCCCTCGAGCCCGCCGCGGTTCTCGGCGGACGCCGCGGTGAGGGCCACCCCGGCGTGCTCGAGGGCGTCGGTGAACTCGCGGTCGTCGCTCCAGCGGCGACCGGTGAGGTGCGCCACGATCTCCACGGCGTCCGGGGACACCTTCTCCGCGAAGATCCGGCGCACGACCTTCTCGCGCTGCGGCCCCTCGTACGAGGGGTCGGCCAGCGCACGGCGCAGGGCACCGTTCTCGTCGAGGACGGCGAGCACGGCGAACAGCTCACGGGCGAGCGCGGGGCCGGCGGAGCCGGCCCAGCGCTCGACCTCACGGGCGTTCTGCTGGGTGAATTCGTTCGCTGCGTCTGCCATTACCGCGCCGCACCTGCATTCCGCTCCTGCTCCTGCTCCAGGTCGGCGAGGAAGCGGTCGACCACCCGGTTGGCCCGGGCGTCGTCGTCGAGCGACTCGCCCACGATCTTCGCCGCGAGCGTGGTGGCCAGGGTGCCCACCTCGTTGCGCAGGGAGACCACGGCCGCCGAGCGCTCCGCCTCGATGGTGCGGTGGGCGTTCTCGGTGATCCGCGCCGACTCGGCGTTCGCCCGGTCCTTGAAGTCCGCCAGGATCTTCTCGCCCTCGAGGCGGGCCTCCTCGCGGATCTTCTGGGCCTCCAGGCGCGCGCTCTCGAGCTGCTGGTTGTACTCGTCGCGGGCGGCGGCGGCCTCGGCCTGGGCGGCCTTGGCCTTGGCCAGGCCCCCTTCGATGGCCTCGGTGCGCTCACGGTAGACCCGCTCGAACGCCGGCACGACGTACTTGACGACCAGGAAGAGCAGGATCAGGAAGCCGATGCCGGTGATCAGCATCTCCCAGACATTGGGGAAGAGGGGGTTCGCCCCTTCCTCGACTGCCAGCACGGTGATCATTTGCGCGATTCCTGTTCTCTAGGGAGGACTTGTACGGGATGCGCCACTCAGGCGATGAACGCGAGCACGAAGCCCAGAATCGCGAGCGCCTCGACCACGGCGAAGCCGAAGAACAGCATCGGCTGGAGCACGCGCTGCGACTCCGGCTGGCGGGCGACGGACTGCATGTACGCGGCGAAGATCAGACCCACGCCGATGCCGCCGCCGATGGCAGCCAGACCGTAACCGATAGCACTGAGCGAACCAGTCATGAGGGGTATTTCCTTTCTAAGTGCCCGGGGGCCGGGCGTCGTAGCCGTGTCGGCTCTGAACATTTCGAGGATGGACCGAGGGGGTCCGGCCGGGGCCGGAGCAGTGCTCCGCCGGTGTCAGTGGCCCTCTTGCAGGGCGCCCTGGACGTAGACGGCGAAGAGGAGGGTGAAGATGTAGGCCTGGAGGACCTGGATCAGGATCTCCAGGAAGTAGATGAACACGCCGAGCACGGTGGACCCGAGGGCGACCACGCTGATGGCGCTGGCCTGCGAGAGCAGGTATCCCGTCATGGAGGCCGCGACCATGAGCGCCAGGTGACCGGCGAACATCGTGGCGAACACACGCAGGGCGTGCGTGACCGGGCGGATGATCAGGTTCGAGAGGAACTCGATCGGGATGAGGAAGATGTAGAGCAGCTTCGGGACGTCCGGCGGCATCGTCATCTTGCCCATGAAGCCGCCGAACCCGTGCCGCTTGATGCCCATGAAGACCCAGGTGACATAGGCGATGCCGGCCAGGACGTAGGCGGAGCCCGCGTGCGAGAGGGTCGGCAGCTGGAGCACCGGGATGGAGCCGAAGAGGTTGTTCACCAGGATGAAGAAGAAGAAGGTGAACAGCAGCGGGATGTAGGGGCGGAACTCCTTCTCACCGATGATGTCCCGGCCGAGGTGGTTGCGCACGAACCCGTAGCCGCTCTCCGCGAGGTACTGCGACTTCGAGGGGACGAGGGCGTTGCGGCGGATGGCCCACATGAAGAAGCCGGCGATCAGGACGACCGACAGGAGGATCAGCAGCATCTGCTTGCCGAAGCCGAAGGTGCCCAGTTCGAAGAAGTAGGGCAGGTGCATCTCGTCGACGGTCGGGGCGGTGAATCCTCCGGTGGCGGGGAGCCTGATGAGGGCGGCGTTCAATGCGGGTCCTTTCTGCAGTGCTCTGGCCGGTGGTCACGGTCGGGGCGCCGAGTCCGGGCCGGACTGGTGCGGGTTGTGAGGATCTGCACCGTCGGAGGTCGGACTCCGACGGAGTCCCTCCTGCATGTGGAGGTACACGACGTAGATCCCGGACGCGGCGCCGATGCACGCTCCCAGGACCACGATCCACCGGGTTCCCAGCACGCGATCCGCACCCCACCCTACCAAACTCCAGAACCCCATCCCGATCACCACGTAGAGCAGTGTCGTGAGGCCTCCGGAGAGTCCTCCGCCCTCCACGAGCTCCCCCGCGGTGCGCAGTCCGGGAGGGTCGGGGGGCGCTCCGTCCGGCGTCCCCGGCGGCGGGGAGCCGTCCGGGCGCCGGGCGTCGTCGCGGTCATCCCTGCTCATGGTCGTCCTGCTTCCTGTCGTCGGTGCGCCCGGGTGCGCCGGGCGTCTCCGGGCGCGCGGCCTCGGCCGCCCGCCGGGCCTCGAGCAGCGGTCCCAGGGCGGCGCGGGTGCCGCGGGCGCCCGCCCGGGCCGCGAGGACCAGGGAGACGACGAGCGCGCCCAGCACGCCCGCCGCGGTCCAGCCCGGCACCAGCCACGGCGGCGCCGGCACGGTGAGCAGCACCCAGCCGAGCAGCAGCACCTTGAGCACGTAGGTCGCGGCGAGCGCGGGGGCGGCGACCGGCCCGTCCGCCCCCGCGGTGGCCCGCGCCACGAGCAGGGTGGCCAGGTGGCTCGCGGCGATCAGTCCGGCGCCGAGCAGGGCGCTGAGGGCGGCCGCGCTCACGGGCGGGTCCCCGCCCGGGACCGGGACGCCGCCCGGCGCCCGAGCAGCCCGGGCAGCACGAGGTAGAGGGCGAGCACCGCGAGCACGAACGCGCCGGCCAGGGCCGTGGCGGCCGGCCCCGTGCGCAGGCCCAGGACCGAGGCGACGCTCACGAGGACGGTCGCGGCCGTGACGACGAGCGCGGAGCCCGTGTGGGACAGTCCCACGTCGGTGAGCCGCTGGTAGACGTGCTGGCGGTGCGGCCGGTACCAGGCCTCCCCCGCGCGGACCCGGCGGAGCAGCGTCACGGCGGTGTCGGCCACGTAGACCGCGAGCGGGGGCAGGAGGTACTCGACGTAGACGCCCGAGAGGAACGCCGCGACCGCGATGCCGGCCAGCGACCCGCCCAGCAGGTAGGAGCCGACGTCCCCGAGGAACACGGTGCCGCGGCCGAGGTTCCAGGGCAGGAACCCGGCGAAGCCGCCCGCCACGGCCAGGCCGGCGGCGACCATCCACGGCAGGTCGTTGGACGCCCCGGCCCAGGCGTAGAGCAGCCCGGCGGCCAGGCCGTGCAGCCCCGAGATGCCGTTGATCCCGTCCATGAAGTTGGCCATGTTCACGTAGGCCGTGATCGCGAGGGTGCCCACGGGCAGCCACCACGCGGAGGTGCCCAGGACCGCGACGAGGACGGACGTGGCGGCCAGGCCGATGCCCAGCTGGACGGCCAGGCGCACCCGCACGGACACGCCGCGGTAGTCCTCGGCCCAGCCCAGCGCCGCGAACAGCGCGGCGACGGCCAGGACCACGAGCGCCACGGAGCGGTCGACCTCGATGGCCCCGGTGAGCAGCGCGGAGCCGTAGGCGAGGAGCACGGCCACGGCCACGGCCAGGCCCATGCCCCGGACGACCGTGCGCTGGTGGGAGGAGCGCTCGTTGGGGACGTCGAGCACGCCCCACCGGGCGAGCAGGGGCTTGACCGCCAGCGGCAGCAGGAGGCTGAGCACGAGGGCCGGGGCGCCGACCGTGAGGACGAGCTCCCCGAGCCGGCGCAGCTCCTCCGCGTCGGGGGCGGCTCCGGGGTCGGTGAGGTCGAGGCCGGCCGGGAGCAGCGCGGCCGGGACCGTGGCCGCGCTCACGACGCCCGCCCCGAGGAGCTGCGCGGGCGCTGGACCGACGTGGGCGGCGGCTGCGTGGACGGCCGCACGACGGGGATCGTGCCCGTGTAGACCATGCCGCCGCGCACCTTCCACGTGTGCCGGTCCAGCTGGGCGGGGTCGAGGCGGTCGGCGCGCGCGTGGGAGATCTTGGGGTGGAAGGGCCGCTCGTCCTTCTCGCCGAGACCGATGAGGTCCTCGTGCAGCTTCTCCCCCGGGCGCAGCCCCGTGACCTCGATCTCGACGTCCTCGCGCCCGCTCATCACGCGCAGCCGCTCGGCGATGTCCATGATCCGCACGGGCTCCCCCATGTCGAGGATCAGCACCTCGCCGCCGCGGGCGATCGCCCCCGCCTGGATCACGAGCTGGCAGGCCTCGGGGATCGTCATGAAGTAGCGGGTGGCCTCGGCGTGCGTCACCGTGATGGGGCCGCCCTGCCGGATCTGCTCGGTGAACAGGGGCAGCATCGAGCCGCGGGAGCCGAAGACGTTGCCGAAGCGCACCGAGGCGTACCGGTGCCCGGTCCGGTCGGCCATCCAGGCGGTGAGCTTCTCCGCGACGCGCTTGGAGTGGCCCAGCGCCGTGGTGGGGTTGGCGGCCTTGTCGGTCGAGATGTTGACGAAGACCTCGACGCCCGCCTCCTCGGCGGCCTGCAGCACGTTGAGGGTGCCGATGACGTTGGTCTTCCACGCCTCGTCGGGGTACTGCTCGAGCAGCGAGACGTGCTTGAGCGCGGCGGCGTGGAAGACCACCTGGGGCAGGCGGTCGCGGAAGATCGTCCCGACGGACTCGGGGTCGCGGATGTCGGCGAGGACGGTGTCGCGGCCGTCGAGCAGGCCGCGGCCCGTGATGGAGATCTGGGTGCTCTGCAGGGCGGACTCGTCGCGGTCCACCATGATCAGCTCGGCGGGCTCGAAGCCCACGAGCTGGCGGCACAGCTCGGAGCCGATGGAGCCGCCCGCGCCCGTGACCAGGACGCGACGGCCCTTGACGTAGCCGGCGATCTCCTCGACGTCGATGTCCACCGGGCGGCGCCCGATCAGGTCCTCCATGCTGATGTCCCGGAAGTCCGTGGCGCGGTGCTCGGCGGTGAGCACCTCGCCGAGCGGGGGCATCGTCATGACCCGGATCCCGGTGCCGGCCACGGCGTCCGCGACCCGGTGCATGATGCGGGGCTCCGGGCTGGACATCGCCACGATGAGCACGGAGGCGCGGGTCCGGGCCATGACGTCGCGGACGTCGTGCAGGGTGCCGAGCACGGGCACGGACGAGATCCGCAGGTGCTTCTTGGCGGGGTCGTCGTCGAGCAGGGCCACGGGCAGGAACTCCGAGTGCGGGTCCTGCATCATGCGCTGGATGAGGAACGTCCCGAGGTAGCCGGCGCCGTAGACGACCACGTGCTGGGCGGACGCGCCCGGGCGGGCGGAGGCCTCCTGGTACATCCGCTTGAGGTAGCGGAAGGCCGCCATGAACAGGCACGCGAAGGGGAACGCGATCAGGGCGGTGGAGCGCGGGATGCCGATGCTCGTGCCCACCAGCAGGAGCAGGACCTGGAGCACGGCCGTGACGATGAGGGTGACCACGACCAGGAGCTTGGCCTCGTCGAAGCTGCCGAAGGAGTACCGCCCCTTGTACAGGGCGAAGGAGAAGCCGACGACGAGCTGGGCGGCCACGGCCACCAGGGAGACCAGCAGCAGTCCGGGGGCGCTGATGAACTGGAGGTCCATCTCGTAGCGCAGCACCAGGGCGAGCACGAGGGCCACGGCCCAGGCGACGGAGTCCAGCAGCATCTGGATCCACAGCCACGCCACGGGCCGGTCCGGCGGGGAGGCGCGGGGCGGTGCCCCCCTGCCGGCGTCCCCGGGGGGCACCGCCGTGCCGGCGGGGCGCTCGGGCTCACCACTCATCGCGGAAGTTCCTTTCGTGGTCGGTGCCGGAGCCGGGGGCCGGCGGGCTGGGGTCCGGTGCGGGACGGTCAGCGGCGGGGTGCGCCGACCATGGCCCGGTAGGCGAGCTCCCGGAGCCGGGTGGGGACGAACCGGTAGCCGCCGCGCACCACCACGTTGCGCACCCATTGTAGGAACCCCACGTGGCCGATCCCGCGCAGCCGGGCCTGGAGGGCGAGCTCCGCGCGGAGCACGCGCCACCCGCCGCGCCGCTCGTAGGAGCCGGCGGAGACCCGGTAGCCGACCAGCGGCTCGGGCACGTTGCGCACGTCGGCGCCGGCGCGCAGCATCCGCACCCACAGCCAGTAGTCCTCGGCGAGGGGCACGTGCACGTAGCCGCCGGCCGCCCGCACGGCCGAGCGCCGGAAGACCACGGTCGGGTGGCTCACGGGGTTGCGGCGCCGCGAGACGGAGCGGATGTCCCGCTCCCCCACCGGGGCGCGGCGCAGCGCGATCGGGGTCCGCTCGTCGTCGCCGATCTCGTGCATCGAGGAGCCCACCAGGTCGGCCCCGGCCTCGATGACGGGCAGCTGCACCGCGAAGCGGCGGGGGTAGGAGACGTCGTCGGCGTCGGCGCGGGCCACCACGTCGTGCCGGCACCGGTCGAGCCCGGCGTTGAGCGCCGCGGCGAGCCCCTGGTTGCGCTCGAGGTCGACCCGCACGACCGGCACGGGCAGCTCGCGCGCGAGGCGGTCCAGCTCGGCCTCGAGCGGCGCGGGGACGGGGCCGTCGCGCACGACGACGAGCTCGGCGGGCCGGCGCCGCTGCTCGATGGTGGCGGACTCGGCCGCACGGCGCACCCGCTCCGCGGTGTCGGCGCGGTAGACGGGCATGAGCACGGAGAACTCGAGGTCCGGGGAGCCGCTCACGTCGTCACCGCGGCCCGCCGAAGCCGCGGCCGCGCATCCCGCCGACGTAGCGGCTCGCCCAGGACGCGAGACCGGCCGCGTCCCGCCGGCGCAGGTAGTAGAGGGGGTAGCCGACGAGGTCGGCGCCGAGCTGGACGACCCGCTTGTACCGCCACGTGGTCCAGCCCCGGTTGCGGAAGAAGTGCGCGCGCTTGAACGCGGTGGTGGGCACCACGACCTTGAGCCGGCCGGGGACCACGACGTGCTCCTCGTCCCAGCCGGGCGGATGGGCCACGGCGGTGCGCGTGGTGGTGCCGAAGGGCAGCCCGGAGCGGCGCAGCCGCACGAGGAAGTCGACCTCGTCGCCGCGCAGGAAGAGCTTGAGGTCCGGGAGCCCGACCGTGAAGAAGACGTGCTCGGCCATGAGGGCGCCGTTGAAGAAGGTGGCGTGGCCGGGCAGGAAGCCGAGCGGCTCCAGGTCGGCGCGGGAGTGCGTGATCCGCCCCTCGAGGCGGTGGGAGAAGGCCAGCGCGCCGTGGTCCTGGGGCGCCACGACGAGCGGGGAGACGACCGACAGGTCCCGCCGGGCGGCCTCGTGCAGGAGGACCTCGAGGCAGTCGGGGCCCTCCGGGCGGGCGTCGTCGTCCATGAGCCAGACCCGGTCCGCGCCGGTGGCGAGCGCGGTCAGGATCGCGAGGGAGAACCCGCCGGCCCCGCCCAGGTTGGCGAGGGAGCGCACGAGCCGCAGCTCGAACCGGCCGTCGACCGCCTGCTCCAGCGCCTGCCGCGGCAGCGGCTCGCGCCCCGCGTCGACCAGGCACAGGGACGCGACCGGCACCGTCTGCTCCCGCAGCGCGGCGACGAGCGCGAGGACGTCCTCGTGCCGGTCCTGGGTCACGCAGGCCACCGCCACCGTGGGGGTGGGCGTGGGGTCGGACGGCATGCGGCTCCTCCAGTGCGGTGGCGGGTGCGGTGACGGGTGCGGGGGTCCGGCGCGGGGTGGCCGCCGGGACGTCCCGAGTCTAGCAAGCGGCCGCCGGACGGCCGGGCCGGCGGGCCGCGTCGCCCCGCCCCCGCACGGGCCGGTCTGTACGATGAGCGCAAGGATCCGGACGACGGCGACCGGCAGCGGCCGGCGGAGAGGAAGCACCGTGACATCGACGACGTGGGCAGTCCTGGGAGCGACGGGGTTCGTGGGTTCCGCGACCGTGGCCCGGCTGCAGGCGGACGGCCAGACGGTGGTCCCGGTGTCCGCGCCGCGGCTGGGGTCCGGGGCGCGCACGGTCCACCACCTGCTCCAGCAGGCCGGCCGGCTCGAGTCCGTCATCGACTACCTCGCCGAGTCCTTCGCCGGCGCCCACGTGGTCGTCAACGCGGCGGGCCTGGCGGCCCCGGACCAGACCCACGAGGAGTCCCTCGTCGGGGCGAACGCGCTGCTGCCGGTGCTCGTGGCGCTCGCGGCGCGCCGCACGAGCGTGCGCCGGATCGTGCACATCAGCTCCGCGGCCGTCCAGGGCGACGTCGACGTCCTCGACGAGACCCCCACGGTCCGGCCCTTCTCCCCCTACTCCTTCTCCAAGGCCCTCGGCGAGAGCGCGCTCCTGAAGCTGCGCCGCGACTGGGCGGGCGAGGACGGGACCCCGGCTGTCACGGTGCTGCGCGCGACCTCCGTGCAGGGCTCCGGCCGGCGCACCACGGCGCGGCTGGCCCGCTTCGCGTCCTCGCCGCTGAGCTCGGTGGCCGGCGACGGCACCGCGCACACCCCGGTGACCTCCGTGCACGCCCTGGCGGAGTTCGTCTCCCGGGTCGGGCGCCACCGCGAGGAGCTGCCGCCGGTCGTGCTGCAGCCGTGGGAGGGCGCCACCACGGCCTCCATCCTGCGGGACGCCGGACGGCGGGAGCCGCGGCACCTCCCCGTGCTGCTGAGCCGGCTCGTGGTGGACGCCGGGTTCGCGGTCTCCGCCCTGGCCGGCCACCGCTGGCACGGGGTCTTCCGCCGGCTCGAGGTGACGTGGTTCGGCCAGCGCCAGGTGCGCGGCTGGGCCGAGGAGCACGGCGCGGTCCCGGAGCCGCGGATCAGCGAGGTGCTGCGCCAGGCGCACCTCGCCGCCGGCCGGGGCTGAGCGCCGGCCGGACCCTCCCCGGGGACGGCCTCAGGACCCGCCGCGGCCGCGCGCCACGAGCCGGGCGGCCTCGTCGACCGGCAGGGGCCGCGGCTCCCCCGGCGTCCCCGGGCGCCGGACGCGCGTGCGGTCCTGGTCCACGGCCGGGCGGGCGCCCGCCGCGGAGCGCGCCACGAGCGCGGCGGCCAGGCCCTGGGCGGCGGCGGCCCGCGCCGGGCCGGGCGACGGGGGCTGCCGGTCCGGTCCTGCGGCGCCCGGGTCCGCCGGTGCGGCGGTCCCCGCGGCGGGCGGACCCGCCTCCGGGTCGGGCTCGCTCACCGCGTGCGAGCCCGCCGCCGCCCGCTCGGCGGCGGGCTCGGCGGGACCGGCGTCCGGGGCGGCGGGGCCGTCCAGCTCCTCGTCGCCGTCGGCCGGCACCACCGAGGGGACGACGGAGCGCAGCCGGGCGAGGCTCACGGTGCCGTGCCGCACCAGCAGCGGGGTCTCCCCCGTGCAGTCCACGATCGTGGAGGACACCGGGTCCGCGCCCGCGGGGCCCCCGACGGGCCGCGGACCGCCGTCCAGGTAGAGCTCCACCGAGTCCCCGAGCATGTCCGCCGCGGCCTGCGCCGTCGACGCGGCGGGGTGGCCGGTGCGGTTGGCCGAGGAGACGGCCAGCGGGCCGCTCTCGATGAGCAGCGCCTGGGCGAGCTCGTCGTCGGGGACCCGCAGGGCCACGGTGCCGTGGGTCTCCCCCAGGTCCCAGCCCAGCGACGGGTGGGAGTGGAAGATCAGGGTCAGCCCGCCGGGCCAGAAGGCGCGGGCGAGCGCGCGGGCGTCCTCGGAGACCTCGTCGGCCAGACCGTCGAGCACCCCGGCGTGAGCGATGAGCACGGGCGGGGGCATCGCCCGGGACCGCCCCTTGGCCGCAAGCAGGGTCGCGACCCCGCGGGCGGAGAACGCGTTGGCCCCGATCCCGTAGACGGTGTCGGTGGGCAGAACCACGCACGCGTCGGCCGCGAGGGCGCGCGCGGCGTGCTTGAGCCCGGCGGTGCGCTGGGCGATGCTGCTGCAGTCGTAGACGGTGGAGTTCACGGCGTCCATTCTCCCATTCCGGTCGTGCGGGCGCCGCCCCCGAGGGGCGTCCGGCCGGCCGTGGCCCGGTCCCGGCCCGTCAGGTCCTGGTGGCCCTCGACGTCCTCGAGCCCCGCCGCCCGGAAGGCGTGCGCCACGGCGCGGGCCTGCACCTCGGCGTGCTCCATGACGAAGAACCCCCCGGGGCGCAGCAGCCGCAGGGCCGAGGCCAGGGCCGCCCGCGGGAGCTCGAGCCCGTCCTCGCCGCCTCCGTACAGGGCGAGGTCCGGGTCGTGCTCCCGGGCCTCGGGCTCGCGCGGGACCGCGTCCGCGGGGATGTACGGCGGGTTCGAGACGACCACGTCGCAGCGGCCCTCGAGCTCCGGGAACGCGGTGCGCAGATCGCCCCGGACGAGCTCCGCGCGCGTCCCGCGCAGGTTCTCCGCCGCCCAGGCGTGGGCGGTCCCGGAGAGCTCCACGGCGTGCACGCGGGCCTGCGGCACCTCGTGCGCCACCGAGGCGGCGATCGCCCCGGAGCCCGTGCCCAGGTCCACCACGTGCGGGCGGTGCACGCCCGCGGCGAGCTGCTCGCGCAGCTCGTCGACCACGGCCTGCACCACGGTCTCCGTCTCGGGCCGGGGCACGAACACCCCGGGCCCGACCGCCAGCGTCAGGTAGCGGAAGTGGGCGACGCCCGTGAGGTGCTGCAGCGGGATCCGGCGGGCGCGCTCGGCCACCAGCTCCGCGTAGCCCGCGGGCTCGTCCCCGCCGATGATGGCCCGCGCCTCGACCTCCCCCCGGGACAGGCCCGTGAGGTGCCCCGCGAGCAGCAGCGCGTCGGTGCGCGCTGAGTCGATCCCCGCCTCGGCGAGCACCTGCTCCGCCCAGCGCACCGCCTGGCCCAGCGACCTCGTCATCCCGGGCCCCCGCTCAGCCGTCCTGCTGGCCGATGGCCTCGAGCCGGGCCTGCTCGTCCATCTCGATCGCCGAGCGCACCACCGGTTCGAGGTCCCCCGCCATGACGTGGTCGAGGTTGTACGCCTTGTACCCGGTGCGGTGGTCGTTGATCCGGTTCTCGGGGAAGTTGTAGGTGCGGATCCGCTCGGAGCGGTCCATGGTCCGGACCTGGGAGCGGCGCTGCGCGGCGTTGTCGGCGTCGATCTGCTCCTGCTGGTGGGCCAGGATGCGGGCGCGCAGCACCCGCATCGCGGCCTCGCGGTTCTGCAGCTGCGACTTCTCGTTCTGCATGGCCACCACGATGCCCGTGGGCAGGTGCGTGATGCGGACCGCGGAGTCGGTGGTGTTCACGGACTGGCCGCCGGGCCCCGAGGAGCGGTAGACGTCGATCTTCAGGTCGTTCTGGCTGATCTCGACCTCCTCGGGCTCGTCGACCTCCGGGAAGACGAGCACCGCCGCGGCGGAGGTGTGGATCCGGCCCTGCGACTCGGTGACGGGCACGCGCTGGACGCGGTGCACCCCGCCCTCGTACTTGAGCCGCGCCCACACGCCCTCGGCGGGGTCCGTGGCGCTCGACTTGATCGCGACCTGCACGTCCTTGTAGCCGCCCAGGTCGGAGTCGTTGGTCGAGATGAACTCGGTCTTCCAGCCTCGGGCCTCCGCGTACTTGAGGTACATGCGCAGCAGGTCCCCGGCGAAGAGCGCGGACTCGTCGCCGCCCTCCCCGGCCTTGACCTCGAGGATCACGTTGCGCCCGTCGTCGGGGTCGCGCGGGACGAGCAGCCGGCGCAGCTTCTCGCGGGCCGCCGTGAGCTGCTCCTCGAGGGCCGGGATCTCCTCGGCGAACTCGGGCTCCTCGGCGGCGAGCTCGCGGGCCGCGCCCAGGTCCTCCTCGAGGCGCTCGACCCGGCGGTGGGCCTCGACGATGCCGTTGAGCTCGGCGTAGCGGCGCCCCAGGCGGCGGGCCTTGCCCTGCTCCGCGTGCACCGCGGGGTCGGCGAGCTGCCGCTGCAGCTCGGCGTGCTCGTCGAGCAGGGACTGGATCGGGTCCGGCATGGGACGCTCCTTCGTCGGGCGTTCATCGGGCGGCTTCGTCGGGCCGCGGTGACGGCGGCGGGCGGGTCGCGCGCGGGCGGGGCCCGGGCACGACGACGCCGCCGCGGCCCGGTCCGGGATCCGGACCGGGCCGCGGCGGCTGCGGGCGTGCTAGCGGTCGCTCTCGGCGCGGGCCGACAGCGTGGTCTTCTGCACCTGGAGCAGGAACTCGGTGTTGGACTGGGTGTCCCGCAGCTTGTTCGTGAGCAGCTCGAGGGCCTGCTGCTGGTCGAGCCCGGAGAGGACCCGGCGCAGCTTCCACATGATCTTGATCTCGTCCGGGGACAGGAGGTTCTCCTCCCGGCGGGTGCCCGAGGAGTTGACGTCCACGGCCGGGTAGATCCGCTTGTCCGCGAGCGAGCGGGACAGGCGCAGCTCCATGTTGCCGGTGCCCTTGAACTCCTCGAAGATGACCTCGTCCATCTTGGACCCCGTCTCCACGAGGGCGGTCGCGAGGATGGTGAGCGAGCCGCCGTTCTCGATGTTGCGGGCCGCGCCGAAGAACTTCTTCGGCGGGTACAGCGCCGCGGAGTCCACGCCGCCCGAGAGGATGCGCCCGGACGCGGGGGCCGAGAGGTTGTAGGCACGGCCCAGGCGGGTCATGGAGTCCAGGAGGACCACCACGTCCATGCCCATCTCCACGAGCCGCTTGGCCCGCTCGATCGCGAGCTCGGCGACCGTGGTGTGGTCGTCCGCCGGGCGGTCGAAGGTCGAGGCGATGACCTCGCCCTTGACCGTGCGCTGCATGTCCGTGACCTCCTCGGGGCGCTCGTCGACGAGCACCATCATGAGGTGGACCTCGGGGTTGTTCGTGGTGATCGCGTTGGCGATCGCCTGCAGCATCAGCGTCTTGCCGGCCTTCGGCGGGGAGACGATCAGCCCGCGCTGGCCCTTGCCGATGGGCGCGACGAGGTCGACGACGCGGGGCCCGATCTTCTTGGGCTCCGTCTCGAGGCGCAGCCGCTCCTGCGGGTACAGCGGGATCAGCTTCCCGAAGTCCACGCGGTCCTTGTTCTCCTCGGTCTTCTTGCCGTTGACCGTGGTCAGCTGGACCAGCGCGTTGAACTTCTGCCGCGTGTTGTTCTGCTGCTCGCCCTCGCGGGGGGCGCGGATGGCGCCGACCACGGCGTCGCCCTTGCGCAGGTTGTGCTTCTTGACCTGGGCGAGGCTGACGTAGACGTCGTTCGGGCCCGGCAGGTAGCCGGAGGTGCGCACGAACGCGTAGTTGTCGAGGACGTCCAGGATGCCCGCGACGGGCAGCAGGACGTCGTCCTCGGTGAACTCCGTGTCGTCGACCTCGGGACCGGCGTTGCGCCCGCGGCGGTTGCGGCGCTCGTTGCGCTCGGCCCGGTCGTTGCGGTCGCTGCGGTCCCGGTCGCGGTCGTTGCGGTTGCGGTTGCGGCGGCTGCGGCGGCTGCCGCCGTCGCCGTCCTGGCCGCGGTTGTCCTGGCGGTTGTCCTGACCGCGGTTGTCCTGGCCCTTGCCGTCCTGGGACTTCCCGCCCTCGGAGCGGTTGTCCCGCTTGCCACGGCCGTCGCCCTTGTCCTGGCCCCGGTTGTCCTGGCGGCCGTCCTGGCCGCCCTTGTCCTGCCGGTTGTCCTGGCCGCCCTTGTCCTGGCGGGCGTCCTGCCGGTTGTCCTGGCCCCGGTTGTCCTGACCGCTCTTGTCCTGGCCGCGGTTCTGGTTGCGGCTGCGGTCCTGCTTGGGCTGGTCGTCCTCACGGCCCTCGGCGGAGCGCGGCTCCTCGGGCCTCTGCCCGGCGTCCTGGCCGCCGCCGTTCTGACCGCCGCCGTTCTGGCCGCTGTCGTCGCGGTTGCGGTTGCGGCGGCTGCGGTTGCGGTTGCGGCCGCCCTCGCCCTCGGAGGCGTCCTCGGCGGGGCGCTCGGCCTGCTGCGGCTCGGCGGTCCCCGGCTCGGTCGCCTGCTGCCCGGTGCTCTGCGGGTCGGTGCTCTGGTGCCCGGCGGCCTGCTGCTCGGCGGCCTGCTGCTCGGCGGCCGACTGCTCGGCGGCCGGCACCACGCCGGTGCTCGTGGCCCGGCGGGAGCGCGTGCGCCGCTGCGGCGGGGCGCTCTCGGTGTCCTGGGCGGCGGCGTCCGCGCCGGTCCGCTCGGCGGCCGGGGCGGCGCCCTGGTCGGCGCTGCCGTCGGCGGTCTTCTCGACCGTCTGCGCGATCTTCTCCTCGACGGCCTTGTCCCGGTCGGCCACGGCTCCGCCGCGCTGGTGGGCGGCGATCGCGTCGACCAGCAGGCTCTTGCGCATCCGGCGGGCGCCGGTGATCCCGAGCTGGGAGGCGAGCGCCTGGAGCTGCGCCAGCTTGAGCGCGGACAGGCCCGCGTTCCGGGGATCGGTGGTGGTGGTCTCTTCCGTACCCGTGGAAAGGTCGGTGGTCTCGGTCACGAAGTGTCCTTCTCCCTCGGTGGGGGGCCCATGGATCTCAGAGTCCAGGACCGTGGATGGTTCCCGGCGGGCCGCGACGGCGGGCCGCCTGCGGCGGGGCGCACTTCAGGGCGCGGCAGCCTGGGCGAACAAGGTGTTGCCCGCAGGATCGTGGTGCGCTCCGGCCCGTGTCGGTGCGGACCGGTGCGCCGACGGCATCGAAGAAGCCGGTGCCGGCGGGGGATCACCGGAGGATCTGAGGTGGTGGAGCCGAGGACCTCCGGGCATCGGACCGGGGCGCTGCCCCTCATGATGCCCGCTGTCCTCACCGCGCCGGACGCGGTCTCCTACCCCTGGATCTGCTGCGGGTGCCTCTCCAGCTTAGCACCCTGGCCGTCGACCCGCAGACGGAGGACACGCCAGGAGACGGAACCGGAGTCGGCACCGTGCCCCACGAGCTCCTCGAGGGCCTGTTCCGTCTGCTGCGCCTGGTGCCGGTCCGCGGCCAGGACCAGGACCGTCGGTCCGGCCCCGGAGATCATGGCCGGGAGCCCGCGCTCCCGCAGCGCGGTCATCAGCCGGGCGCTCGGCGGCATGGCCGAGGCCCGGTACGGCTGGTGCAGCCGGTCCTCCGTGGCGGGCAGCAGCAGCTCGGGGCGGCGGGTCAGGGCCTCCACGAGCAGGGCCGTCCGCCCGGCGTTGACCGCGGCGTCGTGGTGCGGGACGGTCGTGGGCAGCAGGGACCGGGCCAGCCGGGTGGGCACCTCGAAGTCGGGGATCGCGACGACCGGGACCACGTCCTCGTGGACGGTGACGGGGGCGCTGCGGTAGCCGTCCGTGCCGGTCCAGGAGATCACGAGGCCCCCGTAGAGGGACGGGGCCACGTTGTCGGGGTGGCCCTCCATGGCGGCGGCGACCTGGAGCAGGCGGCGGCCGTCGAGGACGCGCTCCGCCGGCAGCAGTGCGTTCGCCGCGAGCACGCCCGCCACCACGGCGGAGGCGCTCGAGCCCATGCCGCGGCCGTGCGGGATCCGGTTGGTCGCCTCGAGCCGCAGACCCGGCAGCTCCTCGACGCCCGCGGCCCGGAGGGCGGCCCGCATGGCGCGGACCACCAGGTGCTCCGCGGACCGGGGCACGGACGCGGAGCCCTCGCCGTGGAGCTCGAACTCCAGCCCGCCCTCGATCACGGTCACGGCGAGGTCGTCGTAGTGGCCGAGCGCCAGCCCCAGGCTGTCGTAGCCGGGGCCCACGTTGCCGGTGGAGCCGGGCACGCTCACCGTGACCCGCTGGCCGATCTCGAACATCGGGGACTACTCCAGGCCCAGGGCGGCCGCGACGGCCACGACGTCGAAGGGCACGCGCTGGGGCTCGACCAGCGCGGGGTCCTCCTTCTCGGCGGCCTTGATCGCCCACTGCGGGTCCTTGAGCCCGTGGCCGGTCACGGTGATGACGATCGTCCTCCCCGTGGGGGCCTCCCCCGCGGCGTGCTTCTGGAGCAGGCCGGCGACGCCCGCGGCGGACCCCGGTTCGACGAACACGCCCTCCCGGGCCGAGAGCCACCGGTGGGCGGCCAGGATCTCGTCGTCGGAGACCGAGCCGATGAGCCCGCCGGACTCGTCGCGGGCGGCGATCGCGGAGTCCCAGGACGCGGGGTTGCCGATCCGGATGGCGGTCGCGATGGTCTCGGGCTCCGTCACGGGGTGGCCGAGGACCAGCGGCGCGGCCCCCTCGGCCTGGAAGCCCCACATCACGGGCAGCTTCGTCGAGACCGCGGGCAGCTCGCCCGCCGTCGGCGAGTCGTACGGCCGGGCGTACTCCTGGTAGCCCTTCCAGTACGCGGTGATGTTGCCGGCGTTGCCGACCGGCAGGATGTGCAGGTCCGGCGCGTCGCCGAGGGTGTCGACGACCTCGAACGCCCCGGTCTTCTGGCCCTCGATCCGGTACGGGTTCACCGAGTTCACGAGGAAGACGGGGTAGGACTCGGAGAGCTTGCGGGCCACCTCGAGGCAGTTGTCGAAGTTGCCGTCCACCTGGATGATGTCCGCGCCGTGCGCCACGGCCTGGGAGAGCTTGCCCATGGCGATCCGGCCCTCGGGCACGAGCACCGCGCACGTGAGCCCGGCCTGCTTGGCGTACGCCGCGGCGGAGGCCGAGGTGTTGCCCGTCGAGGCGCACACGACGGCCTCGGCGCCCTCCTCCTTGGCCTTCGTGATGGCCATGGTCATGCCCCGGTCCTTGAACGAGCCGGTCGGGTTCATGCCCTCGAACTTCAGCCAGACGGTGCTGCCGGTGAGCTCCGACAGGGCGCGCGCCCGGATCAGCGGCGTGCCTCCCTCCCCCATCGTGATGACCTCGGTGGACGCGGAGACCGGCAGCCGGTCCCGGTACTCGTTGATGACGCCCTGCCAGACGTGTGCCATGTGCTGGATCTCTTCCTGTGGACTCGGTGGTGCGAGGGGGGGCTCGTGCGGTGCGGGGGCGGCGGCCGCGCCGTTCGCGGGCGCGGTGCCGCCGCCGAAGGCGGTGCCGCCCGGTCGCGGGCGGCACCGCCTTCGGCGGTCTCAGTCGGCGTGCTCCACGCGGATCACGCCGGCGATGTCCTCGACGAAGGGCAGCCCGCGCAGGGCGTCCACGGTCGCCACGAGGTCCTTGTTGGCGCCCCGGTGGGTCACCAGCCGGATCTCCGACAGCTGCGGGTCGCCGTGCGGGTGGTCCTTCTGCTGCATCGTGAAGATCGACACGCCGTGGTCCGCGAAGACCTGGGCGATCCGCGCCAGGACGCCGAGCCGGTCCTGGACCGTCAGGGAGATCGAGAAGCTCGTGCGGACGTCGTCCATCGGCGCGGCGGGCAGCTGCGCGTGGGGGTCCGCGCCCTGCGCGGGGCCCCCGAGCACGAGCCGGCGCGCGGCCGAGACGAAGTCGCCCAGCACGGCCGAGGCGGTGGCGGCGCCGCCGGCGCCCGCACCGTAGAACATGAGGGACCCGGCGTTCGCGGCCTCGACGAACACGGCGTTGTAGGCCCCGTGCACGCCGGCCAGCGGGTGCTCCCGCGGGATCATGGTCGGGGTGACCCGCAGGTTCACGCCGTCCGAGCAGCGCTCGCAGACCGCCAGGAGCTTGATGACGTAGCCGGCCTCGCGGGCGGCGGCGACGTCGGCGGCGGTGACCCCGGTGATGCCGCGGCAGTACACGTCGTCGATCGTGAAGGTCGAGTGGAAGGCGAGGGACGCGAGGATGGCGGCCTTGGCCGCGGCGTCGTGGCCCTCCACGTCGGCCGTGGGGTCCGCCTCCGCGTAGCCGAGGCGCTGCGCCTCGGCGAGGGCGTCGTCGAACGCCGCGCCCGTGGTGTCCATCTGGTCGAGGATGTAGTTCGTGGTGCCGTTCATGATGCCCAGCACACGGTCCACCCGGTCCCCCGCGAGGGAGTCCTGCATGGGCCGCACGATCGGGATCGCACCGGCCACGGCGGCCTCGTAGGACAGCGGCACGCCGGCGGCGTCGGCCGCGTCCTGGAGCTGGCGGCCGTGCCGGGCGATGAGCGCCTTGTTCCCCGAGATCACCGGCTTGCCCGCGTGCAGGGCCCGCAGGATGCGGCTGCGGGCCGGTTCGATGCCCCCGGTGAGCTCGATGACCACGTCCGCGGCGTCGATGAGGGTCTCGGCGTCGGTCGTGAGCAGCTCCTCGGGCAGCTCGACGGTCCGCCGGGCGGTGCGGTCCCGCACGGCGATGCCGACGAGCTCGACGGGCGCGCCCACGCGGGCGGCGAACTCGGGGCCGTGGTCGAGCAGGGTCCGGGCCACCTCGGCGCCGACGTTGCCGGCACCGAGCAGGGCGACCTTCACGGTCGAGGGCGGGCGGGTGGTCTCAGGGTTCGAAGCGGTCAATCAGGCTCCCAGGTCGCGGGCGAACAGGTCTTCTTCGGTCTCGCCCCGCACGATGAGCCGTGCCTCCGGCACGTCCCCGGCGGCGCGCACGGCGACGACCGGCGGGCGGGCGATCCAGTTGTAGTTGCTGGACAGGGCCCAGCAGTAGGCACCGGTGGCCGGCACCGCCAGGACGTCCCCGGGGGCGAGGTCCGCCGGCAGGTAGACGTCCCGGACCACGATGTCGCCGGACTCGCAGTGCTTGCCCACCACCCGGGAGAGCACCGGGTCCCCCTCGGCGCGGCGGTTCGCGAGCACGGCGGTGTAGTCGGCCCCGTAGAGCACGGGCCGGGCGTTGTCGCTCATCCCGCCGTCCACGGAGACGTACCGGCGCGGTGCACCGGACTCCGCCGTGACGGTCTTGAGGGTGCCCACGGTGTAGAGGGTGCACGCGGCGGGCCCGGAGATCGCGCGGCCGGGCTCGATGGACAGGTGCGGGACGGCCATGCGCAGGGACCGGGCCGTGGTGGCCACCTGGTCCGCGAGGGCCTCGGCGATCTCGCGGGCCGGGCGCGGGGTGTCCGCCTCGGTGTAGGCGATGCCGTAGCCGCCGCCGAGGTCGAGCTCCGGCAGGGTCAGGCCGAAGCGCTCGTCGGCGTCGGCCATGAAGGCGAGCACCCGCTCGGCGGCCATCCCGAAGCCGTCGGCGTCGAAGATCTGGGAGCCGATGTGGCAGTGGATCCCGCGCAGGTCCAGCTCCGGCTCCAGGACGCACGCCGCGACGGCCTGCATCGCGGGACTGTCCCCGCCGCCCGCGGGCGCGGCCAGGGACAGGCCGAACTTCTGGTCCTCGTGGGCGGTGGCGATGAACTCGTGCGTGGAGGCGTGCACGCCGGGGGTGACGCGGATCAGCACAGGGGCGACGACGCCGAGGGTGCGCGCCAGGTGGGCGACGAGCTCGATCTCGGCGAGGGAGTCCACGACGATCCGGCCGAGGCCGTGGTCCAGGGCGCGGGTGATCTCGGCGGCGGACTTGTTGTTGCCGTGCAGGGCGATCCGGGCGGGCTCCATGCCGCCGCGCAGGGCGACGGCCAGCTCCCCGCCCGAGGCGGTGTCCACGTTGAGGCCCTCCTCGCGCAGCCAGCGCACCACCTCGGTGGTCAGGAACGACTTGCCGGCGTAGTAGACGGAGACCTCGGCGCCGATCCGCGCGAACGCCTCGGTGAAGGCGGAGCGGAACTCGCGGGCGCGGGCCCGGAAGGTGTCCTCGGAGTAGACGTACGAGGGGGTGCCGTAGCGCTCGGCGAGCTCGGTCACGGGGATCCCCGAGACGGCCAGGACGCCGTCCGCACGGCGGCGGAACGCCTCCGGCCAGATCACGGGGTCGAGCGCGTCGAGGTCCTCGGGCACGGAGAGCCAGGCCGGGGCCAGGGCTGAGCCCCCGGTGCGGGTGGTCCGTTCGACGGTCATGCGATCACATCCTCTCCGGTGCGGACACGCCGAGCACGCCCAGGCCGTTGGCCAGGACCTGGCGTGCGGCGTCGTTGAGCCACAGGCGGGTGCGGTGCAGGTCGGTGATCTCGTCCTCGCCCTGCGGCGCCACGCGGCAGGCGTCGTACCAGCGGTGGTAGGTCCCGGCCAGCACCTCGAGGTGGCGGGCCACGCGGTGCGGCTCGCGGAACTCGGCGGCCTGGGCGAGCACCGACGGGTACTGGCCCAGGGCGGCCAGCAGCTCCCCCTCCAGCGGGTGGTCGAGCAGCGCCGCGTCGAACACGGCCCCGCCCTGCCCGTCCGTGCGGGCGACGCCCGCCGCCGCGGCGTTGCGCCCCACGGCGCAGGTGCGGGCGTGGGCGTACTGGACGTAGAAGACCGGGTTCTCGTTGGACCGGCGGGTCAGCAGGCCCAGGTCGATGTCGATGTTGGAGTCCACGGAGAAGCGGGTCAGGGAGTACCGGGCGGCGTCCACGCCGACGGCCTCGACCAGGTCCTCCATGGTCACCACGTTCCCGGCGCGCTTGGACATCCGCACGGGTACACCGTCCTTGACGAGGTTGACCATCTGGCCGATGAGCACCTCGACCCGGTCCGGGGAGTCCCCCAGGGCCGCGGCGGCGGCCTTGAGCCGGGCCACGTAGCCGTGGTGGTCGGCCCCGAGCATGTAGATGCACAGGTCCGCCCCGCGGTCCCGCTTGTCCTTGAAGTAGGCGATGTCCCCGGCGATGTAGGCGGCCTGGCCGTCGGACTTCACGACCACGCGGTCCTTGTCGTCCCCGTAGGCGCTCGAGCGCAGCCACCAGGCGCCGTCCGCGAAGTAGAGGGCGCCGGAGGTCTTGAGCTGCTCGAGGAGCGTCTCCACGGCGCCGTCGTCGAACAGGGACTGCTCGTGGAAGTACACGTCGAAGTCCACGCCGAAGTCGTGCAGCGAGGACTTGATCTCGGCGAACATCAGCTCGACGCCCGCGGCGCGGAACGCCTCCTGCGGGTCCCCGGACTCGAGGACGCCCGGGTTCTCGGCGACGATCCGTCCGGCGATGTCGGTGATGTACTCCCCGCCGTAGCCGTCCTCGGGGGCGGGCTCGCCCTGGGCGCGGGCCAGCAGGGAACGGGCGAAGCGGTCGATCTGCGCGCCGGCGTCGTTGAAGTAGTACTCGCGGACCACGTCCGCGCCCTGCGCCTCGAGCACTCGGGCCAGGGAGTCGCCGACGGCGGCCCAGCGGGTGCCGCCCAGGTGGACGGGGCCGGTGGGGTTCGCGGAGACGAACTCGAGGTTGACCGCCGTCCCGGCCATCGACCGTGCCCGGCCGAAGGCCTCGCCCTGCTCCACGACGGTCCGGGCGATCTCCCCGGCGGCGGCGGCGTCCAGGGTGATGTTGAGGAAGCCCGGGCCGGCCACGTCGACGGCGGCCACGCCCGCGGTGTCCTGCAGCCGGTCCCTGACCACGGCGGCGACGTCCCGGGGCGCCTGGCCCACCTTCTTCGCGAGCTGCATGGCCACGTTGGTCGCCCAGTCCCCGTGCTCCCGGTTCTTCGGTCGCTCGATCCGCACCTCCGGCAGCCGGGCGCCGTCGGCGAGGGCGAGCTCGCCCTGGGCCACGGCGTCCTGAAGGCATGCGGATACGGCGAGAGAAAGTTGTTCTGGAGTCACCGGACCAGTGTAACCGGGCGCCGTGGAGCGCCCGTGCCGGGGCGGTCGACGAGCACCCCCGGAAACCTGCTAGTATCGTCGAGGTTCATCGCTGAGGCGGTGAAAGGCCCGCGTAGCTCAGGGGATAGAGCGTCTGCCTCCGGAGCAGAAGGCCGTAGGTTCGAATCCTACCGCGGGCACCCATGGGACGAAGGCCCCGGACCGACCGGTCCGGGGCCTTCGTCGTGCCCGGGCCCCGGGCGGCCCGCCCCACGGGTCCCGGCGAAGGCGGCCGAGGCCCCCCGAGACCGGGACCGGGGCGCCGCGGACCCGCCGGAAGGCACCACGGCACCGGGCACGGGGCGTTCAGCGGCGCTCCGCGGGCCGCTCGGCCTCCGGGCTCTCCACCGTCCGGTACCGGACGGGCCGTCCGTCGCGGACCCGGGCGACGACGTGGAGCAGCACGCCGACGGCGAGGACGATCCCGCCGCGGGCCCACACCCCGGGCTCCAGCTGCGTCAGCAGGACCAGGCACGACAGGACGGCGAGCACCGGCAGGGGCGTCCAGGCGTGGAAGTGCCGGTGCTCCACCGGCTCCCGGCGCAGCACGAGAACGGCGACGTTCGTGCTGATGAAGACGACGAGCAGCAGCAGCACCACCGTCTCCGCCAGGACGGCCACCCCGCCGGTGAGCGTCAGGGCCAGCGCGGCAAGCGTCGTCGCGACGATGGCGACCCACGGGGTGCCGCGCCGCGGGAGCACCCGGCCCAGCACGGCGGGGAAGAGCCCCTGCACGGCCATGCCGTAGGTGAGCCGGCTGGCCATGATCATGGTCAGCAGCGCCCCGTTGGCGACCGCGACGAGGGCGAGCAGGCTGAACAGCCAGCCCGGCACCGGGACCCCGGTGGCCGTCACGACGTCCAGCAGCGGGGCGCTCGAGTCCGCCAGCCGGTCGGCCGGGAGGGCCACCGAGGCCGCCGTGCCGACGAGCACGTACATCGCCCCGGCCGCCAGCAGGGAACCGAACAGGGCCCGGGGGTAGACCCGCGTCACGTCACGGACCTCCTCGGCGATGTTGGCCGAGGTCTCGAAGCCCACGAAGGAGTAGTACGCGAGCAGGGCGGCGCCCAGCACGCCCAGCAGCGGGTCGACCTCCTCGCCGAACCGCACGGCGCGCCCGATGTCGCCGCCCCCGCCGCCGAGCAGGACCGCGACGGCCACGACGACCAGCACCAGTCCGGAGACCTCGAGCGCCGTCATGACGACGTTGGCGCGCAGCGACTCCTTGATCCCGCGCGCGTTGAGCAGGGCGACGGCGATCAGGAACACGATGGCCCCGGCAGCGGGGGGCACGTCCACGAACACTGCGAGGTAGTCCCCGCTGAACGCCAGGGCCAGGGCGGACGCGCTCACCACACCGGCGGTGAGCATGCAGAAGCCGACGAGGTAGGGCACGACCGGGACGCGGAAGGCGCGGTGGGCGAAGACCGCCGCGCCGCCCGCCCGGGGGTACTTGGTGACGAGCTCGGCGTAGGACGCGGCCGTGAGCAGGGCGAGCAGCAGGGCCACGAGCATCGGGGCCCAGGTGACGCCGCCCACCTCGCCGGCGATGATGCCCACGAGGGCGTAGACCCCGGCGCCGAGGACGTCGCCGAGGATGAACAGGAACAGGAGCGGGCCGGTGATGTGCTTCTTGAGTCCCGGACCGTCAGCAGGCTGATTGTGCATGCGTCGAGTCTAGGCCGATCGGCCGTCCCGGGCGGACGGCGGGTCACTCGGGGGCGCCGGGGTCCCCCGGTCCCGGGCGGCGGAAGCGCTCCGGGTCGAAGGGGAGCACCGGTCCGTCCCCGTACTGCTCGTCGAGCATCCGGTCCTCCGCGCTGGGCCCCTCCCCCGCCGAGCGGCGCCAGTTGAACCCGGCGATCGCGAGGGCGCCGCCGCCGAGCAGGGTCACGGCACCCACGACGGTGACCACCACCCCGCGCCCGCTCAGGCTCTCGGCCTCTCCCGCGGAGACGCGCGCGATGAGGTGGATGGCCTCCGGCACGGTGAAGGTCGAGAGGAACAGGGCCAGCACGCCCACGGCCAGCAGCCACCCCCCGGTGCGCCGGCGGCGGGGGTGGCGCGGATCGGGGGTCTGGCTCACGGCGGTGCTCTCCTGGTGCTGGACGGGGCCGGGCGGACGGCCCGGACGTGCGGGACGGGGCGGGCCGCTCCCGGCCCGCCCCGTCCCCCTCCGTGCCGGTCGGGACCGTCGTCGGGCGGCGGCCGGTCAGGAACCGTCCTCGGTCTTGACGCTCTCGAACAGCGTAGCGTCGTCGAACGCCTCCTGCCCCGATCCCGGCTGCAGCCGGCGGAACTGCTCGAGCAGGCCGGGCACGGTCATGGTCCGCTTCTGCTCGGCGTCGAGCTCGAAGAGGATCCGGCCCTCGTGCATCATGATGAGCCGGTTGCCCAGGCGCAGGGCCTGGTCCATGTTGTGCGTGACCATCACCGTGGTGAGGTTCTGCTCGGCCACGATGTCCGCGGTGAGCCGGGACACGAGGTCCGCGCGCTGCGGGTCGAGGGCTGCCGTGTGCTCGTCCAGGAGCAGGATGCGGGGCTCCGAGAACGTCGCCATGAGCAGGGACAGGGCCTGCCGCTGGCCGCCGGAGAGCAGACCCACCTTGGCGCCCAGCCGGTTCTCCAGGCCCAGCTCGAGGCTGGCCAGCTTCTCGCGGAAGAGCCGGCGGCGTGCGTTCGTCAGCCCCGGGGCGAGGCCGCGGGACTTCCCCCGCTGGAGCGCGATCGCCATGTTCTGCTCGACCGTCATGGTCGGCGAGGAGCCCTTCATGGGGTCCTGGAACACGCGGGACAGGTACCGTGCGCGCTTGTGCTCGGGCAGCCGGGTGACGTCGGTGTCGTCGACCCGCACGGTGCCCGTGTCCGGGGTCAGCGTCCCGGAGATGGCGTTGAGGATCGTGGACTTGCCGGCGCCGTTGGAGCCGATGACGGTGAGGAAGTCGCCCTCCTCCAGGGTCAGCGAGACGCCGGCCAGGGCGCGCCGCTCGTTGACGGTCCCGGCGAAGAACGTCTTGTGGACGTTGTCGATGGTGAGCACGGCTCAGGCACCTGCCTTCGTGGTCGCGGGGGTGTCGGTCAGGTCGTCGACGAGGCGGGCCGCCTCGCTCGCCTGGTGCCGTTCCCTGCGGCGCCGGAAGAACTGCAGCTGCGGCACCACGAGCGCGGCCACCACGAGGACCGCGGAGATCAGCTTCATGTCGGACGGGTTCAGGCCCGCCTGCAGGGCCACGGTGATGACCAGCCGGTAGACGACCGAGCCGAGGACGACGGCCAGGGTCGCGACCACGACCGTGCGGGAGCCGAAGAGCCCCTGGCCGAGGATCACCGAGGCGAGCCCGACCACGATCAGGCCGATGCCCATGCCGATGTCGGCGAAGCCCTGGTACTGGGCCACGAGGGACCCGGCGAGGCCCACGAGCCCGTTGGACAGGCACAGGCCCAGCATCTTCTGGTGGTCCGTGTTCACGCCGAAGGAGCGGATCATCTCCGGGTTGTCGCCGGTGGCCTGCATCGCGAGCCCGGCGTCCGTGTAGAGGAACCAGTCGAGGAGGACCTTGACCACGGCGACGCCGAGCAGGAACAGGGCGATGCCGATCCACGTCCCCTGCACGCCCAGCTCGGCGAGCGGGGTGAAGATCGTGTCCTCGCGCAGCAGGGACAGGTTCGCCCGCCCGTCCATGACGCGCAGGTTGATGGAGTAGAGCGCGGTCATGGTGAGGATGCCCGCGAGCAGCCCGTTGATGTGGGCCTTGGTGTGGAGCAGGCCCGTGATGAGCCCGGCGAGCGCACCGGTCACGAAGCCGGCGGCGGTGGCGAGCCAGGGGCTGCCGCCGCCCAGGATGATCATCGCCGTGGTGGCGGCGCCCGTGGTGAAGGACTGGTCGACCGTCAGGTCGGGGAAGTCGAGCACCCGGAACGTGAGGTAGACGCCCAGCGCCATGACCGCGTAGAGCAGTCCGAGTTCGATACCGGCTATCACTTCTGCTGGATCCGTTCTGGTTGGTGGTGGGACGGGGTCCGTCCGCCGATCGGGCGGGCGCGCCTTCCGTCGGGGTGGGGCGTGCAGGGGGCCGGGCGGGCCGGCGCCCGGGGTCTCCGGGCGCCGGCGCCGTCCCGGCCCGCCCGGAGACTACTCGATGACCTGGTCGGCGGAGTCGCGCAGCTCCTGGGGAACCTCGACGCCCATCCGCTCGGCGGCCCTGAGGTTGATGATCAGCTCCGTCTCCTCCTGGGACTCGACGGGCATGGACGCGGGGTCCGCGCCCTCGGCGAGGATGCGCACGGCCATCTCCCCGGTCTGCCGGCCGAGCTGCTCGTAGTCGATGCCCTGGGTGATGAGGGCGCCGCGCTCCACGGAGTCGCCCTCGCCCGCGATCAGGGGGATCTGCTTGGACTCGGCGGCGGCGATCACGGCCTCGAGGCCGGAGACCACCTTGTTGTCGGTGGGCACGTAGATCGCGTCCGTGTCGAAGGACTCGGCGGCCTGGGCCACCTCGGAGGTGTTGGTGACGGCCTTCTCGACGACCTCCAGCCCCTCCTCGGCGGCGGCCTCCTTGGCCATGTCCACCTGGACCTGGGAGTTGGTCTCGCCCGAGCTGTAGATGATCCCGACGGACTGCGCGTCCGGGTCGAGCTGCTTGATCAGCGCGATCTGCTCGGCGACCGGGTTCATGTCGGTGGTGCCCGTGACGTTGCCGCCGGGGTTCTCGAGCGAGTCGACCAGGCCGGCCTCGACCGGGTCGGTGACGGCCGTGAAGAGCACCGGGCGGTCGGTGACCGCCTGGGCCACGCCCTGGGCGGAGGGCGTCGCGATGGCCAGCACGAGGTCCGCGTCCGAGGACGCCATGTTGGAGGCGATGCTGGTGGAGGTGCCCTGGTCGCCGGAGGCGTTCTGGAGATCGAGGGTGAGGTTGTCCCCCTCCGTGTAGCCGCCCTCCTCGAGCGCGGCGACGAAGCCCTCGCGCGCGGCGTCGAGCGAGGGGTGCTCCACGAACTGGCTGATCCCGACGGTGGCCTCCTCGACGGCCTCGCCGGTGCCTTCTCCGCCGCCGGCGGTCCCGGTCTCGGAGCCGCCGCAGGCCGTGAGCAGCAGGGCGGTGGAGGCGAGGGCCGCCGTCATCGGGAACAGTCGCTTCATGGTGGATCCTTTCGAGAACGAGTGGTGTCAGCGATATTACCTGCCGTTAGTTCATAAAATGAGAGGCAGCTCACAAGTGGTGACAGAACGGCGCCGACGGCGTGTCGGAGATGCCCGATCGTCCACCGGGGCCGGGCCCTCCGCGGGCCGTGTCCCCGGTAGGATCGGGGGGTCATGTCAGCATCCCTGAGCAGCCCCCCCGCCGTCGTCTACCCCGAGCACCTCCCGGTCTCCGCGCGCCGGGAGGACATCATGGACGCGATCTCCGCGCACCAGGTGGTGGTGATCGCGGGCGAGACCGGCTCCGGCAAGACGACCCAGATCCCCAAGATGTGCCTCGAGCTCGGCCTCGGCGAGCGCGGCCTGATCGGGCACACCCAGCCGCGGCGGATCGCCGCGCGCTCGGTCGCCGAGCGCATCGCCTCGGAGCTGGGCGAGAAGATCGGCGGCACGGTCGGCTACCAGGTGCGCTTCACCTCCGAGGTGGGCGCCGACTCGCGGATCAAGCTGATGACGGACGGCATCCTGCTCGCCGAGATCCAGCACGACCGCCTGCTGCAGAAGTACTCGGCGATCATCATCGACGAGGCCCACGAGCGCTCCCTGAACATCGACTTCCTGCTGGGCTACCTCCGGCGGATCCTGCCCCGCCGGCCCGACCTCAAGGTGGTCATCACCTCGGCCACGATCGACCCCGAGCGCTTCGCCCGGCACTTCGCGCCGGAGCCGGCCGAGGGCGCCGAGCCGGAGCCGGCGCCGGTCATCGAGGTCTCGGGCCGCACGTACCCGGTGGAGGTCCGCTGGCGCCCGCTCGCCCAGTCCCGGTCGGGGGACGGCGGCCAGGACGCCGAGGACGCCGGCGACGGACTGGAGGACGAGGACCGGGACCCGATCGACGCCGTGTGCGACGCCGTCGTGGAGCTCTCCGCCGAGCCGCCCGGGGACATCCTCGTCTTCTTCGCCGGGGAGCGGGAGATCCGCGACGCCCAGGAGGCGCTGCAGGCCACCCTGAAGCGGGTCCGGGCCCTGGCCGACACCGAGATCCTGCCCCTGTTCGGCCGGCTGTCCATGGCGGAGCAGCACCGGGTGTTCGCGCCGTCGGGCCGTCGCCGGATCGTCCTGGCCACCAACGTGGCCGAGACGTCCCTGACCGTCCCGGGCATCAAGTACGTGATCGACCCCGGCACGGCCCGCATCTCGCGCTACTCGGCACGGACCAAGGTGCAGCGCCTCCCGATCGAGCGCATCTCCCAGGCCTCCGCGAACCAGCGCGCGGGCCGCTGCGGGCGCGTCTCCGACGGCATCTGCATCCGGCTCTACTCGGAGGAGGACTACCTCTCCCGCCCGGAGTTCACCGACCCCGAGATCCTGCGCACCTCGCTGGCGGCCGTGATCCTGCAGATGACCGCGGTGGGGGTCGTCAAGGAGCCCGGGGACATCGAGCGCTTCCCGTTCGTGGAGCCGCCCGAGTCCCGGGCCGTCAAGGACGGCGTGGCCCTGCTCCGGGAGCTCGGCGCCCTGAAGGAGCCCCGGGGGGCGTCCCCGCGCGGACGCCGGGACGACGACGGCGGCGGCCCGCTGACCCCGGTGGGCCGGCAGCTGGCGCAGCTGCCGGTGGACCCGCGGCTGGGCCGGATGATCGTGGAGGCCGACCGGCGGGGCTGCGCGCGAGAGGTCATGGTGCTCGCCGCGGCGATGACCGTGCAGGACCCCCGCGAGCGGCCCCTCGAGAAGCGCCAGCAGGCCGACGAGCTGCACAAGCGGTTCTTCGACGAGAACTCCGACTTCACGTCCTGGCTGCTGCTGTGGCGCTACGTCCAGGAGCAGCAGGAGGAGCTGTCCTCGACCCGCTTCCGGAAGCTGTGCCAGCGGGAGTACCTGAACTTCCTGCGGATCCGCGAGTGGCAGGACCTCTACGCCCAGCTGCGCCAGATGGGCCAGCAGGTCGGCATCCGGGTCGGCAAGGGCCGCGAGGTGGACCCCGCCGGGAAGGAGCGGGAGATCCACGTCTCGCTGCTGGCCGGGCTGCTGAGCCACATCGGGCTCAAGGACGAGCGCAAGCGCGAGTACCAGGGCGCGCGCGGCTCACGCTTCGCCGTGTTCCCGGGCTCGAACCTGTTCAAGAGGTCCCCGGACTGGATCATGTCCGCGGAGCTCGTGGAGACCTCCCGGCTGTGGGCCCGCGTCAACGCCGCGATCGACCCGCTGTGGGCCGAGGAGCTGGCCCCGCACCTGGTCAAGCGCAGCGTCTCGGAGCCGCACTGGTCCCGGGCGCAGGGCTCCGTGATGGCCTACGAGAAGGTCACCCTCTACGGCGTGCCCGTCGTGGCGCAGCGCCGGATCAACTTCTGGCGGGTGGACCCCGCCCTCGCGCGGGAGCTGTTCATCCGCCACGCCCTCGTGGAGGGCGACTGGCAGACCCGGCACCGGTTCTTCGCGCGCAACCGCAAGCGCCTGGCCGAGGTCGAGGAGCTCGAGAACCGGTTGCGCCGCAAGGACCTGCGGGTCGACGACGAGGCCCTGTTCGAGTTCTACGACGCCCGGATCCCGGCGTCCGTGGTCTCCGCGCGGCACTTCGACGCGTGGTGGAAGAAGGCCCGGCAGCAGGACGAGCACCTCCTGGACCTGGACCCCGAGGACCTGATCGACGAGGAGGCCGGCGGCTACGACGAGTCCCGGTACCCGCGCCAGTGGGTCCGGCGCACCCGCGACGGGGAGCTGGTGCTCGACCTCGCCTACGAGTTCGCCCCGGGCGCCGACCAGGCCGACGGCGTGACCGTGCGCGTGCCCGTCCTGTTCCTCCACCAGATCGACCCCGAGCAGTTCCGGTGGCAGATCCCCGGCCTGCGCACCGAGCTCGTCACGGCGCTCATCAAGTCCCTGCCCAAGGCCGTGCGGCGCAACTTCGTACCGGCCCCCGACGTCGCCCGCCAGGCGGTGGCGATGCTCGAGGCCGACTTCGACCCGGCCGTCGACGCCCTCGAGCCGTCCCTGGAGCTGGTCCTGCGCCGGCTCCGGGGCCACGTGGTGCCGCCGGGATCCTGGAACTGGGACGCGGTCCCGGCCCACCTGCGGATGCGCTTCGAGGTGCGGGACCGCCGCAACCGGGTGCTGGGCGAGGGCGAGGACCTCGAGGCGCTCCGGGCGCAGCTGCACGACGAGATCCGCGCCGCCCTGGCCGAGTCCCTCGGCGCCGTGCCCGGCGCCCCCTCCGGGCCCCCGGCCGGCGGCCCCGCCCGGAAGGACCCGCGCACCCCGGCCCCCGGGCCGCCGGCGGCGCCGGCGGCGCCGGCGGCGCCGGCGCTCGAGCGCTCGGACCTGACGGGGTGGCCGGAGGAGGACCTGCCCCGCAGCGTCGAGACCACGGTGGCCGGCCAGCGGATCACCGGGTGGCCCGCGCTGGTCCCCGAGCGCCCACGGGGCACGGCGGAGCGGACGGCGGGCCGGGGGACCACGGTGGCCGTGCGCATCCTGCCCTCGGCCGCCGAGCAGCGCGCCGCGCAGCGCCGCGGGGTGATCACCCTGCTGCAGCTGCGCATCCCCTCCCCCGAGCGGTACGTGCTGGAGCACCTCAACAACCGGGAGAAGCTGGTCTTCACCCAGAACCCGCACGGGTCGGTCGCCGAGCTCATCGCGGACTGCACGGTCGCCGCGATCGACAAGCTCACCCCGCCCGAGCCCCCGTTCACCCGCGCCGCGTTCGACACCCTGCACGAGCACGTGCGCGCGGAGCTCATCGACACCGTCTTCCAGGTCACCGCGCTCGTGGAGCAGGTGCTCTCCGGGGCGGCCCGGATCCGCAAGCAGCTCAAGCGGTCCTCCTCGCTCGCCGCGGTGAACTCGCTCAACGACGTCAAGGCCCAGCTGGAGCACCTCGTGCACCCGGGCTTCGTCGCGGCCACCGGCTACGACCAGCTCCAGCACCTGCCCCGCTACGTGCGGGCGATGGAGGTGCGGCTCGAGAAGCTCGCCGGTCACCTGCAGCGGGACACGGTCGCGATGCTGGCCGTGCAGAAGCTCGAGGACGACTACGACGCCGCGCTGGACTCGCTGCCGCCGCACGCCCCGGTCCCGGACGAGCTGCGCCGGGTGGCCTGGATGATCGAGGAGCTGCGGGTCTCGCTGTTCGCCCAGGAGCTGGGGACCGCCCACACGGTCTCGGAGAAGCGGATCCGCAAGGCCCTCAAGGACGCCCTCGAGGCCGCCCGGGCCTGACCCGCCGGCGTTCCGTGCGGGCCCGAACCGGTCGGCGTCCCGCGGTCACGCCTGCGGGACGGAGGACCCGTGCCCGGCCTCGACCAGGGCGGCCCGGAGCCGCTCGGCGGCCTCGTCCATCCAGGCCGGGTCCGGGTCGCGGAGCACGTTGGCGAACTGGAACTGCTCCACCGAGTTCGCCGGCCACACGTGCACGTGGGTGTGCGGGACCTCGAAGCCCTGGATCATCTGGCCCACCCTCGCCGGCCGCCACACGGCGTCGATGGCCTGCCCGATCCGCTGGGAGACCACCATCAGGTGCGCCGCGAGGTCCTCGGGCAGGTCGATCCAGTGGTCGTGCTCCTCGCGCGGGACCACGAGGGTGTGGCCCTGCGAGAGCGGGTCGATCGACAGGAAGCCGACGCAGCGCTCGTCCTGCCAGACGAAGCGGCCGGGGATCTCCCCCTCGATGATCTTCGTGAAGACGGTGCTCACAGGTGGTTCCTCTCGGTGGTCGGGTCGGGGTCGGTCCGCGGTCCCCGCGGGCGGCGGCGCCCCGCGGCTACAGGCGCACGCGCTCGCCGGTGGCCAGGTGGCGGTACTCGGCCCCGTACTTCGCGGCGAACGTGCGCAGCTGTCCCTCGATCACGCCGAAGCCGTTGTCGGAGAGCAGCCCGTCGTGGATCTGGTGCACCCGCTCGGGGCGCACGGCCACCACGAAGTCGACGACCTCCGCGAGCTTGTTCCAGGGCGCGTGGATCGGGGCCAGCAGCACGGGGGCGGAGAGCCCGTGCGGGACCACGAGCGAGTCGCCGGGGTGGTAGACGGTGTCGTCGACCAGGTAGCCGATGTTGTCCACGGTGCGGATCAGCGGGTGGATCAGCGCGTGCTGGCCGCCGAACGTCCGCACGGTGAAGCCGGCGACCTCCAGCACGGCCTCGGGCTCGGCGTCGTGGATCGCGTGGCCCTCGCCCAGGGCCTCCCGCAGTCCCGCGGCCACCGGAGCCGGGGCGTGCACCTCGACCTCCGGGTGCGCCCGCAGGTGCGCGTGCACGGGCTCCGGGTCGAGGTGGTCGGGGTGCACGTGCGTGATCAGCAGGACGTCCGCCCCGTCGAGGGCCTCCGCCAGCTCGTCCGGCCCGGAGAACGCGCCCGGGTCGATGACCAGGACCCGGCCCTCCTTCTCGAGCCGCACGCACGAGTGGGTGTACTTGATCAGCTCCATGGGCCCACCCTATCCCCGGCTCCGTCCCGGCCCCCAGGACGGCGGAGGACGTGTCGGGCGGTCCTTGTTAAGCTGGTGGCCTGCCCAGGCACCGGCGACGAGAGGACGAGGCGTGAGCGTGAGAACCAGCGGGGGCGGCGCCGGGGAGGTCCGCAACACCCGGCAGCGCCGTGCCGTCGCCCAGGCCCTCGCGTCCCGGGAGGACTTCATCTCCACGCAGGACCTGCACGCCCTGCTGCGGGAGCGCGGCGACTCCGTCTCCCTGGCCACCACCTACCGGATCCTGCAGTCGATGTCCGAGCTCGGGGAGCTGGACGTGCTGCGCAGCGACGACGGCGAGGCCATCTACCGGCGCTGCGCGGCCGAGCACCACCACCACCATCTCGTGTGCCGTCGCTGCGGCGCCGCCGTCGAGCTCGAGGCGCCGGCCGTCGAGGAGTGGGCCGGGCGCACCGCCGCCGCCCACGGCTTCACCGAGGTGGACCACACGGTGGAGATCACCGGCCTGTGCGCCGCCTGCGGAGCGCGACGGGCCGATGGCTGAGCCGGGCCCGTCCCGCGGCGTCTTCGTCCTCGCGGTCAACCCGCGCGCCGGCCGCGGCCGTGCCCTGGCGGAGGCGCACCGGGCCGCCGAGCTGCTGCGCACCGGCGGCGACGAGACCGTGGTGCTCGCCGCGGACGACCTCGACGCCCTGCTGGCGCTGGTCCGCGAGCAGCTGCGGGTGCGGGCCCTCTCGACCCGGGCGCTCGTGGTCGTGGGCGGGGACGGAATGGTCCAGGCCGGCCTCGGGGTGCTCGTGGAGCTCGCCGCGCAGGGCGTCGAGATCCCGCTGGGCGTGGTGCCGTGCGGGACCGGCAACGACCTGGCCCGCCACTTCGGCGTCCCGCTGCGGGACCCGGTGGCCGCCGCGGGCCGGATCCTGCGCCGGCTCGACGAATCGGAGCCGCGCCGCCTCGACGTCGGCCGGGCGCGCTTCCCGGACGGGCGCACGGCCGTCTTCGCCACCGCCCTGTGCGCCGGCTTCGACGCCGTGGTCAACGAGCGCGCCAACCGGTGGCTGCGCCTGAGCGGCTCCACCAAGTACCTGCTGGCCGTCCTGGTGGAGATCGTGCGGCTGCGCACCGTCCGCTACCGGCTCGAGATCGAGGACGCCGGCGGCGGGCGCCGCACGGAGCGCCGGGAGGGGGTCCTGCTGAACGTCGCCAACACCTCGTCGATCGGGGGCGGGCTGACCATCGTGCCCGCGGCCAGGGCGGACGACGGGCTGCTGGAGCTGTTCACCGTGGCGCCCCTGGGCCGGGCCCGCTTCCTCTTCCTGTTCCCGCGGCTGTTCTCGGGCCGGCACGTGACGCTGCCGAGCGTGCGGATCGAGCGGGTCCGCTCCGTGGCCGTGGACGCCGCGGACGTCACCGTCTACGCGGACGGGGAGCGCCTGGGGCCCCTGCCGGTGCGGGTGGACGTCCTCCCCGCCGCGGTCCGCGTCCTGGCCTGATTCCGCGCCGGCCCCGCACCGGCCCCGCGGGCGCACCGCCGGCAGTCCGCGCGGCGGGCCGGCGCCCGTCCGCCGCTCAGCGCGGCGGCTCCGAGGTGTCCACCCGGTCCCCGCGGCGCTGCCGCCGGTCCTGGGTGGTGTCGCGGATCTCGCCGACCAGCTCCTCGATGACGTCCTCGAGGAAGAGCACGCCCAGGGTCTGCCCGCCCGGGTCGACCACGCGCGCCAGGTGGGAGCCCGTGCGCTGCATGGCCGCCAGCGCGTCGTCGATCTCGATGCCGGGGCGCAGGTTGGCCAGGGAGCGGACCCGGGTCACCGGCACCGGCTCGTTGTAGCGGCTCTCCGGGATGGACAGGACGTCCTTGAGGTGCAGGTAGCCGTTGAGCTCGCCGTCGTCCTCGGTGAGGGCGAAGCGCGAGAAGCCCGTGCGGGCCACCGCCTTCTCGACCTCCGCCGCGGAGGCGTCCTCGGGCAGCGTCACGAGCTCGTGCAGGGGCACCATGACGTCGGCGGTGCGCTTGGACGAGAACTCGAGCGCGCCGGACAGCAGGCCCGTCTGGTCCGCCACGGTGCCCTCCTTCGTGGACTCCGCCACGATGGACTGGAGCTCGTCCAGGGTGAAGGTCGAGGAGACCTCGTCCTTCGGCTCGATGCCCATCAGCTTCAGCACGTGGTTCGCCGACCAGTTCAGCGTGGCGATGACCGGCTTGACCACCCGGGAGACGAACACGAGCGGCGGCGCGAGCAGCAGCACCGCCCGGTCGGCGGCGGACACCGACATGTTCTTGGGGACCATCTCCCCGAACACCACGTGCAGGAAGGTCACCACGAGCAGGGCCGTGAGGAACCCGCTGACGTCGGCGACCTCGGCCGGCACGCCCAGGTGCTCCAGCGGGCCGGAGACGATGTGGTGCAGCGCCGGCTCGGAGATGTTGAGGATCAGCAGGGAGCACACGGTGATGCCCAGCTGGCAGCAGGCCAGCATCAGGGACACGTGCTCCATCGCGTACAGCGCGGTCCGGGCCCGCTTGTTGCCGTCCTCGGCCATCGGCTCGATCTGGCTGCGCCGCGCGGACATGACGGCGAACTCGCCGCCCACGAAGAAGGCGTTGCCCGCCAGGAGCACCACGAGCCACGCCAGGCCTGCCCAGTCGCTCATCGTGCGTCCTCCTCCCGTGCGCCGTCCTCGCGGGTGCCCGCCGCGGCGTCCTCGTGCTCGGCCGGGGACGGGACGAAGCGGATGCGGTCCACGCGGCGCCCCTCCATCCGGGCGACCTCGAGCACGCCGCCCTGGACGGGCACCACGTCCCCGGTCCTCGGGACCTGTCCGAGCCGGTCCATCATGAAACCGCCCATGGTCTCGTAGGCGGGCCCGTCCTCGATGTCGAGCTCGGTGATCTGCTCGGAGACCTCGTCGGGGCGCATCAGCCCCGGGAAGTACCACTCGCCCGTCGCGGACTGCAGGGCCCCGAGGCTGAGCCGGTCGTGCTCGTCGGAGACCTCCCCGACCACCTCCTCCACCAGGTCCTCGAGGGTGACGACGCCGGCGGTGCCGCCCCACTCGTCGACGACCACGGCCATCTGGAGCCCGCCGGAGCGCAGCTGCACGAGCAGCGAGTCCAGGTGGACGGTCTCGGGCACGCGCAGGACGTCCTCCATGATCGCCCCGCACTCCAGGGCGGCGCGGCGCTCCGACGGCACGGCCACGGCCTTCTTGATGTGCACCACGCCGCGGACGTCGTCCGGGGAGTCGTCCATCACGGGGAAGCGGGAGTGGCCGGTGCGCGAGGCCACGGCCACGACGTCCGCCACGGACTCGTGGGAGTCGAGCATCTGCACGCGGATCCGGGGCGTCATGACGTCCGCGGCCGTGCGCTCCGCGAACGTGAGGGTCTTGGCGACGAACGCGGCGGTGCCGGCGTCCAGGGTGCCCATCTTCGCGGAGCGGCGGACCATCGAGGACAGCTCCTCCGGGGAGCGCGCGCCCGAGAGCTCCTCCTTGGCCTCCATCCCGAACAGGTGCAGGACGCGGTTGGCCACGCCGTTGAGCGTGACGACGAACGGCTTGAACACCGCCGTGAACACCAGCTGGGGGCGGGCGACCAGCCGGCCCACCCGGAACGCCTCCGCGATCGCCCAGTTCTTGGGCACGAGCTCGCCCAGCAGCATGGACAGCAGCGTCGAGATGAGCATCGACAGCGCCAGGGTCGCTCCCCCGGCGGCCGCCACGGACAGGCCGGTGAGCTCGGCGATCGGCTCCCGCAGGAAGGACTGGAGCGCGAGGTCCAGGGTGTAGCCGGTGAGCAGGGTGGTCAGGGTGATCCCGAGCTGGCAGCTGGAGAGCTGCGTGGACAGGGACTTGAGGCACTTGAGCAGCGGTTCCGCGGCCCGGTCGCCCTCGGCGAGAGCACGGCGCACCGTGGTCTGGTCGAGGGCCACGAGGGAGAACTCGACGGCCACGAAGAAGCCCGTGCCGAGGATCAGGAGCAGGCCCGCCGCCAGGAGCAGCCATTCCATCAGGAGCGGCCTCCCGTGGCGGCCCGCCGGGCGGGGGCCGGGCGGGCCGGGGCCGTGCGGCCGGGGGCGGGGAGGGGGACGGTGGGTGAGCCGGCGCAGGGGCCGCGGCGGGGGACGCCGCGGCCGGGCCGGCAACTACTGAACGAGTCCATGAGAGCTCCAGAGTACCGGAGCGGGGCCCGCCCGGCGCGCGGCTCAGGACCAGCTGACGGCGCGCGCCCTGCCCTCCTCGTAGCCGGAGGCGGACTGGATGCCGACCACGGCCCGGGACGCGAACTGCTCGAGGGTCGTGGCCCCCGCGTAGGTCATGGAGCTGCGCACGCCGGCGGTGATCTGGTCCATGAGGTCCTCCACGCCGGGGCGCTCGGGGTCGAGGTACATCTTGGAGCTCGAGATGCCCTCCTCGAACAGGCCCTTGCGGGCCCGGGCGAAGGCGCCCTCGCCCCGGGTGCGCTCGCGCACGGCGCGGGTCGAGGCCATGCCGAAGCTCTCCTTGTACATGCGCCCGTCCGCGTCCACGTTGAGCTCGCCGGGCCCCTCGTGGGTGCCGGCGAACCAGGAGCCCACCATCACCTGGCTGGCGCCGGCCGCGAGCGCCAGGGCGACGTCCCGGGGGTGCTTCACCCCGCCGTCCGCCCAGACGTGCCGGCCCAGTCCCGCCGCGGCCTCGGCGCACTCGAGCACGGCGGAGAACTGCGGCCGGCCCACGGCGGTCATCATCCGGGTGGTGCACATCGCGCCGGGGCCCACGCCGACCTTCACGATGTCCGCACCGGCGTCGACGAGGTCCTGGACGCCGTCCGCGGTGACCACGTTGCCGGCCACGACGGGCACGTCGGGAGCCGCGGCGCGCACCTGCTCGAGGGCCTCCACCATCTTGCGCTGGTGGCCGTGGGCGGTGTCGACGACGAGGACGTCCACCCCGGCGTCGAGCAGGGCCCTGGCCTTGCCCCGCACGTCCCCGTTGATGCCCACGGCGGCGCCCACCCGGAGCCGCCCGGCGCCGTCCAGCGCGGGGGCGTAGATGGTGGAGCGCACCGTGCCCTTGCGGGTCAGCACGCCCACGACCGTGTCCCCGTCCAGCACGGGCGCCACGTGGGCGCGGGTCTGGGTCAGCCGGTCGTAGGCGGCGGCGAGGACGTCGTCGCCGGAGCCGGCCCGGACGTCCGCCAGGGAGAACACCGGGGCGTCGGTGCGCATGATCGAGCCGAGCTGGGTGAAGCGGTCCACCTCGGTGCAGTCGGCCGCGAGCACCACCCCGCGGTAGGACCGGTCCGGCCCGCACACCACCACGGCCCCGTGGGGTCGCTTGTGCATGATGCCCAGGGCGTCGTGGACTGTGTCCTCGGCGCCGAGGACCACCGGCGTCTCGAAGCGCGGGGAGCGGTCCTTGACCCAGGACGTGACGTCGGCGATGACGTCGAGCGGGATGTCCTGCGGCAGGATGCCCAGCCCGCCGCGCCGGGCGAGCGTCTCGACCATCCGGCGGCCGGTGACCGCCGTCATGTTCGCGGCCACGAGCGGCACGGTGGCGCCCGTGCCGTCGCGCGGGGTGAGGTCGACGTCGAAGCGGGAGGTGACCCGGGAGCTCGAGGGCACGAGGAAGACGTCGCTGTAGGTCAGGTCGGAGGTGGGGGTGTTGAGGAAGCGCACGCGCGCCAGTCTAGCCGGGGCCCCGCGACACGCGCCCCGGGGCGGGGCCGCGGACTAGCCATGCCGCCGCGCGGATCACTAGACTCGCCGGAGGTACGGCCGCGCCCGGTCGACGACCGTCCGGCCGGTCCGGAGGCGGACGCCGGCGGCTGTCGCGGGAGACGGCCGGCGACGAACACCGGCGGCGGGTCCGGACGCTGCTGGGACCGACACTGTGGAGACCGGGCAGACGGCCTCCACGCGATCAACCATGGAAGAGGCGTATTCCCCGTGCCACATCAGCCACAGCACCCCATCCCTGAAGAATTCGCAGGTAACGAGTGGCTCGTCGACGAACTGTTCGAGAAGTACCGGACGGACAAGAACTCGGTGGACGAGAAGTGGTGGCCCATCTTCGAGTCGATGAGCGCGGACAACGGCGCCCCCGCGGAGCAGCAGAGCACGGGGAAGGCCCCGGCGCCGAAGGCCCCTGCGTCCTCCCCGAAGGAGAAGGCCCCGGCGTCGAAGGCCCCGGCGTCGAAGACTCCTGCGTCCTCCCCGAAGGAGAAGGCCCCGGAGGGCACCGCCCCCAAGGCCCCCGCCGCTTCCAAGACCCCCGGGTCCGGGACCGCTGACCGGACCGCCTCCGCGCCGGCGACGAAGCCGGCCCCGAAGCCCGCCGCGGCGCCCGCCCCCAGCAAGTCCGGAGCCAAGGCCGAGGGCCGGCCCGAGACCGACCAGGGCGAGGCCGAGACCACCGAGGCGAAGCGGCCCATCCCGGCCCAGCCCGCCCGCGCCCGCGCCACGGCCCCCAACCACGACGCGCCGGCCGAGGACAAGGTCGTCAAGCTGCGCGGGCCCGCGAAGGCCGTGGCCGCCAACATGGACGCGTCCCTCACCGTGCCCACCGCCACCACGGTCCGCGCCGTGCCGGCGAAGCTGCTGATCGACAACCGCATCGTCATCAACAGCCACCTCGCCCGCAACCGTGGCGGCAAGGTGTCCTTCACGCACCTGATCGGCTACGCCGTGATCAAGGCCCTGGCCAACTACCCGTCCCAGAACGTCGTCTACGACGAGCAGGACGGCAAGCCCGTCGCGGTGCACCCCGCCCACGTCAACTTCGGCATCGCCATCGACATCCCGAACAAGGACGGCTCCCGCAACCTCGTGGTGCCCAACATCAAGGGCGCCGAGGACATGTCCTTCATGCAGTTCTGGAACGCGTACGAGGACGTCGTCCGCCGCGCGCGCGCCAACGAGCTGACCATGGAGGACTACCAGGGCACCACGGTGTCCCTGACCAACCCGGGCGGCATCGGCACGGTGCACTCGGTGCCCCGGCTGTCCAAGGGGCAGGCGTGCATCGTCGGCGTGGGCGCGCTCGACCACCCCGCCGAGTACCGGGGCTCCTCCCCCAAGACGATCGCGCGGCACGCGGTCTCGAAGATCATCACGCTGACCTCAACCTACGACCACCGCGTCATCCAGGGCGCGGGCTCCGGCGAGTTCCTGCGCCTGATCGAGTCCTACCTGCTGGGCGGGGAGGACTTCTACGACGAGATCTTCGAGGCCCTGCGGATCCCCTACGAGCCCGTGCGCTGGGCCGTGGACAACCAGGTCAACCCCGAGATCCAGGTCAACAAGGTCGCCCGGATCCAGCAGCTGATCCACGCCTACCGGGTCCGCGGGCACCTCATGGCGGACACCAACCCGCTCGAGTACGTGATGCGCAAGCACCCGGACCTCGACATCCGCACGTACGGGCTGTCCCTGTGGGACCTGGAGCGGGAGTGGCCCACCGGGGGCTTCGGCGGCGCGGACGTGCTGAGTCTGCGCACCATCCTGGGCCGGCTGCGGGACGCCTACTGCCGCACCGTCGGCGTGGAGTACATGCACCTGCAGGAGCCGGAGGAGCGCGAGTGGTTCCAGGACCAGCTCGAGCACGGCTACCAGAAGCCCAGCCGCGAGGAGCAGTTCCGCATCCTCGGCCGGCTCAACGCCGCCGAGGCCTTCGAGACGTTCCTGCAGACCAAGTACGTGGGCCAGAAGCGGTTCTCCCTCGAGGGCGGCGAGTCCCTGATCCCGCTGCTGGATGAGATCATCTCCGACGCCGCCGACGCCGGGCTCGCCGGCGTGGGCATCGCCATGGCCCACCGCGGCCGGCTCAACGTGCTCACCAACATCGCCGGCAAGTCCTACGCCCAGGTCTTCCGCGAGTTCGAGGGCAGCCAGGACCCGCGCACCACCGAGGGCTCCGGCGACGTGAAGTACCACCTCGGCACCGAGGGCTCCTTCACCTCCGACAACGGCAACGAGACCCAGGTCTACCTGGCCGCCAACCCGTCCCACCTCGAGGCGGCCGACCCGGTCGTCGAGGGCATCGCCCGGGCCAAGACCGACGTCCTCGGGGCCGGCCCCGAGGGCGACGGCACCTTCCCCGTGCTGCCCATCCAGGTGCACGGCGACGCCGCCTTCGCGGGCCAGGGCGTGGTCGCGGAGGTCCTGCAGATGGCCCTGCTGCCCGGCTACACGGTGGGCGGCACCGTCCACGTCGTGGTGAACAACCAGGTGGGCTTCACCACCGCGCCCGCCGCGGCCCGGTCCACCACGTACGCCACGGACATCGCCAAGGGCCTGCAGGCGCCGATCTTCCACGTCAACGCCGACGACCCCGAGGCCGTCACGCACGTGGGCCAGATGGCATTCGCGTACCGGCAGGCCTTCCACAAGGACGTCATCATCGACCTCGTGTGCTACCGGCGCCGCGGCCACAACGAGGGCGACGACCCCTCGATGACGCAGCCGCTGATGTACAACCTCATCGAGGAGAAGCGCTCGACCCGCAAGATCTACACCGAGAACCTCGTGGGCCGCGGCGACATCACCCAGGAGGAGGCCGACCGGGCGCTGAAGGACTACCAGGAGCGGCTGGAGCGGGTCTTCGCCGAGACCCACGAGGCGCAGACCTCCTCCATCCCGCTGGTCACCGGGGACTCCGCCGCGATCTCGAACATCGAGCGGCCCTCCGCCCAGCAGGCCGACTCCGGGGTGTCCATCCCGCGCACCACGGCGATCTCCGGCGAGGCCGCCGAGCGGATCGGCGCGGTGCACCTGGAGGTCCCCGAGGACTTCACCGTGCACAAGAAGCTGCGCAAGCTGCTCGAGCGCCGCGAGGCGATGACCCGCGAGGGCGGCGTGGACTGGGGCATGGGCGAGCTCATGGCCTTCGGGTCCCTGATGATGGAGGGCATCCCGGTCCGGATGTCCGGCCAGGACGTCCGGCGCGGCACCTTCACCCAGCGCCACGCCGTGTTCTACGACGCCGGCACCGGTGCGGAGTGGACCCCGCTCAACCACCTCTCCGGGAACCAGGCGCAGCTGGCGATCTACAACTCGCTGCTGTCCGAGTACGGGGTGCTGGGCTTCGAGTACGGCTACTCCGTGGAGCGCCCCGAGGCCCTGACCGTCTGGGAGGCCCAGTTCGGCGACTTCGTCAACGGCGCCCAGATCATCCTGGACGAGTTCGTCTCCTCCGCCGAGCAGAAGTGGGGCCAGCGCTCCTCGCTGGTCATGCTCCTGCCGCACGGGTTCGAGGGGCAGGGCCCGGACCACTCCTCCGCCCGCATCGAGCGCTTCCTGACGCTGTGCGCCGAGAAGAACATGGTCGTGGCCAACCCCTCGACGCCGGCGAACCACTTCCACCTGCTGCGCCGGCAGGCCTACAGCCGTCCGCGCAAGCCGCTGGTGGTGGCCACGCCGAAGCAGCTGCTGCGCCTCAAGGCGGCGGCCTCCCCGATCGAGGAGTTCACGTCCGGGGGGTTCCGCCCGGTGATCGGCGACCAGGCGGGGCTGGAGGCCTCCGAGGTCACGGACGTGGTGCTGGTCTCCGGCCGGCTCTACTACGACCTCGTCTCGGCCCGCGAGGAGCGCCAGGACCGGAGCACGGCGGTGGTGCGCGTGGAGCAGCTGTACCCGCTGCCCCTCGCGGAGATCCGGGAGGAGCTCGGCAAGTACCCGGAGGCCCGGCTCACGTGGGCCCAGGACGAGCCCGCCAACCAGGGCGCCTGGCCGTTCATGGCGGTCAACCTGGTGCCGCAGCTCGACCGGCCGGTCCGGCTGGCCTCCCGTCCCGCGTCCGCGTCCCCGGCCAACGGCTCGGCCAAGCGCCACGCGGCCGAGCTCGAGACCCTGGTGCAGACGGCCTTCGAGCGCGACTGAGGCGGTCCCGGAGGGCAGGGGCCCGTGCCCCTGCCCTCCCGCACGTCCCCAGCGAGTCCGGCGCCGGCCCGTGCCCACGGGCCGGCGCCGCTCGTCCCCCCGACATCCCGCACCCCCGACCAGAAAGAACGACGTGGAGCAACGAAGGATCAGAATTGTCGCAGTCGGTGACGAGCTGCTGGCCGGCGAGGGCGACCCCCGGGGCCTGGGCTGGTTCGGGCGGGTCATGGCCCGGACCCCGCACCACGTGGCCCCGGTGTCCGCCTACAACCTGGCGGCGCCCGGCGAGGGCAGCGAGTCGCTGAACGAGCGCTGGTTCGAGGAGGCGGCCCGCCGCTTCTCCCCGGGCCACGACAACCGCCTGGTCATCGCGCCCTCCACGCTGGACATCGACCTGTCCATCACGAGCGCCCGGTCCCGGCTGAACATGGCGAACATCATCGACACCGCCTCCCAGCACAACGTGCGGGTCCTCGTCGTCGGCCCCCCGCCCACGATGGACACCGAGCGCAACCGCCGGATCGCGGACCTCTCGGCCGCCTACGCGGACGTCACGACCCGGCGCAACCACGTCTACGTGGACACGTTCAACCCGCTGCAGCACCACGAGCAGTGGCGCAAGGACCTCGCGGCCAACCACGGCCACCCCGGCCAGGCGGGCTACGGCCTGATGGCCTGGCTCGTGCTGCACCGCGGCTGGTACGACTGGCTGGACCTGCCCGAGCCCCAGTGAGCCCCGCCCGCCCCGCGTGTGAGAGAATGGCGGGCAGTGCCCCGTCCGGCCGCCGCCGACATCACCCGACCACGCGGGAACGGACGCCGACACCCACGATCCGCCGCGGACGACCGCGGACAGACAGGAGGCTCGCATGAGCAAGCGCGGACGCAAGCGCAAGGACCGCCGCAAGGGCGGCGCCAACCACGGCAAGCGCCCCAACGCCTGAGGTCCTCCCCGGACCCCGGCGACGCCGTGACGGAAGGGCCCCGGACCGCTGAAGCGGTCCGGGGCCCTTCCGTGTGCCCGGGCGGGGCGCCGGGCTCAGGCGGCGGGAGGGTCCTGGCGCTGGCCGTGCAGCCGGGCGAGGATGGAGACCCGCAGGTCCGCCGGCGCCGTCTCCGCGCAGGAGCGCCGGACCACGGAGCGGATCACGCACTCCAGGTCGTACTCGCGGGCGCACTCCCGGCACTCGAGGAGGTGCCCGTGGATGTCGTCGAGGTCCTCCGCCGGGAGCACCCCGTCCAGGTACTCGTAGATCAGGCGGATCCTCTCGTCCGTGCAGCCTCCGAGGCTCTCGCAGTCGGCCATGTCTACTTGTCCTTTTCCTTCTTCTGGTCGCCGGTCACCCTGGACGTGTCGAAGCCGCGCTCCGCGGCGTAGTCGGCGAGCTTCTCGCGCAGCAGCTTCCGCCCGCGGTGCAGGCGGGACATCACCGTCCCGATCGGCGTGTCCATGATCTCGGAGATCTCCTTGTACGCGAAGCCCTCCACGTCGGAGAAGTACACCGCGAGCCGGAACTCCTCGGGCAGCTCCTGCAGGGCGCGCTTGACGTCGCTGTCCGGCAGGTGGTCCAGCGCCTCGACCTCCGCGGAGCGCAGCCCCGAGGACGTGTGGGACTCGGCGCGGTGCAGCTGCCAGTCCTCGACGGTGTCGGTGTTGGCCTGCAGCGGTTCGCGCTGCCGCTTGCGGTAGAGGTTGATGTACGTGTTCGTGAGGATGCGGTACAGCCACGCCTTGAGGTTCGTGCCGGGCTTGTACTGGTGGAACGCCGAGAAGGCCTTCGTGTAGGCCTCCTGGACGAGGTCCTCCGCGTCGGCCGGGTTGCGAGCCATGCGCAGGGCGGCGGCGTAGAGCTGGTCCACGTACTCCATGGCGTCCTGCTCGAAGCGCGCCTTCCGGGCCTCGGGACTCTCGGTCTCGACGTCGACGGGCGGCTCGGCGCGCTGCGGGGCGGCCCCCTGCTGGTTCTGCTCGTTCATCACTGACCAGTCTACGGGGCGGTGCGCGCGGGCCGGGGCCGGCTCGAGAACGCTCGTGGGGGCGGTGATTGCTGCTCCTCTCCCCCGGCCGTGCGGGTCCGCTCGCTGGACGTCGATGGTGCCCGGCCCCTTTCCGGGCCGATCACTGTCCTGCACAACGGGGGACACCGCCGCGCGTATTCCCCGGCGCCGTGGCCGCGCGCTCGCCCCGCGCGCGGTCCCCGTGGCTAGGATGGGACGAGCGGCGCCGTGCGCCGCACCAGACCCGCCCGACACAGCCCCGCGGTACCGTCCGCCGCCGAGGAGGAACCCATGAGCATCGTCCGTCGCATCGCCCGCCCGCTGCTGGCCACCGGTTACGTCGCCAACGGGGTGGAGAGCTTCCGCAGCTCGTCCCAGGCCGCCCAGCACCTCGCCCCGGCGATCTCCGCCGCCACCAAGGCCTTCCCGCAGGCCGGTCCCGCGCTGCAGAACCACGCCGTGGTGGCCCAGGGCCTGGCCGCGGCGCAGGTCGGCGCCGCCGTGCTCTTCGGGCTGGGCAAGCTGCCCCGCCTCTCGGCCGGCGTGCTCGTCACCACGACCGCGCTCAACGCCTACGCCGACTACCGCGCCGCCGAGGCGAGCACGGCGGAGCAGAAGGCCGCCCGCCGCTCCACCGCCTTCAAGAACTCCTCCTTGGTGGGCGCCGTCATGCTCGCCGCCGTGGACACCGAGGGCAACCCCTCCCTGCTCTGGCGCGCCGAGCACCTCGCCGGGGACGTGCGCAAGAACGCCTCCAAGCTGGGCAAGGACACCCAGAAGCAGGTCGCCAAGGCCGAGAAGGCCCTCCAGCACGCCGTCAAGCAGGGCTAGGCCACGGTCCCCCCGCCGTGAAGCCGTCGGAGTCCTCCGCCCCACCGGCCCGTCCCGGCGCGGCGGAGCCGGTCCCGCAGCACGAGCTGTGGCCGGCTCCGCACGTCGGCGCCCGCCCCGTCGTCGCCGAGCTCACGGTCCCGGGCTCGAAGTCCCTCACCAACCGGTACCTGCTGCTCGCCGCCCTCGCGGACGGGCCGTGCCGGCTGCGCGCTCCCCTGCACTCCCGGGACTCCCGGCTCATGGTCGACGCCCTGCGCGCCCTGGGCGCCGGCGTCGAGGAGGTGCCGGGGGACGGCGGCTTCGGCCCCGACCTGCTCGTCGAGCCCGCGGCGTGGGACGCCACGGAGCCGGTCGTGGTCGACTGCGGCCTGGCCGGGACCGTGATGCGCTTCGTCCCGCCCCTCGCCGCCCTCGCACGACGCCCGGTCACGTTCGACGGCGACCCCGGCGCCCGGGTGCGCCCCATGGGGCCGGTGATCGACGCCCTGCGCGGTCTGGGCCTGCGCGTCGAGGACGACGGGCGGGGCCGGCTGCCCTTCACCGTGCACGGCACCGGTGCTGCGCGCGGCGGGGAGCTGGAGATCGACGCCACCGGCTCGAGCCAGTTCGTCTCCGCCCTGCTGCTCGCGGGAGCGCGCTTCGACGACGGGCTCGTGCTGCGCCACCGCAGCGCCGACGGCTCCGGCCGCGGCGTGCCGTCGATGCCGCACGTCGAGATGACCGTGGAGGTGCTGCGCGGCCTGGGCGTCTCCGTGGACGACTCGGTCCCCGACGAGTGGCGGGTGGCGCCGGGACCGGTGCGGGCCTTCGACGTCACCATCGAGCAGGACCTCTCCAACGCGGGCCCCTTCCTGGCGGCCGCCGTGGTGACCGGCGGACGGGTCTCGGTGCCCCGGTGGCCCGCCCGCACCACCCAGGGCGGGGACCACTGGAAGCACATCCTCCCGGCGTTCGGCGCGTCGGTGGAGCTCGCGGACGGGACCTTCACCGTCACGGGACCGGAGTCGGTGACCGGGGTCGACCTCGACCTCGGCGAGGCCGGGGAGCTCGCGCCCACCGTCGCCGCCGTGTGCGCGGTCGCCGGCACGCCGTCGCGGCTGCGCGGCATCGCGCACCTGCGCGGCCACGAGACCGACCGGCTCGCGGCGCTCGTCACCGAGATCAACCGGCTCGGCGGCGACGCCGAGGAGACCGCGGACGGGCTGCTGATCCGTCCCGCGCCCCTGCACGGGGGGACCTTCCGGAGCTACGAGGACCACCGCATGGCCACCGCCGGCGCCGTGATCGGCCTCGTGGTCCCGGACGTCATGGTCGAGAACATCGCGACCACCGCCAAGACCCTGCCCGAGTTCCCCCGGCTGTGGGCGGAGCTCACGGGCACGCACCGTGGCGCGTAGGGACTCCGTCCGGCGCGACTGGGACGAGTCGGACGTGCGCGTGCGGCCCAGCAAGTCCGGCTCCCGGCCGCGCACCAAGGAGCGGCCGGCGCACGAGGACGCGGTCACGGGACGGATCGTCACCGTGGACCGCGGCCGGTACACCGCGATCCTCGAGGAGGACACGCCCCGGGAGCGGCTGGTCGTGGCGGTGCGCGCCAAGGAGCTGCGCCGCCGGCCGGTGGTCGCCGGCGACCTCGTGGGCCTCGTCGGGGACGTCAGCGGGGCCCCGGACACCCTGGCCCGCCTCGTGCGGATCGAGGAGCGCTCCACTGTGCTGCGGCGCAGCGCGGACGACACCGACCCGGTCGAGCGGGTCGTCGTCGCCAACGCCGACCAGCTCGTGGTCGTGGTGGCCGCCGCCAACCCCGAGCCCCGCACGGGGTTCATCGACCGCTCCCTGGTGGCCGCCTACGACGCCGGCATCGAGCCGCTGCTGTGCATCACCAAGACCGACCTCCGGGATCCCGCGGAGCTGATCTCCCACTACACGGCGCTCGAGCTGCCCGTGCTCGTCTCGGGGCCCGCCCGGGACGTCCCGGCGGACGACGACGGGACCACGCTGCCCCTCGACCCCGCGCTCGTGGAGGCCCTGCGGAAGCGGCTCGACGGCCGCGTCTCGGTGCTGCTCGGGCACTCCGGCGTGGGCAAGTCGACCCTCGTGAACGCTCTCACGGGCGCCGACCGGGCCACCGGCGGGGTGAACGCCGTGACCGGGCGGGGCCGGCACACGTCGTCGTCGGCCCTGGCCCTGAAGGTCGAGGACGCCTCCCCCGGGTCCTGGATCATCGACACCCCGGGCATCCGCTCGTTCGGCCTCGCGCACGTGGACCACGACCGGATCGTGGAGTCCTTCGACGAGCTCGCCGAGGCGATCGCCGAGTGCCCCAAGGGCTGCCGGCACACGGACACCTCCCCCGGCTGCGCCCTCGACGCCTGGGTGGCGCAGGGCCGTGCCGGGGACGCGGGCGAGTCCCGGCTGGTCTCCCTGCGCCGCCTGCTCGGCGCCGGGGAGCGCCCCGGGGAGTCCCGCGAGGACAAGGAGCTCGGCGTCCAGTGACCCGCCGGGCCGCCCAGCACCATTCCCGTCCGACCAGGCCCGGGACGGGTTCGGGGTAGGTTGGTCCAATGCGCAGCCCCAGCAACTACACCGACGACCTCCGCCTCGCCCACATCCTGGCCGACGCCGTGGACCGCCTGACCATGCGCCGGTTCAAGGCCCAGGACCTCGTGGTGGAGACCAAGCCCGACCTCACCCCCGTCACCGACGCCGACCGCGAGGCCGAGCAGCTCATCCGCGCCCAGCTGGGGCGCACGCGCAACCGGGACGCCGTGATCGGCGAGGAGTACGGCGCCACCGGCAGCGGCGCCCGGCAGTGGGTCGTGGACCCCATCGACGGCACCAAGAACTTCGTGCGCGGCGTGCCGGTGTGGGCCACCCTGATCGCCCTCGTCGACGAGGGCCGGCCGGTGGTCGGCGTGGTCTCCGCACCGGCGCTCGGCCGCCGCTGGTGGGCGGCGTCCGGCACCGGCGCCTTCACCGGCAAGTCCCTGGCCAACGCCCAGCGCATCCGCGTCTCCCAGGTCGGGCGGCTCTCCGACGCCTCGCTGTCCTACTCCTCGCTCACCGGGTGGCGGGACCGCGGGGTGCGCGACCGCTTCCTGGAGCTCACCGACGAGGTCTGGCGGACCCGGGCCTACGGCGACTTCTGGTCCTACTGCCTCCTGGCGGAGGGCGCCGTGGACATCGCCTGCGAGCCCGAGCTCAGTCTGCACGACATGGCCGCGCTCGTGCCCGTGGTCGAGGAGGCCGGCGGCCGCTTCACCTCCCTCGAGGGCGAGCCCGGCCCCTTCGGCGGCAACGCGCTGGCCACCAACGGGCTGCTCCACGACGAGGTCCTGGGGATGCTGGCCACCGGTTCCTGACGCACCGCGCCCGGCTCGCCGGGCACGGACCGCCCCGGCGACGGCGAGGGGCCCGCACCGGTCGGTGCGGGCCCCTCGCGTGCGCCCTGCCCGCTCGAGCGGGACGGGTCACCGGGCGGTCACTGGTCCATGGTGCTGACGCCCCACTCCTGCTCGAGGCAGCGCTGGAAGCCGGCCTGGTCGTTGGCCTCGAGGTACTGGGCGCACTCGCCGTTGAGGACCGAGTCGATCAACGCCCCGTAGACCACGAGGAAGAAGATGCTCGCGAGGATCCCCAGGACGCTGAGCACGATGCCGATGATCGGCAGGGCCTTGGACGTGCCGGGCGTCCTGCCCAGCTTGCGCAGCGCCACGATGCCCAGCACCAGTCCGACGAGTCCCGGGACGATGCCGAGCACGAACCAGCACGTCAGCAGCGCCACGATGCCCAGCACCAGGGCGGCGATGCCCAGGCCCGTGCCCGCGGGCTTGGACGCCGCCCCGTAATGGCCCATGTCGTACTGGCCCTGGTAGCCCTGCTGACCCTGGTTGTACTGGCCCTGGCCGTACTGGTCCGGGTTGTACTGCCCCTGGTTGTACTGGCCCTGGTTGTAGGAGCCCTGGCCGTACTGGTCCTGTCGGTACTGCCCCTGGTTGTACTGGTCCTGTCCGTACTGTCCCTGGTTGTACTGGCCCTGGTTGTAGGAGTCCTGCCCGTACTGGCCCTGGCCGTACTGCCCCTGCCCGTACTGGGGTGCGGAGTACTGGTCGCCGGGTGCTCCCTGGCCGTAGCGCGGCGGGTCGTAGGAGGGGCCGGAGGGAGCTCCCTCCACGCGCTGGCCGTACTCGGGCACGTCCTGGCGGCCCGAGCTCGACGACCCGCCGGCACCGGTGCCGCTCTGGTCTGGCGTGTTGTCGTTGTGGCTCATGGCGTTGCCCTTTCGGTCGTCGTCGGTACGGCACCAGCTTGTCACACGGTCCGCCGTGAGACCCTGTGGGCCCACCGGTCGCGGACCGGGCCGGCACGGGGCGCCGGAGGACCCCCGCACCGGACGGAGCGGGCACGAAAAAACCGGGGAGCGCCTCGCGGCGCTCCCCGGTCAGGGATCTCGTGGAGATGGGGGGAATTGAACCCCCGTCCGATGCAGCATTGTCAGGGCTTCTCCGGGCGCAGTCTGCTTGGCGTCTTCTCAGTCCCGGCCCTCGTGCAGACACGTGGCCGACGGACTCAGTCGCGAAAGTGTTCTCCAGACGCCCGCGACGAACGGCTGGAGCAGTGGCCTTCTAGCTGATGCCAGGCCCCGGGCCGAAGGCGAACCCGGGCTGACAGCCACTGGTGAGTCTACTTACGCGGCGAGCGCGAAAGTGGACTGCGTGGCGTTGCTCTTGGAATTGGCAACTATTGTTTTACAGAGAGCGTTTACGAGATAACTCTGCGTCCTCGACCCGCTTCCCCTGTCTCAACTCACATCGTCGAAACCGATCATCCCCGTATTCGTTTGTCAATCACCCCGCCGCAGCGGGACAACCCACTGTACCGCGCGGTACACGCCGGCCGCAAGGGATGCCCGGGCGCCTCAGCCCAGGTTCTTGTAGCGCATGGCGCGCTGCGCCTCGCGGTTGTCCTGCTGCTCCCGCAGCGCCTGGCGCTTGTCGTACTCCCGCTTTCCCTTGGCCACCGCGATCTCGACCTTGGCCCGCTTCCCGTCCACGAAGTACAGGGAGAGCGGGACGATCGTGAAGCCCGCCTCCCGGGTCTTCTGCTGGATCTTGTCCATCTCGGTGCGGTGCAGGAGCAGCTTGCGGCGCCGGCGGGCGGAGTGGTTGGTCCACGAGCCCTGCAGGTACTCGGGGATGTGGACGCCCTCGAGCCACAGCTCCCCGTCGGTGAACTGGCAGAACCCGTCCACGAGCGAGGCGCGCCCCATGCGCAGGGACTTCACCTCGGTGCCCATGAGCGAGAGGCCTGCCTCGTAGGTGTCGAGGATGTGGTAGTCGTGCCGGGCCTTCTTGTTGTTGGCGACGACCTGGCGACCGGAGTCCTTCTTGGCCATGGGCCTCCTCCCTGGGGACGGTGCGGGCGGGGAACGGCCGCGCACCGGGGCACGCGGCAGGGCCTCCATCCTACGCCACGGCGTCGGCGCGGAACGGACGGTCGCCCTCCGCGCCGGGAGGCGGAGCCGGGGCACGGGCGTCGCCCCAGGTCACCGTCGCGGCACCCGCTAAGCTGAGCGGATGCTGGATCGAGTCCCCACCGAGCCCCCACCTGTCCGGGAGGTCCTGTACCTCGTCGGCACGAGCGGCCACCCGAACTTCGGCGACGAGTTCATCGCCGCGTCGTGGCTGCGCTTCCTCGCCCGCGCCCGGCCCGACGCCGAGGTGTGGCTCGACTGCCCGAACCCGGGGCTGGCGTCCCACCTGTTCGCGGACCTGCACCCGCGGCTGCGGACCACCGACACCCTGTGGCGGCTCGCCTTCGAGACAGCGGGGATGGATCCTGCCGCGGCCGACGCCCACGTGGACCGGGTGGTGACGCACCTGGGCTCCCCCCGCTACGACCTCGGCCTGCTCGGCGCCCGCCGGGCCGGCTCGGTCCACTTCATCGGGGGCGGCTACCTGAACTCCATCTGGCCGCACCACGCGCGCCTGCTGCGTGCGGCCCTGCGGCTGCGCGAGGTGTCCGGTGCGCGCCTCGTCGCCACCGGCCTCGGCCTGTCCCCCGCCGCCGACGCCGAGGGCCTGCGCGCCGCGCTGGGGACCTTCGAGCACGCCACGGTCCGCGACGCGCCCAGCGCCCGGCTCTCCCGGGCCGACCGCGCCCCCGACGACGCCTTCCTCGGGCTCCCGGGCCTCGCGGGCTTCACCGGCGCTCCCGCCGAGGGGGCCGCCGACGGCGACGTGTGGGTGTGCCTGCAGAGCGACATGTCCGAGCCCGGGGTCCTCGAGGACGCCGTCGCCGCCGTGCGGGCCGCCCTGACGGACCCGGCGCTGGCCGGGCGGACCGTGCGCTACCTCGAGGCGATCCCCGGCGCCGACCGCGCGGCCTTCGACCGGCTCGCCGACCTCGTCCCGGAGGAGAACTTCGTGCCCTTCACCCGGGTGTGGCAGGAGGGCTTCCCGGCCCGCCCGGGCCAGACCTGGCTGACCTCCCGGTTCCACTTCCACCTGCTCGCCGCCGCGTGCGGCGCGGAGGGCACCGCGCTCGAGGTCAGCCCGGACTACTACCGGGTCAAGCACCAGTCCCTGCTCGAGGCCGGCACCGGCTGGTCCGTCACGCCGACCGGCAGCACGGAACCGGCCGCACCCGCCCGGTCCGCCGACTTCCCGGCCACGGCCGCACGGCTGCACCGGACGAAGCTGCGCGAGGCGGAGGAGCTGTACCCGGCCGTCGATCCCCCCGAGCACGGCCCGGCCGAGCCCGAGGCCCGCACCCTGCCGGGACGGACGGTCGCGCGCTTCTGGCGCCGCTGAGCACCGGGCCCGGGCCGGCCAGCGGCCGAGGCCCCGGCGGGGATCCCGCGGGAGCTCAGGCGTCGGCCGGGGCGTGGCGCTGGTCGGCGCGCCAGCGGATGCCGGCGTCGACGAAGCCGTCGATCGCGCCGTCGAAGATCGCGGAGGGGTTGCCCTCCTCGTGGTTGGTCCGCAGGTCCTTGACCATCTGGTACGGGTTCAGGACGTAGGAGCGCATCTGGTCGCCCCAGGACGCCTTGACGTCCCCGGCCAGCTCCTTCTTCTTGGCGCTCTCCTCCTCCTGGCGCTGCAGGAGCAGCCGGGACTGGAGCACGCGCAGCGCGGCGGCGCGGTTCTGGATCTGGGACTTCTCGTTCTGCATGGACACGACGATGCCCGTGGGGATGTGCGTCATCCGCACCGCGGAGTCCGTGGTGTTCACGGACTGCCCGCCGGGGCCCGACGAGCGGAAGACGTCCACCTTGATCTCCGACTCCGGGATCTCGATCGAGTCGTCCTGCTCGATGAGCGGGATGACCTCCACGGCCGCGAACGAGGTCTGGCGCCGCCCCTGGTTGTCGAACGGGGAGATGCGCACGAGCCGGTGGGTGCCGGCCTCCACGGACAGCGTGCCGAAGGCGTAGGGCGCCTTGACCTCGAAGGTCGCGGACTTCAGGCCCGCCTCCTCCGCGTAGGAGGTGTCGAGGACGGTGGTCGGGTAGCCGTGGCGCTCGGCCCAGCGCAGGTACATGCGCATGAGCATCTCGGCGAAGTCGGCGGCGTCCACGCCGCCGGCGCCGGAGCGGATGGTCACCACGGCCTCGCGCTCGTCGTACTCGCCCGAGAGCAGCGTCTGGACCTCCAGCTGGGAGAGCGCCTTCTTCACCGCGGCGAGCTCCTCCACGGCGAGCTCCAGGGTCTCGGCGTCGTCCTCCTCGGCGGCCAGCTGCACCATGACCTCGATGTCGTCGATCCGGCCGCCGAGCTTCTCGAGCCGTTCGAGGTCGGACTGCTTGTGCGAGAGCTTGGAGGTGATCTTCTGCGCCGAGGCCGGGTCGTCCCAGAGGTCCGGGGCGGTCGCCTGCTGCGAGAGCTCGGCGATGTCCCGCTTGATGGCGTCGACGTCGCTCACGGCCTCGATGGACGCGAACGTGGAACGAAGGGCGGAGATCTCTGCCGGGAAGTCAAGGGAGGCCATGGAAGCCAAGATTATCGCATGGGGGCAAATCGCCCCGGCCCCGCTCTGGCAGGATGGTGCCGAGAGGAAGGACGCACGATGCGCATCCCCCGCACACTGGCCCTGATCCTCGCCGGGGGCAAGGGCTCCCGCCTCGGCGCCCTGACGGAGAAGAAGGTCAAGCCCGCCCTGCCCGTGGCGGGCACCTACCGGCTCATCGACGTGGCCCTGTCCAACCTCGTGCACTCCCACGTCTCGGACGTCTGGGTCGTCGAGCAGTTCCTCCCGCACAGCCTCAACGTCCACCTGGCCAACGGGCGCCCCTGGGACCTGGACCGGACCCACGGCGGCCTCCAGGTCCTGCCCCCGTACGAGGGGACCGAGGGCGAGGGCTTCGCCGAGGGCAACGCGGACTCCCTCTACCGGCAGAAGGACCTGATCCGCGACTTCGCCCCGGACCTGGTCCTCGTGCTCAGCGCCGACCACCTCTACACGCTCAACTTCCTCGACGTGATCGACACCCACCTGGCGCGGGACGCCGATCTCACCGTGGTCACCACGCTCGTCGACGAGGACCCCTCCCGCTACGGCGTGGTGCAGACCGGCGACGACGGGCGCGTCACCGGCTTCGACTACAAGCCCGAGACGCCCCGCGGGCGGCTGGTCGCCGGCGAGATGTTCCTCTACGACGCGCAGAAGCTGCTGGAGGCCCTGGACGTCCTGCACGAGCAGGAGGGCCGGCTCGAGGACTACGGCAACGACCTGGTCCCGTGGTTCGTGGCGCACCGCACCGTGGTGGAGCACCGCCTGGACGGGTACTGGATGGACCTGGGCACCCTGCAGTCCTACTGGACGGCCCACCTGCAGATGCTCGACGGCGAGGGCGTCATCCTCGACGACCCCGGCTGGCCGATCCTCTCGGCCCAGCCGCAGCGGGTGCCCGCCCGGATCGCCGGCAGCGCCGAGCTGCGCCGGTCCATGGTCGCCGCGGGCGCGGTCGTGCGCGGCGCCGTGGAGCGCTCGGTGCTCGGGCCCGGCGTCGTCGTGGAGGAGGGCGCCACGGTGCGCGGCTCGGTGCTGCTGGACGGCGTCCGGGTGGGTGCCGGGGTGACCCTCGAGAACGTGGTGGCCGACGTGGGCGCCGACATCACCGGCGCCGGCCGCCGCGGCTCCGAGAAGGGCGTGACGCTGATCGGCGAGGACGGGACGGTGCGCGGCACGGAGGAGTTCGACCGCTCCGCCGTTCTCCCGGCCGGCTACTGACCGCGCCCGCCCCGTGCCGCCGGACGCACCGGTTCCGCCCGAGGTCCGGCCGTTCCTGCGGGCCTCACGGGCGGAACCGGTGCGTTCGGCACCGGGGGACGCTGCTACCGCCCCAGCTGGGCGCGCGCCTCGCTCGTGGCGGTGATCGGGATGCCGTCGGGCACCAGCAGGTTGACGACCGGCGGGTGGACGACGGCGGACAGGGTCACCTCCGCGGTCCGCCCGTCGGGGCTCCCGGTGGGTGCGGCCAGGACCAGGCCCGGGGTGTCCGCCCCGGCCCGGACCGTGTCCAGGTAGGCCGCCGCGGCCCCCGCCACGGCGTCGTCGTCCAGGACCGTCGCCGGCGGGGCCCCGCCCTCCCCCGGGCGCAGGGCCACGAACGTGTCCGCCGCGGCGAGCGCGGCGTTGTCGGCCAGCACCTGGAGCTTGCGCTCCCCCACGTAGACCGCGGTGACGCCCATGACCACGACCGTCAGCAGGAGCAGCACGACCGCGAAGCCGATGACCAGGATGGTGACCTGGCCGTCGTCCTCGTCGTCCCGGCTCCCGCCCGGGGGCGCCGTCCGCCCGCTCATCCGTAGCGCCCCAGCACGACCGTCGCCGAGGACGTCAGCACGGCGACGTCCAGGTCCGTGAACCCGGGCACCAGCGGCAGCGGGACCTCCAGGGTGGCGTGCACCGTGGCCACTGCCCCCGGCGTCCCGCAGGCGCCGTCGGAGCACTCGAGCCGCATCCCCAGCCGGTCGGGGGCGAAGCCCTGGTCCGTGGCCGCCAGCTGCGCCGCCGCCGTCAGCCCGGCGTCCGAGAGCTCCCCGGGCTCGGCCCGGGCCAGCACCTGGGAGGCCTGCTGCGCGGCGGCCACGACCGCGAAGGCCCCGGCCTGGACCTGGGCCACGGCGAGCACGAAGTAGATCACGGGCACGAGCAGCAGCGTGCCCAGCGCGACGAACTCCACGACCGCGCTGCCCTCGTCGCTCCCCCCGGGGCTCCCGGGCCCGTCCGCCGCGCCGGGCGCACGGGCCCGCCCGGTGGTCCGTCCCGTCCCGGGCGCCGCAGCCGCCCCGGCGACCGCGGTCCTCCCGACCGCCTCAGTCCCCGAGCACGGCATGGCCGCGCACCTCCAGGGAGTCGGGCGGGCCGAACAGCGCGATCACCGGCAGCGGGGAGACCACCGTGATCTCCAGGGTCCGCAGCTCGCCCGTCGTCACGGGGGCGGCCGCGACGTCCTGGGCGTACCGGGGCCCCAGGGCGCCGGAGACGATCCGGCGGGTCCGCTCGACCCCGTCCTCGGGCGAGCGGTCGGCCAGGGTGCCGTACCGGGCGCCGGCCGCGGCGGCGTCGACCAGCGTGTTGCGCACGTGCAGGGCCAGCGCGAGCTGCAGCGTGGCCGCGAAGATCATCGCGACGAGGCCGGCCACCATCACGTACTCGACCACCGCGCTGCCCCGGTCCGTCTCCGGGGGCCCGGTGTCCGCCCGGGCACGGATCCCGCCCATGCTCAGTTCTGGCTCACGCGGGCCATCGCGTCCTGGAAGAGTCCCTCCAGGGCCGGCTGCGCGACGAGCAGCAGGCCGGCCACGAGCACCGCCGACATGAGGGTCAGCATCACCCAGCCGGGGACGTCGCCGCGGTCCGGGTCGTCGGCGGAGAGCCGCTCGCGCAGCGCGGACAGTGCCGGGTCGAGGACGCCGAGCAGGGCGGCGAGCCGGTGGAGGTGGGTCATGGGGTGTCCTTTCCTGGGGGGCGGCCGCTCTCCGGCCGCCCGGCTGAGAGCTCAGAAGCCGAGCTCGAGAACGGCGAGACCGGGGTACACGGCGAAGACGACCGTCAGCGGGAGCACGAAGAACACCAGGGGGACCATCATGGCGATCTCCTTGCGCCCGGCCGCCTCCATCAGCTCCCGCTTGTCGTTGTCCCGCACGTCCTGGGCCTGGGCGCGCAGCACGTCCGCCAGGGGCGTGCCGCGTTCGATGGCCACGACGATGCCGTCCACGAACCGCCCGATCGGTGCCACCGGGGTGCGTGCGGAGAAGTCCTGGAGGGCGTGCACGAGCCCGGCGCCGGACCGGGTCTGCGCGAGCACCGCGCGGAACTCGGCGGTGAGCTCCCCCTCGGCCACCCGGCACACCCGCTCCAGCGAACCCACGGCGCTCTCCCCCGCCCCCACCGACAGCGCCATCAGCTCGGCCACGGCGGGGAACTCGGCCAGCATCCGGGTCTCACGCACGCGGATCCGCCGGCTCAGCAGGTGCCCGCGCAGGAGGTGGCCGGCGGCCGCCGCGGCCCCGACGGCCAGCAGCACCCCGCCGGGGCCCGTGCCCCAGCGGGCCGCACCGGCCACGCCGAGCAGGACCCCGACCAGCAGGCCCCCGGTCGCGAACAGGAGCTGCTCGGCGCGGAAGTCCGCCACCGTGGTGGTGGACCCCGCCCGCACCAGCCGGCTCTCCAGTGCCGCCGACGGGCCGGCGTGCCGGAACACGCGCCGGGCCAGAGCCCGCACGAGCGGCTCCAGTCCCGCCGCGGCCCGGCCCGGGGCCCGGACCGCGCGGTCCCCGGGGCGGGCGAGCAGCGCCGACTCGACCTCCACCGAGCGCAGCTGCGGGGAGATCCGGGTCGCGAAGGACGGCCCGCCGGTCACCCGGGCCCCGGTGAGCACCAGCCACAGCCCGGCGGCGTGCACCAGGCCGAGGAGCACCAGCAGGGCGGGGGAGACACTCACCGCAGCACCCGGGCGGGCTCGGGCAGGGCCCCGATCCGCAGCATGAGGCGGTAGGCGGTCACGGACACGACCAGCCCGCCGAGCAGCACGAGGGCGCCGGCCGGGGTGTCGTAGGCCCGGATGGCGGCCGGCTGGGTGGCCATCAGCGCCAGGACGATCCAGGGCGCGGCCACCGCGAGGCGGGCGGCGTTGACCGTCCAGGACTGGCGGGCTTCCAGCTCGCCGCGGGTGCGGGCGTTCTCCCGGAGGAACTCCGACAGCGTTCCGAGGAGACGGCCGAGGTCGGTCCCGCCGACCTCCCGGGTGACCCGCAGGGCCTCGACGATGTTGTCGGCCACGGGATCGGCCAGCCGGTCCTTGAGCAGGGTGAGCGCACCCTGCAGCTGGCCGGACGCGCGGTAGTCGGCGGCGAACCGGGCGAAGGCCGGGCGCACCGGCTCCGGCCCGCGGTACTGCAGCTGGATCAGTGCCTCGGGCAGGGACATCCCCGCCCGGATCGCCGAGCGCAGGTGGTCGACGACGTCGGGCCACACCTCCCGCAGGGCGGCCGCACGGCTCCGGGCCCGGTGCTGGACCACCGCCACGGGGACCCAGGCCCCCAGGAGGGCGGCGCACAGGCCGAGGACGGCCGCGCCGGTGACCGCGGCGACGAGCAGGCCGCCCAGCGTCCCGGCCGCGGCACAGGCGGCCAGCAGCACCGCCGGGCCGACCCGGGCCAGGTCCGCGCGCAGCAGCAGCTCCTGCGTCCGGCCGGGGCGGCGCGCACGGGCCGGGCGCGGCGCGTCCTCGGCCCAGCAGGACCACCAGAGCAGGAAGAAGCCCGCCCCCAGCAGCACCCCCAGCGCCGCGCTCACCGCGCCGCCCCGCCCGGGCCGTCGTCCGCCAGCAGCTCGCTCACCCGGTGCCCGGCCCGCTCGAACTTCCACGCGGCGGGCGCCTCGGCGGCCACCGCCAGCAGGGCGCCGTCGGCCTCGGCGAAGACGGGGTAGGTCTCGATCACGCCGTTCTCGACCCGGTTGCCGATCGCGAGGATCTCGCTCACCCGGCGCCGGCCGTGCCGGTCGCGGTGGCAGTGCACCACGAGGTCGAAGCACGAGGCCACCGTGGGCACCACGAAGCCGGTGCTGATGTTCTCCCCCGCCAGCAGCGGCAGGGTGCAGATCTTCGTCACGGCGTCCCGGGCCGAGTTCGCGTGCAGGCTGCACATCCCCGGCAGGCCGCTGTTGAGCGCGATGAGCATGTCCAGGCTCTCGGCCTCGCGCACCTCGCCGACCACGAGCCGGTCCGGGCGCATCCGCAGGGCCTCCTTCACGAGCCGGCGCAGCGGGATCTCGCCCGTGCCCTCCAGGTTGGGCTGACGGCACTGCATGCCCACGACGTCGCGCAGCGGGACCTGCAGCTCGAAGATCTCCTCGACCGTCACCACCCGCTCCCGCGGTCCGATCGAGGCGCACAGACAGTTGAGCAGCGTGGTCTTGCCGGCCTGCGTGGCGCCCGAGACCAGGATGTTGAGCCCGCTGGCCACGGCCGCGTCGAGGAACCGGGCCGCGCGCGGCGGCAGCGAGCCCAGCTCCACGAGGTCGTCCAGCCGCCGTGCCCGCGCCACGAACTTCCTGATGTTCACGGCCCAGTGCCGGCGCGTCACGTCCGGGATGACCACGTGCAGCCGGGACCCGTCCGGCAGCGCCGCGTCCACGAACGGGGAGGACAGGTCCAGGCGGCGGCCGGAGGACTTGAGCATGCGCTCCACGAGATTGCGGATCTGCGCCTCGGTCAGCACCAGGCTCGTCAGCTCGGACTCCCCGCCGCGGGCGGCGTAGACCTCCGCCGGGCCGTTGATCCAGATCTCCTCGATCCGCGGGTCGTCGAGCAGCGGCTGCAACGGGCCGAACCCGGCGACCAGGTCCAGCAGGACCCGGCGCGCGGCGTCCAGGTCGGCCAGTGCCGGCAGCACCCCGCGCGCCGACCGCTGGTCGTAGTCCCGCACGGCGGCGTCCACCAGCTCCCGGGTCCGCTCCAGCTCCAGCACCGGGTCCAGGCCCCGGCGCCGGATGAGCTCGCGCACTTCGGCCTCGACCAGCCCGAGCGCGTCCTCGGAGAGCAGTGCCGTCATCGGTCCCCCTGCGCGTCGCCCGCCGCGTGATCCGCGCCGGCCGCGCTCCCCCACGGAGCGCATGCACAGGAACATAGGCCGGGCCGCCGTCGTCCCCACAACCCCGTTCCGGTGGCCTGTGGACAGCTTCCGCTGACCTGCGACGTTGTTCCCGTCCGGAAACACACGGTCCGTCACAGTATGCGCGTGCATGAAATCTGCTGCGCGGCGCCGCTCGCCCGCGTCCGGGCCGCCCGCGCCGCCGTGCCCGTGGTGGCGGCGTGCACGGGGTGGCCGCGGGCCGTAGTGTGGGCGGGCGAGGACGCCTCCGCACCCGGTGTCCGCTGCCCCGGCGGGGCCCGTGCCGCGGGGACCGCCGCCGATCGCGAGGACCGCCGTGACCCATGTGACCCCCCAGCAGGACGGCACCCGCCCCGACGTCGCCGTCCGGGCGCGGGCGCTGCTGCGCGCGGCCGTCCCGTTCACCGGCAACCTGCTCACCAGCGGGGTCGGCGCGGCCCTGGGCCGGCACCTGGCGGCCCCGTCCCCGGGTCCTGCGGCTCCCGTGCCCCGGGACTGGCCGACCGCCTTCGCCCACCGGGGCGGCGCCGAGGTGGCACCGGAGAACACCCTCGAGGCGTTCCGGGCGGCCGCGGCCCTCGGGGACGTCGTGCTGGAGCTCGACGTGCAGGCCTCCGCCGACGGCACGGCCGTGCTGATGCACGACCTCACGGTGGACCGCACGACGGACGGGACCGGAGCCGTCGCGCTGCTGTCCACGGCGCAGCTGCGGCGCCTGGACGCCGGGCACGCGTTCACCCCCGACGGCACGACCTTCCCGTGGCGGGGGCGCGGGGTGCACGTGCCCACGCTCGCGGAGGTCTACGAGGCGTTCCCCGAGCACCGGGTGGCGATCGAGCTGAAGGGCAACCGTCCCGGCGCCGAGGAGATCGTCTGGCGGACCATCCGGGCGGCGGGCGCCCAGGGGCGCACCCTCGTCGCGACGAACCGCACGGCCTCGATCCGCCGCTTCCGGCAGGTCTCGGGCGGGGCGGTCCCCACGGCGGCCGCCGTCACGGAGTTCGCGGTCTTCCGGCTGCTGTGCCTGCTGGGCCGGCACGGGCTTCCCGCCCTCCCGTTCCGGGGCCGGCACGGGCTTCCCGGCCTCCCGTTCCAGGGCCTGCAGCCGCCCGACACGCTGCTGGGCCTGCGCGTGCTGACGCCCGGGCTGCTACGGGCCGCCCAGCAGGCAGGTCTGCGCGTGGACGTGTGGACGATCGACCGGGAGGACGACATGCGCCGGCTGCTGGCGTGGGGCGTGGACGGCGTGATGACGGACCGGCCGGACCTGCTGTCCCGGGTGCTCCGGGAGTCCTGAGCCGCGCCGGGAGCGCTCAGCCGGCGGGCCGCTCCGCCGGGGAGGTCTCCGCGAAGGTCCGCACCGAGGCGCGCTGGTCGTGCTCCGGGGCCGGCGCCCACGGCCGCTCGGCCTCGGTCACGGCGATGTGCCGGGCCAGCCGGGTCACGTTGACCTCCTGCTGCCGGTTGCGCAGCGCGGAGGTGGCCTGGGTGATCATGAAGATCACCACGAAGCCGTACAGGACGAGGTCCGTGCCGCGCCCGATCCCGAAGAAGTGGGCGACGCCCGTCAGCAGGTCGGGGAAGAAGATGGACAGCGCCGCGAAGACGAAGAAGGCGAGACCCACCACCCGGCGGATCGCCTGGTGCTTGGCGTTGGCCCCGCCGCGGATCAGGGCGAGCGCGCCGTAGCCCACGGCCAGGACCAGCAGGATCTGGACGGCGTAGATCATCGGACGGCTCTTCCCTTCGATCGTGCGAACTGGTGGCGGACGGGGTGCGGGCTACTTCACGAACAGCTCGGCGAGGATGTTCACGCCGTTGAGCAGCGACTGCCCCTTGGACTTCGAGTAGTCCGTGTAGATGATCTCGACGGGGTGCTCGACCCAGGCGGGCCGGATGTCGGCGAGCTGGTTGACGATCTCGGAGGCGTGCGCCATCCGGTTCTGGGTCAGCCGGATCCGGGACAGGGTGCCCCGGTCGATGGCGCGCAGCCCGTTGTGGGCGTCGGAGAGGTCCATGCCCGTGGACAGCTTCGAGAAGAACGCCGCGGTGCGCAGCACGACCCGCTTGAGCGGGGAGATCCGGGTGCGCCGGTCGAGGAAGCGGGAGCCCAGCACCACCTCGGCCTCGCCCGAGCGGATCCGCTCGACCATGTCCCACGCGTCGATCACGCGGTGCTGGCCGTCGGAGTCGAACGTGACCACGCAGTCCATCCCGGGGTCCTGCAGGGCGTACTCGAACCCGGTCTGCAGCGCCGCGCCCTGCCCCAGGTTGATGGGGTGCTGGACGACGACGGCGCCGGCCTCGGCGCAGATCCGGGCGGAGTCGTCGGAGGATCCGTCGTCGACGCAGACGACGTGCGGGAAGGTCCTGCGGAGCTCCTTCAGCACCTCTCCCACGACGGCCGCCTCGTTGTACACGGGCATGACGATCCACGAACGACTCACCCGGACATTCTCGCACAGCGGGCCGGACGCGCCGGTCAGGGCGGAAGCGGGCGGGGGCCGGCCGCTATGATCGTCCCGACCCTTTCCCCCCCAACCGTGAGGACGAGACCGTGCCCGCTGCCAGGCCGAGCCCCGCAGGACCGACGTGCTGACGGACTGGTGGCCGCACCTCCCGGCGTTCCTGGTCCTGCTGGCGTTCCTGTGGCTGCCCGGGCTGGCCCTGCTGTGGGCCTTCGGGCAGCGCGGGGGCAGGATCCTGCTGACGGCACCGGCGTTCAGCGTCGCCGTCGTCGGGCTCACGGGCGTGCTCCTGGACCTGGCGGGCGTCCCCTACGGCGCCCTGTCCCAGGTGCCGGCCGCCCTGGTGCTGACGGCGCTGGCCTGGCTGGTGGGGCGGCTGGTCCCCCGGGGCGGGCACGTGCCCGGCTCGCACTCCGCCGGCACGGAGCCGGGCGGCCGGGAGGCGCACGACGACGACGGGCGCCGCTGGCTGTTCCCGGCCGGCGCGGCCGCCGGACTGGCGATCGGCGCGGTCCTGCTCCTGCGCCGGCTGACGTCCGTGATCGGCGTCCCGGAGGCGATGGCCCAGCGCTGGGACAACATCTTCCACCTCAACGCCATCCGCTACGTCGTGGAGACAGGCAGCGGCTCGACCCTGACGCTGAACCGGATGGTGAGCCCGGACAGCGCGATCGCCCTGTACCCCGCGGCGTGGCACCAGCTGGCGTCCCTCGTGGTGCCCCTCACCGGCGACAGCGTCCTCGTGGCCCACAACCTGACCCTGCTCGCGGTGGCGGGTCTCGTCTGGCCGGCCTCGTGCATCTTCCTGGCCCGCTGCCTCGTCGGCCCGTCCGCCGTGGCGGCCGTCCTCGCCGGGACGGCCGCCGCCGGCTTCAGCGTCTTCCCGCTGGGCCTGATGGCCTGGGGGCCGCTCTTCCCCAACATCCTCGCCCTGGCGATCGCCCCCGTGTCCCTCGGCCTGCTCGTGCGGCTGCTCGGCCCCGGGGTGACCGCGGACCGGACGGAGGCCACCCCGGACGCGGCCGGCCGGGTGCGCCTGGCCGCGAGCCTCGTGGTCACCCTGGGCGCGCTCTTCGTCTCCCAGCCCAACGCGTTCCTGGCCCTGCTCGTGGTCGCGGTGCCCGTGGCGGCCACGGCGTGGTGGCTCGGACTGCGGGCCGCCGCCGGCGCCCGGCGCCGCGGTCCCGCGCTCGTGCTCGTGGCGGTCGCCGCGCTCGCGGTCGCCGCGTGGCTGCTGATGTGGAACGTGCTGACCACGTCCTTCGTGTGGGAGCCGTCCACCACCCTGGCCCGGGCCGTCGGCGAGGCCCTGCTCTTCGGCGCCAACGGCCGGGAGGACGTGCCCTGGGTGCTCGTGCTGCTCACCGGCGCGGGGATCTACGCGGCCGTCGCCCGGCGGAGGCTGCGCTGGCTGGTGCTCGCCCACCTGGTCCTCGTCTACCTCTACGCCGTGGCCGCCGCCGGCGAGGAGAGCCCGGCCCGGCAGTGGCTCGTGGGCGGGTGGTACACCGACTCCTACCGGCTCGCGGCCACGCTCCCGCTGACGGCCGTGCCGCTCATCGCCCTCGGCGCCGCCCACGTGGCCGAGGGCCTGGCCGCCGGGCTCCGGGCCCTGGCCTCGTTCACCGGCCGGCCCCGGGCCGGCCGCGCCGCCCCTCCCGTCGCGGCGCTCGTGCTGCTGGCTCTCGCGGTGCCGTACTCCCAGGTCGAGTCCCTCACCCAGGCGACCCGGTGGGGCAAGCAGTACTACGCGTGGGAGGGCCCGGAGAGCATCGTCGACCGGGACGAGTACGAGCTGCTGCAGGAGCTGGACGAGCTCACCGAGCCGGGGGACGTCATCGCCGTGAACCCGTGGAACGGCGGCTCGCTGGCCTACGCGGTCGCGGACCGGGCCGTGACGCAGTACCACGTCGAGCAGCCCGCCACCGAGCTGCGGGCGCTGGACCCGGACCTGCACGCGATCGCGGCGGGGATCGGCGACGCCGTCCCGGGCAGCCCGGCCTGCGCGGCCGCGGAGGAGCTGGACGTGCAGTGGGTCCTGGACTTCGGCACGCAGTTCATCATCCCGGAGGCACAGCAGGCCCGCGACTACTCCGGCATCAACGCCGTCGACCCGCAGGCCGCGCCCGGTCTCGCGCTGGTCGGGCAGGAGGGCGAGGCGGCGCTCTACGAGGTCGTCGGCTGCGACGGCCCCTGAAAGCCCGCGCGGTCCCCGACCTGCCGGCGAGTCCCGCTCCCGCGGCGGGCTCCGCTCCCGCGGCGAGCTCCGGACCGGTGACGGACGACGGGCCGCCCGGCTCCGGCAGGAGCGGGGCGGCCCGTCGTCCGTGCGGGCGGGAGGCGTCAGCCGGCGTTCTCCGCGGCGCGGAACTGCTCGATCACCTCGTCGATGGGCCCGTCGCTGCGCACCCGGCCGTGCTCGATCCACACCCCGCGGTCGCAGACCTTGCGGACCACGTCGAAGTCGTGGCTGACGACCAGCAGCGTCTTGCCCTCCGCCGAGAGCTCCTTGACCCGGCCCAGGCTCTTGCGCTGGAAGGGCTCGTCCCCCACGGAGAGGATCTCGTCGATGATGAAGATGTCCGGGTCGGTGAACACCGCCACGGCGAAGGCCAGGCGCAGGTACATGCCGGAGGAGTAGAACTTCACCTCGGTGTCGATGAACTGCTCGATCTCGGAGAACGCCACGATCCGGTCGAACTTCCGGTCGATGTCCTCCTTGCTCATGCCGAGGATCGCGCCGTTGAGGTAGACGTTGTCGCGGCCGGTGAGGTCGGGGTGGAAGCCGGCGCCGACCTCGATCAGCCCGGCCACCCGCCCGTTGACCTCCAGCGATCCCCCGTCGGGGCTCATCACGCCGGAGACCAGCTTGAGGAACGTGGACTTCCCGGAGCCGTTGAGCCCCACGAGCGCCACGCTCTCGCCGGGCCGGATGCTGAGGCTGAGGTCCTCCAGGGCGCGGAACCGGTTGGAGATGTCCTGGCGCCGTCCCCGCGCGAGCCACATCACCGTCTCCTTGAGGGAGCGGGCGTGGCGCAGGGAGAACTCCTTGGCCAGGTGCCGGGCGACCACGGCGGGCGCGGGCGCGGTGGGATCGGTGCTCATCGTCACAGCTCCTGCGCGAATCGGCCCTCGAGGCGGCGGAACATCAGGTCGCCCAGGACCATGATCACCGTGACCACGAGCAGGGCCACCGGCGTCCAGAGGGAGAACAGGTGGGGCGGCACCTCGTGGGCACCGGGGGTGGTGGTCGGCAGCCAGAACGCCGCGTGCGAGAGCTCCACGGCCACGGTCAGGGGGTTGAGCATGAACCCGGCGAACCACACCGGGCCCAGCACGTCGCGGACCATCGTCCAGGCGTAGAGCACCGGGGCGGACCACGTGGAGACCATGACGATCAGGTCCACGAAGTTCTCGGCGTCGCGGAAGAACACGTTGGCCGCGCCGAAGAGCATGCCCAGCCCGGCCCCCAGCAGGCCCACGATCAGCAGCGCCGCGGGCACGGCCAGCAGGGAGATCCACGTGGGCGACCAGCCGACGATCAGGGCCGCGAGGAGCATGACGACCAGCTGGGGCATCAGGTGCACCGCGGCGACCCACACGGACGCGACCGGGAACATCTGCCGGGGCAGGTAGATCTTCTTGATGAGGCTCGCGTTGGCCACGATCGAACGCGCCGCGTTGCCGAAGGACTCCGAGAAGAAGTTGATCAGGATGATCCCGGAGAACAGGTACACGGCGTAGTTCTCCATCCCCCGCTCCAGGCCCAGGAAAATGCCCAGGGCCACGTAGAAGACGACGAACTGGATCCCCGGCTTGACGTAGGACCATAGCAGGCCGAGGACGGTGCCCCGGTAGCGGATCTGCAGCTCCTTGTCGACCAGCAGCTTCAGCAGGTAGCGCTGCCGGAACACCGCCGGCAGCCCCGTCCCGGGGGACGGCCGCCGGACGACCGTGGCCGCCGGCATCAGGCGCCGATCTCCGAGTGCTCGCGGAAGGTCGCCTCCCAGGCCTCCATGGAGGTGACCTCCTGCAGGGCGGCGCGGTAGCGGCGGGAGAGCTCCGGCCAGCGCAGGGCCAGCTGGGCGTGCAGCCGCAGCGACTCGGCCATCAGGGCGCGGGCCTCGCGGGGCGAGCGCTTGTACCAGGTGTAGCCGGTGCCGTCCGAGGCGGAGACCAGGACGCTGTCGTAGCGGGCGAGCCGCCACCACCGTGCGTCCTGGTAGGGAAGGTGCACCTGCGGGTGCTGCTCGGCCTGCTCCTGCGGGCGCACGGCGAGGTGGCGCACCACGGCCGTCGTCGCCGAGGTGAGGACCTTCAGCCCGTGCGGGGCCGAGAGCCGCCGCGTGCGCAGCGGCTTGGCCGAGGCCACGGCCGGGTACGCGTCGAGGTCCGGCTGGTAGACGGCGTCCGAGTGCTGGGTCATCATCCGGCGCACGTCGCGGATGCGCTGGGGCAGCAGCTCGTGCAGGGTCTCGGGCCCGTCCAGGACGTCCCGCAGGGCCAGGACCCGGGCCTCCTCCGCGAAGTACTGCATCGACAGCAGGTGCCGCAGGTCCTTGATCCCGTTGCGGCCGAGCACCTCGCCGCCGCGGTCGAACGGGGAGTGCAGCAGCGCGGCCACGAGCTGGTTGCGCTTGTGGAAGTACGCCTGCCAGCTGATGGTGTCGTCCTTGTCCGCCCAGGCCAGGTGCCACACGGCCACGCCGGGCAGGGACACGGTCCGGTAGCCGGCCGCCTTGGCGCGGATGCCGTACTCGACGTCGTCCCACTTGATGAAGACGGGCAGCGCCAGGCCGATCTCGCGCACGACCTGGGTGGGGATCAAGCACATCCACCAGGCGTTGTAGTCCACCTCGATGCGGCGGTGCATCCAGGCCGTGCTCCGCAGGTTGCTGTGCCGGAAGTCGTGGCCGATCTCCACGCCCTCCCCCGCGGGGCCGTACTGGAAGCTGTACGGGTCCATGGCCTCGCCGAAGTTGTGGATCTTCGTCGGGTTGAGCAGGTCGATCATGTGCCCGCCGACCAGGGTGGGCCGCTTGCAGAAGTCGGCGAACACGCTGATCCGGCGCACGGCCTCCGGCTCGATCTCGACGTCGTCGTCCATGAGCAGCACGTAGGTGCTGTCGGCGCGCACGGCCTCGTACATGCCGCGGGCGAAGCCGCCGGCCCCGCCCAGGTTGCCCTGGTCGATGACCCGCAGGCGGTCGCCGAAGCGCGCCCGGACCTCGTCGAAGCCCGGCTCGTCGACGACCTTCTGGTTGCCCTGGTCCACGATCACGACCTGCGCGACCTGCGGCAGGCTGTCCCGCTGCTCGTCGAGCAGACGGGCGTTGGTGAGGCAGTAGGAGGGCTTGTTCATGGTCGTGATCTGGAGGGTCACGGAGCCCTCCGCGGTGCCCGTGCCGTCGCCCAGCCACTGCGCGCCCTGCACCTCGAGCTCCTGGTCCCCCGCGGCGGCGTCGAACCAGTACCACCCGCCGTCGGCGAAGGCCTTGAGGGGCAGCACGACCTCGGTCAGCCGGTCGGCGCCGGAGACCTCGTGCACCGACACGGGCACGGACTCGCCGCGCGCGTTGGAGCTGTGCACGTTCACCGTGCCGCGCCCGGTGGTGCGCACCCGCAGCACGACCTCCCGCAGGTGGGTGTTGTGCCGCCAGTAGCTGGCCGGGAACGCGTTGAAGTAGGTGGCGAAGGACACCGTGGTGCGGGCCGGCACACGCACCGACGAGCGCCCGAGGATCGCCACGCCGTTGCCGGCGGCGGCGTCGGAGGCCACGTTGACCACGATCTGGGGCCGCTGCTCCTTCGTGTCCTCCTGCTGGACGGCGGTGCCCGTGTCGGCCCGGGAGTCCAGGTAGAGCGGCTGGGTGGAGAAGCGCTCGCTCGTCGGGAAGACGAGCTCCTGCAGCACCCGGTGGGCGGTGCCCCCGGTGTCGGTCCGGTCGATGTCCTGGGTCGTCGCGGTCACGCGTCCACTCCCCCGCTCTCGATGGTGGCCCCGCCGGTGAAGTGGGGCTTGAGCTTGTTGTCGACCATGGACAGCGCGGCCCCGATGGCCATGTGCATGTCCAGGTACTTGTACGTGCCGAGCCGGCCGCCGAAGAGGACGTTGTCCTCGCCGCGGGCGAGATCGCGGTACTTCAGCAGCTTCTCGCGGTCCACCGCGGTGTTGACCGGGTAGTACGGCTCGTCGCCCTTCTCCGCGAACCGGGAGAACTCGCGCATGATCACCGTGGCGTCCGTGGTGTAGTCGCGCTGCGGGTAGAAGTGGCGGAACTCCAGGATCCGGGTGAAGGCCACGTCGGGATCCGGGTAGTTGATCACCGGGGCGCCCTGGAAGTCCTCGATCGGCAGGACCTCCTGCTCGAGGTCGATGGTCCGCCACGAGAGGTCGCCCTCGGCGTAGTCGAAGTAGCGGTCCACGGGCCCGGTGTAGACGACCGGGACCTGCCCGGAGACGGCGGACCGGGAGTAGTCGTGGCCGTCGTCGAAGAAGTCGGTGTCCAGCCGGACGTCGATCCGAGGGTGGTCCGCCATGCGCTCGAGCCACGCCGTGTAGCCGTCCACGGGCAGGCCCTCGTACTTGTCGTTGAAGTACCGGTTGTCGTAGGTGTAGCGGACGGGGAGCCGGTTGATGATCGAGGCCGGCAGGTCCTTGGGGTCCGTCTGCCACTGCTTGCCCGTGTAGTGCTTGATGAACGCCTCGTAGAGCGGCCGGCCGATCAGCTGGATGCCCTTGTCGTTGAGGTTCTGCGGGTCCGTCCCGGCGAGCTCCCCGGCCTGCTCCTGGATCAGCGCCCGCGCCTCGGCGGGCGAGTACGCCGCGCGGAAGAACTGGTTGATGGTGCCGAGGTTGATCGGCATCGGGAAGACCTCGTCGTGGTGCCTCGTGTACACGCGGTGCACGTAGTCCGTGAAGTCGGTGAACCGGTTCACGTAGTCCCAGACCCGCTCGTTGGAGGTGTGGAACAGGTGGGCGCCGTAGCGGTGCACCTCGATCCCGGTCTGCGGCTCGTTCTCCGTGTAGGCGTTGCCCCCGATGTGGGACCGCCGGTCGATGATGGCCACGTCGAGGCCCAGCTCGTTGGCGGCCCTCTCGGCCACGGTCAGGCCGAACAGGCCGGAGCCTACGACGACGAGATCTGCGTTCACGGGCAAACTCCTGAGGTTGGTGTCCTGGTGGGCCCGGACGGCGTCCGGCCGGTGGGGGGCGGCACGAGCGCGCCGGGCGTGCGCTGCGTACCAAAGTACCTGATCAGTCCGGGAAGCCCTGGAGCAGCCACTCGGCGGCGATGCGGCCGGAGGCCGCCAGGGACGCGTTCTCGGCCGCCCACGCGGCGCGCCGGCGGCGCTCCCGGTCGTTCTCCTCGGCCCGCTCCGGGTCGAGCCGGCGGTCGAGGGCGGCGATCATGGCCTCGGCCACCGCGTCGGCGTCGTGGTCGACGGCCGCCCCGAGGCCGTGGTCCGCCACGAGCTCGGCGGCGACCCCCGCGCCCGCGTAGACGACCGGCGTCCCGCAGGCCGCGGCGGCGTAGATCTTGGTCGGCTTGGTGAAGTCGTAGCCGATGCCGGGGAGCACCGCGCCCAGGGCGGCGACCGCGCCCCGCGTCCACTCCGCGGTCTCGGCGGCGGGGCGCAGCCCCTCGAAGAGCACGCTGCCGGGCGCGAGCCGCTCAGCGATCTCCTGCACCCGGTCGATGTCGGAGCCGCGCCCGAAGAAGCGCAGCTGGGCGCCGGGGTGGGCCTCGAGGACCCGCGGCATGGCGCGGACGAACACGTCGGCGCCCTGCCACTCCGACATCGACCCGGCGTAGACGAAGTAGGGCGCGCCGGGCTCGGCCACGGGCCCGTCGGGGCGGAAGACGTCGGTGTCGATGCCGTTCTCCGCCACGAGCACCTTCTCCCAGGCCACGCCGGTGACGGACTGCAGCTCGCGGCCCATGGCCTCGGAGACGGTGAGCACGCCGGCGGCCCGCCGGGCCGCGAGGGTCTCCATGACGCGCATGGCCCGCTTCACCGGTGCGGCGACGTCCATCTTCTCGGCGGCGGTGGTCCAGATGTCGGGGGCGTACCAGACGTAGGGCCGGCCCCGCAGGAACGAGGACACGAGCACGGCCATGCCCGTGGTGGGGGGCGGCTCGCTGACCACGAGGTCGGCGCGGGTGGCGAGCAGCCGGAAGAGGACGGGAACGTCGAAGCTGAGGTACTGGACGATGCCGCGCACGTAGTCGAACCGGTCGCGCAGCACGGGCCACCGGCGCACCGGGTAGGGCTCCGGCTCGATCACGGACCCGGCGGGCGGGCGCGTGGTGAGGACCGTGACCTGCGCCCCGGCCTCGGTCAGCCCACGGGCCAGGGCCCGCAGCCGGAAGGACGCGGCGGCGGGCTCGGGGGCGAAGATGCGGCTGACGATGACGATGCGACGGGGAGTCACGGGACCACCTGTTCGGAGCTGCTCGACGGGAGGGGACGGGGCCGGGCACGACGTCGACGGGCGCGGGCGGTTCAACTGTACTGGTCCCGGCCGGCGGTCCCGGGCGGGCGCGCCACCGGGCGGCGGCGGACGGATCCGGCGGGCCCGCTACCGGACGGTGCGGCTCGTCCACGCGAGCACGCCCGGGCGGAAGAGCAGGACGAGCACGACGACGGCCGGGGCGGCCGTCGCGAGCCCGGGCCCCCACTGCCCCGACCGGAGCAGGGGGTAGGCGAGCACCAGGAGGAAGAGCTGGACCACGAGCGCCGCTGCGCGGGGCCACCGGAAGCCGCGCCACAGGCCCCGGCCGACGCGCAGCAGCCACAGGGCGCCCCCGAGGAACACCGCCGCGAGGAACACCGTCCCGCCCGTGGTGAGAGGGTCGCCGAACAGGAGCGTCCAGACGAGGCGCAGCCCGGCCCCCGCGAGGACCAGGGCCTCGAGCAGGACCACGCCGGTCAGGACGGCGACCGCGGGCGGCCGGGCCGCCTGGGAGGGGGCGGGCATGGGGTTCTCCTTCCGGCGGTGCGGCGGGCGCGGGCGGCGGCGCTCCCCGCCACCCTAGTCCGCCGGCCGCCGGGGCGGGGCGCCGGCCGGGCCCCGGGGCCGTCCGTGCGGGGCGCGCTGTGAGCAACGACTCACCGAACGGGGTGTGACGCGGCCCGCAAACCCTTGTCCGCACCCCTCCGGCGTGGGAAAGTGGACGTCAGTTCTTCACAAGGCCCGTGCGAATGGGCCTTTTCTCTTGTCCCGGACGCCGCTGCCGCAGGATCGTTCTGCCCTGCGCCGACGGGACCCGCCCTTGAAAGGAGCGATCGCTGACCATGGATTGGCGTAGCCGCGCAGCATGCCTGGAGAAGGATCCCGAGCTGTTCTTCCCCGTGGGCAACACCGGACCTGCTCTCCTCCAGATCGAGGAGGCCAAGGCCGTGTGCCGCAGCTGCCCGGTGATGGACACGTGTCTCCAGTGGGCCCTCGAGTCCGGCCAGGACGCCGGCGTCTGGGGCGGGATGAGCGAGGACGAGCGCCGCGCCCTCAAGCGCCGCGCCGCGCGCGCCCGCCGCGCCTCCTGAGCGCTCCGTCCGCACCGAGGACCGGGACCCCGCGGGGTCCCGGTCCTCGCCGCTTCCCGGACCGGCCTAGTCGTCGAGCCGGGCGCACACCGTGACCTCGGTGCCCCCGCCCTGCCGGGGAACCCAGCGGATCCAGCCCCCCAGCTCGCCCGCCACGAGGGTGCGCACGATCTGCATCCCCAGTCCCTCGCCGGCGCCCGCCCTGCGGAAGGCGCCGGCCCCGGACTCCTCGATCACGACGTCGCCCATCCCGGCGCCGTCGTCGCTCACCACGACCTCCAGCAGCTGACCGGCGCCGTCCTCGTCCTGCACGCGGGACGCCTCCAGGGTCACCGTGCCGGTCCGGCCGGCGAGGCCGTGCTCCACGGCGTTGGTGACGAGCTCGTTGATCACGAGCGCCAGCGGGGTGGCCAGGCGGGTCGGCAGCTCGCCGAACTCGCCGATCATCCGGGTGTGCACCGTCTGCTCGGGGGACGCCACCTCCGCCGCGAGCCGGAACTGGCGGGCGACGAGCTCGTCGAAGTCCACGTTCTGCGTGAACCCCTGCGAGAGCGTCTCGTGCACCATCGCGATGGTCGCGACCCGGCGCATGGCCTGCTCGAGCCCGTGCCGCGCCTCGTCCGTCGTCATCCGCCGGGCCTGCAGGCGCAGCAGCGCGGAGACCGTCTGCAGGTTGTTCTTGACGCGGTGGTGGATCTCCCGGACGGTCGCGTCCTTCGACACGAGCTCCAGGTCCCGGCGGCGCAGCTCGGTGACGTCCCGGCAGAGCAGCACCGCGCCGAGCCGGCCGGAGCGGTCCCGCAGCGGGACGGAGCGGAAGTTCACGCTCACGCGGGCGCCCTCCACCTCGGTGCGCCACGCCGTCCGCCCGCTGAGCACGGGGGCCAGGGTCTCGTCCGCGTCCGCCCCCGGGACCAGCACGGGGGGCACGAGGTCCATGAGCCGCTCCCCGAGCAGCTCGCCGTCGATCCCCAGCCGGCGCAGCGCCGACTCCGCGTTGGGCGAGACGTAGGTCACTCGGTCCTCGGCGTCGAGCCGGATCGCCCCGTCGCCCACCCGGGGCGCGCCCCGGCGGGATCCGGTCGGGGCGGAGAAGTCCGGCCAGAGGCCCTCGTTGGCCATCCGCAGCAGCGCGTCGGCGGTCTCGCGGTAGACGACCTCCTGCCGTGAGGCCACCGGCCCCCCGGCCCGGCCTGCGTGCAGGCTCAGCAGGGCGAGCGTGCGCCCCTTGCGCACCAGCGGCACCACCCGGATCGGCTCCGGGACGCCGGTCCCGTCCCCGGCAGGGCGCACCCGCTCGATCCGCCGGCCCACCCAGGCGGCCCGCAGGGGCCCGCTCAGCTCGTCGGGCAGCAGCTCGCCGACCAGGTCCTGGTGGAAGACCGTGGGGCCCGTCGCGGGCCGCACGTGGGCGAGCACCCGGAACGGGCTGCCGGGAGCGGGCATCCCGCGGCCGTTGCCGCTGCCCGCGGCCGGGATGTAGTCGGCCGGGAAGCTGAGGACGAGGTCGCCGAAGGCGAGGTCGGAGATGAGCTGCCAGTCCCCCACGAGCAGGTGCAGCCACTCGTAGTCCCCGGGGCCGAAGTCCTTGGTGTTCCTGAGCGGTTCCGTGAACGCCACATCGCCTCCCGTGGTCGCGGCTGGGGGAGCCCGGACGGCGCCCCCGCGATCAGCGCCGCAGCCAGGCCCCGATCCTGCCGCCCAGCCTAGTACCGTGCACGGGCGGGCTCCCGTCCGCCGCCGGCGCCCCGGCGCCGGCGAGCACCCGGCCGGCCAGCGTGCGGAACGCGGCCCGCGCGGACGACCCGGCCGCGGTCTCCGCCAGGACGGCCCCCGCCAGCAGCGCCTCGTCGAGGGTCTCCGGGTCCCACGGCACGAACTGCTCGAGCGCCGGGCCGGAGCCGAAGCGCGCCCAGGCCTCACGGATCCCCAGCTCGGGGGAGCGTCCCGCCGCCGAGCGGCGCAGCTTGTTGACGACGACGACGAGGCGGGCCCCGGGCGCGGCCGCGGCGACGTCCGGCAGGCCCTTGACCAGCCGCGGCACGCCGATGGTGTCCGCGGCGCCCACCGCGACCACCACGTCCGCGCGCTCCAGGACCGTGAGGGCCGCGGCGTGCCGGCGAGGAGCCATGGTGTCGACCGTGAGCTCCTCGTCGGCCTCGAGCGCGAAGCCGCAGTCCACGACCGTGGTGCCGAACTCCTGGGCCGAGCGCTCGAGCACCGCAGCGACGGCGCTCGAGCGCAGCTCCGGCCAGCGGTCCTGGCGGGTCAGGCCCGTGAGCACCCGGACGGTGCGCCCGGCGACGGCCACGTCGGCGGCCGTCCGGCGCAGGGCCGCGCCGTCGAGCCGCCCCTGGTCGGCCAGGCGGCACGCCTGGGCCAGGCCCGCGGCCTCGTCCAGCATCCCGAGGGCCGCGGCCACGGACGGGCCGTAGGTGTCCGCGTCCACGAGCGCCGTGTCCTGCCCGAGGAGAGCCAGCTCGGCGGCGAGGTTGACGGCCACCGTGGTCCGGCCCGGCGCTCCGGTGGGCCCCCACACCGCCACGATCCGACCCCCGCCCCGGGGGCCGGACGGCACCTCGTCGTCGGAGTCCGCCCCGGGCCGCGGGTCCGCGCCGGCCGCGGCGTCCGCGCGGCCCGCCGCGACGACGTCGGCGTAGCCGACGGCGCTCGGCGCGCCCGCCGCGGCCGCGACGGCCTCTTCGACGAGGCGTGCGGCGTCCTCCGGGTCCGCGTGCTCCGGGACGACCACGGCACCCAGCCCGGCGAGGCGGCGGTGGTCGTGGCCCTCCAGCACCAGCAGCGCCGCGCCGCCGAGCCGGATCTGCTCCAGCAGGCTGGCCGTGAGGTCCTCGGCGCCCTCCGCGACGAGCGCGGCCCGGCCGAGCCCGGCGCGCGCCGCGGCCAGCAGCTCCGTGAGGTCGAGGCAGCGGCGCACCACCGTGACCGGCCCGTGCAGCCGTTCGATCCCGTCGACGAGAGGCCACGTCGAGACCCCGAGGGCCATGACCGGCAGGGCCATCACCGGCCGCCCGCGGGGTTCCACACGAGCGTGACCCGGGCGTCGTTGCCGAGCGCGTCCACGAGCTCCTCCATCGGGTCCTCCTCGACCAGCACGTGCACCACGGTGCCGCGGCCCGCGCCGAGAGCGGTCTCCTCCGCCTGCACCCCGGCGATCTCGGCGGCGGGCAGCAGCAGGCGGGCCGGTTCGTGGCCGCGGCCCGAGGGCTTCTGTGCGGCGACCCAGACGTCCACGCGCGTACCCGCCCCGGCGTCCTGGGGCAGCGGGTGCTCCACCGGCACGGCGACCGGCTTGCGGTCCAGCCGGTCCGCGGCGCCCAGGGCGGTGCCCGGCAGCAGCTGGCCCGCCGGGATCCGCTGCGTGGCGACGGTGCCCGGGCCCGGGGCGTCGCCCGCCGGGACGTACAGGTCCGCCGCGTCCTGCAGCCGGACGTCGACGGCCACGACGTCCTCCCCGGTCACCTCCTGCCCGACCTCGATGTCCCGGGCCGCCGCGAGATAGGGGTCCGTCCGGTTCGTGGCGGAGACCACGGCGGTCACCCCGGCGACGGAGAGCAGCACGAGCAGCAGCCCGGTGAGCAGCCGGGGGTCCCGCCAGGTCGGTCTCCGGAACCGGGCCGACGGGGCGTCCGTGCCCCTGACCGTGCCGCTCATCGGCGACCGCCTCTCTCGATGCTCGGCACGGCCGTGGGGACCGCGCTCGTCGCCCACATTGTGCCCGCGGGCGTGGGGCCGCGGGAACGGTCCGGTGCACAACTGGGGACAGGATCGTGGCGGGACGGCCCCGTGGCCGATCCCCGTCGTGGTCCGCCGCATGTGGACGGGCGGCCGTCCCGCCCGTTCGGTGGCAGACTGGAACGGGAGAGCAACCACGAGCAAGGAGGCGGGAGATGGCGCAGCAGCGCTTCCTGACCTTGGCGGACGTCGCCGAGATCCTCAACATCTCGGCGGCGCAGGCGAGGGCTCTCGTGCGCAGCGGAGAGCTGCCTGCCATCCAGGTGGGCGGACGCGGCCAGTGGCGTGTCGAGACCGCCAAGCTGGAGGAGTACATCGCACGGGGGTACGAGCGCACCGCCGAGGCGGTGCGCTCGGGCGCTGCGGACTGATCCGCCGGGAGGACTCCCGCGGCGGCCTCACCGCGCGCTGAGCGAGGAGACGCAGACCAGCGCGGGGAACGGGACGGCGCGCAGCGCGGTCACGCTGCCCCGCCTCCGGTAGTCGTCGTCGGGGTGCAGGGCCAGGTCGAAGAAGTCCGAGCCCACCCGGTCGACCGTCCCCTCGAGCTCGCCGAGCGGGCCTCCGCCGGAGAGCCGGACCCGCACCCCGGCCCGGGCCCGCGCCAGGGCGCGCAGCGCGTGCCCCAGTCCGAGCCGCAGCGCCACCGGGTCCGCACCGGGCGTCCACCCCCGGCCGAGGGACTCCCACCACAGGGCGGCGCCCAGCGGCACGAGGTGCTGGGTCCCCCGGTCCTCGAGCGCGACCCACCCGGCGCCCACCGTGCCCACCCGGCCCTCGACGGGCACGGCCCCCGCGAGCAGGGCCCGGACGGGCTCGCCCTGCCGCAGCCGCAGCCGGTCCGCCAGGCGCACCCGGGAGTACTCCGCGCGGGCCTGCTCGGCGGCCTCCTCCTCCAGTCCCAGCTGGTGCGCGGAGGCCAGCTGCGACTCCATGTCCGCGAACAGCTGCTCCCAGCGCACGGCAGCGCCCCCTTCCGGCGTCCGGTCCGTCCGGCCGCGCAGGGCCTCAACCTAGGTGCCCGCCCCGGACCGGTCAAGGAACGCCATGTCCACCGCGCCGGACGCAGACCTTTACACCGGCCGCCCCCGGTGCTACCAATGCCTCAGGACGTCAAACGGCATCAAACACCATCAAATGCCACCAAACACCTGTCATCGGGGGACGACATGGCCGGCACGCCACGACCCGCACGCCCCACCGCCGCTCCGCTGTGGTCGGTGCTCGCGATCCCCGTCCTGGGCCTGGCCACCGCGGCCTGCGGCGCGGCGCTGACCGGCGGCGCCGGCCGTCCCTCCGGAGGCCCGGACACGGAGGCGCTGATCGGCCTGGCGGCGGCCGCGCTCGGCTGCGCCGTGGTGGTGGCCTGGACCCTCGCCGCCGCCCTCGCGGTGCTCTCGGTGCTGGCCGGTCGCCGCCGCTGGGAACGCCTCGCCGGGGTCTGCCGGCGGTGCTCCCCCGCCCTGCTGCGCCGTGCGGCGGCCGCAGCCCTGGGCCTGCAGCTGCTCGCGGCCCCGGGCGCGCTCGCCGACGACACGCCCTCCCCGTTCTGGGACGCCGGGGCAGCCGCCCAGGAGGCCCCGGGCACGCCGGCCCCCGCCCCGGCACCGGGACCCGGCCCCGACGCCGAGCCCGGGGCGGAGCCCGTTCCCGCTCCCCCGGCGGCACCGGAGCCCTGCGGTCGCCGGCCCGTGGCGGCGGAGCGCACGGTGGACGGCGCCGTCACGGTCCTGCGCGGGGACACGCTGTGGTCCCTCACGGCCGCCCAGCTGGGGCCGGAGGCCACCGACGAGCAGATCGCCCGCGCGTGGCCCCGCTGGTACGAGCTGAACCGGCACGTGCTCGTGGACGGGCCGCACCGGCTCCTGCCCGGCCAGCGGCTCCTGGTGCCCGGCGCCGGAGGACCCTGACCCGCCCGCGCCCCGGCCCGGCTCGGCCCGGGACCGCCCGACCACCGACGCACCGCAGGACCACAGCACCGCAGGACCACAGCACCGCTCCCAGGAGGCCCGCCATGAACGCACCCGCCGCCGGTTCCGATCCGATGGCCCGGCCGGTCGTGCCCGCGTCCGGACGCCCGGCAGCCGGCCCACCGGCCCGCCGGGCGCGGCCGGCGCCGCCCACGGCCCCGGGCGGCTACACGTGGGGCGCCACCCGCGTGCTGGGCCGCGACACCGCCGACGAGCTGGGCCGGGTCACGGCGCTGGCCCGGTCGATCGGCCAGGCGGCCGTGGAGGTGCTGGGCGGGAGCCGGCCGGCGGCGCAGCTGAGCCGCTGGACCACCCCGGAGATCGTGCAGCGCTTCCAGCAGCGCGCCGACATGCTCCGGCTGCTGCAGGAGCAGTTCGAGGACAAGGCCGCGCTGCAGGAGCTGCACCGCAATCCGCACGTGCGCAGGTGCCGGGTCTGCCGGGTGGACCACGGGGTCTACGAGGTGGCCCTCGTGCTGGTCGAGCCGCGGCGCAGCCGGGCCGTGGCCATGCGCGTGGAGCGCCTGGGGCGGGGCTGGAGCGTCACCGAGCTCGAGGTCGGCTGAGCCTCCGCCGCGGCGCCCCGCTCAGCCCTCGGAGGCCTCCGCGCTGGCGGCCCGGGCCCGGGCGCGCCGCCCCGCCCGGTTGCGGGACGTGTCCGCCTCGTCCTCCCCGCCGCCGGCCGCGACCGGCTCCGTGCGGGTCTGCGTCCCACCCGTCTCGGCGGGCGCGGTGTACTGCAGGAAGCTGGGCTGACGCGGGATCTGCAGGTCCACGGGGCCGCCGTCGGCGCCCACGCGCTGGCGCCGGATCTCCATCCGGTACAGCGTCGAGACCGTCTCCTCGCGGATCGCGCCCATCATCTCCTGGAACATCGCGTAGCCCTCCCGCTGGTACTCCACGAGGGGGTCGCGCTGCGCCATGGCGCGCAGGCCGATGCCCTCCTTGAGGTAGTCCATCTCGTAGAGGTGCTCGGGCCACTTGCGCCCGATGACCGACAGCAGCACGCGCCGCTCCAGGTTGCGCATCGCCTCCGCGCCGACCTCCTCCTCCCGCTGGTCGTAGACGAGACGGGCGTCGGAGAGGATCTGCTCGCGCAGGAACTCCGCCGTGAGCCGGGTGCGGCCCCCGGCCTCCTCGACGACCTCGTCGACCGTGAGGGTCACGGGGTAGATCGTGCGCAGGGCCTCCCACAGCCCGTCGAGGTCCCAGTCCTCGGGGTGGCCGACGGCCGTGCGGTCCTCGACCGTGGAGCTGACGACCTCGTCGACGAACTGGGCGATCTGCTCCTGGAGGTCGTCGCCCTCGAGCACCCGGCGCCGGTCGCGGTAGACCGCCTCGCGCTGACGGTTCAGGACGTCGTCGTACTTGAGGACGTTCTTGCGCTGCTCGGCGTTGCGCCCCTCGACCTGGCTCTGCGCCGAGGCGATGGCGCGGGAGACGATCTTGTGCTCCAGGGCGGTGTCGTCCGGCGCCCCCGCCATGAGCCGCTGGGCGGCCCCGGCGTTGAACAGCCGCATGAGGTCGTCCGCGAGGGAGAGGTAGAAGCGGGACTCGCCCGGGTCCCCCTGGCGCCCGGAGCGCCCGCGCAGCTGGTTGTCGATGCGCCGCGACTCGTGGCGCTCGGTGCCCAGGACGTAGAGACCGCCGACGGCCACGACCTCCTGGTGCTCCGTCCTCGTCTCCTCCTCGCACGCGGCCACCACCTCCGGCCACACCCGCTCGTACTCCTCCGCGTCCCGCTGCGGGTCCAGGCCCTTCTCCCGCATCCGGTCCACGGCGTTGAACTCGGCGTTGCCGCCGAGCATGATGTCGGTGCCGCGGCCGGCCATGTTGGTGGCCACGGTGACCGCGCCCTTGCGGCCGGCCTGCGCGACGATCGCGGCCTCCCGCGCGTGGTTCTTCGCGTTGAGCACCTCGTGGCGGACGCCGCGCTGGGCGAGCAGCTTCGAGAGGTACTCGCTCTTCTCGACCGACACGGTGCCCACGAGGACCGGCTGGCCCTTCGCGTGCCGCTCCTCGATGTCCTTGACCACCGCGGCGAACTTCGCGACCTCGTTCTTGTAGACGAGGTCGGGGCGGTCGATGCGGGCGAGGGGCCGGTGCGTCTCGATGGACACGACGCCCAGCCCGTAGGTGTTCATGAACTCCGCGGCCTCGGTCTCGGCGGTTCCCGTCATGCCCGCGAGCTTGTCGTAGAGGCGGAAGTAGTTCTGCAGGGTGACCGTGGCGAGCGTCTGGTTCTCGGCCTTGATCTCGACGCCCTCCTTCGCCTCGATGGCCTGGTGCATGCCCTCGTTGTAGCGGCGGCCGGCGAGGATGCGCCCGGTGTGCTCGTCGACGATCATCACCTCGCCCTTGAGCACCACGTAGTCCTTGTTGGCGCGGAAGAGCTCCTTGGCCTTGATGGCGTTGTTCAGGAACCCGATCAGCGGGGTGTTCTGGGCCTCGTAGAGGTTGTCGATGCCGAGCCAGTCCTCGACCTTCTCGATCCCGGACTCCAGCACGCCGACGGTGCGCTTCTTCTCGTCCACCTCGTAGTCGGTGCCCGCCTGGAGCCGCTGCACGAGACGGCCGAACTCGGTGTACCACCGGTTGGCCTCCCCCGAGGCGGGCCCGGAGATGATGAGCGGGGTGCGGGCCTCGTCGATCAGGATGGAGTCCACCTCGTCGACGATCGCGAAGCTGTGGCCCCGCTGGACGAGCTCGTCGGGGCTCCACGCCATGTTGTCGCGGAGGTAGTCGAAGCCGAACTCGTTGTTCGTGCCGTACGTGATGTCGGCGACGTACTGCTGCCGCCGGGTCGCCGGGTCCTGGTTGGCCAGCACCACGCCGGTCTCCATGCCCAGGAACCGGTAGACGCGCCCCATCAGGTTGGCCTGGTACTCCGCCAGGTAGTCGTTCACGGTGACGACGTGGACGCCCTTGCCGGAGAGGGCGTTGAGGTAGGCGGGGGCCGTGGCGACGAGGGTCTTGCCCTCACCGGTCTTCATCTCGGCGATGTTCCCGAGGTGCAGGGCGGCGCCGCCCATGAGCTGGACGTCGTAGTGGCGCTGGCCCAGGGTGCGCGAGGCGGCCTCCCGGACCACGGCGAAGGCCTCGGGCAGCAGCCGGTCCAGGGACTCGCCGTCGGCGACGCGGGCGCGGAAGGCGTCCGTCTCGGCCCGCAGCTCCGCGTCGCTGAGCTCCCGGAAACCGTCCTCGAGGCTGTTGATGGCGGTCGTGTAGGACCGCAGCCTCGTCAGGACCTTCTTGTCTCCGGTCCTGAGGACTTTCTCCAGGAATGACGCCACGTGCACACGCTCCTCGTGTTCGACTGCCGTGCTGGGACTGATGGGGGGTATCCGGCACCTGCTCCAGTCTACGCGAGCGGGCCCCGGTCCTCGGGCACGGCGGAGCCCGGTGGCCGCAACCACCGGGCTCTTCCGGGGCGGGACCCGGCCGGCACCCGGCCGGCGGGTCCCGCGCTCAGCGGTGCGTGCTCAGCGGGCGGGCTCGGTCTGGTACGCCCGGACGCTCTCCTCGGACGCCTCGCCGTTGTCGCTGAGGCTGATCACGCCGTAGCTCCAGCCCTTGCGGCGGTAGACCGCGGAGGGCTCCCCGGTCTCCTTGTCGAGGAACAGGTAGAAGTCGTGGCCGACGAGCTCCATGTGGTCGACGGCCTCGTCGACGCTCAGCTCGGAGGCAGGGAACCGCTTGCGCCGGATCTCGACGGGGGTGACCGCGTCGGTGAGGCTCACGCTCTGGTCGAACGCCTCCTGCTCGGCGGTCGCGAGCTCCTCGGCGGTGGAGTAGATGGGTCCGGAGCTCGGCACCACGGGCAGGGTGCCGGTGGCCTCGTGGACGGCCGTGGGGCGGTGGGCGCCGCGGTGCACCTTCCGGCGGTCGCGCGCCCGGCGCAGGCGCTCCAGGAGCTTGCTGTACGCCTCGTCGAAAGCGGCGAACTTGTCGTCGCCGCGGGCCTCGGCCCGCAGCACGGGACCGCGGCCGGAGACGGTGATCTCCACGCCCATGCCCTGGTGGCCGGGCAGCGCGTGGTCCTTGGTGACCTTGACATCAATGCGCTGGACCTTCTCGCCCAGCTCCTCGAACTTGACGACCTTCTCGGCGGCGTACTCCTTGAACCGCTCCGGTACGGCGACGTTGCGCCCCATGACGTTCAGTTCCATGATGCCCTCCAAATCTCGGGGGTGACGTGGGCGGATGGGGCCGCCCACCCGGGAGGATCGGTGCGTCCCGTGGCTCAACGTTAGTTGAATCACACGGGATATTCACCAGGCCCCGGCCGGGTCCGGATCAGCGGTGAGCGGAACCGCCGGGGAGCGCACGGCCGCGAGCACCACCGCACCGACCACCTCGGCCCCGCCGGCGCGCAGCGCGCGGGCCGCCTCCCCGAGGGTCGCGCCCGTGGTCAGCACGTCGTCGACGACGACGCACCGGGCGCCGGGCGCCGCCGCGGCCCGCATGGACCCGGTGGGGCGGTCCCGCCGGCCCGCCGCGCCCAGCCGCTTCTGCGCCGGTCCGGGCAGCAGGGTCCCGCTCCCGCGGTGCCGCAGCCCGCGGTCCACGACCGCACCGGCGGGGAGCACGCCGCGGCGGGAGCAGTCCTCCAGCAGCAGCCGCACGGGGTCGAACCAGCGGCGCCGCAGGGCCGCCGGGCTGGTCGGCACCGGGACCAGGAGCACGGGCCCGGGCGGCCAGTCCCGGGCGGCGCGGTGCAGGGCCGTGGCCAGGCAGGCGGCGAGCACGGGGACCAGGTCGGTGCGGCCGGTGTTCTTGAGGGCGAGCACGCACGTGGCGAGCCCGTGGGCGTAGCGCCCGGCGGCCACGACCGGCAGCGGCGGATCCAGCAGCGGCGCGGCCGAGGACGCCTCGAAGGGCCGGGCGCAGGACCGGCGCAGCAGCAGGCGGCAGCCGCGGCACAGGGCGGCGCCCGGGGCGCGGCACACGGCGCACTCCACGGGCAGCAGCACCTCGGCGGCCTCGGCCAGGCGGTCGAGGACCCGTGCGGCCGCCCGGTCGAGGGCGCGGGCGGAGAGCGGGTTCGCGGGCATGCCCCCATCCTGGCCGGGGCCCGCCGCCCGGGACCGGGGGCGGCTCCCGTCCGGACGGCCGGCGCTGTGGACGGGGGACCGTCCCGGGCGGGGGCCTCAGCCGGCGAACGCCGTGTCCAGCACGTCCTCGCTCTGCGGCGCCCACGCGTTGCCGGTGAGCATGTGCAGGGTGCCGCCGGCCACGGCGTAGACGGAGGACGTGCCGTTGCCCCCGCTCAGTCCGGTGAGGCCCACCAGGGCGGGCAGCTCGCGGAAGCGCCCGGACACGTCGTAGACGCGGGGCCGGACGGACCCCGTGCCGCCCAGCGGGGCCGCGACGAACTCCCGGTCGCTGAGCCACAGGGCCGCGTCCGCGTCGACGTCGGCGGCCACCCGGTACGGCTCGTTGAGCCGGCGCGGCGTCCCGTCCGGCTCGCGCACCACGCCGGAGAGCCAGATCTGGGAGACGCCGTCGTCCTCGGTGACGACGAGCGCGCGCGTGCCCCCGCGCGAGATCCGCAGCGAGGTGACGGTCCGCGCCGACAGCCACGAGGCCTCGACGCGCCGCGGGTCCCCGGCGTCCGCGCCGGTGCGCACGGCCCGGACGGTGCCGGCGGAGTCCCCGGTCCACACCCACCCGTGCTCGTCGAAGCTCGGGCGGGTCAGGCCGGTGCCGCTGAAGCGCTCCACGGGCTCCTCGTCCCGGGCCACGGTCACCAGGGCGCCGGTGCCCGTGTCCACGAACGCGAAGTGCTCGGCCGCGGCGTCCATCGCGGGGCTGGACGGGAAGTGGTCGTCCAGCGCGGGGATCCCGTCCACGACCTCGGTCTGGCCGCCCTGGTAGAACACGAGCTCGCCGTCGCGCAGCCCCACCTGCCGGGCCGGGACGGTGACGTCCTGGACCGGTGCGGTGTCGGTCCACCCCGCGCCGAGCTCCACGGGCGCCCCCTCGACGAGCAGCTCCACGTCGTTCACCGCGGTGAGCGACCTGAGGCTCAGCGAGAGCTGGTCGTGCATCCGGCGGTTGATCTCGATGTTCGCCGGGTCGAAGTCGGGCACGCTGAGCTCCACCGTGGCGGTGCCCTCCCGCACGGGCACCGCCGAGCCCGCGAGCGTGGTCCCCGCCGGGAACGCCGAGGTCACGGCGCCCCGCAGGTACGGCGCGGGCCCGCCGAGCAGGTTGCGCACGATGGACGTGGACACCGGCACCCGGTCCGGGAACCACCGGGGGTCGACCACCACGTTGGACAGGTCCTCGTCCGCGAAGTACAGGTGGTGGGGCTCGAAGACGTCCTCGAAGTCGGGCCGGGTGAGCGCCGTGGCGTCCGGGGCGTCGGAGATCCGCCACTGGCCGTCCACCTGGGCCACGTCGAAGTCGAGCACCTCCGTGGCCCCCGCCGGCTTGCGCTCGATCACGCCGGAGCCGTCCACCACGCTCTCCACCTCGAGGTTCACGCGGTACTCGTCGTCCTCGAGCCGGGGCACGATCGAGGCGTCGCCGCGGTGCACGATGGTGCGCGCGTCCGGGTGCCAGGTGCCGGCGAGGTCCGGGGTGAGGTACTCCCGGGCCACGGAGTAGTCGTCGGCCACGCCGGTCCCGGCCGCGAGGAAGCCCCGCACGATCTGCTCCGGGGTCGCCCCGTCGCGGGGGCCGGCCGGCTCGACGTCGTAGGTGGGCTGGGCCGCGGTCCGGGTCGGCTCGGCGTGCCGGTGCACGGGCCCCGTCCGGGGAATGGCTCCGCAGCCGCCGAGGGCCACGGCCGCGGCCAGGGCGAGTGCGGCCGTGCGGGCCGGCCTCCCGGTCCTGCTCATGTCCGGTCCTCCTCGACGTCGGCCGGCTGCGCCGCGGCGGCGGGGGGCAGCTGCTCCGGCGGGGCCGCGGAGGCCAGCGCCAGGGACCCCGTCCGGGTCACCGCCGCCGTCTCCGGGTACGCGTCGGCGTCGGGCGGCAGGCCCAGCGGGCTGTCGTCGTCGGGACCGAGCCGCCGGGCGCGGGTCCGGGGCAGGGTGAGCCGGAAGCACGCGCCCTCCCCCGGCGCGCCCCACACGTCGAGCCGGCCGCCGTGCAGCCGCGTGTCCTCGGTGGCGATCGCGAGGCCGAGCCCCGTACCGCCCGTGGTGCGGGCGCGGGCCGGGTCCGCGCGCCAGAAGCGATTGAACGCCTTGGCCGCCTCCTCCTCGGTCATCCCGATGCCGTGGTCGCGCACCGCCACGGCCGCGGCAACCTCGGAGGCCCCGACGACGACGTCGACGGGCCGGCCCTCCCCGTGCTCGAGGGCGTTGACCACGAGGTTCCGCAGGATCCGCTCGATCCGCCGCTGGTCCCCCTGGACGGTGCAGCGGGACAGCTCCGAGCGCACCCGCACCGTGGAGCCGGAGGAGACGGCGAGCGGGGCCGCGGCCTCCACGACGTCGTGCACGACGGAGAACAGCTCGACGCTGGCCACCTCAAGCCGGGCGGCGCCGGCGTCGAAGCGCGAGATCTCCAGCAGGTCGGCCAGCAGGGCGTCGAAGCGGTCCACCTGGTGGTGGAGCAGCTCGGCGGAGCGCCGGTTGACGGGGTCGAAGTCCTCACGGGCGTTGAAGAGCACCTCGGCCGCCATCCGCACCGTGGTCAGCGGGGTGCGAAGCTCGTGGGAGACGTCCGAGACGAAGGTCTGCTGCATCGAGGACAGCTGCTCGAGCTGGGTGATCTGCTCCTGCAGGCTGTCCGCCATGCGGTTGAAGGACCGGGCGAGGCGGGCGACCTCGTGCGAGCCGCTGACGGGCATCCGCACGCCGAGGTCCCCGTCGGCGAGCTGCTCGGCCACGCGGGCGGTGGTGGACACGGGACGGACGACCTCGCGGGTGACGTACCAGACGATCGCGCCCACGAGCAGGAGCAGGACGACCACCGACAGCAGCAGCACCGCGTGCATCGCGTCCAGGGTGCGCTGCGGCTCGGAGAAGTCGTAGACGAGGTAGAGCCCGTAGCGGCTGTTCTGGTAGAGGTCCACCACGGTGCCCACGACGATGACGGGGGCCTCCTCCCCGTTCTCCGTCATCCGGACGGAGGCGGGCTGCCAGAACACGCCGTCCTGCTCCGCGAGCCGATCCTGCAGCTCCGCGGGCACGGTGCTCGAGGTCATCCACGGGCTCTGGCTCTGGGCCGGGATGAGGGTCTGCCCGCTCGTGAAGTCCATCGGGAGCAGGATCCAGCGCTCGGTCTCCGCGCCGTCGACCGAGAGCGAGCCGAGGGTCGAGGCGACCAGCGCCTGCAGCTCGTCGCGGTCGGAGGCGTCCGAGGCGTCGAAGCTGTCCTGCACCTGCTCGAAGTCCGCGGTGGCCGAGGCGAGGACCTGGTCCAGGCGCTCGGTGAAGAGCCGGTCCGCGATCTGGTGCGAGAGGAAGCTGCCGGTGACGAAGAAGGCCAGGGCGGTCAGGGACAGGGACACCGCGATGGCTCGGAACTGCAGGGACTGCCGCCAGCGGCGGGCCAGGAGGAGCCGGCCCAGCCGCAGCCGGCGGGCCGCGGCGCGGGCCGGCCCGCTGCGCCGGGAGGAGGCGGCGTCCGGCGGGGTCATCGGGCGGACGTGCCCGCCTTGTAGCCGACGCCGCGCACGGTCACCACGATCTCGGGGCTCTCCGGGTCCCGCTCGATCTTGGAGCGCAGCCGCTGCACGTGGACGTTGACGAGCCGCGTGTCGGCGGCGTGCTGGTAGCCCCAGACGTCGCGGAGCAGCATCTCCCGCGAGAACACCTGGTGCGGTGCGCGCGCCAGGGCGGTGAGCAGGTCGAACTCGAGGGGCGTGAGGCTGATCTCGTGGTCCCCCCGGTGCACGCTGTGCCCGCTCACGTCGATGGTCAGGTCGCCGATCCGCAGCTCCTGCGAGTTGGCGCGCTCGACCGGGCGCAGCCGGGCCTTGACCCGGGCCACGAGCTCGGCGGGCTTGAACGGCTTGGGCACGTAGTCGTCGGCCCCGGCCTCCAGCCCGCGGACCACGTCGACGGTGTCCGACTTGGCGGTGAGCATGACGACCGGGACGTCGGAGATCGTGCGGATCTCGCGGCAGACCTGGATGCCGTCCTTGCCCGGGAGCATGAGGTCGAGGAGCAGCAGGTCCGGGCGCACGGCCCGGAAGGTGTCCACGGCGGTGGCACCGTCGTAGCAGAAGACGGGCTCGAAGCCCTCCGCGGTCAGGACGATCCCGATCATCTCCGACAGGGCGGCGTCGTCGTCGACGACCAGTATTCGCGCGTTCATCGCCTCTCCGGTGGTGTGGGGCGGCCCCGCAGGGGGCGGGGACCTCCGTGGCCCGGACGTCCGGGGCGTGGTGGTGGACCGGGGTCCACCTGCATTGTGGCCGATCGCGGCCCGCCCCGCACCTCGGCGCGGAGTGTGTCGGCCCGGCCGGTGGACGGGCTCAGGCCTCGGCGGCGGTCCGGGCCAGCGCCGCGGCGGTCCCGGTGACCCGGGCGAGGACGTCGCGCAGCTCGGCGGGACCCAGCGCGTCGAGCTCCTCGCGCGGGGTGATCCGGACCCGGTCGAGGGCGGCGGCCGGCAGGCCGAGGTCCCGCCACACGGACCACACGTCCGTCGCCAGGGCCCGGGCCCCGGTCCGGCCCGGGGGCACGGGGACGAGCCCGAGCCACAGCTGCAGGCCCTCCTCGACGAGCGCGGCGAGCGGCTCCCACTCGTGCGCCGTGCCGGCGGGGGCCGGCACGTGCACGGCGTCCGCTCCGGTCTCCCGGGCCAGCCGGGGATCGGTCCCGGGGGGCAGCCGCAGGGCGACGGCGGCGGCGCCGGCCTCCCGGCAGGCCTCGACCACGGCCGTCAGCGACGTCCGCGCCTCCGCCGCGGGGACCGCCCGCAGGGTCCGGTAGCCGCTCATCGTCGGCAGGCTGCCCGCGAGCACCCGGGCGAGCTCGGGCTCGTCCAGCTGGACGAGGACGTCCCGGCCGGGGGCCGCGGCACGCACGGCCCGGACGTGCTCGAGCACGCCCGAGGCCAGGGAGTCCGCGAGGTCGCGGCGGGCGCCGTGGTCCTTGAGCGCCCGCTCCCCCGCGTGCAGGTGGAGCCGGGCGGCCAGGCTGAGCGGGCCGACCAGCTGTGTCTTGACCGGTGCGTCGTCGGGACCGCTCTCGGCGCCGATCACGTCGGCGAGCACGTTGACGTCCCCGGCCAGCAGCGCCCGGGCCGCCCGGGAGTCCTTGCCGGGGACCCCGGACACGCGCAGCCCGTGCGGCTGCCGGTCCGCGTGGAGCCCGTCGAGCACCGCGGCCGTGCGGGCGACGGGATCGGCGGCCGCGCCCCGGGCCGGCAGGAGGGGCAGGAAGGAGATGTGGGGCGCCCCGAGCTCCCCGCGCAGCAGCGTGACGGACTCGACGACGTCCGTGCCCGGCATCGCGCCGAGGGCCGTGCCCACGACGCCGGGGACGTCGGGGTCGGTGCGCCGGGAGGGGGCTGTGGCGTGCTGCGTCACGAGGGGTCGTCGTCCTCCCGCCGGTGGTCCTCGGAGAGGGCCACGTGGTGGCGGATGACCTCGCTGATGATGAAGTTCAGGAACTTCTCCGCGAACTCGGGGTCGAGCTGCGCGGAGGCCGCGAGCGCCCGGAGACGCTCGATCTGGGCCGACTCGCGGTCCGGGTCGCCGGCGGGCAGGCCGTGGGTGGCCTTGAGGACGCCGACGCGCTGGGTGGCCTTGAACCGCTCGGCGAGCAGGTGCACCAGCGCCGCGTCGATGTTGTCGATGGTGCCGCGGATGGACCGCAGCTCGGCGAGCACGCGGGGGTCGGCCCGGCCCTGCAGCGAGGACGCGTGGGCGTCGAAGTCCTGGTGGGCCCGGACGTCGGCGGAGGCGTGGGGGTGCGGTGCGCTCATGCCGGCCAGTCTATCGGGCGGGATCGGCCCGGCCGACGACGTCGGGGCGGGCCAGCGAGTGGGCGCGGTCCACCGTGGCCTGGCCGAGGACCCGGGTGCCCTGGTAGAGCACGACCGACTGGCCGGGGGCCACGCCGCGCATCGGCTCCTCGAGGCGGACCACGAGCTCCGGCACCGGGTCCCCGCCGGGCCCCTCGACGAGCTCGAGGCGGGCCCGCGCCGGGACGGGGTCCCCGTGCGCCCGGACCTGGGCGAGGACGGGGAACGGGGCCGACGCCGTCCCGGCCGCGGTCCCGGGGCGCAGCAGCGGCGCGGCCTCGGGCACGGGCGCCCCGGCCCAGGAGGGGCGGATCCCGCGCAGCTCGTCGACCGCCAGCATCTCCTGGGGGCCCACGACGACCTCGTTGGTCCTCGGCCGGATCTCCAGGACGAAGCGCGGCTTGCCGTCGGGGGCCGGGGTGCCGATCCGGAGGCCCTTGCGCTGGCCCACGGTGAACGCGTTGGCGCCGGGGTGGGTGCCGACCACGTGGCCCGCCACGTCCTTGATCTCGCCCTCGGTCATCTCGATCCGCTCCGCGAGCCAGCCGCGGGTGTCGCCGTCGGGGATGAAGCAGATGTCGTGGGAGTCGGGCTTGCTCGCCACGGACAGCCCGCGGCGGGCCGCCTCGGCCCGCACCTCGGCCTTGGACGGGGTCTCGGCCAGCGGGAGCAGCACGTGCTCGAGCTGCTCGGCGGTGAGCACGCCGAGGACGTAGGACTGGTCCTTCGCCCAGTCCGCGGCGCGGTGCAGCTCCCGGCGGCCGTCGGGGTCCTCGACCACCTTCGCGTAGTGGCCGGTGCACACCGCGTCGAAGCCGAGGGCGAGGGCCTTCTCCAGGAGGGCCGCGAACTTGATCTTCTCGTTGCAGCGCAGGCACGGGTTGGGCGTGCGCCCGGCCGCGTACTCCGCCACGAAGTCGTCGACGACGTCGGCCTGGAACCGCTCGGAGAAGTCCCACACGTAGTACGGGATGCCGAGGACGTCGGCGGCGCGCCACGCGTCCCGGGAGTCCTCGATCGTGCAGCAGCCCCGGGAGCCGGTGCGCAGGGTCCCGGGCGTGCGGGAGAGCGCGAGGTGGACGCCCGTCACGTCGTGGCCGGCGTCGACGGCGCGGGCCGCCGCCACGGCCGAGTCGACGCCGCCGCTCATGGCTGCCAGTACTCGCACGGTGAGATCGTCTCCAGGGGTCGGGGTTCGGGGTCCGTGTCGTCAACGGGGCGCGGCGGGCCGGTATTCCCCGCGGCGGCGGGCGGGCCTCCCCGGTCCCCGGCGGGCCGGGCTCAGGCCGGTGCCGCCCCGGAGAGCCCGGCGAGCAGCGCCCGCCGGTGCACCTCGGGCAGGGCGGCGAGCAGGGCGTCGACGTCGGCGGCGGTGCTGGTGCGGCCCAGGCTGAAGCGCTGCGCGCCGCGCGCGGTGGCCTCGTCCAGGCCCATGGCCAGCAGCACGGACGATGCGCGGGGCACCCCCGCGTGGCACGCCGAGCCGGTGGAGGAGGCGATCCCGGCGGCGTCCAGCAGGAACAGCAGGGAGTCGCCCTCGCAGCCGGGGAAGGTGAAGTGGGCGTTGCCGGGCAGCCGGGTCCCCGCGTGCTCCGGGTCCTCGGGCCCGCGCAGGACGGCGTCCGGCACGATCCGGCGCACGCCCGCCACCAGCCGGTCGCGCAGCCCGGCGAGCCGCTCCGCCTCGGCCTGCCGCTCCGCGGCGGCCTCCCGCGCCGCCACGCCGAACCCGGCGAGCGCGGCGGCGTCGAGGGTGCCCGAGCGCACCGTGCGCTCCTGGCCGCCCCCGTGCTGGACGGGTGCCAGCCCCACGGTGCGCCCGGCCACGAGGGCCCCGGCGCCCACGGGACCGCCCAGCTTGTGGGCCGAGACGGCCAGCGTGGTGAGCCCGGGCAGGTGCGCGTCGACGGGCAGGGAGCCGAAGGCCTGCACGGCGTCGCAGTGGAAGGGGACCCCGAACTCCTCGGCGAGCGCGGCGAGCTCGGCGACGGGCTGGACGGTGCCCACCTCGTTGTTCGCCCACATCACGGTCAGCAGCGCGGCGGCGCCGGGGTCCCGGGCCAGCTCCTCGCGCACCGCGGCCGGATCCACCCGGCCGGCGGCGTCGACGGGGAGGAGCACGGGCTCGGCGCCCTCGTGCTCGGCCAGCCACTCCACGGTCTCGGCGACCGCGGCGTGCTCCACCGAGGAGACGAGGATCCGCCGGCGCCGCGGGTCGGCCGCCCGGCGGTGCCGGTACAGGCCCTGCACGGCCAGGTTGTCGGCCTCGGTGCCCCCGGAGGTGAAGATCACCTCGACGGGGTCCGCGCCGAGGGCCGCGGCGACGTCGTCGCGGGCCTGCTCGACGACCGTGCGCGCCGACCGCCCGGCCCGGTGCAGCGAGGAGGGATTGCCGCCGCGGGCCAGCTGCTCGGTGACCGCGGCGAGCGCGGAGGACCGGAGGGGCGCGGTGGCGGCGTGGTCGAGGTAGACGGGACGGTGCGGCACGCCGTCCAGTCTAGGACGCCGGGACGGTCGCCGGGCCGGCGTCCGTAGACTGGCGGGCATGCTCCGCATCCTCTTCCACACCCCCGAAATCCCGGGCAACACCGGCAACGCGATCCGTCTGGCCGCGGTCACCGGGGCCGAGCTGCACCTGGTGGAGCCCCTGGGCTTCGACTTCGGCTCCGCGCACCTGCGCCGGGCCGGCCTCGACTACCACGACCTCGCCGTGCTGACCGTCCACCCGGACCTGGAGGCCGCGTGGGCGGCCCTGGCCCCGGAGCGGGTGTTCGCCTTCACCACGGACGGGGAGCTGGCGCACACCGACGTGGCCTACCGTCCCGGCGACGTGCTGCTGTTCGGGCCCGAGTCGGTGGGCCTGCCCGCGGCGGTGAAGACGGACCCGCACGTCACCGCGCGGGTCCGCATCCCCATGCTGCCGGCCCGCCGGTCGCTGAACCTGGCGAACTCGGCGTCCATCGCCGTCTACGAGGCCTGGCGCCAGCTGGGCTTCGCGGGCGCCGCCGGCTGAGCGGCCGGGCCGGGGCCCGCGCCCGGGCCGCTCACCGCTGATCGGCGGCGTCCCCGACCGTCACCTCGACCGTGCGCTCCTCGCCGTCCCGCACGAACGTCATCGACCCGGTGCCCCCGGCGGGCAGCTCGCGCACGGCCGCCGTCAGGGAGCTCGCGTCCTGGATGCGGTGGCCGTTGAACCGTGTGATGACGTCGTCCACCTCCAGCCCGGCGTCGTCGGCCGGTGAGCCGGGCACGACCTGCTGCACCGCGGCGCCGTCGGAGAAGGCCTGGCTCCGGCCGCCCCCGCCCGGAGCGGGGCTCACGCTGGTGCCGAGGTAGCCGTGCGTGGCCCGGCCGTTGTTGATGATCTCCTCGGCCACCCGCTTCGCGGTGTCCACCGGGATCGAGAAGCCCACGCCGATGTTGCCGGCCTCCGTGCCGGAGCCGGCCGAGGCGATGGCCACGTTGATCCCGATGACCTCGCCGTCCGTGCCGATCAGCGGCCCGCCCGAGTTGCCGGGGTTGATGGCGGCGTCGGTCTGGATCACGTTGAGGTACACCGACGGCGAGGAGCCCTGGGAGCGGCCGCCGGGGCCGCCGTTCTCGTCGGGGAGGTCGAAGAAGAAGTCGTTGCCGTTGCCGCGCTCCTCGCTCTCCCCCTCGGGCGGTGTGTTCGGCGCGGCGGAGGAGGCCACCGTGATGGTGCGGTCGAGGGTGGAGACGATCCCGTCGGTGACCGTGCCCGCGAGGCCCAGCGGCGCCCCGATGGCGATGGCCGTGTCGCCCACGTTCACGTCGTCCAGGGAGCCCAGGGTGGCCGGGGTCAGCCCCGGGGCGTCGACCTTGAGGACCGCGAGGTCGGACAGCGGGTCGGTGCCGACCACCTCGGCCGGCAGCACCCGGCCGTCGTCGAGCTGCACCTCGATGGCGGGGCTGCTCGTGGTGCCGTCGAGGGTCACCACGTGCGTGTTGGTGAGGACGTGCCCCACGTCGTCGATGATCACCCCGGAGCCGGAGCCGTTCTGGCCGCCGCCGGACGCGGAGATCGTGACCACGGACGGGGAGGCCTTCACCGCGGCCGCGGTCACCGCGTTCACCTCGTCCTGGTCGTTGACGATGATCGAGCTGGTCGTCGACCCGCCCGCGGCCGGCACCGTGCCGCCGTCGTCCAGGAGGGCGTCCGTCCCCACGGCCGCCCCCGCCCCGACCAGCGCGGCCAGGACCATGCCCGTGACCAGTGAGCCCCCCGAGAAGCGGCGCCGCCGGCCGTCCCGACCACCGTCGCCGTTGCCGCCGGCGTTCCCCCACGGCTGCCGGCCGGAGGGGTCCCCGGCGCCCTGCCACGCGCCCGGGAAGGGACCGGCGTCCCGCCCGTCGCGCGCCCCGTAGACCGGGGGCGCGTCCTGCTCGGCCCCGGCCCACGGGTCGTGGGCCGGGCGGCCGGTGACCGGGGGCAGGGGCTGGGTGAGCTGCGGGTCGGCACCGGAACGGGGGTCGCGGGGCTCGGACATGGGCGGTCTCCTCCTGGGAACGGACGGGCCCGGCGGCCCCGGAGCGGACGGGGCGGCGCGGGCGGCTCTGCTCCCCAGTATCCATGTCCGCACTGAGACGACGCTGAGAGCACTGACCGCTTCCCGGACGCCGGCCGTGGGTGCGCCCCGTGCCCGCCGGGAGGTCATCAGCCGCCTTCCGGTTTCGCCCTGCGCGTAGGCCCGGTGCCGTTCCGCCCGCCGGGGCGCCCCCGTCCTAGAATCGGGAGCACCGACCACGTGAGGGAGATCATGCACTGGCGCCCCATTGCCCGCCGGACCGTCGCCGGCTGCGGTCTGACGCTCGCCCTGCTCGCGCCCGCCGGGGCGGCCGCCGCCCAGCCGCCCGTGGACGTGCCCCCGGGCGAGCGGATCGTCGACGAGGCCGGGGTCCTGGAGGACCCCTCGGCGCTGGCCGCCGACGTGCGCGAGCTCGCCACCCAGGAGGGCATCACCCTGACCGCGGTGTTCGTCGACTCCTTCACCGACCCCTCGGACCCCGACGCGTGGCTGCAGGAGTTCGCCGCGGTCAACGACCTCGGCAGCTCGGACGCGGTGCTGGTCGTGGCCACGGAGGACCGGCAGCAGCGGTTCTCCGCGTACTCGACCGGGCCCCTGAGCACCGAGCAGCAGGAGCGCATCAACCGGCAGTACATCACGCCGGCGCTCGCGGCCGACGACTGGGACGGCGCGGTCGAGGGCGCGGTCGAGGGCATCGAGGCGGAGCTCGCCGGCGCCCCCGCCGGGGCCGCGGACAGCTCCGACGGCGGCGGCGCGGGCTTCGGCCTGCTCGGCCTCGGAGCGCTCGGCCTGGGCGGGCTCGCCGTCTACGGCATGGCCGCCCGCAACAAGAAGCGCCGGCAGCAGGAGTCCGCCCCGCACGGCGGGCCCGGTGGCCGGGGCCCGGCGGGACCCGCCCGCCCGCCGGAGGTCCCGGTGCCGGAGCTCCGCAAGCGGGCCGGCGAGCTCCTCGTGGCCACCGACAACGCCATCCAGCACTCCGAGCAGGAGCTGGCCTTCGCCCAGCTGCAGTACGGGGACGAGCAGGTCGAGCCGTTCCGCCGCGCCGTCCAGGACGCCAAGAAGCACATGCAGGCCTCGTTCGCCCTCCAGCAGCAGCTCGAGGACCACATCCCGGACACCGAGGAGCAGCAGCGGGCCTGGCTCGGCGAGATCATCGCCCGCTCCCAGGACGCCCAGCGCCCCCTCCAGGAGCACCAGGAGGCCTTCAGCGCGCTGCGCCGGCTGGAGTCCCGCGCCCCGCAGGCCCTCGAGGACGTCCGGCGCCACGCGGAGGCGGTGCGCCCCCGCGTCGCCACGGCCGACGCCCGGCTGCGGGAGCTGACCGCCCACTACAACGAGACGGCCGTCGCCCCGGTCCGGGACAACATCGACCAGGCCCGGGACCGGCTCGACTTCGTGGACACCGCCCTCGAGGAGGCCCGCACCGACCTCGCCGCGGGCCGCACGAGCGACGCCGTGCTGGACATCCGCGCCGCCGAGGAGGGGGCGGGACAGGCCGGCGGGCTGCTCGACGCCGTGGAGCACGCGGCCACCGAGCTCGCCCACGCCGAGGAGTCCCTCAAGGACGCCGTGACCATCGCCCAGCGCGACGTCGCCGAGGCGGACGCCCTCGTCCGGCGCGGCTCCAACCCGGAGCTCGCGGGCGCGGTGGCCGGCGTCAGTGCCGTCCTGCGGACCGTCGAGGAGCAGATGGGCGCGGGACGGATCGATCCCCTCGGCCTGAGCCGGCGCCTCGCGGTGGCCAAGGACGAGCTCGACAAGGGGCTCGCCTCGGTGCGCTCCCAGAACGACCGGGACCGCTCCGCGCGGGAGACCCTCGCGCACACCCTCGTGTCCGCGCAGGCCCAGCTGAGCTCGGCGAGCGAGTACATCTGGGCCCGCCGCGGCGGGGTCGGCCCCGAGGCGCGCACCCGCCTCGCGGAGGCCGAGCGCTGCCTCGAGGCCGCCCAGCAGGCCCGGAGGTCGGACCCCTCCGAGGCGCTGACCTACGCCAACGAGGCCGTCCGGCTCGCCGGCGAGGCCCAGTACATCGCCCAGCGGGACGTCGACTCCTTCTCCTACGGCGGTTTCGGCGCGCCCGTGGGGATGGGCGGCCACCGCGGCCGCTCCAACAGCGGCCTGGGCGGCGCGATGCTGGGAGGCATCCTCCTCGGCTCGATCCTCAACGGCGGCGGAGGCGGTTTCGGCGGCGGGGGCGGCGGCTTCGGCGGCAGCTTCGGCGGCGGCTTCGGCGGCGGCGGGGGCGGCTTCGGCGGCGGCGGGGGCGGCTTCGGCGGCGGCATCGGGGGCAGCTTCTGACCCCGGAACCCGGCCGCCGACCGCCGGCCGCCCCGGCACGGTCCGCCGCTCCCCGACCCGTCCACCTGTCCGCCCCACGATCCCTGTCCCGCCCACCGTCCCGGGAGGTCCTCCCGGGAAGCACCACAGGAGAGAAGGAACCATGATCAAGCAGTCCATCTTCGGCCGCATCGCCCAGCTCGCGAAGGCCAACATCAACGCCATGATCGACGCCGCCGAGGACCCGCAGCTCATGCTGGACCAGATGGTGCGCGACTACACCGAGAACATCCGGGAGGCCGAGGCCGCCGTCGCGCAGACCATCGGCAGCCTGCGCCTGCTCGAGCAGGACCACGCGGAGGACGTGCGCGAGGCCCAGGAGTGGGGCAACAAGGCCCTGGCCGCCTCGAACCGGGCCGAGGAGTACCGCGGGGCCGGCAAGGCCGCCGAGGCCCAGAAGTTCGACAACCTCGCCAAGGTCGCCCTCCAGCGACAGATCCAGTACGAGACGGAGGCCCGCGGCGCCGAGCCGCAGATCCAGTCCCAGACCGAGGTCGTGGAGAAGCTCAAGGACGGGCTCAACAGGATGCGGGGCAAGCTGCAGGAGCTGTCCAACAAGCGGGACGAGCTCAACGCCCGGCAGAAGACGGTGCAGGCGCAGTCGCAGGTCCAGGACGCGCTGAAGGCCTTCGACGTGCTCGACCCGACGAGCGAGGTGTCGCGGTTCGAGGACAAGATCCGGCGCGAGGAGGCCCGCGTGCTGGGCCAGCAGGAGCTCGCCGCGTCCTCCCTGGACGCGCAGTTCGAGTCCCTCGAGTCCCTCGGCCAGCAGTCGGAGATCGAGGCCCGCCTCGCGGCCCTGAAGTCCCGCAACGCCGAGCGGATCGTCTCCTCCGAAGAGGTCTGACGGGAGTCCCGCACCGGGAGCGCGCACGGAGCCCCCACGGCCGCGGCCGTGGGGGCTCCTTCCGGCCCGGGAGCCCGGGCACGGCGAAGGCCCCCGGACCGTGGTGGTCCGGGGGCCTTCTCTGGTTGCGGGGGCAAGATTTGAACTTGCGACCTCTGGGTTATGAGCCCAGCGAGCTACCGAACTGCTCCACCCCGCGGCGACATGTATGACTATACGTGCCGCGGGGCGGACCCGCAAATCGGCTACCCGGCGGGCTGCTCCGCCGGCTCCCCGGCCGGTTCCTCGGGGGCCAGGGCCCCCTCGGCCTCGGGCGCGACGACGCCGTCCGCCTCGAGCGCCCGCTCGATGGCGTCCTGGAGCCGCTGCTGGGCCTCCCCGTAGGAGGTCCAGTCGCCCTCCTGCAGGGCCTCCTCGGACTCCTGGATCGCCTGGTTGGCGTCGCCGAGGGCGTCCTCGAGGCTGCCGCCGCCGGCCGGGGCTCCCGCCCCGCCCTCGCCGTCCCCGTCGGGGCTCCCGGCCTCGGCGTCGTCCACGCCCGCGCCGGAGGACGTCTGGGCGCCGGAGTCGCCCTGGAAGACCTCGTCGAGAGCCTCCTCGAGGGTGGGCGCGAAGCCCACCTCCTCGCCGAAGCCGACGAGCACGCGCCGCAGCGTCGGGTACGCGGCGTCGCCCGAGGACTGGACGTAGACGGGCTGGACGTAGAGCATGCCGCCGCCCGCCGGCAGGGTGAGCAGGTTGCCGTTGATGACCTCGGAGGCGCCCTGGCGGAGCAGGTTCAGCTCGGTCGAGACGTCCGTGTCCGAGTTGAAGAGGTTCTGCGCCTGGCCCGGTCCGGGCACCACGGAGGACCGCGGCAGCTCGAGCAGGCGCAGCGTGCCGTACTCGTCGCTCTTGACCCCGTCCTCGCCGGTCCCGGCGTCGGAGTTGGCGGACAGGTACCCGTACATCACGTTGCGCGTGTTGCCCGTCTCCGACTGCTGCGGGATGAAGGAGGTGGTGAGCGAGAAGTTGGCCTCGTCCTCACCGGGCATCCGCATCGAGAGGTAGTACGGGGGCAGGGCCACGTCGGTGTCCTGGGTCGGGTCGTTGGGCACGGACCAGACGTCGTCGCTGGCGTAGAAGCTGTTCGCGTCGGTGACGTGGTAGCGGTTGAGCAGCTCCCGCTGGACCTTGAACATGTCCTGCGGGTAGCGCACGTGCGCCATGAGCTCCGCGGACATCTCGGAGTACGGCTGGAGCGTGTTCGGGAAGACGTTCTGCCACGCCTTCAGCACCGGGTCCTGGTCGTCCCACGCGTACAGGTTCACGGTGCCGTCGTAGGCGTTGACCGTGGCCTTGACCGAGTTGCGGATGTAGTTGACCCGCTCCGGGGGCAGGGTCGCCGCCGCCCCCTGGGCGGTCTGCGTGTCCTGGGTGGCCTCCTGGAGCACCGACGGCGTCGAGTACGGGTAGGCGTCCGAGGTGGTGTAGGCGTCCACGATCCACTGCACCTGGCCGTCGATGATGGCCGGGTACGGGGCGCCGTCGACGGTGAGGTACGGGGCGACCTTCTCGATGCGCTCGCGCGGGTCCCGGTCGTAGAGGATCTGCGACTCCGGGCGCACGGCGTCCGAGAGGAGCATGTCCGAGGACTGGAACTTGATCGAGTAGGCCAGGCGGTTGAAGAAGTTGCCGATGCTGGGCCCGCCGTCGCCGGCGAACGTCGTCTTGGCGTCCCCCTCCTGGTCGCCGGCCGTCTGCGGGCGGTCGAGCTCGAGGGGCTCGTCGCCCTCCGCGCCGCCGACGATGGAGTACATCGGGGAGTTCTCCCCGAAGTAGATGCGCGGCTCGTAGTCGTCCGAGATCACGCCCCGGGACGGGATGCCGGCCTGCATGAACTGCGGCTTGCCGTCGACCTCGACCCGGTTGCCGTAGGCGGCGACCACGCCGTAGCCGTGGGTGTAGACCACGTGCTGGTTGAACCACCCCTGGTTCTGGTCGGGGTTCAGCTCACGCGTGGCGATCACGGTGTCCTGGATCTCGCCGTCGATCTCGTAGCGGTCCACGTTGAGGGTGTCCGGGAACTGGTAGTAGGGGCGGAACTGCTGCAGCTGGGAGAACGCGGCGGAGACCACGTTCGGGTCCAGCAGGCGGATGTTCGAGGTCGTCTCGGTGTCCTGGCGCAGGGCGCCCTGCTCGGTCTCCGTGGTGGCGTCGTACGGCATGACCTCGGCCGAGTCCAGCCCGTAGGCCGAGCGGGTGAGGTCGATGTTGCGCTGGATGTACTGGTTCTCCAGCGCCTGCTCCGTGGGCGTGACCTGGAAGCGCTGGACGATCCATGGGTAGATCCCGCCGGCCACCACCGCGACCACGAGCAGCATGGCGGTGCCGATGACCGGCAGCCGCCAGCGGCCGATGAACGAGGCCACCACGAACAGGATCGCCACGATCAGGGCGGCCGCCGCGAGGATCGCCTTGGTGGGGATCACGGCGTTGACGTCGGTGTACAGCGCGCCCGTCCACGACCCGGACGAGGACTGCAGCGTGGAGTACCGGTCCAGCCAGAAGTTCGCGGCCTGGAGCAGCAGGAACAGCGCGGCCAGCACCCCCAGGTGCACGCGCGAGGCGCGGGTGGTGCTGAGCCCCCGCTCGGTGATCCGGATGCCGCCGTAGACGTAGTGCATCAGGATCCCCGCCACACCGGCGAGCAGGATCGCCGAGACGAGGAAGCCGATGAGGAAGCGCAGGAACGGGAGGGTGAAGACGTAGAAGCCGAGGTCGAGGCCGAACTGCGGGTCCTCCTGGCCGAACGGCTCCTGGTTGAGGAACAGCAGCACCGTGTCCCACTGGGTCATCGCCGTGCTCGCCGCGAAGAGCCCGAAGAGCACGGGGACGACCACCATGACGATCTTGCGGACCGGCTCCAGGGCCTCCTGGTAGCGGCGCAGGTTGTCGTCCACGATGGACTCGGCCGTGATCGGCCGGTGCCGGTAGGCGAGGAAGAGGCTGGCGAACATCAGCGCCGCCACGAGCACGGCCGCGATCACGAAGATCACGATCTTCGTGACGTTCTCCGTGACGAAGACGCTGAGGTAGCCCAGCTGGTCGTACCACAGGACGTCCGTGTAGAGCTGCGTCAGTCCCACGAAGGCGGCCACGAGGACCAGGACGACCACGACCGTCGGCCACAGCGCACCCCGTTTCCGCCGCTGTCCTGCTGGCTGCTGCCTCGGTGGTCGGGGGGCTGTTGGTCCGGCGGTCACTGGTTACCTCTGCAATCGGCGTCGTTCGTCAGGTGTGGTGCGTGAAGTCGTGGGGTGCGGGGTGCGTCGGGGAGGAACGCCGCCGGCGGGTCGCCGGGGCACCCCGTCCATTCTGCCCGCGGGCTTCTCGGGGGTGCAATCGTGCACGCGGCGGCCGTCATCGGGCCGCGCACGACGGCAGCGCCGAGAGGTCCCCGCCGTCCCCGGCGGCCTCGGCCGCGGCCACGGCGTCGTCGAGGGTGCGCACGGACACGACCGTCAGGCCCTCCGGGACGTGGCCCTGCGCCTCGGCGCAGTTGCCCTCGGGGGCGAGGAAGACCTCTGCCCCGGCCGCCGCGGCCCCCTCGAGCTTCTGCCGGATGCCACCGATGGGCCCCACCTCCCCGTCCGGGGTGATGGTGCCGGTGCCGGCCACGTGCCGGTCCCCGGCGATCGACCCCGGGGTCAGCTCGTCGACGATCCCCAGGGCGAGCATCAGCCCGGCGCTGGGCCCGCCGACCTCGTCCAGCTCGAAGGCCACGTCGATCGGGAAGTCGTAGGCGGGCAGGAGGTACACGCCGAGCTGCCAGTTCCCGGACGCCTCGTCGCGCACGGTGTCCACCTCGACCTCGCGCGGGGACCCGGAGCGCTCGACCTGCAGGGTGACGCCCCGCTCTCCCGCCGCGTCGAGGGCCGACTTCAGGGACGGCAGGGAGGTGACGGGGTCACCGTCCACGCCGCGCAGGACGTCGCCGTGCTCGAGCACCCCCTCCGCCGGGCCGCCCGGCACGGTCCCCTGCACCGAGAGCCGCGTGTCGAAGTCCTCGCCCAGGTGCGTCAGCGCCGCCGCGACCGAGTCCTCCTGCGAGGTGCTCATCGCCGCCATGCTGTACTGGGCGGCCTCCTCGTCGGTGACGTCCCGGGGATAGAGGGTGTCGGCCGGCACGACGGACGCGGACGGGTCAAGCCAGGACCCGAGGACGGTGAGCACGTTGACGCTCTTGTCGGGTCCGCCGGTGACGTAGACCGTGGTCAGGTCCAGGACGGACTCGCTCGGATACGTCGGGGCGCCGGAGACGCCCAGCAGCTGCCGGCCGTCGTGCTCCCCCACCGTGTTGAACGTGGGGCCCGGCGCCTCGATCACGAACGGCGCGGGCAGCACCGTCCCGGCCAGCAGCAGCCCCGCGGACCCCAGCAGCGCCCAGGACTCGAGGCCTCGGCGGCGCTGGGCTCGGAGCGGGCGGGGGGATGCGGTCACGGGCGGTCCTCGGCGGTCGTCGTCGGGAGGACCGGGGGCCGCGGGGCCGCCCGGTCCGGACGGTCCAGCTTATCGCGCGGGACCCTGCCCTGAGCTTCCAGCGAACTGGGAGTTGGCTCATGGTCGGCCCCGTCCGGTGCTCGCTACGCTGGGAGCAGTGACGTCGGGCGTGCCCGTGCCGCCCGATCCCCGACCCGACCGAAGAACGGTGGACCCATGACTCCCCAGCCTCCCCACGACCGCCCCGGGAACACTCCCGGGGACGACTCCGGCGACGGCCCCAAGGACCCCTTCCAGGAGATGCTCGAGCGTCTCATGGGGCAGAGCGGGATGAGCCCCGAGGACCTCCAGCGCGCCGGCGTGCCGGTGGACCCCCAGGCGATGTCCATGATGTTCCAGCAGATCCAGTCCATGATGGGCGCGGGGGCGTCCGAGGGCCCGGTCAACTGGAAGCTCGCCCACGACCACGCCCGGCGGATCGCCGCCGAGGGCGGCGACCCCTCCGTGACCCCCGCCCAGCGCGGCGCGGTGGAGGACGCGATGCGCCTCGCCGAGCTGTGGCTGGCCGACCACACCGAGTTCGGCCAGCCCTCGATCCTGCCCCGGGCGTGGTCCCGCGCGGAGTGGATCGAGGCCACCCAGGAGACCTGGAAGGACATGACGGGTCCGGTCGCGGAGTCCGTGACCAAGGCGCTCACCGACGCCCTCACCCAGCAGCTGCCCCCCGAGCTCTCGGCCATGATGGGCGGGGCCTCAGGCATGCTCGCCGGCGCGGGCGGCATGCTGTTCGGGATCCAGCTGGGCCAGGCCATCGGCGGACTGTCCCGCGAGGTGCTGTGCTCCACCGACATCGGGCTGCCGCTCGCGGAGGGCCGGTCCGGGCTGCTGCCGGCCAGCATCAGGGACTTCGGCGAGGGCCTGGACATCCCGGCGCAGGAGATCATGCTCTACGTCGCCGTGCGCGAGGCCGCCCACGTCCGCCTGTTCGCGGCGAACCCGTGGCTGCGCCAGCACGTGCTGGACCTCGTCAAGCGCTTCTCCGCGGGGATCCACATCGACATGGCCCGCATCGAGGAGGCCGCGCGGGAGATCGACCCGATGGACCCGTCGAGCATGCAGGAGGCCCTGTCCTCCGGGATCTTCGCCCCGCAGCAGACCCCCGACCAGGAGGTCACGCTCAAGCGGCTCGAGACCGTGCTCGCCCTCGTGGAGGGCTGGGTGCACGTGGTGACCGTCGCCGCGACCGCGAACCTGCCGTCCGCCGAGGCCCTGTCCGAGACCGTCCGGCGGCGCCGGGCCTCCGGCGGGCCCGCCGAGCACGCATTCGGCTCCCTCGTGGGGCTGGAGCTGCGCCCGCGCCGGCTGCGCGAGGCCGCCGAGTTCTGGCAGTACGTCGGCGAGCGCCGCGGCGTGCAGGACCGGGACGGGCTGTGGGACGCGGCGGAGCTGCTGCCCACCGACGAGGACCTGGACGACCCCGCGGGCTTCACCGAGCGCCGCGGGCTGCTCACCGCGTCCGAGGACGAGGTCGACGCCGCGCTCCAGCGGCTGCTCTCGGGCGGCTACGAGGGGCCCGGCGCGGACGGTGCTCCCGGTGCGGACGGCGGCCCCGGGCGGCCCGAGGGCGACGGGCCTCAGGACGGGGACGGCTCCCGCTGATCCTCCGCGGCGCCCTCCGCGGCGCCCTCCGCGGCGCCCTCCGTGCGCCGGTGCGCCCACGCCGCGCCGTCCAGGAAGGCCCTGGCCCTCTCGGCGAGGGGGTACCGGGCCTCCAGCTCCCGGAACCGGGGGCTGTGGTCGGCCTCGAGCAGGTGCGCGAGCTCGTGCACCAGCACGAAGTCGAGCACCCACTCCGGGGCCTCCTGGAGCTGCGCCGAGATCCGGATGACGCCGGTGGCGGGCGTCGCGGAGCCCCACCGGGACTGCTGCCGTCCTGACCAGCGCACGTCCGAGGGCCGGGCGCGGCCGTCGAGGTGGCGCCGCGACAGCTCCTGGGCGCGCTGCAGGAGACGGTCGTCGGAGCGCCGGTCGGCGCCCTTGGCCGCCTCGCGGCGCCGGCGCTCCACGACCCGGGGCACCAGTTCCCGGGTCCAGTGCTCGATCTCCCGCCGGGTGGCCGTCTGGGGGACCGAGAGCACCACCGTGTCCTCGCTCCAGTGGGCGGACACGGTCTTGCGCCGGCGGGCGGAGCGGCGCACGACGACCTCGGGCTGCGACGGTACGGGCATGGGGCCATTGAACACGTCACGGGCGCGGGCCGCGAAACGCCGCCCGTGGACTGTGCACGGTCCGCCGGCGTGGACTGTGGACGGCCCGCCGGCGGGCGCGCCGCGGGCCCGCCGCGGGTCACAGTGGGGGCGTCCCGTCCGCGCGTCCCGGAAGGCGTCCCGTGCCCACCACCCCGTTCCCCGGCCCGTCCCGGGCTCACCAGCAGGACCCGGGCCCGCGCGCGTCGTGCCTCGAGGGCCCCCGCCCGGACGAGGTGCACGTCCTGCTCCTGGGCCTGGACGGTCTCGCGGCGGCGCTGGCCGTGCGCCTGCTGCGCTGCGGCGTGCTCGGGCTCAACGTCAACGACTCCGCGCCCGTGACGACCGGCGATCTCGGGACCGGCGCGTACCGGCCCGCGGACGTCGGCCGCCCCCGCGAGGCGGCCCTGCGCCGGAGGCTGCGCGAGCTCGATCCCCGGTGCGCGCCGGTGAGCGCGCCCGAGCTGTTCCCCGGTGCCCTGCTGCCGGGCACCGTCGTGGTGCACAGCCTCGAGCACCCGGCCGCTCCCCCGGCCGGCCGTGCCGTGCCCGGCGCGGAGGAGCCGGAGGCGTGGCCGGGGATCGATCCCCGGCACCCGCTCGTGTCGCTGCACCGTGCCGGCGGCGTCCTGCTGCGCTGGCCCACCGTGCCCTGGGCGCACCGGCCGTGCCCGGACTGCGTGCGGGCCACGCTCGACGGCCGGGAGCCCGGCCCGGTGCCCCGCGGTCCGGACGCCGTCCTCGCCGCGTGGGCGGCGCCGGCCCACGCGGAGGCCGTCGCGGTCCGCCTGGCCGTCGAGGTGCTCCGGGTGGCCCTGGACTCGCTGTGCGACGGGCGCGGGCGGCTCCTCCCGGCCGGGGAGCGGGCCGGCGACCGGCGCGCGGCGCTCTTCGCCCCGCCGTGGCCGGAGGCCGTGTCCCGGCCGCGGCTGGACCGGAGCCGGTGCCTGTGCGGTCTCGCTCAGGAGTGAGCGCGGGCGCCGCGCGGGCGGGCCCGGCGCTGGGGCGCGCGGGCCGTGTCCGTGCCGCGCAGGGTGTCGAGGAAGCGTGAGGCCCGGCGCGTGGGCCGGCCGCCCGGGGTGCGGGAGAGGGTCCAGGAGAGCACCAGGTGCTCCCGGGCCCGCGTGATGCCCACGTAGAGCAGCCGGCGCTCCTCGTCGACCTCGTCCGCGGTCTCGGCGAAGCCGATGGGCATCAGGCCCTCGCTGAGGCCCGCCAGGAAGACGGCGTCCCACTCCAGGCCCTTGGCCGAGTGCAGGGACGCCAGGGTCACCCCGTTCATCACGGGGGCGTCCTGCTGGGCCATGCGCCGCTCGAGCTCCGCGGCGAACGCGGGCAGGACGAACTGCTCCTCGCGGGCCGCGGCCTCCGCCGCCATCCGGTCCGCGAGGGAGACGAGCGCCGCCAGGGACTCCCACCGTTCGCGCACCGCCCCCGTGGAGCGGGGCGCCCGGTCCGAGTAGCCCAGGGAGGAGAGAATGTCGCGCACCAGGCGCGTCGGCTCGTCCGTGGCCTCGGCCGCCCGCGCCGCCGTGCGCAGCTGGACCACGGCCTGCTTGACCTCCGGGCGGTTGAAGAACCGCTCCGTGCCGCGCAGCTGGAAGCCGATGCCCGCCTCCGCGAGGGCGGTCTCGAAGGCCTGCGACTGCCCGTTGGTGCGGAACAGCACGGCGATCTCGGCGGCGGGCACCCCGTCGTCGATCAGGTCCTGGATGCGCGCCGCGGTCCCGGCCGCCTCGGCCTCGTCGTCCGCGTACTCGTTCCAGGACGGGGGCGGCCCGTCCGGGCGCTGGGCCACGAGGCGCAGCGGGGTGGCCCACGCGCCGGGGGTCGCGCCCCGCTCCGGCCGGCGGGCGGCGAGCAGGCGGTTGGCCGTCTCCACGACCTGCGGGGTGGAGCGGTAGTCGCGCACGAGCTCGATGACCCGGGCCTGCGGGTGCCGGGCCGGGAACTCGAGCAGGTGCCGGGAGGTCGCACCGGTGAAGGAGTAGATCGTCTGGGAGGCGTCACCCACCACGCAGAGGTCGTCCCGGCCCCCGAGCCAGGCGTCGAGCAGGCGCTGCTGGAGCGGGGAGACGTCCTGGTACTCGTCGACGACGAAGTGGCGGTACTGCTCGCGCACGGTCGCGGCGACGCGCTCGTCCTCCTCGAGCACGGCCACCGTGAGCAGCAGGACGTCCTCGAAGTCGATGAGGTGCCGGTCGGTCTTGAGCTCCTCGTAGGACTGGTACAGGCGCTGGACCGTGCGCACGTCGTAGTTCAGGGGCATGTCCCGCCCGGCGGCCCGGGCCGGGTAGGTGTCGGGGGTCAGCATCGAGACCTTGGCCCACTCGATCTCGCCGGCGAGGTCCCGCACGGCCGCACGGTCCGTGGACAGGCGCATGTTCTGCGCGGCCTCCGTGATCAGCCGCGCCTTGTGCTCGACGAGCCCGGGCAGGGGCCCACCCACGGCCTGGGGCCAGAAGTACTGCAACTGGCGCAGGGCGGCGGCGTGGAACGTCCGCGTCTGCACCCCGGCGGCCCCCAGGCCGCGCAGCCGGTTGCGCATCTCGTTGGCGGCGCGGGCCGTGAAGGTCAGGGCCAGGACCTTCTGCGGGGTGTAGACCCCCGTGGCGATGCCGTAGGCGATCCGGTGGGTGATGGCCCGGGTCTTGCCCGTGCCGGCGCCCGCGAGCACGCACACGGGTCCGCGGAGCGTGGTCGCGACCTCCCGCTGCTCGGGGTCCAGGCCGGCGAGGATGCGCTCCTCCAGGGTCGACTCCACCTCCGTGGCGGCCTCGCCCGCGCTCACCACGCGGTCTCCGGCAGGTCCTCGCCGAGCCAGTGCGCGATGAGCGCGTGCGCGATCGAGACCCGTCCAGGGAGGGTCACCGACCCGGTGCGTGCCGCGTCCCGCAGCTGCGCCCGGGTGAACCAGCGCAGCTCCAGGATCTCCTGGCCGTCCGGGACGGCCGCGCCGGAGCGCACCACCGCCCGGCAGCCGAGCATCAGGGAGCGCGGGAACGGCCAGGGCTGGGAGCCCAGGTACTGCACGTCCCCCACGGTCAGGCCCGCCTCCTCGGCGACCTCGCGGACCACGGCCTGCTCGAGGGACTCCCCCGGCTCCACGAACCCGGCGAGCGTCGAGAACCGGTTGCCCTTCCAGAGCGCGGAGCGGCCCAGCAGCAGCCGTTCCCGCTCGGGATCGGGGTGGCCGTCGCTCACCGCCACGATGATCGCGGGGTCGGTGCGCGGGAAGTGCAGGGAGTCGTCGTTGCGGCACTGCCGGGCCCACCCGGAGCGGATCACCTCGGTGGGCTCCCCGCACTGGGGGCACCGGGGGTGGTCCCGGTGCCACAGGCCCACGGACTGGGCGGTGACGAGCAGCGAGGTGTCCGCCGCCGGGAGCACCGGGCCCAGCTCGCGCAGGCCGGCCCAGCGCAGCTCCCCCGCGCACCGGGCGGCGGCGAACTCGGCGACGGCCGCCACGAGCGGTTCGGGCACCGCGAAAGGCTCGGCCGCCGCGTCCTCGCCCCCGGGCTCGGGGGCGGCGACGGCCCGCAGCAGCACCCGGGGGCCGCGGGCGCCGTCGGCACCGGGCAGCCGGCCCAGGTAGACCTCCGGCCGGCGCGGGTCGTGGGGCACGGCGGGGAGCTCGGCCGCGGGCACCAGGACGAGGGCGCCGCCGGCGACGGGGGCGAGCCCGCCGGCGAGCACGAGCACGAGCGTGGCGGGGTCCTGGGCGGCGAGCACGCGCACGTCCTGGAGCTCGCGGTCGACGGCGTCGCGGTCGAAGGCCGTCGCCGCGAACGGCAGACGGGCCGGCGAGAGACGCTCGGGGGCGGGCACGGGGCGGGAGCCGGGGACGGGCTCGGGGAGGCTGGAGGCGGGCACGTCTCCACTGTAGCGACCCGCCCGGACCCGGGGTCCCCGGCCCGGGCGGGTGGGGACGGGCACGGCGGCCGTCCTCCACGCCGGGCCTCTTGTAGGGTGGACGCCGTGAGCACGTCCCTCGAGCACCTGGCCGCCGTCGCCGCCGCAGGCGTCCCCGGACTCGCGCCCGTGGCCGTGGGACCCTCCCCCGACGACGACGCCGACTTCCGGTCCGCCGTGGTGGTCGACGCGGCCGGCCGGCGCTGGCGGGTGCGCTCCCCGCTGAGTCCCGAGGCGAGCGTGCGCCTGGAGACCGAGCACCTGGTGCTCCGCTCCTTCACCCCGGCCGTCCGGTCCCGCCTCCCTTTCCTGGTCCCCACCGCCGCGGGCTCCGTGGCCCACGGCGACCTGCACGCCTTCGTGCACTCCCACATCGAGGGCGCCCCCCTGGACATCGACGCGCTGGCCCGCATGGCCGCGGAGCCGGACCCGGAGCACCACCGGCACGTGCCCAGCGCCGACCCGCCCCCCACGCTCACCGTGCAGCTCGGGCGGCTGCTGGCCGCGATCCACGCCCTGCCGCCCGCCCTGGTCCTGGACGCGGACCTGCCCGGCTACACCGCCGAGCAGTGCCGGCTGCGCCGGGTCGCGGAGCTGCGCCGGGCGGCCGCGACGCAGCGCGTGCCGGCCGCCCTGCTGCACCGGTGGGAAGGGGTCCTGGAGGACCGCGACGTGTGGCGGTTCGAGCCCCGCGTGGTCCACGGCGACCTGCAGGAGGACGACCTCGTGATCTCCCGCGGGCGGGTGCGCGGGGTGACCGGGTGGACCGATCTGCACGTGGGCGATCCCGCCGAGGACTTCGCGTGGCTCCTCGCGGCACGCGACGCCCGCCTCGCCGAGGGCGTGCTCGGGGCCTACGCCGCGGCCTGCCGCCGCACGTCCTTCCAGGCGCCCGACCGGGAGCCGGACCCGCACCTGCTGGACCGCGCCCGGCTGGACGCGGAGCTCGCTCTCGCCCAGTGGCTGGTGCGCGCCGTGGACCGCGGCGCGGACGACCTGGTGGCCGATGCGGAGCAGATGCTCGCCACCCTCGAGCAGGACGTCGCCCGGCTCCCGGACCCGGCACAGGGTGCCGGTGCCCCGGAGCACCCGGCGGAGCCCTCCGTGCCGAACGGGGACCAGCGCCCCCGGCCGGCCGGAGGCACCGAGAGGTCCCGACCGGCGAGCGGCCCCGAGAGCCCTCGACCGGCAGGCGGCCCCCAGGGTTCCCGTCCGGCGAACGACCCCGACAGCCCTCGTCCGGCGAGCGGCCCCGACAGCCCCCGTCCGGTGGACGGCACCGAGGGCTCCCACCGGGCGGGTGCTCCCGAGGGCCCCGCCCCGGCCGGTGCGCCCGGACCTCTCCCCGGCCGCACGCGGCGAGAGGGCACGGAGGGCCCCGCTCAGGGTCGCAGCACCACGTCGTAGGCCTCCCGGACCACCGCCTCGAGCTCCTCGGCCCCGGCGAGGTCGTGCGGGCGGACCACCTGGTCCTCGGCCACGTAGTAGAAGGCGGCGGTGACCTCCTCGAGCGGGACGTCCCGCAGCCGGGACCACGCGAGCCGGTACACGGCCAGCTGCGCCGACCGCTCCCGCAGCTCCCGCCCGGCCGGTGCCCGCCCCGTCTTCCAGTCGACCAGCTCCCACGTGCCGTCGCCGTTGCGGAAGACGGCGTCCACCCTGCCCCGCACCGTGATCCCGGCGACCGGGGTCTCGAGGGGGAACTCCACCGCGTACGGCTGCCGGTCCGCCCACGGGCTCGACCGGAACGTCGCGGTGAGCTCGGGGAGGTCGTAGGCCGCGTCGACGTAGTCGTCGGCGGTCCCGGGCAGCTCCCCGGCGTCGAAGATCGCCGAGCTGCCGTAGTACTGCTCGATCCAGGCGTGGAAGGTGGTGCCCCGCCGCGCCGCGGTCCCGGGCCGGCGCGGCATGGGCCGGCGCAGGCCCGACACGACCTCGAGCGGGTCGCGCGCGAGCGCCACGAGGGTCGACGCCGAGACGTGGGACGGCATGGGGACGGACCGCTCCGTCCGGGCGTCCTCGTGCCGGGCCAGCAGGATCTTCGCCTCCTCCGACCACCGGCGCGGGTCGGGCGCGAGCCCGTCCCGGGCCGCGACGCCGAGCAGGTCCTCGACGTCGAGGTCCGCGGTGTCCTCGAACCCGCGCTCCCGCACCGCGCGTGCGGCCCGTTCGAGCACGGCCCGGCGGCCGAGGTGCGGGGGCGGGCTCACGCGCACGGAGCTGTGCCCGCTCTCGTCCGTCACGGTCTCGGTGACCTCGGGGCCCTCCAGCGGGTCGTACGGCCACGGAGCGCTCAGCACGGTGGCCGCCGCCGGGTTGCGCGCCCCCTCGGGCACCTCGGCCCAGGGGCCGAGCCGGACGGACGGCTCGGGGCCCTCGGTCAGCGGCGCCAGCTCCGCGACGAACGCGGAGGGCCCCTGGCTCTTCGCGGCCGTGCCCCGGAAGGCGGTGCAGGACAGTTCCAGCACCTCCCGGGCCCGGGTCACGGCCACGTAGGCGAGCCGGCGCTCCTCGTCCTCGGCGTGCTGGGCGGCGAGCTCCAGGTACTCCGTGTGGGACTCCTCGAGGGCCTTCAGGTCGGTCGTGTCCACGGCCCACTGCGGCAGGAATCGGGCGTCACCGCGCAGCGGCCAGGCCAGGGTGCCGGTGTCGAGGGTCCAGCGGGAGGGCTTGTCGGTCGGGAAGTTCCCCGCGTTGAGGCCCGGGACGTAGACGTGGTCCCACTCGAGGCCCTTGGAGGCGTGCACCGTGACGAGCTGCACGGCGTCGTGCCGTGTGCTGTCCGGGCCGGGCTCGAGCCCGTTCTCCTCCGCGAGCGTGACGTCGAGCCACGCGAGGAAGGCCGAGACGTCGCTGGTCGCGGAGAACGCGGTGAAGGACTGTGCCGCCTCGTGGAAGGCGTCCAGGTTGCGCCGCGCCTGGTGGACGGCGCGGTGCGGGTGCGCGGCGACCTCGACGTCGAGGCCGAGGACCGTCTCGACCTCGTGGAGCAGGCTGGGCAGGTCGTCGGAGAGGAAGGAGCGCAGGTGCTCCAGCTCCGCCCGCAGCCTGGTCAGGCGTTCCCGCGCCGTCCCGGACAGGCGGCGGCCGTGCGCGGAGGACCAGTCGGGCCGCGGGAGGGTCTCGAGGGCCTCGATCAGCGACGCGTGGTCGGAGAGATCGGGCTCGACGAGGGCGTCCTCCTGGGTCTCCTCCGCGGTCACCGGGCTCTCGAGGTCCTCGGCCCGGCCGGCTCGCGCGGCCTCCGTACGGCGCCGTTCCAGGTGCGAGGCCCAGTCGGCGAGGGCCATGAGGTCCCGGGTGCCGATCCGCCAGCGGGCGCCCGCGAGCAGCCGCACGAGGGCGTCGGAGCGGCCGGGGTCGTCCAGCACCCGGAGGGTCGCGACGACGTCGGAGACCTCCGGCGTGCTGAGCAGCCCGCCCAGGCCCACGACCTCGTAGGGGATGCCCCGGGCGGCGAGCTCCCGGCGCACGGGCTCGATCTGGGAGCGCTTGCGGCAGAGCACCGCCATGGTGGGCATCTGGTCCTCCGGCTCGCCGCGGTGCTGCTCCCGGCAGGTCCGGACCCGCTCCGCGAGCGCGACGGCCTCCTCGACGTCGGTCGCCCACCGGCTGATCCGCACCCGCCCGGTGCCCGCTCCGGGCCGCGGGGTCAGCTCGGGCACGGCGAGGGAGGACCGGCTGCGCGCCCACGGCGGCAGGGTCCGCAGGGGCGCGGCGATGGTGTTGGCGACGTCGAGGATGCTCGCGTCGTTGCGCCACGCCGTGGTGAGGAAGCTGGGCTCCCCGTCCTGGCCGGGGGCGACCGGGAAGGAGTCGTAGAAGCCGAACAGCTGCCCGGAGGACGCCCCGCGGAAGCCGTAGATCGACTGCTGGGGGTCGCCCACGGCCATCACGGAGTGACCCCGGCCGAACAGGGCGGCGAAGAGCCGCAGCTGGGCGTGCGAGGTGTCCTGGAACTCGTCGAGCAGCACCACCCGGTGCCGCTCCCGCTCGGTCCGGCGGGCGGCCGGGTCCTGCTCCGCCAGCCGGGCCGCCGCGGAGAGCAGGTCGCCGAAGTCCATGGCCTGGGCCTCGTGCTTGCGCCGGGAGAAGTCGGCCACGAGCTCGGCGAGGACCCACGCGGTGCGCTGGTTGTCCTCGACCTTCTTCAGCTGGGCGCCCAGGGTCTTCTTCCGGCGTCCCGGGGGCGTGGTGGCCAGCGCGCCGAGCAGCTGCGACGCGAAGCGCTCCACGTCCGCCGGGTCCACGAGGTGCTCCGCGCACGCCGAGGCGAGGTCGAGGACGGCGCCGACCATCGTCGACTTCGCGGGCATGGTCTCCAGCAGCTCCCCGGTCCAGGCCTCCACGGTCTGCGCGGCGATCTGCCAGGTCCGGGCCTGGCCCAGCAGCGTGGTGTCCGGCTCGATCCCGATCCGCAGCCCGTAGTTGCGCACGAGCGTGTTGGCGTAGGAGTGGTAGGTGCTGACGGTGGGGTCCTGGGGCGCGGCCGGGAGGTCGTCCTCCTCGGCGCCCACGGGGGCGACGAGCCCCTGGGCGCGCAGCCGGGCGAGCCGGGAGCGCATGCGCTCCCCCAGTTCGCCGGCGGCCTTGCGGGTGAACGTCACGCCGAGGACCTGGTCCGGGGCGACCACGCCGTTGGCCACGAGCCAGACCACGCGGTCGACCATGGTGGCGGTCTTGCCCGAGCCCGCGCCCGCGACGACCAGCCGGGGCGTGAGCGGGGCGGAGATCACCGCGGACTGCTGCGCCGTGGGCCGGTTGCCGCCGAGAAGCTCGGCGAGCTCCTCGGGGCTGTACCGGGGCTCGACGCCGCCGTAGGGGTGCTCGGCCGTGCCGGGCGGGGTGCGGTCGCCGGGGGCGTCGGTCATGGTCGCTGTCGTCTCCTGCTGTCCGGGTGGGAGGGGTCCGGGGTCCGTCCTCACGGCTCGCTCACCTGCCGACCCTCGGCGCACAGCGGGCAGATCTGCGGCAGCTTGCACCCGTGCCCGTTGAAGGCGCCCTCGGCCTGGTCGTGGCGGGCGGTGAACCGCTCCCCGGCCACGAGCTCCGCGGCCCGGGTGATCAGCTCCCGAGCCCACGTGGCGTCCGGGTCGAGGGGGTCCTGCTGCTGCACGGAGGGGGACTTGGCCCGGGTGCCGAGCTGGACGAGCAGGGCGCCGCCGGAGAGCTCCGTCACGGTGCCGCCGGGCAGCTCGAGGACGGCCTCGTCCGCCCCGGCGACCATGGCCGTGCCCGCCCCCGCCGTCAGCGCCACCTGGTAGGCCGCCAGCTGCGGGTGCTCGGCGATCTTCGCCCCGGCCGGCTGGTTCCGTCCGGTCTTGAGGTCGACGACGACGTAGCGGCCCTGCTCGTCGAGCTCCAGGCGGTCCACGCGGCCCCGGAGCAGGGCGTCGCGCGCCCGCCCCTGGACGAGCACGCTGAAGGCGCCCTCCACGGAGGCCAGCCGGCGGCCGTGTTTGCTGCGGGCCTCCAGGACGTACTGGGCGAACTTGCGCAGCATCTGCCGGGCCCGCTCGAGCTGGACCGCGGACTCCCAGGTGTCCGGCAGGCCCAGCGTGGGCCACCGGCGCTCGAGCTCGGCGACGAGCTCGGAGCCCGCCGCCTCCGGCAGCTCCTCGGCGATGGCGTGCACGAGCGAGCCGAGGCTGCGGCTGAGGTCGGTGGCGGCCTCGGCCCGCGAGGCCGCCACGAACCAGTCGAGCGGGGACCGGTGGATGGTCTCGATCCGGGACGGGGAGACGGGCACGGGGACGCCGTCGTCGAAGACGGGCGCCGTGCTGGAGAGTTCCGCCGCGCCCCACCAGGTGTCGGGATGGGCGCCCGGCACCGGGCGCGGGGAGGAGGCGATGCGGTGGAGCAGCCGGGCCGCGGCCTCGGAGCGGACCGGGTCCTCCTCGTGCAGCTGGACCCACTGCCGCAGCTCGGCCACGAGGGCGCGCAGCGTCATGGGCCGCGGGGCGTCCACGACGACCCGGGTGCCGTCCCCGTCCCGGGATCCCGGCGGGTCGACGAGGTCCAGGAACTCCGAGGGCTGCTCGTCCTCGCCCGAGGCCGCCGTGACCACGAGCGTTCCGCAGCTGCGGGAGACCGCGGCGGAGAAGGAGCGCAGCTCGTCGTGGCGGACCTCCCGCATCCGGGTCACCGGGGTGACGCGTGCGGCCTGCTCGACGCCGAGGTCGAGCGCGTCCGTGAGCAGGTCCGCGCCCAGCAGCTGCCCGCGGAGACGGGTGTTGGGCCACACGCCCTCCTGCACGCCGGCCACGAACACCACCGGCCACTGCCGGCCCGCGGCCGTGGCCGGGGTCATGATCTCCACCGTCTCGTCGGTCGGGGCGCGGGCGGCCAGGGTGTCCATGGGCAGGTCCTGGTTGTCGATGTAGTCCAGGAACTGTGCGGGGCTCGCGCCGGGCAGGTGGTCGACGTACCGCTCGGCCGACTCGAACAGGCCCACCACGGCGTCGAGGTCGCGGTCGGCCCGCTCCCCCGCCGGGCCGCCCTCCAGCGCGCGGCGCCGCCAGGACTCGGCGACCCCGGCCGCCTCCCACAGGGCCCAGAGGACGGTCTCCGCCGTGGCGCCCTCCTCCTGGAGGGCGCCGGTCCCGGCCGAGAGCATCCGGGAGATCCTGCGGGCCGGCACGGAGCGCACCCCGGAGGCCTCGAGCGCCCCGGGGGCCACGAGGGCCTCCACGAGCAGGTCGTCGCTGGTGCGGACCCCGCCCGCGGCGAGCTCCTCCGCCCGGAGCCGCTGGCGCAGCCGGCGGACGTCCATCGGGGAGGCGCCGCCGATCCGCGAGGTCAGGAGGTCGACGGCCGCCTGGACGGTGAGGGCGCCGAAGTGCCCGTCCGCCCCGCGGTCCCCCGCCGCCCCGGCCGCCTCGGTCACGATGCGCAGGGCGCCCAGCAGGGGGCGCACCGCCGGCTCGTCCCGGACCGGCGTCTCCGCCGCGGAGGTGCTGACGGGCACGCCGAGGGCGGAGAGCTGGCGCTCGAGGCCCTCCAGGTAGCGGCCGTTGCGCACGACCACGGCCATGTCCGCCAGCGGGACCTCGTGCACGAGGTGGCGCTCGAGGACCTGGTGCGCGATCCAGCGGGCCTCGTGCAGCGGCGAGGGGAGCACCACCGTGATGACCTCGCCCTGCGGCGCACCGGCTCCCGCGCCGGCCCCCGGGCCGCCGGCCGGGGCGTGCTCCGCGCTGGCGCCCGGGGCGTGCGTGGTGGCCGGGGCGTCCGTGGCGTCCGGTGTGTTCGTCGCGTCCGGTGTGTTCGCGGCGTCCGGTGTGTTCGCGGCGTCCGCGGCGTTCTCGGGGGGCAGGAGGGTGCGGGGGTGCCGGGCCCCGGCGACGGCGGGGATCCGCTCGGCCACGCGCTGCCAGACCTCCGCGACGGCCGCAGGCATCCGCCGGCTCGTGCCCAGGGAGTGCCGCCGGAGAAGCCGTGCGGGATCGGCGAGGCGGTCGTCGAGGGTGCGCAGGAGGTCGGGCCGGGCCCCGCGGAAGCCCTGGACCACGGTGTCCGTGCAGACGGTCATGACGGTGTCCCGTCCCCGGCACAGCACCGCGAGCAGCCGGTGGATCGAGGGCGTCGCCTCGTGCAGGTCGTCCACGAGCACGAGCTCGAGCCGCTCCTGCTCGGCCCGCAGGAACTCCGGCTGCTCCTCGAGGACCCGCGCGGCCTCGGTCACGAGGACGGCGGGGTCGTAGGACTCCGGCATCCGCAGCCGGCGCACGGCCAGGTACTCGGCGCGCACCGTGGCGGCCGCCGCCCAGTCCGGGCGCTCCAGGCGCCGGGCGAGGGCGCGGAGGTCGTCGGGGGCGAGGTCGTACTCGGACATCCGGTCGAAGAGCTCGCGCACCTCCTGGCGGAAGCCGCGGGTGCCCAGGGCCTCCCGGAGGTCGGGGGGCCACACGACGGCGGCCCCGAGGCCGGCGGCGTGCCCGGCCATGAGCTCGCCGATGAGCACGTCCTGCTCCGGGCCGGACAGCAGCTTGGGGCCGTGCGCGACGCCCGGGAGCAGCCCCTCGTTCTGCGCCCGCCGGAGGAGGTCGAAGGCGTAGGACTGCCAGGCCCGCACGGGCGGGGAGCTCATGGTCGCGGCGACCGCGGCCGTGAGGTCGTCCCGCAGCCGGGCGGCCGCGAGCCGGGACGGCGTGAGCACGAGCAGCCGGTCCGGGTCGAGGCCGTGGCCGATCCGGCGCGCCGCCAGTTCCACGAGCACGCGGGTCCGCCCGGTCCCGGGACCGCCCAGCACGAGCCGGGGGCCGCACCCGGCCGGCAGCGCGGCGATCTCCTCCTGCTCGGGGCCGGGCCGCCACGCGGTGCGCTCCGGCGCGGAGCCGTTCGGGGGCACCAGGTTCCAGCGCACGGCTCCGGGCACGGCGGAGCTCGTGGCGGGGGTGCTGTCCTCGGTGTGCCGCATGGATCCCATCCCATCACGGGACTCCGACGGTCTAAGCCCGCCGCTCCCGTGCGCGCCGGAGGGCCCGCACCGGTCCCCGGCGGCACGGCGCCCCGCAGCGGTGGCGCGTCCCGGGTCGGAGGGGGCCGGTACCGTGGGAGCCATGTCCTCGCCCTCAGGCCCCGCCGGCCCCACCGACCAGCTCCCCCTGTTCGACGCCGCCCCGCTGCGCGCGCCGCGGGCCGATCCTCCCGCGGCGGACGACGCCGCGGAGCAGGACGTGCTCTTCGACCTCGGGGCGCCCCCGGGCGCCGGGGAGGAGCCCGCCGCGTGGACGGAGGGCCCCCGCGCCTCGTTCGACCTCGAGACGACCGGCCGCGACCCGCACACGGCACGCATCGTCACGGCGTCCGTGGTGCGCACCGACGCCGAGGGGGCCGTGACGGACGAGTGGGAGTGGCTGGCGGACCCGGGGGTGGAGATCCCCGAGGAGGCCGCGGCCGTGCACGGGGTGAGCACCGAGCGGGCCCGCGCCGAGGGGCGGCCCGCCGCGGAGGTGGTCGCGGAGATCGCCGGCGTCCTGGACGCCCTCTTCGCCGCGGGCACGCCCGTGCTGGTGTTCAACGCCTCGTACGACTTCACGGTCCTCGCCCACGAGGGCCGGCGCCACGGGATCGAGGTGCCGCGGCCCTTCCCGGTGCTGGACCCCTACGTGCTCAACAAGCAGGTGCACCGGTACCGGCGCGGCAAGCGCACCCTCGGGGCGCTGTGCGAGGAGTACGGCGTCGAGCTCACCGCGGCGCACACCTCCGCGGCGGACTCGCTCGCCACGGAGCGGCTCGCGGTGCTGATGGCCCGCCGCTTCCCCGAGCTGGTGCGCCCCGCGGCCGCGCTGCACGCCGATCAGGTCGGGTGGGCCGCCGAGCAGGCCGCGAGCCTGCAGGAGTACTTCCGCAGGACCCGGCCGGACGCCGTGGTGGACGGCGCCTGGCCGTTCCGCCGTCCCGAGGACGCCTGAGCGCTCCCGGGACGGCGGCGCGGCCCCGGGTCAGGCGGCGGGCCGGGCCTCGGCGGCCGCGCGGGCCGCGGCCGGCAGGGCGGAGACGATCCGGTCCATCGCGGCGTCGTCGTGCGCGGCGGAGAGGAACCACGCCTCGAACACCGACGGCGGCAGGTAGACGCCCTGGTCGAGCATCGCGTGGAAGAACGCCGGGTAGCGGAAGGTCTCCTGCGCCCTGGCCTGCGCGTAGTCGTGCACGCCGGTGGCGGAGGTGCCGAAGGCGACCGAGAACAGGCTGCCGGCCGACTGGATCGAGTGGTCCACCCCGGCCTCCGTCAGCGCGGCGCGCACCGCGTCCTGGAGCTGCGCCGAGCGCCGGTCGACGGTCTGGTAGGCGATCCGGTCCGCGGTGCGCAGGGTCGCCGCCCCCGCCGCCATCGCCACCGGGTTCCCCGACAGGGTGCCGGCCTGGTAGACGGGGCCCAGGGGCGCCAGGTGGTTCATGACCGCGGCCCGTCCGCCCACCCCGGCGACCGGCAGGCCGCCGCCGATGACCTTGCCGAACATGAACAGGTCGGGCTCCCAGCCGTCCTCGCCGGCGGCGGTGAGGCCCCAGTAGCCGGCCTCGTGCACGCGGAACCCGGTCAGGACCTCGTCGAAGACCATCAGGGCGCCGTGCTCCCGGGTGATCCGGCGCAGCCCCGCGTTGAAGCCCTCGCCGGGGGTGACCACGCCCATGTTGGCGGGCGCGCCCTCGGTGATGACGGCGGCGATCCGGCCCGGGTGCGCGGCGAAGGCCTCCTCCACGGCGGCGAGGTCGTTGTAGGGCAGCACCAGGGTCTCGGCCGCGGTGGCCGCGGTGACCCCGGCGGAGCCCGGCAGGGCGAGGGTCGCGACGCCGGATCCCGCCTCGGACAGCAGGGAGTCCACGTGCCCGTGGTAACACCCGGCGAACTTCACGACGAGGTCCCGGCCGGTCACGCCGCGCGCCAGGCGGATCGCGGTCATGGCCGCCTCCGTGCCGGTCGAGACCATGCGCAGCTCGTCGATCGCGCCGACCCGCTCGACCACGAGCTCGGCCAGCTCGGTCTCGCCGCGCGTGGTCGCCCCGAAGGACAGGCCGCGCTCCACGGCCTCGTGCACGGCCTCGATGACGGCCGGGTGGGAGTGCCCGACGAGGGCGGGCCCCCACGAGCTGACGAGGTCGACGTACTCGCGGCCGTCGGCGTCGGTGAGGTACGGGCCCTTGGCCGCGGTAATGAAGGGCGGGGTCCCGCCCACGGACGCGAAGGCCCGCACGGGGGAGTTGACCCCGCCGGGCATGACCTTGCGCGCGCGGTCGAAGAGTTCCTGGGAAACGCTCATGGGTTCTGTCTGCTTCCTTCCGCCGGGGCTGCCGGCTCGGGGGACGGTGGGGGTCAGGAGAGGCCGTTCTCGTCGCGGAACCAGTCCGCGAGCTCGACGGCGAAGTAGGTGAGCACGGAGTCGGCGCCCGCGCGGCGGATGGACAGCACGGACTCCTGGACCGCCGCCCTCCGGTCGATCCAGCCGTTGGCGGCGGCGGCCTCGATCATGGCGTACTCGCCGGAGATCTGGTACGCGGCCACGGGCACCGGGGAGACCTCGGCCACGTCGCGGAGGATGTCGAGGTAGCTCATGGCCGGTTTGACCATGACCATGTCGGCGCCCTCGTCCAGGTCCAGCTGCAGCTCGTGCAGCGCCTCCCGGCGGTTGGCGGGGTCCATCTGGTAGGTGCGGCGGTCGCCCTGGAGCTGGGAGTCCACGGCCTCGCGGAACGGACCGTAGAACGCGGAGGAGTACTTCGCGGAGTAGGCCAGCACGGCGACGTCGGAGTGCCCGGACTCGTCGAGGGCCGACCGGATCACGCCGACCTGGCCGTCCATCATCCCGGAGGGACCGAGCACGTGGGCACCGGCCTCGGCCTGGGCCACGGCCATGCGGCCGTAGATCTCCAGGGTCGCGTCGTTGTCCACGGTCCCGTCCTCGGCGAGGACGCCGCAGTGGCCGTGATCGGTGAACTCGTCGAGGCACAGGTCGGCCATGACCACGAGGTCGTCGCCGACCTCGGCGCGGACGGCCCGCAGCGCCCGGTTCAGGATCCCCTCGGGGTCGCACCCGGCGCTGCCCTCGGGGTCCCGCTCGGCGGGCACGCCGAAGACCATGAACCCGCCGAGGCCCTTGGCCGCCGCCTCCGCGGCGGCGCGCCGGAGGGAGTCCGGGGAGTGCTGGACGACCCCCGGCATGGAGCCGAGCGGGGCCGGCTCGGTGAGACCCTCCCGGACGAACACGGGGAGGATGAGGTCGGACGGGTGGACCCTGGTCTGCGCGGCGAGGCGGCGCACGGCGGGGGTGGTGCGCAGGCGGCGGGGGCGGGAGACCAGGTCGTAGCGCGGGGTTCGGTGGGTCACGGAGTTCGTCTCCTCGGTCGTCGGGATCGGTGTCGGTGTCGGCGGCGCCGCGGAGTCCGGCGCGGCCGGTGCCGGCGCGGCCGGGTGCGGGGCCGGTGGAGCGGTGCGGGCGGTCCGCGGGGCGGGGCGGGCGGCGGGCGCCCGGTCCGCGAGGGCCCGGGCGAGGGCGTCGCGGATCCCCTCGGGGGTGGGCAGGGCCGCGGCCACGGAGGGCAGTCCGAGGTCGGCGGCGGCGCGGCGGGTGGGCTCGCCGATGGCCACGAGGACGGTGCCCGCCAGGACGGCGGGGTCGTCGCCGACGAGCTCGGCCAGGTGGGACGGCGCCGTGAGCACCACGGCGTCGGCCTCGCCCGCGGCCAGGGCCGCCAGCAGGTCCGACCGGTGCAGCTCCTCGACGTCCTGGTCCGGGGCCGACCGCACGAGGGGCGCGGCGGCCGGCCAGGGCACGGTCTCGTAGGCCGTGGCCGTCAGGACCCGGTACCCCCGCCCGGTCAGGCCGGTCTCGAGCACGGGCCGCGCCCGGGCGGAGAGCGGCAGCAGGACGGTGCCGGGAGCCGGCTCCGGCGGCCAGTCGGCGAGCAGCCCGGCGGCCGAGTGGGCGGTGCCGGGCACGAGGTCCGGCGGCAGCCCGGCCGCCGTGAGGGCCGCGGCCGTGGCGTCCCCCACCGCGGCCACGCGCAGGCCGGCCTCCCGTGCCGCCGCGACCCGGTCGCCGAGCCCCGCACCGGTCGGCTCCCCGGCGACCGCACGCAGCGCCCGGACGGTGGTGACCGAGGTGACCACCAGCCAGGACCCGGCGGCGGCCCCCGGGTCGGCCGCCCGGTCCAGCAGGGCGGCGACGGGACGGGTGTCCCGGGGCAGGGTCGCCTCGAGCAGCGGGGCGAGCCGGACCCGGGCGCCGTGCCCGTGCAGCAGCGCCACGAGCTTCCGGGCCCGGTCCGCGGAGCGGGTCACGACGACCCTGGCCCCGCGCAGGGCGGCGGGGTCGGCGGAACGGTCGGCGGGGCCGGGGTGCGGCACGGGTCTCAGAGCGTCAACCGGGCCAGCCGGCCGGCGCCGTCGGCGAGCAGCTCGTCGCCCAGCCGGAAGCCGAGCGCCCGGGCGGCGTCCACGCCGCGCTCCGCGGTGCGGCCGCTGCGGCGCATGACCCGGCTGCCGTCCGGGTCGGCCACGACGACGTCGAGCACGAGCACGCCGTCCTCGATCCGCGCGAAGGTGCCCACGGGGGCCGCGCAGCCGGCCTCGAGCCGGGTCAGCAGCGCCCGTTCCGCGGTCACGGCGAGGCGGGTCTCCAGGTGGTCCACCGCGGCGAGGGCGGCGGCGAGCGGAGTGTCCCCCGAGGCGTCCTCGGTGCGGCACTCCAGGGCGAGGGCCCCCTGCCCGGGAGCGGGGAGCATGACGGACGGGTCGATCAGCTCGGTGATCGCGTCCTCCAGCCCGAGCCGCCGCAGCCCGGAGGCGGCGAGCACCACGGCGTCGAGGTCGCCGGGGGCCACCCGTCCCAGCCGGGTGCCCACGTTGCCGCGGATGTCGACGATCTCGAGGTCCGGGCGCGCCGCGCGCAGCTGCGCCGCGCGGCGCGGGGAGCCGGTGCCGACCGTGGCCCCGGCAGGCAGACCGGTCAGGGTCAGCCCGTCGCGGGCGCACAGGGCGTCCCGGGGGTCCTCCCGCTCCGGCACCGCGGCGACCTCGAGGCCGGGAACGGGCGCGGTGGGCAGGTCCTTGAGGGAGTGCACGGCCAGGTCCACGGAGCCGGCGAGCAGCGCGGCCCGCAGGGCCGTGGCGAAGACACCGGTGCCGCCCATCTGGGACAGGGGTCCGGTGAGGACGTCGCCCTCGGTGCGGATGGTGACGAGCTCCGGCTCCAGCCCGCCGGCCGCCGCGACGGCGCGGGCCGCCGTGCCGGTCTGCGTGAGCGCGAGCCGGGAGCCGCGGGTCCCGACCCGGAACGACGGGAGCCCCTGTGCCGCGGCCGTCATGCCCACCGCACCTCCCCGGCCTCGTCGAGGTCGACCGGGAGGGGCTCTCCGTGGGGGCGCTGGGCGATGGTCGGACGAGGTCCGGCGGCGCCGCGCAGCACCTTGACGCAGCAGTCCGGGGCGCAGTCGTCGAACCACGTGGCCGAGGCGCAGGCGGAGACCCGCGGCGGGGCGGCGCGTCCGGCGACGCGCTGCTCCACGAGGTCCGCGAGCCCGGCCACGAACTCCGGGTGGGTGCCCGCGGTGGGGGTGCGCACCGCCGGCAGGCCGAGGCGCTCGCAGGTCTCCAGGGCCTCGGTGTCGAGGTCCCACTTGACCTCCATGTGGTCGGAGACGAAGCCCAGCGGCACGAGCACCACGCCGGCGACCCCGCGCCCGGCGACCTCCTCGAGCGCGTCGTTGACGTCCGGCTCGAGCCACGGCACCTGCGGGGGCCCGGAGCGGGACTGGTAGACGAGGTCCCAGGTGTGGTCCCCCAGCTCCTCCGGCCCCACGCGCTCGAGCACGGTCCGGGCGACGGCCAGGTGCTGGGCCACGTAGGCGGAGTTCTCCTCGAAGTCCATCCGCGCCGGCCCGGACGCCTCGGCGTCGGTGGTCGGGATGGAGTGCGTGCAGAACAGGACCGCGATCCTGCCGCCCTCGGCGCCCAGCTGCCCGCGGACCTGCGCGAGGCCCTCCCGGAGGCCCTCGACGAAGGGCTGCACGAAGCCCTCCGAGTCGTAGTACTGGTGGACCTTGTCCACCTGCATCTCCTCCGTGAGGCCGAGCTCCTCGAGCGCCACCCCGTAGTCCTCGCGGTACTGCCGGCAGCCGGAGTAGCTGGAGTAGGCGCTGGTGGCGAGCACCAGGAGCCGGCGCATCCCGCGGGCGTGGCACTCCCGCACGACGTCCGCCACGTAGGGCGCCCAGTTGCGGTTGGCCCACAGCACGGGCACGCTCAGGCCCCGGCCGAGCAGCTCGGCCTCGAGGGCGGCGCGCAGCGCGCGGTTCTGGGCGTTGATGGGGCTCACGCCGCCGTTGGCCCGGTAGTGGGTGGCGACCTCCTCGAGCCGCTCGTCGGGGATGCCGCGGCCCCGCGTGACGTTGCGCAGGAACGGCAGGACGTCGTCCTGCCCCTCCGGGCCGCCGAAGGACGACAGGACCACGGCGTCGTACTGCTCGGGCGCGTGCGCCCGGGCCCGTGACAGGGCGTTCTCGGCGCTCAACGGAGCACCTCCGCGAGCTCCTCGGAGCGGACCCGGCGCCCCGTGTAGAACGGCGTCTCCTCGCGCACGTGCAGCCGTGCCTCCGTGTTGCGGAAGGCCCGCATGACGTCGACGAGGTCCACCAGCTCGGGGGCCTCGAGCGCGAGCAGCCACTCGTAGTCGTTGAGCCCGAAGCACGCGATGGTGTTCGCGAGCACCTGCGGGTAGTCGCGCGCCGCCATGCCGTGGTTGCGCAGCATCTCGGCGCGGCGCTGGGCGTTCATGTAGTACCACTCGTAGGAGCGCACGAACGGGTAGACGCAGACCCAGTCCTCGGGGGCGAGGCCGCGGGCGAAGGACGGCGAGTGGTTCCGGGTGAACTCGGCGTCCCGGTGGACGCCCATCGCGTTCCAGGCCTGCGCGGTGCCGGCCAGCAGCTCCGTGCGGCGGAGCCGGCGGACCGCGGACTGGAGCACCTGGGGGTCGTCGCCGTGCAGCCACGTCAGGACGTCGGCGTCCTCGCGCATCCCCGAGACGTCGTAGGCGCCGCGCAGCGTCACGCCCTCCGCCGCCAGCTGCTCGACCACGCCGTCGAACTCGGCGGCCGCCGAGGCGTCGTCGCCGGCCGTCCGGGACCCGGCGCCGTCGGCGTGACGGGCGAACACGGACCAGACGGCCCAGTGCAGCTGCTCCGCGCCCCCGTCCTGCGTCGGCTCGGGCCGGGCGGCCGGACGGTCGCCGTTCTCGTGGGAGCTGGTGTCGTGGGACAAGGCTCAGTCCTTTCGTCGGGTGCTGGTCGGTGGGGTCCGGGCCGGCTCGGAGGCGGCCGGCGCGGCGGTGTCCGGGACGCCCGCCTCGGCGAGCAGGGCGCGGACCTGGGATCGGGTGTCGGCGACGACGGAGGCGAGGCCCGTGCCCGCGAGCCACCCGCCGACCGCGACGGCGTCGGGCAGCACCGCGAGCGCCCGCCGGAACTCGGCGACGCGCCGGGCGTGCCCGACGCCGGCGCGGGGCAGCGCGGAGCGCCAGCGCACGATGTCCGCGCCGGCGAGCTGGCCCGGCCGCAGGGGCATCCCCAGGAGGGTCGAGGCGTCGGAGAGGGCCAGCCGGATGAGCTGGTCGTCCGGCAGGGCCACCTCCGGGGGCACGGCGGTGGCGTCGGTCTGGGCGCGGCCGTAGGAGAGCCGCAGCACGTGCCGGCCGGGACCGGCGGCCTCCCGGACCCAGTTCCACTTGGCGCTCGCGTGCGTGAGGGCCTTGGCGCGCACGCCGCGGGCGTCCTCGCTCACGAGCAGGCCGGTGCCCCGGGGGGCGCCGTCGAGGCGCGGCTCGTCGACCACGAGCGTGGCCAGGGCCACCTGGGGTCCCGGCTCGGGGGCGAAGCGCTGGAGGTCCTCCTCGTGGCCGGCGAGGAGCCGGACGGCGGTCGTGCCGTCGGTGGCCAGCACGAGCAGCTCGCCCCGTGCCACGGCGGTCTTGTGCCCGTGGCGCGGCTGGCGCTGGATGACCATCCAGCCCTCGCGCCGGGGGTCGCGGTCCAGGGCGATGACGTCGTAGCCGGTGACGAGCTTCACGCCCGCCCGCTCGAGGTCGTGCACGAGCGTCTCGGACAGGGCGTTCATGCCGCCGCGCAGCCCGGCCACGTTGGCCCCCGCGGGCGCGGCGCGGCGCAGGGCCGCGGCCGCGGCGCCGAGGGAGCCGTGCTCGCGCAGGGCCCGGCGCAGCCCGGGGGCCACGGCGTCGACGTCGAGGTCGTCGGGATGGGCGGAGTGCACGCCCGTGGCGAAGGGCGCGACGAGCCGGTCGACCACCCGCTCCCCCATCCGGGCCCGGACGAGGCCGCCGAGGGAGCGCTCGGTCATGCCGACGAACGCGGGCAGCCTGCGGTCGAGGCCGGCGCGCAGCATGCCGGCCCGGCCGAGCGCCGCCCGCAGCCGGGGGGCGGTGGGGTCCGCCGGGATGCCCAGGATCCCGGAGTCGGGCGCGGGCACGGCGCCCTCCGGCAGGAACAGCCACGAGCCGGAGCGGTTGGGGTGCACCACGCGCTCGCCGAGCCCGAGCTCCTCCAGCAGGTCCGGGACCGCCCGGGAGCGGGTCGCGAAGGACTCGGCGCCCGAGTCCAGCACGAGGCCCGCCACCTGGTGGGCGCCGACGGCTCCGCCGAGGTGGTCCTCGGCCTCCACCAGCGTCACGCGCAGCCCGCGGGCGGCGAGGTCGCGTGCGGCCACGAGCCCGGAGACGCCGCCGCCCACCACGAGGGCGGAGCGGGGCGGGGTCCGTCGGGCGGGCGTGCCGTCCGGCTCCGCGCTCACGGCCGGCCACCGCCCGGGGACTGCTCCAGCGGCTGGTCGTGGACGAAGGAGACGAGGTCGGTCAGCACCTGCGGGTCGGTCCCCGGCGGGACGCCGTGGCCCAGGTTGACGACGTGCCCCGGGGCGGAGGCCCCGCCGCGCAGCACCTCGCGCACGTGCTCGGCGAGCACGGGCCAGGGCGCGGCGAGCAGGGCCGGGTCGATGTTGCCCTGCAGCACCGTGGTCCCGCCGAGCCGGCGGCCGGCCTCCGCCAGGGGGATCCGGTAGTCCACGCCCACCGCGTCCGCGCCGGCGTCCCGCATCGCGACGAGGAGCTCGCCCGTGCCCGTGCCGAAGTGGACGCGGGGCACGGCGAGGTCCTCGACGGCGCTCAGCGCGGCCGCCGAGTGCTCCAGGACGTGCGCGGTGTAGTCGGCCAGGGACAGGGACCCCGCCCACGAGTCGAAGAGCTGCACGGCCGAGGCGCCGGCCTCGACCTGCGCGCGCAGGAACGCCCCGGAGGTCCGGGCCGCCCACTCCGCGAGCGCCCGCCACGCCGCCGGGTCGGCGTGCATCATGGTGCGCGGCAGCAGGTGGTCGCGGGAGGGCCCGCCCTCGACCATGTAGGCGGCCACGGTGAACGGCGCCCCCGCGAAGCCGATGAGCGGGGTCGCGCCGAGCTCCGCGACCGTGCGGGCGACGGCCTCGCGGATCGGGTCGAGGGCCCCCTCGGCGAGCTCGGGCAGGGCCGCGACGTCGGCGGCCGTGCGCACGGGGCGCTCCAGCACGGGCCCGCGGCCCGGGACGATCTCGACGTCCACGCCGGCCACGCGCATGGGCACGACGATGTCGGAGAAGAAGATCGCGGCGTCGACGTCGTGCCGGCGCACCGGCTGGAGCGTGATCTCCGCGGCCATCGCGGGGTCCAGGCAGGCGTCGAGCATCGCGGTGCCCTGGCGCAGGGACCGGTACTCCGGCAGCGACCGGCCCGCCTGCCGCATGAACCACACCGGGCGGCGGTCCGGCGCGCGCCCCGTGAGGGCCTGCAGCAGCGGGGCGTCCAGCGTGCCGGCGGAGCGCAGCGGATGGCCCTGCGGCAGCGCCCCGAGGGATCCGGTGAGGCGCCGGAACGCCGTCGAGGGGTGGATGCCGCCCGTGGGGTGCCCGGGATCGGCTGCGGTCGACGTGTCCGGCGTGCTCGCCGTCTCAGGGGTGGTAGGCATAGTGCTCCCATTGTGCCAAGGAACACCGACGTCGTTTACCGACGCAGCGTCACCGGGGGCCCGGGACGGGCGGGCGGGGCGGACGTGAGCGTTCTCTCGGACGTCACCGAGGCGCGGATCCGCGGTGACCGTCTAGTATGAATGCACTGTGGTCCTCTTCGCACTCGTCGCCTCCCACCAGAACGTCGATCTGAACACCGTTGCGCGTCTCAGCACCGGTGCGCTCGGGCTGTCCGAGGAGATGGTCCGCGGCGGGGCCCTCCGGGGCTCCGTGACCCTCTCGACGTGCAACCGGCTCGAGATCTACGGCGAGCTCGAGGACGTGCCGGGCACCTCCTCGGGGGCGGCGCTGGACCGGGTGCTGGCCGACCTCGCCGAGCAGATCGGCTCCCGCGCCGGGCTCGACCCCGAGTTCGTGGCCGGCTCCCTGCGGGCCTTCACCGACTCCGGTGCCGCGCGCCACCTCTTCACGGTGGTCTCCGGCCTGGAGTCCGCCGTGGTGGGCGAGCGCGAGATCACCGGGCAGGTCCGCCGCGCCCTCAACGACGCCCAGCAGGCCGGGACGGTCTCCGGCAAGCTCCTGCGGCTGTTCGAGGCGGCCGCCCGCACCGCCCGCAAGGTGGGCACGCAGACCGCCCTCGGCGAGCGCGGCCGCTCCATCGTCTCCGTGGCCCTGGACCTCGCCGACGACGTCACGGCCGGCACCTGGACGTCGCGGCGGGCCCTGGTCTTCGGCACGGGCGCCTACGCGGGGGCGACCATGGCCGCCCTCCGCGACCGCGGCTGCGCCGACATCGAGGTGTACTCGGCGTCCGGACGGGCCGGGCAGTTCACGGAGAACCGCGGCGGCACGCCGGTGGGGACCGAGGAGCTGGACGCGGCCCTGGAGCGCGCCGACGTCGTCATCGGCTGCAGCGGCGGCTCCGCCCCCATGGGCGCCGCCGCGTTCCCGGCCGGGTCCCGCACCGTGGTCGACCTCGCCCTCACCCGGGACTTCGACCCCGCCGTGGCGGACCTGCCCGGCGTCGAGCTCATCACCCTGGAGTCGGTGCGCGTGGCCGCCCCGGAGGAGACCCGGGAGTCCGTCGAGGCCGCGAGCGGGATCGTCGAGCGCGCCGCCCAGGAGTTCGCCGCGAGCCAGGACGCCCGCGACATGGACGCCGCGATCGTCGCCCTGCGCAAGCACACCATGGCCGTCCTGGACGCGGAGCTGGAGAAGGTCACCGCCCACCACGGGTGCACGGCCGCGCAGGAGCAGATCGAGCTCGCGATGCGCCGCATGGTGCGCTCGCTCCTGCACACCCCCACCGTCCGCGCGCGCGAGCTCGCCGCGCAGGGCCGGCAGGACGAGTACATCACCGGCCTCGAGGCGCTCTACGGGATCGAGGTCCCCGCGCCCGCCGCGGAGCGGGCCGAGCCCCCGGCCGCCGCGGCGCCGCCGGAGATCACCCGCCGCCCCCAGGCCGCGGGGTAGGCCGGCAGTCGTTCGGCCGGCGCCGCCGGCCGGTTGAGGAGGAACGGTTCATGACTGAGACCAGGAGAGGCCGCCCCGCGCGCCTTCCGCGCGAGGCCCGCCGGCGGCAGCTGCTCGAGACGGCGCTGACCGTGTTCTCCTCGAACGGCTACCACGGCTCGTCCATGGACGACATCGCCGACGCCGCCCGGGTGAGCAAGCCCGTGCTCTACCAGCACTTCCCCGGCAAGCGCGAGCTCTACCTCGCCCTCGTGGACCACTACCTGCAGGAGCTCTCCCTCGGCCTCGTCTCGGCGCTGCAGGCCAGCGACGTCAACCGCGAACGGGTGGAGTTCATGCTGGACGTCTACTTCGGCTTCGTGGAGGACAACCCGGAGGCCCACCGGCTGATCTTCGAGTCGGACCTGCTGGCGGACCCGGAGGTCGCGGAGCGCTTCGAGAACTTCCACCTGGCCGTGGCCGACTCGATCGCCGGGGTCCTCGGGCCCAACGCGGGGCTGAGCCACCCGCACGCGGTGCTCGTCTCGCGCTCCCTCACCGGCATGGCGCAGACCGCCGCGGTGCACTGGATCCGCAACCCCGGCACCGGCGGGCGGGCGGAGGCCCAGCGCCAGATCTTCCGTTTAGCTTGGGGCGGAATCTCGATCATCGACGAGGACTGGCAGTAGCGCCCTCCTAGACTGACCGGGACGCATCCCGCAGCCCCGTCCAGGAGGAACCATGGAAATCAAGATCGGTGTTCAGCACGTCGCCCGGGAGATCGTCGTCGAGTCCGCCCTCGAGGCGCCGGAGGCCGTGGAGCTGATCACCGCCGCCGTCTCCGCCGGGTCCCCGCTGACCCTGACCGACACGAAGGGCAACGTGACGGTCGTTCCCGGCGGCGCCATCGGCTACGCCGCCGTCGGCGCCGAGCAGAAGCGGCCCGTGGGCTTCATGCCCTTCACGAAGGACGACTGAGACCTCGTCCGCCGGCCACGGCGGACCCGGCCCGGCGACCGCACGGAGGGTGCGCGGTCGTCGGGCTACACTGTTAAGCGCACTGGATGACCGGTCGTACCCGCGATCCCACGAACGACAGACACCTCATCGCCCCCGCTCCCCGCGGACAGGCCCCTGACGGCGGCCCCGCGCAGGACCGGATCCGGGCGCCACGAACCCGTGGCCCGCCCGGTCGAGGCGGCGCACGCTCACGATCGGCTTCCACCCAACGCACGCCCCCGGCGGCCGCCAGCACGGCGGCCCGGAGGCCCGGACCCCGGTCCCCTCCCCCGGCCGGGCGTGCCCGAACGAAGGAACCCGACCGTGACCGACCACATCACCGACACCGCACCGGCCGCCGCCGCGCCCGGCGACGACGCCGCCCTCGAGGGCACCCCCGAGGTGGTCGTCGAGACCACCGAGCACCCCGAGCCGCTGCCCCAGGACTTCGCCGAGTTCGGCGTGCGCCAGGACATCGTGGACTCCCTCGCCGCCGAGGGCATCGTCCACCCCTTCCCCATCCAGGCCATGACCCTGCCCGTGGCGCTGTCCGGCCAGGACATCATCGGCCAGGCCAAGACCGGCACGGGCAAGACCCTCGGCTTCGGCATCCCCGTGGTCCAGCGCGTCGTGGGCCGCGGCGACGCAGGGTGGGACCAGCTGAAGAAGCCCGGCGCCCCGCAGGCGCTCATCGTGGTGCCCACGCGCGAGCTCGCCGTCCAGGTCGGCCACGACCTGGCGACCGCCGCGCGGACCCGCAACGCCCGGGTGGCGACCATCTACGGCGGCCGCGCCTACGAGCCCCAGATCGAGGAGCTCCAGGCGGGCGTCGAGGTCGTGGTCGGCACCCCCGGCCGGCTCATCGACCTCAACCGGCAGCGCCACCTCGACCTCTCCGCCGTGCGGGCCGTGGTGCTGGACGAGGCCGACGAGATGCTCGACCTCGGCTTCCTGCCCGACGTCGAGAAGCTGCTCTCGGCCGTGCCCGAGGTCCGCCAGACCATGCTCTTCTCCGCGACGATGCCCGGGCCCGTGGTGGCCATGGCCCGCCGCTACATGACCAAGCCCATGCACATCCGGGCCGCCGCGCCCGACGAGGGCGCCACCAAGAAGGACATCCGCCAGGTGGTCTACCGGGCGCACCACCTCGACAAGGACGAGGTCGTGGCACGGATCCTGCAGGCCGAGGGCCGGGGCCGCACCATCGTGTTCACCAAGACCAAGCGGGCCGCGGCCAAGCTCGCGGACGAGCTGATCGGCCGCGGCTTCGCCGCCGCCCCGCTGCACGGGGACCTGGGCCAGGGCGCGCGCGAGCAGGCGCTGCGCGCGTTCCGCAACAACAAGGTCGACGTGCTCGTGGCCACGGACGTCGCCGCGCGCGGCATCGACGTCGAGGACGTCACCCACGTCATCAACTTCCAGTGCCCCGAGGACGAGAAGACGTACCTGCACCGGACCGGGCGCACCGGCCGCGCCGGCAACAAGGGCACGGCCGTGACGTTCGTGGACTGGGACGACGTCCCGCGCTGGCGGCTGATCGACAAGGCCCTGGAGCTCGGCATCCCCGAGCCCCGCGAGACCTACTCCTCGTCCGAGCACCTGTACGAGGAGCTGAGCATCCCGAAGGGCACCAAGGGCCGGCTCCCCCGGTCCAAGCGCACCCACGAGGGGCTCGGCGCCGAGGTGCTCGAGGACCTCGGCGAGCCCGGCGGGCGCAAGAGCGGCCCGCGCGGCGACGGCCGGGACGGCCGCTCGCGCGAGCGCGGCGGCGCCCGGCGCGGCGAGGGCCGCGGCGAGAACCGCGGTGCCGGCCGCGGCGAGGGCCGCGGCGAGAACCGCGGTGCCGGCCGCGGCGAGGGCCGTGGCGAGAACCGCGGTGCCGGCCGCGGCGAGGGCCGTGGTGCGGGCCGCGGCCGCCGGGACGACGCCGCCTCGCCCGCCGCCCCGCGGGAGACGGCCCGGGAGAGGACCCGCGAGGCGCCCCGGGAGACCTCGGTGGAGCGCACCCCGGACGGCACCACCCGCCGCCGCCGGCGCCGCCGCGGTGCCGGCGGGGCCCGGCAGGAGCAGAGCGGCACCGCCGCCGAGTGAGCCCCTTCGCCTTCGACGCCGAGGGCCCCGACGCGGTGGTCGCCGCGGAGAACCTGGATCTCCTGCGGCGGCTGCCCGGCGGGGCCTTCCGCATGATCTACGTGGACCCGCCCTTCAACACGGGCCGCACCCAGCGCCGGCGGGAGTCCACCGTGACCCCGGCCTCCGCCGGCGCGGGAGACCGCACCGGCTTCGCCGGCCGCTCCTACACGACCGTGCTGGGGGCCCTGCGCAGCTACGACGACGCGTTCGCCGACTACTGGGGGTTCCTGGAGCCCCGCCTGCGGGAGGCCTGGCGGGTGCTCGCGGACGACGGGACGCTGTACCTGCACCTGGACTACCGGGAGGTGCACTACGCCAAGGTCATGCTGGACGCGATCTTCGGGCGCGAGTCCTTCCTGAACGAGATCATCTGGGCCTACGACTACGGCGGGCGCTCCCGGCGCCGCTGGCCCGCCAAGCACGACAACGTCCTGGTGTACGTGAAGGACCCCGAGCGGTACCTGTTCGACAGCGCCGAGGTGGACCGGGAGCCGTACATGGCCCCCGGCCTGGTGACCCCCGAGAAGGTCCGCCTGGGCAAGCTGCCGACGGACGTGTGGTGGCACACCATCGTCTCCCCCACCGGCCGGGAGAAGACCGGCTATCCCACGCAGAAGCCGGTGGGCCTCGTGCGGCGGATGGTCGCCGCCAGCTCCGCCCGCGGGGACTGGGTGCTGGACTTCTTCGCCGGCTCCGGAACGCTCGGCGCGGCCGCCGGGCAGCTGGGACGGCGGTTCGTGTGCGTGGACCGGAACCCGGAGGCGATCGAGGTCATGCGCGCCCGCCTGCCGGGGGCGACCGTGTGGGACTGAGCACGGACACCCCCGGTGACGGCGTCGGGCCCGGACCGCACGAGGCGGTCCGGGCCCGACGCCGTGGTGCGCGGGGAGCGGCTCAGACGAGGTCGTTCCCCTCGCGCCTGGCCGCGGCAGCCTCCTTGCCGAAGGCGGTGCAGATCACGGCCAGGGTGCCGGCCACCAGGAGGGGCCAGACGAGGACGTAGACGGTGAGGGCGATCGGGGACATGGGCGTCCTTTCGGGGTCGTCGGGAAGTCAGAGCGCGCCGCGGGCGGTGAGCGCCTGCTCGGCCGGGCTCTCGGTGGACTCGTCGGTGAGGTCCTCGGCGGGGTCGTCGGTGAAGTCGCCGGTGCGCCGCCGGATCGAGGCGAAGTCGAAGTCGTCGCGGTGGCGCACGGACATCGCCCAGCACACCACCGTGCTCACCGCGTAGGCGACGAGGGAGCCCGTGAGGGCCTCGTAGTCGCGCAGGAAGCCCAGCACGAACGGCGCGGAGGCGAGGGAGCCCACCAGGCCGACGACGAGGGCCGGGCGGGTGCCGAGGAACCCGAAGACCATCAGGCCCAGGACCACGCCCACGCCCACGACGGCCAGGACCTCGACGAGCAGCGGCAGCAGGCCCGTGCCGGGGACGGCCCCGAAGCGCACGGGCAGGAACACGGCCAGCGCGGCGAGCACCGAGACGGTGAACGCCCGGTTCGTGACCTTGCCCCAGTAGAAGCTCGCGATGACGGGGAAGACCAGCGCGCCCCAGAGGGCCCCCACGAACACGAGCAGGTCGAGGATGTTCAGCTGCAGGCTCGCGAACACGACGGCCACGGCCGTGGCGACGAGCATGGTCAGCCGGCCGACGAGCAGCATGGTCCGCGGGTCGGCCTTCCGGCCCCGGCTGCGCACGCCCTGGCCGTAGATGTCCGCCATGGTGATCGAGGACAGGGCGGAGAGGTCGGAGTCGGCGGTCGAGGAGAGCGAGCCGATGACCATGACGAAGAACACCGCCAGCAGGATGCCCGGCAGGTAGCCGGCCGCGATCTGCGGCAGCAGGTTGTTGGTGTCCCCGCCGACGGGCTCGAGCCCGGCGTAGAGGGCGAGCACGCCGATCATGCCGATGCCGATGATGGTCGCGCCGTAGCCGATGGTCGCGGTGACGAAGGTCGGCCGGATGAGGTCCTCGCGCACGGCGAAGAGCCGCTGGGCGATGGTCTGGTTGCCGATGGCGTACGCCAGCACGGCCGCGATGTAGGGCGCGCCCTGGTTGAGGAAGGCGTCGCCGGAGAAGAAGGTGCCCTGCTCGGGCGTCAGGTTCCGGGCGCCCTCGGTGAACAGGGACGGCCCGCCCAGGAGGAAGAAGAGCGCGGGGACGATGATCACGACCGCGCCGAGCATGGCCACGACCTGGGCGAAGTCGGTGAGCACCGAGGCCCGGAACCCGGACCACAGCGTGTACAGGAGCACGCCGACGGCGATGACGACGACGCCCTGCACGAAGCTGAACGGCGAGAGCATCGAGATGAGCGCGCCGCCGGCGATGAAGTTGGACATGAGGCTGATGACGCTGCCCACCACGTTGGAGCCGGCGAGCATGAGCTGGCTGGAGCGCCCGTGCCGGGCGTACATGACCTCGGCCAGGGTGTGGGCGTGCGGGGCGACCTTGCGGATCCGGCGGCCGAACGGGTAGATGAACAGGATCATCAGCGCGCCCCACAGCCCGTAGTGGATGGGCCCGGAGATCCCGTAGGTGTAGCCGGAGGTGACCGAGGCGTACATCGAGGACGCCCAGATCCAGGTCGCGGTCATGGACGCCGCGGAGACGCCGAAGCCGACCCCGTGACCGGCCGTCATGTAGCTGTCCGCGTTCTCCTTCCGGTGCCCGATGCGCACGGACATGAGAAAGGTCCCCCCGTAGAAGAGCACGAGGAGACCGAGGGTCAGGAGGAGCCCGAAGGGCGGTTCGATGTCGGCGGGCGGCATGCAGGTCCTTTCGTCGGGGCGGAGGGCACTGCGGGGCGCCGGCCGCCGGCTGATCGGGAGGGTGCCGCGCGGGGGGCGTTGCTGCGTCGACGCACGTCCGGGAGCGGCCTGGGCGAACGTAACACACGGCCGACGGCCGGCCGGGGGCGGCGGCGGCCCCCGGATCGGCCGTTCCGGCCCGTCGTGACGGGGCAGGACGGTCCTCGGGGCCCAGAGCCCGACGTGAGCGATCTCACCGCCTCCGGAGGGTCGAGCAGGGCGTGGCGGCGGCCGCCGGGTGGTAGAAGCAGGGGCGGCGGAACGCTCAGGGGTAGCGCACGGCCACGCCGGAGACGGCCTGCTCCTCGATCCGCACGAGCGACTGGACGGACGTCAGGTTCTCGCCCAGCCGGTTCGGCTTGCCGGCGCCGTGGTAGTCGCTGGAGCCCGTGACCACCAGGTCGTGCTCGGAGGCCATCCGGACCAGGCGGGCCCGCGCGTCGTCGGGGTTGTCCCGGTGCGCGACCTCGAGCCCGCCGAGACCGGCGTCGATCATGGCCTCGAAGACCTCCGGGCCGACCACCCGGCCGCGGGCCGCGGCGAGCGGGTGGGCGAACACCGGGACGCCGCCCGCGGCCCGCACGAGGCGGACCGCGTGCACCGGGTCCGGGGCGTAGTGGGGGACGTAGTAGCGGGAGCGGCTGTGCAGCACCGAGGCGAAGGCCGCGGTGCGGTTCTCCACGACGCCCACGGTGACGAGGGCGTCGGCGATGTGCGGGCGGCCCACGGTCGCCCCCTCGTGCACGTGCTCCAGGACCACGTCCCAGTCGATCGGGTAGTCCTCGGACAGCAGCTCGACCATGCGCTCGGCCCGCGTGCGCCGGGAGCAGCGGGAGGACTCGACCTCGGCGAGCAGCCCCGGCTCCTCCGGGTCGTGCAGGTAGCTCAGCAGGTGTACCGAGATCCCGTCACCGGTGGTGCAGGAGATCTCCATGCCCGGGACGAAGGCGACCCCCAGGGCCACGGCGGCGTCCCCGGCCGCCCGCCACCCGGACGTGGTGTCGTGGTCGGTGAGGGCGAACACGTCCAGGCCCGCCGCGTGCGCCGCACGGGCGACGTCCGCCGGGCTCTCCGTGCCGTCGGAGTCGGACGAGTGCGTGTGCAGGTCGATCTTCACCCGCTCCACGATACCGGCCGCGGGCCGGACGGCCCGCCGCCTCCCGTGGCACGATGAGACGGACGACGCGAGGAAAGGAATCATGACAGAGCACAGCACGACACCCCAGGACGGCGCGCAGCCGCTCTCGGACCGGGTCGAGAACCGGTCCCAGCGCCCCGACTCCGCCGCCTTCCAGCAGTTCATGGCGTCCCAGTGGGCCGAGGCGGAGCCCGCCGAGGCGGAACGGGCCCCGGTCGCGGACTTCGCCGCGCAGCGGCGGCGGCGGATCTCCGAGCGGTTCCCCGGCGAGCGGCTCGTGCTTCCCGCCGGGCCGCTCAAGGTCCGCTCCAACGACACCGACTACCGCTTCCGCCCGCACTCCGCGTTCGCGCACCTCACGGGTCTGGGCGTGGACCACGAGCCCGACGCCGTGCTGGTCCTCGAGCCCGTCGAGGAGGGCGCGGGTGACGACGGCGGCCACCACGAGGCCACCCTGTACTTCCACCCCATGGCCGGCCGGGACTCGAAGGAGTTCTACGCCGACGCCAAGAACGGCGAGTTCTGGGTCGGCCCCCGGCCCACCCTCGAGGAGCTCGGGACCGCCTGCGGGCTGCGCACCCGCGACCTCGGGGGCCTCGAGGACGCGGTCACCAAGAACGCCGGGCCCACCGCGCTGGGCGGCCTGCGGATCCGGCTCGTGCGGGAGGTGGACCTGAACGTCGACGCCCTGGTCGACACCTCCCGGATCAACACCGGGGTGGACCTCGAGTCCTCGGACGCCCTCGACGGCGAGCTCGCCGAGGCGCTCTCGGAGCTGCGCCTCGTCAAGGACGAGCACGAGATCGGCCAGCTGCGCGAGGCCGTGGACGCGACCATCGCCGGCTTCACCGACATCGTGCACGTGCTGCCCGCGGCCGCGGGCCACCGCCACCGCGGCGAGCGCATGGTCGAGGGCGCCTTCTTCGCCCGCGCCCGCACGGACGGCAACGACCTCGGCTACGACACCATCGCGGCGTGCGGCAACAACGCCACGGTCCTGCACTGGATCCGCAACACCGGCCGCGTCATCCCGGGGGAGCTGATCCTCGTGGACGCGGGGGTGGAGGCCGACTCCCTCTACACCGCGGACATCACCCGCACCCTGCCCGTGAACGGCCGCTACACCGAGGTCCAGCGGCGGATCTACCAGGCGGTCCTCGACGCCGCCGACGCCGCGTTCGACGCCGCGGTGCCCGGCAACCGGTTCCGGGACGTGCACGCCGCGGCCATGGAGGTCCTGGCCCGGCGGCTGGAGAGCTGGGGGCTGCTGCCCGTGCCCGCCGAGGTCTCGCTCTCCGCGGAGGGCCAGCACCACCGGCGGTGGATGCCCCACGGCACGAGCCACCACCTGGGCCTCGACGTGCACGACTGCGCGCAGGCCAAGCGGGAGCTCTACGTGGACGGGGTCATCGAGCCGGGCATGGTGTTCACCATCGAGCCGGGCCTCTACTTCAAGGCGGAGGACCTCGCGGTGCCCGAGGAGTACCGCGGGATCGGCGTGCGGATCGAGGACGACGTCCTGATCACCGAGGACGGCAACGTCAACCTCTCCTCCGGGCTGCCCCGCACCCCGGACGAGGTCGAGGCGTGGATGACCGGGCTGTGGCACGCCCGGGAGGGCGTGGACCCGAGCTGAGCCTCCCGCCGGCGCCCGTCAGCGCGGGGCGCCGGCGGACGTGCTCCCGCCGGCGGGCGGCTCGCCCCCGGCGGGCGGCTCGCCCCCGGCGGCGTCCTGCCGGCGGGACTCCTGCTCGGCGGCGTCCTGCCCGCGGGGCTCCTGCCCGGCGGCGTCCTGCCCGGCGGCGTCCTGCCCACGGGACTCCTGTCCGCCGGACCGCGGCCCGGCGGGAGCCCGCCCGGGGGCACCGCGCCCCGCGTCCTGCGCACCGGGCTCCGGCCCGGCGGACACCGGCGCGGCCGGACCCTGCCCGGCGTCCTGTCCTCCGGGCACCGGCCCGGCGTCCTGTCCTCCGGGCGCCTGCCCGGCGGGGAGCCGGATGCCGTACTGGGGGCGGCCGTCGGGCAGGTCCTGGAACGTCGCGGAGGGTCCGGGCGCGGCGGCCTGCTCGCCCCGGCCGGCCGGGACGGGGCCCTCAGGGCCGGGAGCCCGTTCCGCGGGGGCGCCGTACGGAGGCCGCTGCCACGGGGCCCCGGCCGAGGACGGCCCCGGGTGCTGGGCCGGGGGCGGGCCCTGGTGCTGGGCCGGCGGCGGACCCTGCTGCGGACCGGGTCGCGGCCCGGTCGCCGTCCGGGGCGGGCCCTGCAGCCCCCGGAGCCCCCGCAGCACCTGCTGGGCGCGCTGGGCCACCTCGGGGGCCGCCACGACGTCGTAGGAGGTGGCGACGATCTGGTTGGTCGAGGTGAAGTCCCGCTTCCCGCGCTGCATCGCGTAGGTGATGGTGGCCAGCAGCATCCAGAAGGCCCCGCCCATCAGCACCGACACCAGCAGCGTGGACAGCCATTGCTCCCCGCCCAGCAGCGAGAGGATCATCCCGAGGAAGGCCCCGAAGACCATGCCGTTGAGCGCGCCCTGGCCCGCGACCTTCGGGTAGCTGAGCCGGCCGGTGACCTGCTCCACGGACTTCAGGTCGTTGCCGACGATCGCGATCCGGTCCACCTCGAACTGCTCGTCCGCGAGGTGGTCCACCGCCTTCTGGGCGTCGGCGTACGTGCCGTAGCGCCCGATCACCTCCCCGCGGGGCAGACCGCGGGCGGCGGGGCTGGCGGAGGGCAGGGACCGTGGCGAGCTCATGCCCCCCATTCTTCCCCATCCGCCCGCCGGTCCGCGCCCCGCCCCGCCCTGCGCCCGGGCCCGGCCCCGTGGACCCGGTGGGTAGTCTTGTACGGTGAGCAGCCACATCGACAAGATCTTCATCGCGCGCCTGATCGGCCTCGACGTGTTCGACCCCCTGGGCGACCGTCTGGGCCGGCTGCGCGACGTCGTGGTGCTCATGCGCGGCAGCTCCCGGTACGGCCGCTCCTCCCGCCGCCCCCTCGTGGTCGGCCTCGTGGTGGAGGTCCTCGGCAAGAAGCGGGTGTTCGTGCCCATGACCCGCGTGACCAGCATCGACGCGGAGAAGATCATCAGCACGGGGCTCGTGAACCTGCGCCGCTTCGAGCAGCGCGGAGCGGAGACCCTGGCCGTCGGCGAGGTCTTCGACCGCACCGTGGTGCTGCGCGACGGCTCCGGCTCGGCCACGGTCGAGGACATGGCCATGGAGCGACGCCGCAACACCGGGGACTGGCTGATCACCCAGCTCTTCGTCCGCCGCACCGGCACGGGCGGGGGCCTGATGCGCCGGCGCAACGAGACCCTGATCATCGACTGGGAGGACGCGGGGGACCCCTCCGCCGCGGGCCACCAGCCGGCCACCCAGTGGGTCGCCTCCCACGAGGAGCAGCAGCCCGCCGACCTCGCCGACGAGCTCCACGACATGTCGGCCAAGCGCATGCTCGAGATCGCCCACGAGCTGCAGGACGACCGGCTCGCCGACGTCCTCGAGGAGCTCCCGGAGGAGGACCAGGTCTACATCCTCACCAACATGGAGCCGGACCGCGCGGCCACGGTGCTCGAGGAGATGGAGCCCGACGACGCCGCCGACCTGCTCAACGAGCTGCCCGAGACCCAGGCCGAGGCGCTGCTCGCGCTCATGCAGCCCGAGGACGCCGAGGACGTCCGGCGCCTGCTGGAGTACGAGGAGGGCACGGCCGGCTCCCTCATGACCCCCGTGCCGATCATCCTGCCGCCGGAGGCCACGGTCGCCGAGGCGCTCGCGCACATCCGCCAGGAGGAGCTCAGCCCCGCCGTCGCGGCGGCCGTGATCGTCTCCCGCCCGCCCCTGGAGACGCCCACCGGCAAGTACCTGGGCATGGTGCACACCCAGAAGCTCCTGCGCTATCCCCCGCCCGAGGCCGTGGGCAACCTCATCGACCGCTCCCTCGAGCCGGTCTCCGACCTCGCCTCCCTGCAGGACGTCGCCCGCGAGCTCGCGACCTACGACCTGACCATCATCCCGGTCGTCAACGACCACGACCGGGTGGTCGGGGCGATCACGATCGACGACGTCCTCGACGCCCTGCTGCCCGACGACTGGCGCACCGCCGACGACGGCACCCCGATCCGGAAGGTGGGCAAGCGGTATGAGTGAGCGCGAGCCCCGGCGCCCCCGCGTCAGCCCCCGTGCCGGCGCCCGCGGCAACGCCCTCGACCAGCCGCGCGAGCACCGGCCCGGGCTGCTGGACCGGTTCCGGCCGAACCCCGACGCCTTCGGGCGGATGACCGAGGGCTTCGCCCGCTTCATGGGCACCCCGCAGTTCCTGTTCTGGATGTCGGTCTTCGTGGTCGTCTGGCTCGCCTGGAACACCCTGGCTCCCGAGTCGGCCCAGTTCGACCCCCGGGCCCTGAACTTCACGCTGCTCACGCTCATGCTCTCCCTGCAGGCCTCCTACGCCGCGCCCCTGCTGCTGCTGGCGCAGAACCGCCAGGACGACCGGGACCGGGTGACCCAGGAGGAGGACCGCCGCCGGGCGCAGCAGAACCTCGCCGACACCGAGTACCTGACCCGGGAGATCGCCTCCCTGCGGATCGCGCTGCGGGACGTCGCCACCCGCGACTTCGTGCGCTCGGAGCTGCGCTCGGTGCTCGAGGAGATCCTCGAGTCCCAGGACGACGCCCCGGACGCCGAGGAGACGGGGACCCCGCCGCGGCGGCCCGCCCGCCGCCGGAGCAGGACCCCCGACCGCCCCACCGCCCCAGAGACCCGAGGAATCCCCCGTGCCTGAGCCCCGCCCCGACGACGTCCTCGCCCCCGAGGCCCTCGACCCCGCGCTGCGCGCGGCGCTGGACCGGGTGCTCGACCCCGAGCTGCGCCGGCCCGTGACCGAGCTCGGGATGATCCGCTCCGCCGCGCTCGACGACGCCGGCCGCGCCGCCGTGCACGTGCTGCTGACGATCAGCGGCTGCCCCCTCCGCTCCACCATCGAGCAGGACGTCCGGGACGCCGTGGGGACCGTGGCCGGGGTGCGCTCCGTGGACGTGCAGATCGGGGTGATGACGCCCGAGCAGCGCACCGCCCTCAAGGAGAGGGTGGGCCACACCCGGACCGTGCCCTTCAACGACCCCTCCTCCCTGACCCGGGTGCACGCCGTGACCAGCGGCAAGGGCGGGGTCGGCAAGTCGACGGTCACCGTCAACCTCGCCGCGGCGCTCGCCGCGCAGGGCCGCTCGGTGGGCATCGTGGACGCGGACGTGCACGGCTTCTCCGTCCCCGGGCTGCTGGGCATCGACCGGGCGCCCACGCAGGTCGGGGACATGATCCTGCCCCCGGTCGTGGAGGTCCCCGGCGCGGCGCGGGAGGACTCCGGGCGCGCCGGGGTGCTCAAGGTCATCTCGATCGGGATGTTCGTGGACCCGGACCAGCCCGTGGCCTGGCGCGGGCCGATGCTCCACCGCGCCGTCGAGCAGTTCCTCACGGACGTGCACTTCGGGGACCTCGACCACCTCTTCCTCGACCTCCCCCCGGGCACGGGCGACATCGCGATCTCCGTGGCGCAGCTGCTGCCCTCGGCGGAGGTGCTCGTGGTCTCCACGCCCCAGCAGGCGGCCGTCGAGGTCGCCGAGCGCTCCGGGGCCCTCGCGGTGCAGACCGGTCAGAAGGTGGCGGGGGTGATCGAGAACATGGCGGGGATGCCGATGCCGGACGGCAGCGTGCTCGAGCTCTTCGGCGCCGGCGGCGGCACCCGGATCTCGGACTCCCTGACCCGCCGGCTGGGGTACGACGTGCCGCTGCTGGGCGCCGTGCCCCTCGACGTCGCCCTGCGCGAGGGCGGGGACGCGGGCCGTCCGGTCGTGTGGTCGGCGCCGGGATCGCCCGCCGCGGTCGCGCTCCGCTCGGTCGCCGACGCGCTGGGCACGCGCCCGCGCGGGCTCGCCGGGCGCCCGCTGGGCCTCGGTCCGCGCTGACGCGCCGGCCGCGGTCCGCGCGGGCGGACCGCGGCGTCCGGCTCAGGTGGCCTCGGTGTCGAAGGGCGCCCGTTCGCCCGGGGCCAGCCGGGTCAGCACCGGCCCGGGGCGGGGCCGCGGCGCGGCGGGCTCCGCCGGCTCGTCGTCCTCCAGCAGGGCCTGGCGCACGATGGTGCGGGGATCGTACTGGCGCGGGTCGAGCTTGCGCCAGTCGACGTCGGCGATCTCCGGTCCCAGGGTCTCCCTGAGCTCCTCGGTGGCGCCGGTCGCGTACCGCTTCGCGGCCTTGACGAGCTCCTTGAGCTTCTCCGCGTACTCCGGCAGCCGCTCCGGCCCGATGATGAACAGGGCCAGGAGCACCAGGATGATCGCTTCGCCGCCGTTGATGCCGAGCACAGGAAGAGATTTTACCAGTCGGCGGGCCGGTGGCCGTTCAGCCGAATATCTCGCGCAGGCCCGCGGCGACCGTCTCGAGGACGCCGGGCCTGCCCTCCGCCGGCTCCACGACACGCCCGCGCTCGTCGGCCACGACGAGGCCGACGGTGCGGGCCATCGCGGAGGGGCCGGAGTCCCCGGTGACCGTGTAGACGACCGCGTCCCCCACGACGACCGCCCGCCACGGCGGTCCGGCGTCCACCCACAGCGGCACGCCCTCCACGGCCACGGGCTCGAGGCCCTCCGCGCTCACGGGCAGCCCGGTGAGCCCGTCCATGGGGTTCTCCCGGTCGACCCGTCCGCGCTGCTCGACCACGACGACCTCGTCCTCCCCGCGGTGCAGCCTGATCACCACGAGCGGGTGCCCGGCCAGCGCGCCCCGGGTCATCGAGACCACCCGGTACCCGTCCGAGGCCAGCGTGGGCAGCGTCCACCCCTCGGCGCGCAGCCCGTCCGCGGAGACCTCGTCCGCGTTGAGCACCCCGTGCGTGCCGTGCCAGGCCGAGACCGGGACCCGGTCCTCGCCGCCGTCCGGGGTCTCGGCCAGGGCGGTGCGCCCGACCGCGTAGCCGGAGCCCAGGACGAGGGTGAGCACCGCGCTCAGGGTGGCCGCGAGCACGGGGACCGCGCTGCTGCGGCGGGCCGGCGCGGTGCGCTCCGGGCGGGGCATCGGTCCTCCTCGTGCGGCGGTGCGGGCGGCGGCCGGGACGGCCCGGCCCGGGCGGCTCCGTGGTCCGGACCGGCGCCGCGGCCGGTGCGGTGGACGGGCCGGCGGACGGGTCCGCGGACGACTCCATGATCGACGGGGAAGCTGGATGCCGACTGGACGGTGGCCGGGCGGAGGGCCTCAGCCGGTAGGATGGCGCGCATCCACTACAGCGACGAAGGGCGGACCATGGGCGCGGACAAGACGACGAGCTGGTCGTACGCCGAGGCGTTCGCCGCCGAGGACGAGCTCGCCTACCGCGCCCGGGAGCGCTCCCTCGCCCTGCGCATCCCCCCGGTCACCCCGGGGACGGCCGCGGCCCTGACCGTGCTCGCGGCGGCGGCCCGGCCCGCCACCGTGGTCGAGGTCGGCACGGGGGCCGGGGTGTCCGGTCTCGCCCTGCTGCGCGGGCTGCCCGGGACGTCCGTGCTGACCACCATCGACACCGACATCCGGGCGCTGCGCGCGGCCCGCGACACGTTCCGGGAGGCCGGGGTCCCGACGAGCCGGACCCGCACCATCCCCGGCCGCGCGTCCCTCGTGATGCCCCGGCTGAGCGCCGGCGCCTACGACCTGGTCTTCCTCGACGGCGACGCCGAGGGGACCCTGGACTACGCGGAGGAGGCGGTCCGGCTGCTCCGCCCCGGCGGGATGCTCGTGGTCAACGACGCCCTGTCCCAGGACAAGGTCGCGCAGCCGGCCAACCGGGAGGAGAACACCCGGACGATGCGGGCCGTGCACCGGCTGTTCCGGGAGGACGAGCGCTTCAGCACCGCCCTGCTGACGACCGGTTCGGGCCTGCTGCTGGCCGTCCGCCGCTGACCCGGCGCCGCCGGCGGAGGGCACCGGGGACGGCGAGGGGCCCGGCACCGCGTGGTGCCGGGCCCCTCGCCGTCCCCGCCGTGGGTCACTCCGTGACGCCGGCCAGGCACTCCTTGAGCTCCGCGGCCTCGCCGGGCTTCAGCTCGACCACCAGCCGGCCGCCGCCCTCGAGCGGCACCCGCATGATGAGGCTGCGCCCCTCCTTGGTGACCTCCATCGGTCCGTCACCGGTTCTCGGCTTCATGGCCGCCATGTGGGAACTCCTCTTCCTCGATTGGTGTGGCTCCCATCCTATCCGAGCCGCCGCCGTGGCCCCGGACCGCCCCGGCGCCCGGGAGCGCGCGTCGGCGCGGCCGGCCGGGGCTCAGGGCGGGTAGTCCCCGCCGCCGGGCAGCTGCTTCCAGTGCCACAGCCAGCCGACCCAGACGAGCTGGAGCACCGCGCCGGAGAGCACGCAGGCCACCCGGTAGGCGCGCGAGTCCGAGACCGCCGCCAGCGGCAGGGCGAGCGGGAACAGCGGCAGCAGCAGCCGGAAGGTGCTGGTCTGGGGATGCAGGAACAGGAGCAGGTAGACGGCGTAGGCGGCCAGCCACACCCGTGTGAGCAGGTCCAGCCGCTCCCGCACCACGCGGGTGCGCAGCAGCACGGTCCCGCCCGCGACCAGCAGCAGGGGCGCGGCGAGCCCCAGCACGGGGCCGAACAGCCCGGCGGCGGCGTCGAACCACGGCACGACGGGCTCCAGCCCCCCGCCCCGCCACGCCGTCTCCGTGTCGGTGTACGCGGTCGGCTCGCCCGTGACGGCCCACGCGATCGCCGGCCAGGCGAGGGCCGCGCCGCACGCGAGGAGCGCGAGCGCGAAGAGGCCGTCGACGGCGTCCACGGCGCGGCGCAGCTCCCCCGTCCGGTGCCGGCGCACGGAGCGCACGAGCCATGTGATCCCGAGGGCCGCGGCGAAGGGGACCCCGGCCGGGCGGGTCAGGCACATGACGAGCACCACGGGGGCGGCCGCGAGGTGCCGGCCCCGCCCCACCAGCAGCAGCGCGCCCGCGAGCAGCAGCAGGTGCAGCGACTCGGCGTACGGGACCTGCAGCACCGGGGCCACCGGGTTGAACGCGACGAACGCGAGACCCCACAGGGCGGTGGCGGGCGGGGCGAGCCGGAGGAACAGCCGGTGGACGAGCAGGGCGGCGCCGAGGCTCGCCGCCAGGGACACGGCCGAGGCGGTCACGTCCCAGCCCGTGCCGGTGACCGCGGAGACGGTGCGGACGAGCAGCGGGTAGACCGGGTAGAAGGCCCAGGCGTTCTCCTGGACCCGGCCGCCGCCGTCCCGGGGCAGGGTGTCGGGGTAGCCCTCCCGGGCGATGCGCTCGTACCAGTCCGAGTCCCAGGTGCCGGTGAACGCGAGGTAGCCCAGGGCCCCGTCCCCCCACGGGCCGGGGCCCTGCTGCCGGCCCACGGTGCTGAACACGGCCCAGGCCCAGATCCGGGAGGCCGCCCAGACCAGCAGGGCCTGCGCCCACCAGGGGGCCGCGGCGAGGCGGGAGCTCACGCCCCCGGCACCGGGCGGGACGGCGGGTCCTCCGGCGGCAGCCGGTCCGCGAGGTGGGCGAGCACGGCGTGGACCTCGGCGGGGTCGTAGCCGCGGCGCCGGACGGAGAACGCGATCCGCCCGACGTCCTCCGCCGTCGGGTGCTCGGGCAGCACGAGCGGCGCGGCGGGGGCGCGGCCGGCGTCGATCCCGTCCCGGGCCGGCGCGACCCGGTCGGAGAGCCGGTCCCGGCCGAGGACCACGACGCCCACTACGGTGAGCAGCAGCACGAGCCCGGTCAGCCCCATGAGGATTTCGGTCATGCCCCCAGGCTAAGCGCCGGCCGGCGGACCGGTGCGGAGGGCCGTCCGGCGGCGGGCGGCGCAACATTTCTACGGATGAGTACCCAATTTGCACGTTTGCAACGTGTCCGACATCACACGGACCTGATCTGGGATATCTTTCCGGTATGTCACACGCCACTCCACCGGCCGCCGCACCGGCCTCCTCCTCCCCGGGGACGGCCGAGGTCCTGGTCCGCATGTCCCGCGTGAACAAGCACTTCGGGGAGCTGCACGTGCTCCGGGACATCGACCTGGAGGTGAAGCGCGGCGAGGTGGTGGTCGTGATCGGTCCCTCGGGCTCCGGGAAGTCGACCCTGTGCCGGGCCATCAACCGGCTCGAGAGCATCGACGACGGCGAGATCCTCATCGACGGCAAGCCGCTGCCCGAGGAGGGCAAGGCCCTCGCGAAGCTGCGCGCCGACGTCGGCATGGTGTTCCAGTCCTTCAACCTGTTCGCCCACAAGTCGGTCCTGCAGAACGTGACCCTGGGCCCCGTCAGGGTCCGCGGGAAGTCGGCCGCGGAGGCGAAGAAGCAGGCCATGGAGCTGCTGACCCGCGTGGGCGTCGCCAACCAGGCCGAGAAGCTGCCGGCCCAGCTCTCCGGCGGCCAGCAGCAGCGCGTGGCCATCGCCCGTGCCCTGGCCATGGAGCCGAAGGTCATGCTCTTCGACGAGCCCACCTCCGCCCTCGACCCCGAGATGATCAACGAGGTCCTCGACACCATGGTCGCCCTCGCCAAGCAGGGCATGACGATGATCGTGGTGACCCACGAGATGGGCTTCGCCCGGAAGGCCGCCGACCGCGTGGTGTTCATGGCCGACGGCATGATCGTCGAGGAGAACACCCCGGAGGAGTTCTTCACGAACCCGCGCTCCGAGCGCGCCCAGGACTTCCTCGGCAAGATCCTGGGCCACTGACCGTCCACCCGTCCCTCCGACCCGACGCCACCACTCCCACAGCAAGGAGCACACCATGCGCAGCAGCAAGCCCCTCGGACTGGCCGCGATGGCCGCGACCGCGGCCCTGACCCTCACCGCGTGCGGAGGTGGCGACGAGGGCGGGTCCGGCACGGGCGGCGAGGGCGGCGGCTCGGGCGAGTCCGTGCGGATCGGCATCAAGTACGACCAGCCGGGGCTCGGCTTCCGCGACGGCAGCGAGTACACGGGCTTCGACGTCGACGTCGCCGAGTACGTCGCCGGCGAGCTCGGCTACGCCGAGGACCAGATCGAGTGGGTCGAGTCCCCCTCCGCCAACCGCGAGAACATGCTCGCGAACGACCAGGTGGACATGATCTTCGCGACGTACTCGATCACCGACGAGCGCGACCAGACCGTGGACTTCGCGGGGCCCTACTTCGTGGCCGGCCAGGACCTGCTGGTCCGGGCCGACGACGACAGCATCCAGGGCCCCGCCGACCTCGACGGCAAGAACCTGTGCTCGGTGACGGGCTCGACCTCCGCGGTCAACGTCCAGGAGGAGGTCCCCGGCGTGAACCTCGTGGAGCAGGGCGGCTACGCCGAGTGCGTGACCTTCCTCGAGTCCGGCCAGGTCGACGCGGTGACCACCGACGACATCATCCTCGCGGGCCTCGCCTCGACGGACGCCAACCAGGGCAAGTTCAAGGTGGTGGGCAACACCTTCTCGGAGGAGCGCTACGGCGTGGGCCTGCCCCAGGGCTCCGACCAGTGCGAGGCCGTCAACGAGGCCATCACCAAGATGATCGAGGAAGGGGCCTGGGAGGAGGCCGTCACCGCCAACACGGAGGGGGCCGACTACTCGTACAACGAGGAGCTCAACCCGCCGGAGCCCGAGCCCTGCGGCGAGTGACGGGACCCGTGTGACCCCGCGGCCGGCCGGCGCCCGGCCGGCCGCGGGTCCCGGTCCGGCAGCAGAGCGCACGACCGATCCACGACGAAGGGCAGCCGCGTGACCCAGCACCAGCCCCAGCCCCGGGAGCTCCCGTGTCCGACTACCTGACCGACTTCGTCAGCCTCTTCGAGCAGTACGACGTCCTCGCGGCCTTCTGGGTCAACCTCCGGCTGACCTTCTTCGCCGCGCTGGGCTCGGCGGTCCTGGGCGCCCTCGTCGCCCTGATGCGCATCTCCCCCATCGCCTCGCTGCGGCTGCTGGGCACGGGCTACGTGAACCTGTTCCGCAACACCCCGCTGACGATCATCCTCGTGTTCCTGGTCCTGGGCGTGTGGAGCCAGCTGGGGATCAGCCTCTCGTCGGACTTCGACCAGAACTTCTTCAACTGGGCGGTCCTGGGCCTGAGCCTGTACCACGCGGCGTTCGTCTGCGAGGCCATCCGCTCCGGGGTCAACACCGTGCCGGCCGGCCAGGCGGAGGCCGCCCGGGCCATCGGGCTCAGCTTCCTGCCGGCGGCGCGGCTGATCATCTTCCCGCAGGCGCTGCGCGGAGCGATCACCCCGCTCGGCAACACCCTGATCGCCCTGACCAAGAACACCACGGTGGCCGCCGCGGCGTCCGTGACCGAGATCTCCTCCCTCATGAAGACGATGATCGAGTTCCGCCCGGACGTGATCATCGCGATCTTCCTGGTGGTGGCCCTCGGCTTCGTCCTCATCGTGGTCCCGGTGGGCCTGCTCACCACCTGGGCCTCCCGGAAACTGGCGGTGAAGCGCTGATGGCCAAGACCCAGAACGTCCTCTTCGACGTCCAAGGACCCCGCGGCCGGCGGGTCAGCGCGGCGCTCAACGTGGTGGGCGTGCTGCTCGCGGCGGCCCTGGCCTGGGTGGTGCTCGGCGAGCTCGCGGAGCAGGGCCAGCTCGACGCCGCGAAGTGGACGCCCCTGCTCTCGGCGCGCACGTGGGAGAACTTCCTGCTCCCGGGCCTGTGGGACACCCTGCGGGCCGCGCTGCTGGCGGTGGTGCTCTCGATCGCCTTCGGCCTGGTCTTCGGCCTCGGCCGGCTCTCCCAGCTGGCCCCGGTGCGCTTCGTCTGCACCGTGGTGGTCGAGTTCTTCCGGGCCGTGCCCGTGCTGGTGATGATGATCTTCTTCTACCTGGGGATCGGCCGGGCCGGTCTGGTGGAGCCGTCCGACGTGCCGTTCTGGGCCGTGGTCCTCGGGCTGATGTTCTACAACGGCGCCGTGATCGCCGAGCTCATCCGCTCCGGCGTCCACCAGCTGCCCAAGGGCCAGCGGGAGGCCGGCCTCGTCATCGGGCTCACGCCGTCCCGGTCCCTGCGGATCATCGAGCTCCCGCAGGCCCTGACGGCGATGCTGCCCTCGATGGTCAGCCAGTTCGTGGTGATCCTCAAGGACACCGCCCTCGGCTACATCATCACCTACCCGGAGCTGCTCGCGAGCGGCCGGCGGCTGGGCGCCGGCGACGGCAACATCCTGCAGACCCTGTTCGTGGTGGCGCTGGTCTTCGTGCTCATCAACTACCTGCTGACCTTGCTGGCCGCGTGGCTCTCCCGCTTCCTCAGCTTCCGCACGGGCGGTGCGACCAAGGCGGCCGAGGGGCCCCTGGCGGCCGAGGAGGCCACGGCCTGAGCCCGCTCAGGCCGTGAGCCAGGCCTCGAGGGCCCGGTAGCACTCCTGGACGGCCTCGGCGCTCACGTGCTCGTCGTCGGTGTGGGCCAGCAGGGCGTCGCCCGGGCCGAAGTTCACGGCGGGCACGCCCATCTGCGAGAAGCGGGCCACGTCGGTCCAGCCGTACTTGGGCTTGGGCTCCTGGCCCACGGCGGCCACGAACGCGGCCGCCGCGGGACGGTCCAGGCCCGGCCGCGCCGCCGGGGAGAGGTCCGTGAGCTCGAGCTCGTGGCCGGCGAAGACCTCCTGCACGTGCGCCACGGCGTCCTCGGGGCTCTTGTCCGGGGCGAAGCGGTAGTTGATCTCCACGTGCGCGGTGTCCGGGACCACGTTGCCGGCCACGCCCCCGCCGATCCGGATCGCGTTGAGCCCCTCCCGGTACTCGAGCCCCTCGACCGCCACGGTCCGCGGCTCGTAGGCCGCCAGTCGGGCGAGGACGTCGGCCTGCTTGTGGATCGCGTTCTCCCCGATCCAGGACCGGCCCGAGTGGGCCGCGCGGCCCCTCGTGGTGATGCGGAAGCGCATCGTGCCGTTGCACCCGCCCTCCACGGTGCCGTCGGTGGGCTCGAGGAGCACCGCGAAGTCCGCCTCGAGCAGCTCGGGCGCGTGGCGCTGGAGCCGGCCCAGCCCGCTGGCGGCGGCCTCGACCTCCTCGTGGTCGTAGAACACGTAGCTGACGTCCCGGTTCGGGGCCGTCAGGGCCGCGGCCAGGCAGAGCTGGACGGCGACCCCGCCCTTCATGTCGGTCGCGCCCCGGCCGTGGAGCACCCGCGAGCGGCCGGTCCCCGTCCACGTGGACGGGACGGTCCCCCGGGCACCGGGCACGGTCGGCAGGGGCACGGTGTCGAGGTGGCCGGCGAGCACCACCCGCTCGGCGCGGCCCAGTCCGGTGCGCGCCACCACGGCGTCCCCGTCCCGGTGCACCGTGAGGTGCGGCAGGCGCCGCAGCGCGGCCTCCACGGCGTCGGCGAGGGGGCCCTCCGCGCCCGAGACGGAGGCGATGTCGATGAGGTCGGCCGTGAGGTCGGCGGGGTCCGCGGCGAGGTCGAGCTCCGGTGCGATCATGGCTGCCAGCATAACGGGGCGGCCGTCGACGCCGGTCGGCCCGGGACCGGCGTCCCCCGTAGGATGGAGGCCATGACTGCTTCCACCTCTCGTCCCGCCTCCGGTCTCGGCCTGGCCACCGTCGTGGCCTCGGGCCCCAAGGAGGGCACCGTCCTCGACGTCTGGTACCCCGCCCCGTCCCTCTCCGACGCGGTCGACACCTCCCTCGACGCCGACCTGCGGCTCGCGGCCACCGCCGACCCCGACCGCAACGTCCGCAGCGAGATCGTCGAGACCGTGATCGACCTCGACACCGCCCCCGCCGACGCCGCCGACGCGTACCTGCGCCTGCACCTGCTCTCCCACCGCCTCGCGCGCCCCAACACCGTGAACCTCGACGGCGTGTTCGGCCTGCTCGCCAACGTCGCCTGGACGGACCGCGGGCCCGTGCTCGCCGAGGAGCTGACCCACGCGCTGCTCCGGATGAAGGCCTCGGGCGGGCACGTGACCGTGCACAGCGTGGACAAGTTCCCGCGGATGGTCGACTACGTGGTGCCCACGGGCGTGCGGATCGGCGACGCCAACCGGATCCGGCTCGGCGCCCACCTCGCCGAGGGCACCACGGTGATGCACGAGGGCTTCGTCAACTTCAACGCCGGCACCCTCGGCCAGTCCATGGTCGAGGGCCGGATCAGCGCCGGGGTGGTCGTGGGCGACGCCACGGACCTCGGCGGCGGCGCCTCCATCATGGGCACGCTCTCCGGCGGCGGCAAGGAGCGGATCACCGTGGGCGAGCGCGTGCTGCTCGGCGCCAACTCCGGTGTGGGCATCTCCCTCGGCGACGACTGCGTGGTCGAGGCCGGCCTCTACGTCACCGCCGGCACCCGCGTGAGCGTGCACGCCGACGGCGAGCGGTCCACGGCCAAGGCCTCCGAGCTCTCCGGCGTGCCCAACCTGCTGTTCCGCCGCAACTCCCTCACCGGCGCGGTCGAGGTGCTGCCGCGGGCCGGCGGGACCGTGGAGCTCAACGCGGCGCTGCACGCCAACTGAGCGCCGCGGGTCCCGACCCGCCGCCGGACCCCGACGCCGCGCACGGACGGGCACGACCCGTCCGGGCGCGGCGTCGCCCGTCCCCGCCCCCTCCTCCGCCGTCCCGCCCGTCTCCCCGTCCGCCCAGGAGCGCCCGTGTCCTCCCCCGCCCCCGGCCGCCGCAGCGGCTCGCTCCGGCTGCCGCTGTTCGTCCTCCTGATCGTCGGCGCCCTGCTCGCCGCGGGGATCCTGGTGGCCGTCGAGCTGCGCGCCGGCCGGCCCTCCGCCGGGGAGCCGCGGTGCGTGGTCTCGAGCACGGACGGGGACGGGCAGCGGCAGCGGCACACCCTCTCCGCGGAGCAGTCGGCCAACGCCGCGCTGGTCACCGCGGAGGCCGTGGCGCGCGGCACCGACCCGTACGCGGCGGTCGTGGCCCTGGCCACCGCGATGCAGGAGTCGCAGCTGGTCAACATCGACTACGGGGACCGGGACTCCGTGGGGCTCTTCCAGCAGCGCCCCTCCCAGGGCTGGGGAACCGTCGAGCAGATCATGGACCCGGCCTACGCCACGGCGGCCTTCTACGACGGCCTCGCGGAGCTCGACTACACGACGATGTCCGTCACCGACGCCGCCCAGGCGGTCCAGCGCTCCGCGCACCCGGAGGCGTACGCCCGGCACGAGGGCCTGGCCCGGGCCTTCGCCGACAGCCTGACCGGGGCCACCGAGGGCTCCCTCAACTGCGTGCTCGGCGACCCCGAGGGCTCCGGGGACCCGCGCCGGGCGGCCGCCGCGCTCGGCGACGCGTTCGGGGCGGCGGCCCCGGCGCCCCGGACGGACGGGGACCGGGTGGTCGTGCCCGCGCCCGGGAAGCCGGCCGGCTGGGCGGTGGCCCACTGGGCGGTCGCGCAGGCGGACGCGCTGGGCGTCGCGGAGGTGTCCTTCGACGGGCGCAGCTGGGTGCGGGCGGACCAGCGCACCACCCGCTTCGCGCCCGCCCCGGGCTGGGTGGCCGCCGAGGAGGCGCACCCCGGGGGCGCTCCGCCCGCCGGTGACGTCGTGCTGGTCCTCGCGAGCCGCTGATCGCCCCTCCGCCGCCCGGCCGATACGCTGGGACCATGAAGATTCTCGTGACCGGGGGAACCGGCTACATCGGCTCGCACACCGTCCTCGCCCTGCTGGAGGCGGGGCACGACGTCGTCGTGCTGGACAACCTCGCGAACTCCTCGCGGACCTCGCTGGAGCGCGTCGAGGACCTCGCGGGACGGTCCGTGGAGGCGTTCGCCGAGGTGGACCTCCTGGATCCCGCGGCACTCGGCGCGCTGTTCGCGGAGCACCGCCCGGAGGCCGTGATCCACTTCGCGGGGCTCAAGGCCGTCGGCGAGTCGGCGGAGAAGCCCCTCTGGTACTACCGCACCAACGTGGCCGGCACCCTCAACCTGCTGGACGCCATGGAGGCCCACGGCTGCCGGTCCATCGTGTTCTCCTCGTCGGCCACGGTCTACGGCGCCCCCGAGGAGATGCCGCTGACCGAGAAGCAGCCCATGGACGCGCAGAACCCGTACGGGCGGACCAAGGAGCACATCGAGGACATGCTCGTGGACCTCGCCGCGGCGGACCCGTCCTGGAGCGTGGCCCTGCTGCGCTACTTCAACCCGGTCGGCGCCCACGAGTCCGGCCGGATCGGCGAGGACCCCACGGGCGTGCCGAACAACCTGCTGCCGTTCATCGCGCAGGTGGCCGTGGGCCGGCGCGAGAAGCTGCGGGTCTTCGGCGCGGACTACCCGACCGCGGACGGGACGGGTGTGCGCGACTACATTCACGTGGTGGACCTCGCCGACGGGCACCTCAGGGCCCTCGACCACCTCGCCCGGCACGGCGGGGTGCACACGTGGAACCTGGGCACGGGCCGGGGCTACTCGGTGTTCGAGGTGCACGCCGCCTTCGAGCGGGCCTCCGGGCGCAGCGTCCCCTACGAGGTGGTGGCCCGGCGACCCGGCGACGCCGCGGTGTCCTACGCCGATCCGTCCACGGCCCTGGCCGAGCTGGGCTGGTCCGCCGACCGGGACCTCGACACGATGTGCCGGGACCACTGGAACTGGCAGCGGAGCAATCCCGAGGGCTACGCCGCGGGCGCCTGAGCCCCCGGGCCCCGGGGCTCACCAGCCCCGGGGCCGGACCACGTTGGCCGGGGCGTCGGCGAACAGGGCGGCCACCCGCCGCTCGTCGTGGCCGGCGATGCCGGTGCCCACCCGGGTGAGCCAGAACGTCAGCTCCGGGTGCTCCCGGGCGAAGGCCACGAACGCCGCGGCCTCCCGCTCCAGCTCGGCGAACCCGCTCATGCTGTCGATCGCGTACGAGCGTCCCTGCAGGCCGTGCCCCTGCCCCATGACGGCGCCGAAGCGCTCGACGGCCGTGCGCGCCGCCCCCGCGCCGTGGGCGCCGCGGGCGTTGGAGCCGAAGACGAAGACGTCGTCCGGGCCGAGCTCGGTGATCCGGTCGGGGGTGCGCCGCTGCTCGTCCATGGCCCCCACGGTACCGGTGCGGACCCCGGAACGACGGACGCCGGGCCCGTGCCCCCGGAGGGGACGGGCCCGGCGTCCGTGCCGGGAGCGGGTCGGCTCAGCGCTGCGGGTAGTGCCGCTCGCCCTCGCCCACGTAGAGCTGGCGCGGGCGGCCGATCTTGGTCTCGGGGTCCTCGATCATCTCCCGCCACTGGGCGATCCAGCCGGGGAGCCGGCCGATCGCGAAGAGCACGGTGAACATCTTCTCCGGGAAGCCCATCGCCTTGTAGATGAGGCCCGTGTAGAAGTCGACGTTGGGGTAGAGCTTGCGCTCCACGAAGTAGTCGTCGGCGAGGGCCTTCTCCTCGAGCCGCATGGCGATCTCGAGCTGCTGGTCGTTGCCGCCGAGCTTCTCGAGGATGTCGTGGGCGTAGTCCTTCACGATCCGGGCCCGCGGGTCGTAGTTCTTGTAGACCCGGTGGCCGAAGCCCATGAGCCGCGCGCCGGACTCCTTGTTCTTGACCTGCTCCATGAAGTCCTCGGGCTTGACGCCCTCCTTCTGGATCCGGTTCAGCATGGCGAGCACGGCCTCGTTGGCCCCGCCGTGCAGCGGGCCGTAGAGCGCGTTGATGCCGGCGGAGACCGAGGCGAACATGTTGGCGTGGGAGGAGCCCACGAGCCGGACGGTCGAGGTGGAGCAGTTCTGCTCGTGGTCGGCGTGCAGCATGAGCAGCACGTCGAGGGCCTTCGCCATCGTCGGGTCGATCTCGTAGTCCTCGGCCGGCACGCCGAAGCACATCCGGAGGAAGTTCTCCGTGTAGTTGAGGTCGTTCTGCGGGTAGAGCATGGGCTCGCCCTTGGACTTCTTGAAGGCGTAGGCGGCCAGCGTGGGCACCTTCGCGAGCAGCCGGATGGTGGAGATCTCCACCTGCTCCTGGTCGAAGGGGTCCAGGGAGTCCGCGTAGAACGTGGACAGCGCCGAGACCGCCGAGGACAGCACGGGCATGGGGTGGGCGTTGCGCGGGAAGCCGTTGAAGAAGCTCTTGAGGTCCTCGTGGACCATGGTGTGGCGGCGGATCCGGGTGTCGAACTCCGCGAGCTCCGCCGGCGAGGGGAGCTCGCCGTAGACCAGGAGGTAGGCGGTCTCGATGAAGCTCGAGTGCTGGGCCAGCTCCTCGATCGGGTAGCCCCGGTACCGGAGGATGCCGTTGTTGCCGTCGATGTAGGTGATCGCGGAGCGGGCGTTGGCGGTGTTCATGAACCCGGGGTCGAAGGCGACGTTGCCCGTCTCCTTGAGCATGTTCGTGATCGCGTACCCGCGGTTGCCCTCGGTGGCCTCCTGGATGGGCAGCTCGAGCGGGCTGCCGTTCCCGTAGTCGAGCCGGGCCGTCCCGGTCTTCTGTGCAGACTCAGTCATGTTCGTCCTCCGCGAGTGGATGTCGGTGTCCGGTGCCCGTGGTCGCCGTGCCGGGCGCCGCCGGTGGCGCAGCACGGCCGTGTCGTCGGACACAGCGATCGTCAGGGTCCAACCTACCTGCTCCGTCCGCACCGGGACCAATCCCGGAGCCGCCGGGAACCGTGTCAGGCGGCGCCGAGCCGCTCCACGGCGGCGTCGATGCGCTCGTCGTCGGCGGTGAGGGCGAGGCGCACGTAGCCCTCGCCGGCCGTCCCGTAGAAGACCCCGGGACCCACCACGACGCCCCGCTCGGCGAAGCGCTGCACCGTGGTCCAGGTGTCCTCCCCGGCCGTGCACCACAGGTAGAGCCCGGCCTCCGAGTGCTCGACGCGCAGCCCGAAGGCCTCGGCGGCGGGCACGAGCCGCTCCCGGCGGGACCGGTAGAGCGCCTTCTGAGCGGTGACGTGGGCGACGTCCCCCAGGGCGACGCGCATGGCCTCCTGGATCGGGGCGGGCACGATCATCCCGGCGTGCTTGCGCGAGTTGACCAGGCCCGCCATGAGCCGGGCGTCTCCGGCGAGGAACGCGGCCCGGTAGCCGGCCGCGTTCGACTGCTTCGACAGCGAGTACGCGGACAGCAGCAGGGAGTGGTCCCCGCCGCTGACCCGGGGATCGAGCACCGAGGGCACCGGGGTGCCCCCCTGCTGCACGTCCCAGGTCCCCCAGCCGAGCTCGGCGTAGCACTCGTCGGAGGCGACCACGGCCCCGAGGGCGCGCGCCTGGTCGACCGCACGGCGCATCGACTCCGCGTCCCGGACGATGCCGGTGGGGTTGGCGGGCGAGTTCAGCCACACCATGCGCACGCGGGAGCGCACGTCTCCGCCGAGCTCGTCGAGGTCGTCCGCCGCCACGGCCTCGGCGCCCGCCAGCTCCGCGCCGATGTCGTAGGTGGGGTAGGCCACCGTGGGGCGCACGAGGACGTCACCGGCGCGCAGGCCCAGCAGCAGCGGGAGCCAGGCGACCAGCTCCTTGGAGCCGACCGTGGGCATGACGGCGGCGGGGTCCAGGCCGGGCACGCCGCGTCGTCGGGCGTACCAGGCGACGACGGCCTCGCGCAGGGCGGGGGTGCCGTGCGTGGTCGGATAGCCGTGGGCGTCGGCGGCCGCGGCCAGCGCGTCCTGGACGACCAGCGGCGTGGGGTCCACGGGCGTGCCGATGGACAGGTCCACGACCCCGTCCGGGTGCTCCGCGGCGACGGCCCGGTACGGCGCCATCGTGTCCCACGGGTAGTCGGGCAGGGCGAGGCCGAAGGACCGGTCCGCCTGCGTCACAGGGCGACGTCCTGGTTCTGCGGGGGCAGGGCCGCGATCATGGGGTGATCGGTGTGCGTGTTGCCGAGCTTCGCGGCGCCGCCGGGCGAGCCGAGGTCGTCGAAGAACTCGACGTTCGCCTTGTAGTAGTCGGCCCACTCGTCCGGGGTGTCGTCCTCGTAGTAGATGGCCTCGACGGGGCACACGGGCTCGCACGCGCCGCAGTCGACGCACTCGTCGGGGTGGATGTAGAGCGAGCGCTCCCCCTCGTAGATGCAGTCGACGGGGCACTCCTCGACGCAGGCCTTGTCCTTCACGTCGACACAGGGCTGGGCGATGACGTAGGTCACGGCGGTTCGAACCTTTCTCCTGGGTTGCTCCGACCAGTCTAGCCACGGCGTCCTGGCTAGGATGACAGCCATGGAGCATCCGACATCCGGCTCAACATCACCGGCCGGGACGTCGTCCTCGGCGCTGGCCCTGCTCGCCGGACTGGCTCCCGGTGCGCGGGTGAGCGTGCGCTACGCGCTTCCGGCCGACGACGCCTCCGGGCTGCCGCTCACCGACGCCCTGGGCGAGCTGCTGGCGGCGGACGAGGAGTCCGTCACGGTCCGGACCCGCCGCGGGGACGTGCTGATCGGCGCCGGCGCGGTGCGCGCGGCCCGGGTGGTCCCGCCGGCCCCGCCGCGGCGGCGGCCGCGGCGGGACTGAGCAGCACCGGGGCTCAGGCGGGGCGGGCCGGCCGCCGGGTGCGCAGCCAGCGGGCCGTGACGAGAACGGAGAGCAGGGTCACCGCGAACACCAGGACGAACCACGCGAGGCCGAGCAGGCCCACGGGCGTGCCGGGGTCCGTCACCACGATCACGGAGCCGTCCCCGCCGTAGGCGAAGAGCCAGGAGACGAGGTAGCCGATCAGCCCCGGCACGGCGGCGGCCCACACGCGGCGGGTGGCGGTGCCGACCCACAGGGACACGCTGAGCAGCAGGGCGGTCGCGAAGAGCAGACCCCAGGGCAGCCACCACCCGGCGTCCGAGTACCAGACGGCGCTGTGCAGCACGGTGGCCACGGACGCGGCCACCGCTCCGGCCGCCACGGACGTCACGAGGGCCGAGAGCACGGAGGCCGGGGCGTGCCCGGGCGCCTCCTGCTCGTCCCCCGGGACGACCGCGTCCGGGTCCCCGGCGACCAGCCGGTAGGTCTCCAGGGCGCTGAAGGGCTGCCACACCCCGTTGGAGAGGGCGAAGCGCGCACCGTCCTCCGCCAGCACCAGCTGGGTGGCATGGGCGGCCATGGCCGCCCGCTTGCGCTCGGCGGAGCCGTGCACCGCGGCCTGCGGCCGCGGGTCGTCGGGGCGGGCCTCGCCCTCGACCGCCCACACGAGGGGGGTGCGCCAGGGCTCGGCGGCCGCCCCGTCGGCGTCCGTCCCCGGGCGGGCGGCGAGCTCGGCGCCGCGCCGGGCGACGGCGGAGGTCCGGACGTGGTCGGGGTGGCCGTAGCCGCCGTCGTCGTCGTAGGTCACGAGCACGTGCGGGCGCACGGCCCGGACCGCCGCCGCGACGTGCGCGGCGGCCTCGTCGACGGCGGCCGCGGTGAGGCTGTGCGGCGAGGAGTCCTCGGCGGGGGCGGCCCGCCCGTCGGCGCCCCAGGACATGCCCGAGTCGTGGTAGTGGCCGGTGCCGCCGGCGAAGCCCACGGCCGGGTCGAGGGCGGGGGGCTCCCCCGCGAAGAAGCGGTCGGCCACGCCCAGGCGGGCCGCGGCGTCGTGGAGCTCGCCGACGCGGTAGCGGCCCAGGGCCGTGCCGTCGTCGGAGCACCCGGCGCGGCCCACCTCGAGCGCGTGCAGCGGCTCGGGGATGACCTCGCCGCGCTCGCCGCGGGTCATGGTGAGCAGCACGACCTGCGCGCCCAGCTGCGCGTACCGGCCCATGGTGGCCCCGGTGGCGATGGACTCGTCGTCGGGGTGGGCGTGCACGAACAGCAGCCGGGCGTCCTCCGGGCGCAGGCCCGGGGGCAGCAGCCCCAGCAGGGCGTCCTCGCGCACGAGGGCGCCCTGCTCGGGGTAGTACGGGACGGGCTGCCGGGTCACGGCCGGGCCTGCTGCACGGTGCTGCTGCGGGCCGGGATCAGGCGCGGGCCCGGGCCCGGTTGGCCTTCATCCGCTCGTTGGCGTCGAGGATCACCTTGCGGATGCGGATCGCGTCCGGGGTGACCTCCACGCACTCGTCCTCGCGGGCGAACTCGAGGGACTCCTCGAGGGTCAGCTTGCGCGGGGGTGTGAGGTTCTCGAAGGTGTCGGAGGAGGCCGCCCGCATGTTGGTGAGCTTCTTCTCCTTCGTGATGTTCACGTCCATGTCGTCGGCGCGGGAGTTCTCGCCCACGATCATGCCCTCGTAGACCTCGGAGGTGGGCTCCACGAAGAAGGAGCCGCGCTCCTGCAGGTTGATCATGGCGAACGGGGTGACCACGCCGGCGCGGTCGGCGATCATCGAGCCGTTGGTGCGGTACTCGATGTCCCCGGCCCACGGCTCGTAGCCGTCGGCGTAGGAGGACGCGATGCCGGCGCCGCGGGTCTCCGTGAGGAACCTGGTGCGGAAGCCGATGAGGCCGCGGGCGGGGACCTTGAACTCCATCCGCACCCAGCCGGTGCCGTGGTTGGCCATGGCCTCCATGCGGCCCTTGCGCCCGGCCATCAGCTGGGTCACGGCGCCGAGGAACTCGTCCGGCACGTCGATGGTCATGTGCTCGTAGGGCTCGTGCACCTTGCCGTCGACGGTCTTCGTCACGACCTGGGGCTTGCCGGCGGTCAGCTCGAAGCCCTCGCGGCGCATCTGCTCCACGAGGATCGCCAGGGCCAGCTCGCCGCGGCCCTGCACCTCCCAGGCGTCGGGGCGCTGGGTGGGGAGCACCTTGAGCGAGACGTTGCCGACGAGCTCCTTGTCGAGGCGGTCCTTGACCTGGCGGGCGGTGACCTTGGTGCCCTTGGCGCGGCCGGCCAGCGGGGAGGTGTTGATCCCGATGGTCATGGAGATCGCCGGGTCGTCCACGGTGATCAGGGGCAGGGGCTGCGGGTTCTCCGGGTCGGTGAGGGTCTCGCCGATGGTGATGTCCTCGATCCCGGCCACGGCCACGATCTCACCGGGGCCGGCGGACTCGGCGGGGACGCGGTCCAGGCCCTTGGTGGCCAGCAGCTCGGAGATCCGCACGTTCTTGAGCTCGCCGGTCGCCCGCGCCCAGGCCACGGTCTGGCCCTTCCGGAGGGTGCCGTTGAAGATGCGCAGCAGGGCGAGGCGGCCCAGGAACGGGGAGGCGTCCAGGTTGGTGACGTGCGCCTGGAGCACGCCCTCGGGGTCGTAGGAGGGCGCGGGGACGTGCTTGATGATCGTCGCGAACAGCGGCTCGAGGTCCTCGTTGTCCGGCAGGCCGCCGTTCTCGGGCTGCGTGAGGGAGGCCCGGCCGTCACGACCCGCGGCGTAGACCACGGGCACGTCCAGGACGGCGTCCAGGTCGAGGTCCGGCTCGTCCTCGGAGATGTCCGAGGCCAGGCCCAGCAGCAGGTCCATGGACTCGTGCACGACCTCCTCGATCCGGGCGTCCGGGCGGTCGACCTTGTTGACCACGAGGATCACGGGCAGCTTGGCCTCGAGGGCCTTGCGCAGCACGAAGCGGGTCTGCGGCAGCGGGCCCTCGGAGGCGTCCACGAGCAGCACGACGCCGTCGACCATGGACAGCCCGCGCTCGACCTCGCCGCCGAAGTCGGCGTGGCCGGGGGTGTCGATGACGTTGATGGTGATGGTCTCCCCCTCGGCGGAGGGACCGTCGTAGAACACCGTGGTGTTCTTGGCGAGGATCGTGATCCCCTTCTCGCGCTCCAGGTCACCGGAGTCCATCACGCGCTCCTCGACCTCACCGTGGGAGGAGAACGCGTGCGTCTGCTGGAGCATCGCGTCCACGATGGTGGTCTTGCCGTGGTCGACGTGGGCCACGATGGCCACGTTGCGGAGGTCGGCGCGCTGGGCGGTGGTGGAGGTGACAGGCATACGCGTGGGTCTCTCTTCGGGTGGAGATGCGGGGGGAGGTGCAGCCCTCCCGATGGGTGCGGCCGGGGCGCCGCCGCGCACCCGGAGGGACCCGGGCGGGAGCGCCCGCACAGCGGGCCGTCGACCATTCTACCCCGCGGGACCGCCCGGGCGGCACCCCGGGCGGCTGTGACCCCGCCGACCCGCCGTCCCCCGGTGCGGTGCGGCGCCCGGCGGCGCGCTCAGGCCCGGCGCTCCAGCGCCGCCCGGACCGTCGCGGGGGACGGATTGGTGTGCGGGACGCCGTCGAGCACGACGGTCGGCACGGTGGCGTCGCCCCCGTTGACGGAGCGGACGTAGGCGGCGGCGTCCGGGTCCGCCCAGATGTCGACCCAGCGCGCGCGCCGGGCGAGGGAGCCGAGCGAGGCGCGCAGGCGCAGGCAGTACCCGCAGCCGGGACGGTAGTACACGGTCACGGCGTCCGGGGCGTCGCCCCGGCGCGGGAACACCAGCGGGGAGCACACCGCCACGCCCGCGGCCCCGGCGAGCAGGACGATCCCCGCCTCGCCCGGTTCTCCGCGCCCGAGCCGGACGGCCACGGCGGCGCCGGTCACCAGCAGGACCAGCACCGCGAGCCACCAGCTGCGCACGGAGCCTCCGCTCACCAGGAGGGCAGCACCGGCAGCGGGCCGTCGGCCTCGACGTTCTCGTCGTCGCCGCGGGCCAGCCACCCGAGCAGGCCCTCCCGGTCGGACTCCACGCGCAGGGCGCCGTCGCCGATCACCCACTCGTCGCGCTCCTCGGTCACCAGCGTCATGCCGGGAGCCCCCTTGGCCCGCATGGTGCGCACCGCCGCCTCGAGGGCGTTGAGCAGCGAGTCGGGATCGGCCTCCTCGATGGTCCAGGCGGTGTCGAGGTCGTGGTGGTGGACGACGACCTCGGCGATGCGCAGCGCCACGATGGAGGTCGCGGGGATCTGCTTGCCGTGCAGGTGCACCTCCTCGACCGCGAGCTCCCCCGCCAGCCGCTGGGACTGCTCGGCGAAGTAGGCCGCGGACTCGCGCGCCCGCTCGAGCAGCTCCTCCCGGGGCAGGTCCGCCAGCTCGGCGATCTCCTGGTTGCGGGCCTCCGTGGACGCGTAGGGGGCCTGCTCCTGTCCGGTGACGGCCCAGTCGACGAGGTTGACGAGCGCGCGCCCGTTGGAGGCGAGGTGGGCGACGACGTCGGCGCGGCGCCACCCGTCGCACAGCGAGGGGGCTGCCAGCTCGTCGTCGGACAGGGACGCGGCGGTGGCCAGGAACATCTCGGTCTCGCGGCCGAGGCGGGAGAGGTCCGAGTGCAGGCGGGCGGGATTGATCATGGCCTCACCCTACCGAGGGCCGGGTGAGCCGGACCACCTCCCGGCCCGCAGGACCCATACCGGGTTCGTCTCGGCTCAGAGCGCCGGCAGCCGTGCGAAGGCCCGTTCGGCGGCCCGGCGGCGCGCGGGCGAGAGCTCCTCGAACGGGTCGAGCACGAGCGCGGGCCCCCCGGCGCGGCGGGCGCGCCCCCAGGTCCCCACGATCCGCCCGCCGGCCACGACGGTGGGCTTGAAGACGCCGTTGCCGCCGGGGACGATGCTGCTCGCCCGGTCCGGGGCCAGCACGTGGGACCGGTCCCCGTAGCCCAGGACGAACTCGTCGAAGGGCGGCAGCAGGAAGACCCCGGCGGCCCGCCGGTCGCCGGGGGCGGGTCCGTCCAGCACCTCGGGGGCGCACCACAGCTCGCGCCCGGCGCGGTCGTGCACGGCCACGACGCCGTCCAGGCCGGCCAGCGCCTCGCGCACCGCGGAGCGCGGCAGGGCCGCCCACCGGGCGGCGTCCGCCACGGAGGCCGGGCCGTGGCCGCGCAGGTACCGGCGGACCCAGCGCGCGACGACGGGCGGGGTGCCGCCGGCGCCCGCCCCGGGCCCGGCCGTCCCCTCCCCCGCCGCCGGGATCCAGTCCGCCACGGGGACCACGAGCTGGTCCCGCGCGTCCGCGCCCAGCGGGCCCATGCACAGGGTCGCGTCCAGGTGCAGGGCGAGCATCAGGTGGTAGCCCCGGCCCGGCTCCCCCAGCAGCCCGGCCTCCTCCCACGCGGCGTGCAGGCGCTCGCGGGGCTGCGGGCCGTGGCGCAGCGCGGCGAGCGCGGCCTCCCGGGCCGCGTCCAGCCGCTCGTCGATGCCCAGGGCGCGGCGGCGGGCGGCCGTCGAGGCGACGGTGCGGGGACCCAGCACCGCCAGCCAGTCCCGCAGCTCCTCGGCGGGCACCAGGTGCAGGGTCCCGCGCATCGGCCAGGTGCGCACGATCCGGCCGTCGTCGAAGGCCTGGCGCAGGCCGGCGGACCCGCCGGCCCGCCGCAGGCCGACCGAGATCAGGGCGCCGGGCAGGTCCTGCGCCTGGACAGCCCCGAGGGCGCGCACCACGTCCTCGGGCGCCAGGTCCTCGGGCCGCACGAGCCCGTGGGCCGCGAGCCGCGCGAGGCCGATCTCGCGGTCGGTCAGGACGGCCGGGGCGGTCACTGCAGGGCCCGTCCCCGCTGCTCGGGCAGCGCGAACGCGGAGAGCGCGGCCACGAGGAAGGCGGCGCCGAACACGGCGAAGACGGTGACCACGTCGTAGTCCTCCCCGCCCAGCGCGAGGAGCACCGGCACGGCCAGAGGCGCCAGGATCGAGGCGATCCGGCCGAAGGCGGCCGCCGCCCCGGTCCCCGTCCCGCGCAGCGCGGTGGGGTAGAGCTCCGGGCCGATCGCGTAGAGCGCGCCCCACGCGCCCAGGTTGAAGAAGGACAGGGCCATGCCGGAGCCGACCACCTGCCACGGGAGCACGATGCTGCCCATCGACACGATCCCGAACAGCACGGCGCTCAGCGCGGAGCCCCCGAGGAACACGGCCAGGGTGATCCGCCGGCCCCAGACCTCGATGAGCCAGGCGGCCGCGGCGTAGCCGGGGAGCTGGGCGAGGGTGATGACCAGGACGTAGCCGAAGGACGTCGTCAGGGTGAGGCCCTGCTGGAGCAGGAGCGTGGGCAGCCAGGTGAACGCCCCGTAGTAGGCGAAGTTGATGCAGAACCAGACGGTCCACAGCGCCGCCGTTCGCCTCCGCAGCGCCCGGCTCCAGATCCCGGCCCGCCCCGTGACGCGGACCGGCGGGGACTGCTCGGCGGCCCGGGCCTGCTCCGCGGTCTCGGCCCGGGAGCGGCCCAGGGGCCGGGCGCCCTCGAACGCGCGCACCGCGGCCTCCGCCTCGTCCGTCCGGCCCCGGTGCTCGAGGAAGCGCACGGACTCCGGCAGGGCCCGGCGCACGACCACGGCGTAGAGGGCCGGGACGAGGCCCACGACCAGCGCCCAGCGCCAGCCGTCCGGGGAGGAGGGCACCACGAAGTAGCCGACGAGCGCGGCGAGGACCCAGCCGACGGCCCAGAAGGACTCGAGGACCACCACCACGCGGCCGCGGATCCGGCGGGGGGCGTACTCGGAGACGAGGGTCGAGGCGACGGGCAGCTCGGCGCCGAGGCCGAGGCCCACCACGAAGCGCAGGACCACGAGCGCGGCGAGGGAGCCGACGAGCGCGGAGGCGCCGGTGGCCAGGCCGTAGACCAGCAGGGTCAGGGCGAAGACCTGGCGCCGGCCGAGCCGGTCGGCCAGCAGCCCGCCGAGGCTGGCGCCCACGGCCATGCCCACGAAGCCGATCGAGGCGAGCAGGGACAGCTCCCCGGAGCCCAGGCCCCACTCCTGGGCGAGCGCGGCCATCACGAACGAGATGAGGCCCACGTCCATGGCGTCCAGGGCCCAGCCGACGCCGGAGCCCACGAGCAGCTTCCGGTGCTCGGTGGTGAAGGGCAGCCGGTCCAGCCGCTGGGACCGCGTCAGCACGGACCCGGCGTCGCCGGTCCGCTCGCTCTCCTGCATGCTCCGGTCCTTCCCTCGCCGCCCCGTGCTGCGACCACTGTAGGCGCTCCGCGGACCGGGCGGCGCGGGGCGGACCGGCGCATGCCGTCCCGGCCCCGCCCGGGCTCCGCCGCGCCCCTGGACTGCGCGCCCCTAGACTGGAGAGGTCCCCACCCACCGGCCCGGCGAGGGAGCCTGCTGTGACAACGGTCGCCGTGTACCTGGTCGTCGCCTTCGGCGCCGGCGCCCTGGCGGTCCTGGTCCGGCTGCCGCCCCTGGTGGGCTTCCTGGCCGCGGGCTTCGTGCTCAACGGCCTGGGCGTGGAGCGGCTCCCCGAGCTCGACCAGCTGGCCGACGTCGGGGTGACCCTCATGCTGTTCGGCATCGGGCTCAAGCTCGACGCCCGGTCGCTGCTGCGCAAGGAGATCTGGGGGACCGCCGGGATCCACATGGTCCTCAGCACGGCCCTCGGAGCGGGGTTCCTGGGCGTGCTCATGCTGGTGGGACTGCAGCTGCCGGGCGAGAACCTCCGCGCGCTGCTGCTGGCCGGGTTCGCCCTGTCCTTCTCCAGCACCGTGCTGGTGTTCAAGGTGCTCGAGGAGCGCAGCGAGACCACGTCCCTCTACGGGCGCGTGGCGATCGGCATCCTCATCATCCAGGACATCGCCGCCGTCGCGTTCATCACGGTCACGAGCGAGCACCCGCCGAGCCCGTGGGCCGCGGCCCTGCTGCTGCTGCTCCCGGCGGCGTGGCTGTTCCGCCGGATCTGGGACCGGATCGGGCACGGGGAGCTGCAGGCCCTGTTCGGGATCGTCATGGCCCTGGTGCCCGGCTACATCGCCTTCTCCTCGGTGGGCCTCAAGGGAGATCTCGGGGCGCTGCTGGTCGGCATGCTCCTGGCCTCCCACGCCAACGCCGGGGAGCTGTCCCGCACCCTGTTCACCCTCAAGGACCTCCTGCTGGTCGCCTTCTTCGTCTCGATCGGCTTCCACGGGATGCCGACCCTGGAGATGGTCACCATGGGCGCGCTGCTGCTGGGCCTCCTCCCGGTCCAGGCGATGCTGTTCGTGCTCCTGCTCTGGGGGTTCGGGCTGCGCCGTCGCACGTCGCTGCGGACGGGCCTGGCCCTGGGCAACCACTCCGAGTTCGCCCTGATCGTGGGGGCCATCGGGGTCTCGGCCGGGATGTTCGACGAGGACTGGCTGGTGATGCTCTCCGTGGCGGTCGCCCTGAGCTTCGTGGTCTCGGCCCTGGTCAACCGGCGCGGCTCCTCCCTGACCAGCGTCCTCGCCCGGCGGCTGCCGGAGCACCCCGACGAGAAGCTGCACCCGGAGGACCGCCCCATCGACATCGGCCACGCCGAGGTCCTGGTGCTCGGCATGGGCCGGGTGGGGCAGGCGGCCTACCGGGAGCTCGCCGACGAGCACGGATTCGCCGTGGTGGGCATCGAGAACGCCACGGACCGCGTGGCGCGGCTGCAGGCGCAGGGCTTCGACGTCCAGGAGGCCGACGCGACCGACCAGGAGTTCTGGGAGCGGGTGATCGCGACCGGCCACGTGCGGATCGCGGTGCTGGCCATGCCCTTCCACGGCTCCAACCTCGTGGCCCTGCGCCAGCTCACGGAGTCCGGTTTCGCGGGGGCCGTGGCCGCCGTGGCGCAGTACGACGACGAGGTGCAGGAGCTGCGCGGGCACGGGGTCCGCACGGTCTTCAACCTCTACAGCGGTGCCGGCCTCGCCCTGGCCGCGGAGACCGTCGAGGCGCTCGGCAACCGCTCCGACTGACCGCCGGGCGCCCGGGCCCGCCCCGTGACCCGGCCCGTGCGGCGGCCCGCCCCCGGTGCGGCGGGCTAGGCTCGCGGCATGAGGGCCCGGATCGACCGCTATCTGCTCAACGTCGCGGGACCCCGCCGCACCCCCGCCCTCAACCGGCACCTCGCCTACCTGCTCGCGCTGGTGGCCGGGGTGCTCAACTCCGTGGGCTTCGTGGCCGTGGCCGTGTACACCTCCCACATGACGGGGCTCACCGCGATGGTGGCCGACCACCTCGTGCTGGGCGACCTGCGGCTCGTGGCGCTCGGCGCGCTGGCCGTGGCCGCGTTCACGGGCGGGGCCGCGTGCTGCGCTCTGATGTTCAACTGGGCGCGGCGCCGCGGGCTGCACAGCCGCTACGCCAACGTCCTGCTGCTGGAGGGCCTGCTCATGCTCGGCTTCGGCCTGCTGGCGGAGAGCCTGACCTGGGAGCACCGGGACCTGCTGTTCGTCCCGGTGCTCGCCTTCACCATGGGGCTGCAGAACGCGGTGATCACCAAGATCTCGGGCGCCACGATCCGCACCACCCACGTGACGGGCATGGTCACGGACATCGGCATCGAGCTCGGCAAGTTCCTCTACCGCAACCGGCTCGAGGGCGCGGACCCGGTGACGGGCGACGCCGGGAAGCTCAGGCTGCTGGCCGCGCTCGTGGGGCTCTTCTTCGCCGGCGGGGTGCTCGGGGCCCTGGGCTACCTGGCGATGGGCTTCCCGGTCCTCGTGCCCACCGCGCTCGCCCTGCTCCTGGCGGCATGGCGCCCGCTCGCCGCGGACCTGGGCTTCCGCCGCTCCCCCGCCGCCTGAGCCGCCGGGCCGGGGATCGGTCGGCTCACGCGCCCCGCTGCACGGCCTTGCACAGCTGGACCAGCCGGCTGATCTCCCGGTGCGCGGCGCCGGTGGGGCGGAGGACCTCGTCCCGGGCCGCCACCGTGCACCGGACGAGCGTCCACGCCCGGAGCCGCTCCTCGTCGGCGCCGGCCGCCAGGACGAGGGCCTCCATCCGGTCCGCCAGGGCCGCGGCCAGCGCCCCGCCGTGGCCGGCCTCCTCCGCGCGGTGCCACAGCGCGGGGACCAGCGCGAACTCCGGGGTCCCGACCACCGCGTCGGCCCCGGTGGCCAGCCACGGGGCGCGCGCCGACGCCCGCACGGTCCCGTAGTGCAGGTCCTGGTGCACGAGCGCCGCGTCCAGGTCGTCGCGCCGGAGCCGCTCGAGGCTCTTGACGGCCTGCAGGCGGAAGCGGCGCGGGAACCGGGCGTCCAGCTCCGCCGCCTCCGCCAGCTCCGCCTGCCACCGCCGGGCCGTCCCCGACAGGCGCGGGAACGGGGGCCGCGGCGGCCGGGCGAGGACGCGGGTCAGCTCGCCGAGCACGCGGCAGGCCTCCAGGACCGGCAGCGCGTGCAGGTCCCGGTCGGCGGTGCGCTCGAGCAGCAGCGCCCGGTCCGCCGGCTCCGCCCGGAGCAGCCGCACGGCCCCGCGGCCGGCCCACACCCGCAGGGCCAGGTGCTCGTGCTCGGCGCCGGGCCGCGGCGGGGCGAGCCGCAGCACGGCCGGTTCCCCGGCGCGGGTGCGCACCGGCAGGGCCAGGGCCCCGTCGTCGTCCCGCGCGGGCCCGTCGGGGACCAGCTCCCACGCGGCCGTGTACCGGTCGGCGAGGAGGGCCGGCGGGCGGCCCTGCGCTCCCGCGGCGCTTCCCGTGGAGGTCGTCATCCGGCCATTCTGGCCCACCGCCGGGCCGCGGCCGGGGGCGCCCGTCCCGTTCGCTAGACTGCGAGCGCCCCACCCCGGTCAGGAACGGAGTCGACCCGCCCGTGAACGCGCTGCTGTTCGCCTTCGGCCTGACGCTGTTCGCGGGTCTGGCCACCGGGGCGGGCGCCTTCCTGTCCCTGGTCACCCGGCGCACGGACGCGAAGTTCCTGGCGGTGAGCCTCGGCTTCTCGGCCGGCGTGATGATCTACGTGTCCATGATCGAGATCTTCGTCAAGGCCCAGGTCGCCCTGGTCGCGGAGCTCGGGGAGCGCTCCGGGGCGTGGGCCACGGCGGGCGGGTTCTTCGGGGGCATCGCCCTGATCGCGGTGATCGACCGGCTCGTGCCCGCCCGGGCCAATCCGCACGAGTACCCGCACGACGACGCCGGACGACAGCGCCGGCTCATGCGGATGGGCACGATGACCGCGGTGGCGATCGCGATCCACAACTTCCCCGAGGGCTTCGCGACCTTCGTGGTGGCCATGCAGGAGCCGTCCGTGGCGATCCCGGTGGTGGTGGCCATCGCCCTGCACAACATCCCCGAGGGGATCTCCGTGGCGGTGCCGATCTACCACGCCACGGGCAGCCGCCGGAGGGCGTTCCGCTGGGCGTTCCTCTCGGGCCTCGCGGAACCGGTCGGCGGGGTGCTCGGGTACCTCGTCCTGCGGCCGTTCCTCGACGACGTCGTCTTCGGCGTCGTGTTCGCGGGCGTGGCCGGGATCATGGTCTTCATCTCCCTGGACAAGCTGCTGCCCACGGCCCAGGAGTACGGCGAGCACCACCTGTCGGTCTACGGGCTGGTGGCCGGGATGGCGGTCATGGCCGTGAGCCTGCTCCTCTTCGTCTGAGGCGCCCGCCGCGGCCGGTCACGGGAGCGGCCGGGCGGGCAGGAGGCCCGCCGCCCGTCCCGCCTCGGCGAACGCGGCGGCCAGGCCCGCCCGGGACGCGTGGGCGTTGAGCCCGCTGGGGCTCGGCAGCGCCCAGAGCTGCGCCCCCGCCAGGTCCCGGTCCTGGCGCCCGAGCGCGGCCCTCGGCTCCGCGAAGGCGTGCCGGTAGGCGGTGACGCCGGCGACCGCGACGACGGCGGGGCGCAGCTCGGCCACCAGCTCGGCCAGCCGCTGCCGGCCGGCCACGAACTCGGCGGGGTCCAGCTCGTCGGCCCGGGCCGTGGCCCGGCGCACCAGGTTCGTGATGCCGAGGCCCCGGTCCAGCACGTGCTGCCGGTCCTCCGCGCGCATCCCGGCCGAGCAGTCCACGAGCCGGCCGGTGAGCCCGGCGTCGTGCAGGGCCGGCCAGAACCGGTTGCCGGGCCGGGCGAAGTGCGCCTGGGTGGCGGCGGCCCACAGGCTCGGGTTGATGCCGCAGATCAGCAGCCGCACGTCCGGGCCCAGCAGATCGGGCAGGGTCGTGTTCCGGGCGGCCTCGAGGTCCGCCCGGCCGGGCCGGGCGCCGCCGGACGCGTGCGGGGATGCCATGCCGACATGCTAGGCCCCGCCCGGCCCGGTGGGCACCCGCCGGGCCGGGGCGGCGGCCGGCGCATCCGCGCGAGGTCCTCCCAGGGCCGAAGCCGTGCGCCCCGCACGGCGACGGCCGCCCGGCTACCGTGGAGGCCATGCCCCGACCGACCGAGCTCACCGTGCCCACCGAGACCGGCCCGGGACGCCTGCTGGTCTCCCCCGCCGAGGACCCCACGGCGCTGCTGTGGCTCGGGCACGGCGCGGGCGGGGGCGCCGGAGCCCCCGACCTCGCCGTGCTCGCCGAGGAGCTCCCCCGCCACGGCGTCACGGTCGTGCGCCACGAGCAGCCGTGGGTCCTGGCCGGCCGGAGGGTCGCGCCGCGCCCGGCCGCCCTCGACACCGGGTGGCTGGCCGCCCTGCCGGCCGTGACCGAGCTGGCCGCCGGGGTGCCCGTCGTCGTCGGGGGCCGCAGCGCGGGCGCGCGCGTGGCGTGCCGGACGGCCGGCGGGGTCGGCGCGTCCGCCGTCGTCTGCCTGGCCTTCCCCCTGCACCCGCCGCGCCGGCCGGAGCGCTCCCGGGCCGAGGAGCTGCTGCGCCCGGAGGTCCCCGTGCTCGTCCTGCAGGGCACCCGGGACGCCCTCGGCACGGCGGACGAGGTCGCGGCCGCCGCGGCCGGCGCGCCGGCGGTCGAGGTCGTCCCGGTGGCGGGCGCGGACCACGCCCTGAAGGTCGGCCGGTCCGCGCCCGTGGGCCAGGCGGACACGCTCGCGCTGCTCCCCGCCACGGTGCGCCTCTTCCTCGGCCGCGAGCTCCCGGCCCGCTGACCCCGGCGGGTCTTCAGCGCCGCGCCGACCAGGACTACGGTGAGGAGCACAGCGTCACCGCGATCCGTCCGCGACCAGGGAGAGAACCGTCATGGCCCGCACCCCAGCATCCCCCGACCCGAACCGGCCCTCCCCCGCCCCCGGGGACGAGCCGCGGAGCCCGGCGCCGGACGCCTCCGCCGCGCAGTCCCCGGCGGACGGCCGGGAACCGGCCGTCCGGCAGCCGGTCAGCACCGATCCCGCGCTGGACGAGCACCAGAAGCAGGGCGTCTCGGGGGCCATGTGGACGGCCCTGATCCTCGGTCTGCTGGTCCTGGTCCTGCTGCTGGTCTTCATCCTGCAGAACAACGTGGCGGCGCAGTTCACCTATCTGGGCTGGCAGTTCAGCCTCCCGCTCGGCGTGGCCATGCTGCTCGCGGCCGTCGCCGGCGCCCTCATCATGGGCCTCGTCGGATCCGTCCGGCTCTTCAGGCTGGGCCACCGGGTGCGCAAGCTGGAGAAGGAGCGCGCCGACATCAAGCGCGCCCTGCGCTGAGAACCCACCGGCCGGTCCGTTGCGCGGAGCCGAACAGGCAGTAGCCTGACAGCACCCCGAACGACAGGACGCACCCCATGAGCACTCCCGCACCGCCCGACGACCGACCGATGCCCGAGGAGGGCGACGAGATCGCCCCCGCGACCGTCGTCGACCTCACGGGCGGTCCCGCCCACATCACCCCCGTGCTCGTCGACGGCGAGGCCCGCTACACCGTGGACCTCCCCGACCAGCCCCTGGCCGAGGACGACGTGGCGAGCCTCGCCGTCGCGCTGCAGGTGGCCCAGTCCGGCCCCGCCGTCCTCGTGGACGTCGAGGACTACCTCGAGGCGGAGGCCCCGCCGGGAGAGGACACCGACTACCAGCTGTGAGCGGCCGGTGCGTGCGCCGCCCGCCGTCGCACGCACCGCCCGATGCCTCCCGGGCGCCGCGGGTGCGGGACAATCGTCGGGTGGACGATCTGCACGTGCCCCCGGGCCCCGGCGCGCCCCGCGGCCTCCTGGTGCCGGCGGGAGAGCTGCTCGAGCAGTTCTCCCATGCCTCGGGACCCGGTGGCCAGGGCGTCAACACCTCCGACTCGCGGGTGCAGCTCTCCCTGGACCTGGCCACGACGAGCGCGCTGACCGACAGCCAGCGCGCCCTCGTGCTCGAGCGGCTCGCCGGCAGACTCGCGGGCACCGTGCTCACCGTCAGCGCCGCGGAGCACCGTGCGCAGCGCCGCAACCGGGCGGCGGCGAGACAACGCCTGGCCACCCTCCTGCGCGAGGCCCTGGTCCCGGAACCCGTCCGGCGGTCGACCCGGCCCACGAGAGGCTCACGGCGGCGGCGGCTCGAGGGGAAGCGCCGCCGCTCCGAGACCAAGCAGTACCGCAGGCGCCCCGGACCGGAATGACGCGCGCGCCGGTGCAGACGCCCGGCCTGCTCACACGTTGAAGCGGAACTCCACCACGTCGCCGTCGCGCATGACGTAGTCCTTGCCCTCGATCCGGACCTTGCCGGCGGCCTTGGCCTCGGCCATGGACCCGGCGGCGTCGAGGTCCTCGAAGGACACGATCTCGGCCTTGATGAAGCCGCGCTCGAAGTCGGTGTGGATCACGCCGGCGGCCTGCGGGGCGGTGGCGCCCACGGGGATGGTCCAGGCCCGCGACTCCTTGGGGCCGGCGGTGAGGTAGGTCTGCAGCCCGAGGGTGTGGAAGCCGGTGCGGGCGAGCTTGTCGAGGCCGGCCTCGTCCTGGCCGGACATCTCCAGCATCTCCTTCGCCTCCTCCTCGTCCAGCTCCACGAGCTCGGCCTCGAGCTTCGCGTCGAGGAACACGGCGTCGGCGGGCGCCACGAGCTCGCGCAGCTGCTGCTGCTTCGCCTCGTCGCCGAGCACGCCGTCGTCGGCGTTGAAGACGTAGATGAAGGGCTTGGCGGTGAGCAGGCTGAGGTCGCGCAGCTGGTCGACCTCGAGCTTCTCCTGCTCGGCGGCACCGAAGATCGTGTCCCCGCGCTCGAGGATCGTCTGCGCCTGCTGCATGGCGGCGAGCTTGGCGGGGTCGGCCTTCTTGATCTTGACCTGCTTCTCGAGGCGCGGGATCGCGTTCTCGAGGGTCTGCAGGTCGGCGAGGATCAGCTCCGTGTTGATGGTCTCCATGTCCGAGGCGGGGTCGACCTCGCCGTCGACGTGGATTACGTCCGGGTCGTCGAACGCGCGCACCACCTGGGCGATCGCGTGGGCCTCGCGGATGTTGGCGAGGAACTGGTTGCCCAGGCCCTCCCCCTCGGAGGCGCCCTTGACGATGCCGGCGATGTCCACGAAGGACACGGTCGCGGGCAGGATCCGGTCCGAGCCGTGGATCTCCGCGAGCCGGTCCAGCCGCGGGTCCGGCAGGTTGACCACGCCGATGTTCGGCTCGATGGTCGCGAACGGGTAGTTCGCCGCCAGGACGGTGTTGCGGGTCAGCGCGTTGAACAGGGTGGACTTGCCGACGTTGGGCAGTCCGACGATTCCGATAGTAAGAGCCACGGGAGACCATCCTACCGGCCGGGCGGGCCGGCACACCCCGCGGGGCCCGGGGCCCGTGACGGAGCTCATGGGCGTGTCGTGGCGGGCGGGGCTTCCGGGACGGCGCGCGGTGGAGCAGAGTCGGGGCATGAGAACCTCCCCGGCCCCCAGGACGGCGCCGCCCGCGGGCGCCACCGGCTCCCCCGCCGTCGACGTCGCCGGCGTCCGGAAGGGCTTCGGACGCGGCGAGCGCCGCGTCCGGGCCGTGGACGGCGTGAGCCTGTGCGTGCAGCGCGGCGAGGTCGTCGCGCTGCTCGGGCCCAACGGCGCCGGGAAGACCACCCTCCTCGACATGGTGCTGGGCTTCACCGACCCCGACGACGGCACCGTGCGCACCCTGGGTGCCGCACCGCGGGAGAGCGTGCGGGCCGGGCGGATCGGCGCCGTGCTGCAGACCGGGGGGCTGCTCGACGACCTGTCCGTGCGGGAGACGGTCGCGATGGTCGCCACCCTGCACCGGGACCACCTCGCCGTGGACGAGGCCCTGGAGCGGGCGGGGGCCGCCGGGTTCGGGCGGCGGAAGGTCTCCAAGTGCTCGGGCGGCGAGCAGCAGCGGCTGCGCTTCGCGCTGGCCCTGCTGCCGGAGCCGGACCTGCTGGTCCTGGACGAGCCGACCGCCGGGATGGACGTCGGCGCCCGCCGGGAGTTCTGGGCCGCGATGCACGCCGAGGCGGAGCGCGGCCGGACGGTGGTGTTCGGGACCCACTACCTCGACGAGGCCGAGGAGTTCGCCGCCCGCACCGTCGTGCTCAAGGACGGGCGAGTGGTCGCGGACGCCCCCACCGCGCAGGTGCAGGCCCTGGCCGGCCACCGGGTGGTCAGCTTCCGGTGGGACGGACCCGGTCCCGTCGTCGTCCCGGGAGCGACCCCGCTGGAGCCCGCTGGTGGGCGCGCACGGCTCACGGGCCCCGACACCGACGCCATCGCCCGGCGACTGCTCGCGACCCCGGGAGCGAGCGAGCTCGAGATCACCCACGCCGGTCTCGAGGAGGCCTTCCTGGGCCTCACCGCCGACTGACCCGCCCACGAGACCCCTGTCCCGATCCGTCCCCGGAGGACCAGCACCATGAGCATCGCCTACGCCGCCCACGACCTGCGCCGCAACGTGCGCATGGTCGAGAACACCTTCTTCGTGGTGGTCCTGCCCGCCGTGCTGTACGTGATGTTCACGGCGCTGGGGGACTTCTCGGACCTGCCGGTGGGCCACGGCAACGCCGGCGGGTTCAACATGATCTCCATGGCGGTCTACGGGGCGGTCACCGCGACCACCTCGATCGCCGGCTCCGCCGCCGTGGAGCAGGCCCGCGGCTGGGGCCGGCAGCTCGGGCTCACCCCGGCGCCGCGGCACGGGTACGTCCTGGCCAAGGTGGCCGTGGCCCTGGCGATGGCCGTGCTGCCCGTCCTCGTGGTCTACGCGGTGGGCGCCCTGACAGGCGCCGAGCTGGGCGGCTGGCGCTGGCCCGTCACGGGCGCGATCGTCGTGGCCGGCTCCTCGGTGTTCGCCCTCTACGGCCTGGCGTCCGGGCTGCTGTTCCACTCCGAGTCCGCGGTGGGGGCGGCCTCCGGGATGCTCGTGGTGCTCAGCTTCTTCGGCAACCTCTTCGTCCCCCTCACCGGCGTGATGCTCGACATCGCACGGTTCACCCCGCTCTACGGCCTGGCCGGGCTGGCCCGGTATCCGCTCGTGGAGGGCGACGTCGTGGCGACCAGCGGGCCGCCCGTGGAGTCCGATCCCCTGTGGGCGCTGCTGCTCAACACCGGGGTCTGGGCCGCGGTCTTCGCCGCCGTGGTGCTGCTGGCCGTGCGCCGGACCACGGTCCGGCGCTGAGTCCGCGGCGGGCGGCGCCGCGGACCGGGCGGCGGTGGGCGCCGCTGCCGTGCGGTGTCCGGCCGGCGTGCCACACTGCTGGGCATGACCGTCAGCCTCGTCGTCGTCCTCGTCCTGCTCGCCCTGCTCGTGGGCGCCCTCCTGGGCGCCGCCGTGGCCCGGGCCCGTGCCGCCCGGGACGCGCGAGCCGCGGAGGAGGAGCGGGCCGGGCTCCAGGCCGAGCTCGCCGCCGTCCAGGACCGACTCGTGGAGCTGGCCTCCGAACGGGCCGCGGCGGTCGAGGCGCGCGCCCAGCTCGAGGACCGGCTGCGGGACGCCGACGCCCGCTCGGTGCAGGACAACAACGTGCTGCGGGCCCTGGCCCCGGTGGCCCACCAGCTGCGCTCGGTCGAGGAGCACGTGAGCGCGCTCGAGCGGGACCGAGCCGAGCAGTACGGCGGCATCACCCAGGCCCTGGCCCACACCCGCGAGGTGGGCGACCACCTGCGCACCGCCACCACGTCCCTGTCCTCCGCGCTGCGCTCGGGCTCCGCGCGGGGCACGTGGGGCGAGGTGCAGCTGCGCCGGGTGGTCGAGGCCGCGGGGATGACCGCGCACGTCGACTTCCGCGAGCAGGTCGCCTCCAACGGCACCACCGCGGACGGCGAGCGCAGCGCGATCCGCCCGGACATGGTCGTGCACCTGCCGGGGGGCCGCGACATCGTCCTGGACGCCAAGGCGCCCATGATCGCCTACCTGCGCGCCCAGGACGCCGAGGACGACGCCGGGCGCCGGGCGCAGCTGGCCGGCCACGCGAAGGCCGTGCGCGGGCACGTGGACGCGCTGGCCGCGAAGAAGTACTGGGAGGCACGGGACGCCTCCCCCGAGCTGGTGCTGTGCTTCCTGCCTGCCGAGTCGGCGCTGTCCGCGGCCCTGGACGCGGACCCGACCCTGCTGGACCACGCCGCGAGCCGCAACGTGGCGCTCGTCTCCCCGGTCTCGCTGCTCGCCTCGCTCAAGGCCGTCGCCTTCACGTGGCGGCAGAACGGGCTCACGGAGAACGCCAAGGAGCTCTTCGACCTCTCCCGCCAGCTCTACGAGCGGCTGGGCACGGTCGGCAAGCACCTCGACGACATGGGCCGGTCGCTGCAGAGGTCGGTCGAGACCTACAACCGGCTGACGGGCTCCGTGGAGACCCGGGTGTTCCCCACGGCCCGGCGGATCAACGACCTCGACCCCACGCTCGCGGAGGACGAGCGGCTCAGCACGCGGCCCCTCGTGGTGGCGCCGCGCCCCCTCACCGCCCCGGAGTTCACCGCGGCGGCGCAGCTTGCGGAGCCGGCGGAGCGCCCGGCCCGCACCGATCCGGGCGCCGGGGTGCCGGAGCGGCTCGACGAGCGCGCGGCGGGCTGAACGGGCGGGTCCGCCCCGGCCTCAGCGGGTGGGGCGGGCCCCCCGGCCGCCGAGCCGGTGGGAGGTGTCCCCGGCGGCGGTGAGCCGGGCGCGCAGCTCCTTGGGCAGGGAGAACAGGACGTCCTCCTCGGCGGTGACGACCTCCTCGACCTCGCCGTAGCCGTAGTCGGCGAGCAGGCGCAGCACGTCCTTGACGAGCACCTCGGGCACGGAGGCGCCGGAGGTGACGCCCACGGTGGCGACGCCCTCGAACCAGGACTCGTCCACCTGGTTCGCGAAGTCCACGCGCTCGGCGCGGCGGGCGCCGTACTCGAGGGCGACCTCCTTGAGCCGCACGGAGTTCGAGGAGTTCGCCGAGCCCACGACGATCACGAGGTCCGCGTCCGGGGCGATCTTCTTGATCGCGGTCTGCCGGTTGGAGGTCGCGTAGCAGATGTCGTCGCTGGGCGGGTCCTGCAGGGAGGGGAAGCGCTCCCGCAGCTTCTGCACGGTCTCCAGGGTCTCGTCCACGCTGAGGGTGGTCTGGGACAGCCACACGACCTTGTCCGGGTCGCGGACCACGACCTGGTCGACCTCGTCAGGGCTGTTCACCACCTGGATGTGCTCGGGCGCCTCGCCGGAGGTGCCCTCGACCTCCTCGTGGCCGTCGTGGCCGATCAGCAGGATGTCGTAGTCGCTCTTCGCGAAGCGCACGGCCTCGCGGTGCACCTTGGTCACCAGCGGGCACGTGGCGTCGATGGTGTGCAGGTCGCGGGACCGCGCGGACTCCACGACCGCCGGGGAGACGCCGTGGGCGGAGAAGATCAGCAGGGACCCCTCCGGGACCTCGTCGGTCTCCTCGACGAACACGGCGCCCTGCTCCTCGAGGGTGCTGACGACGAACTTGTTGTGCACGATCTCCTTGCGCACGTACACCGGGGCGCCGTAGTGCTCGAGCGCCTTCTCCACGGCGATGACCGCGCGGTCCACGCCGGCGCAGTAGCCGCGGGGTGACGCGAGCAGGACCTTCTTGGGCCCGTCGACGGGGGCAGCGGCGGCCACGTCCTCGGGGGTGCGCCGGGAACGGGGGACGGTGGGCATGGAGAGCGCAACGGTGGTCGGCATGGCCTCCATGCTACGCGGTGGGGCGGCGCCCGCGCCGTGATCCGCCCGACACCAGGATCGCCCCGACCAGGCCCACCACGCCCGTGATCCCGGCGGCCCAGGCGGCCGTGACCATCTGCTCGCCGAGGGAGCCGGTGAGCAGGACGGCGACCCGGTCGACGGCGAGCCGGACCACCGGGTCCGAGCCCATGACGCCGGTCGCCCGCTCCGCGCCGTGCTCCACGAGCAGCCACACCCCGCCCAGGCCGGCGAGCGTGCCCAGCCCCATCACGGCGAGCGTGGCGAAGCGGTGCCGGGTCACCAGCAGCGCGAGCGCCGCGAGCACCGCGGCGGTCCACGTGAGCGGGACGGCGAGGTCCGTGAGCCGGGTGCCGGCCTCGATCAGGCGCCCGGTGCGGGAGCCCGGCACGGTCATGGTGCCCTCCCGGTCGGAGAGCCCCACGTCCACGCCCGCGGTGCGCTCCACGGCCGCGTCCACCTCGTGGAGCATCGGGCCGAGGTCGAGCACGAGGTCCCGGGGCGGCTCCGTCACCCCGCCCTCGGAGGGGACGTTCGCCGCGTGCGTGCGGGCCAGGCTCTCCGTCCACGCGCGCTGGTAGGCCGGGTCGGACGTGAGGCCGACGGCGACGTCCGCGGCGCGGCGCGTCAGGTTCTCCAGGGCCCGGTCCAGGAAGGGCACCCCGGTGGCCCGCTCGCCCAGGAACCGGTCGGTCGCCTGCCCCACGGCGGTGCGGGCCAGCTCCTCCTGGAAGTCCCGGTCCTCCGCGAGGGTGCCCACCACCTGGGTGAAGCCGTCGCGGGAGACCACGGTGTCCTCGGCCCAGTGCAGGGGCACGAGCAGCGCCACGAGGGAGGCGGTGGCGAGGCCGAGAACCGTGCCGAGACCGGTGCGCAGGACCGTCGTGGCGCGTCGTCGGGAGCGGGGTCCGGAAGCGGGGGGTGCTGAGGGGCTCACAGGACCACTGTACGCAGGACGGGCGGGGCGCACGGCTGTCCCCGTCGGGTGGTAAGCATGAGGCATGACGTATCTGGAGCCGCAGCAGGACCCGCCCACGGGCAGTGCGCGGGAGCTGCCGTCGCGGGCGGACCGCACCACGCCGGAGAACCCGTGGCCGCTGCGGATGCTCTCGGAGAACCTGCACGCCTACATCGCCCGCTGCGCGCCCACGTGGGTCGAGGGCCAGATCATCGAGCTCAACCGGCGCGCCCGCGTCACCTACGTGACCCTGCGGGACGTCGACGCCGAGATCTCGGTGCCCGTGACGCTGTTCGCCAACGAGACCGCCCACCTGGACCGCCCGCTGGAGAAGGGGATGCGCGTGGTCGCCCAGCTCAAGCCGGACTTCTGGGCCAAGACCGGCCGGCTGTCCATGCTGGGCCGCGGCATCCGGCCCGTGGGCCTCGGGGACCTGCTGGAGCGGCTCGAGCGGCTGCGGCGGGCCCTCGCCGAGGAGGGGCTCTTCGACGCCGCCCGGAAGCAGCCGCTGCCGCTGCTGCCCCGCCGGGTCGGCCTCGTCACGGGGCGCAGCTCGGACGCCGAGAAGGACGTCATCCGCAACGCGTCCCTGCGCTGGCCTGCCGTGGACTTCGAGGTCCGGGAGGTCGCGGTGCAGGGCTCCGGCGCAGTGCGAGCGGTGACGCAGGCGCTGCGCGAGCTCGACGGCATGCCCGAGGTGGACGTCATCGTGATCGCCCGCGGCGGCGGTTCCTTCGAGGACCTGCTGGCCTTCAGCGACGAGTCGCTGATCCGGGCCGTGGCGGCGGCACGGACCCCGGTGGTCAGCGCCATCGGGCACGAGAACGACCAGCCGCTGCTGGACTGGGTGGCCGACCTGCGGGCCTCGACCCCCACGGACGCCGGCAAGCGGATCGTCCCGGACGTCGTCGAGGAGCGCGCCGGGGTGGCCCGGGCGCGGGCAGGTCTGGACCGCGCCGTGCGGGCGTTCCTGGACCGGGAGTCCGCAGGCCTCGCCGCCGTGCGCTCCCGGCCCGCCCTCGCCCAGCCGGAGGACATGATCCTGCTCCGGGAGGAGGACGTGGACCGCTGGCGCACCCGGGCGCTGTCCGCCGTGGACTCCCGCACGCTGCGCGAGCGCGACGCCGTGCGGCACCTGCGAGCGCGGGTGCGGGCGCTGTCCCCCCAGGAGACCCTGCAGCGCGGCTACTCGGTGGTCGTGGACGCCTCCGGCGCCGTGGTCACCGACGCCGCGGCCGTGCGCGCCGGCGACCCGCTGGGGGTGCGCCTGGCCGCGGGCGAGCTCGGCGTGCGCGCCGAGACCGTCTCCGCCCGGCGCCCCGGCGAGCGCCCTGCCTCCTCCTGATCCCCCGCAGCACCGACACCCCGACCGCCCCGAAGATTCCGAGCGTCCCGAGCGTCCCGAACGAGAGGTCCCACCCATGGCGAGCACCGACCACCCCGCAGCACCCGACCTGTCCGACATCCCCGGCCTGGGCTACGAGCAGGCCCGCGAGGAGCTCGTGCAGGTCGTCTCCCGGCTCGAGACCGGGGGCACGTCCCTCGAGGAGTCCCTCGCCCTGTGGGAGCGCGGCGAGGCGCTGGCCACCCGGTGCGAGCAGTGGCTCGACGGCGCCCGCGAACGGCTCGACGCGGCCCGTGCCCGGCGCGCGGACACCGACGGCGACGGCGAGGAGGAGGGCGCCGGGCGCGGCTGAGCCCGGCTCCCCCGTCAGGTCGGAGCCCGGCAGGGGTCAGGCCTGGCCGGTGGTCCCGACTCCGGCAGGAGTCAGGACCCGGCCGGGGGTGCCGACCTCGGCAGGGGTCGGCTCCGCAGGGGTCAGCTCGGCAGAAGCCAGCTCGGCGCGGGTCAGCGCGGCGGGAGTCAGAGCTCGGCGGGGGTCAGAGCTCGGCGAGGCGCCGGCGCGCCTCCTCGACGTCGTAGCCGGGCTCCGGCCAGTCGAGCCGCAGGCCCCTGAGCGCGGAGATCAACAGGTCCTGGACCACGGCCCGGGCGTACCACTTCCGGTCGGTGGGCACCACGTACCAGGGCGCGTGATCGGCGTCGGTCGCGTCGATGGCCCGCTCGTAGGCGGCCAGGTAGGTGTCCCACCGGCTGCGGGCCTCGAGGTCCGAGGGGTCGAACTTCCACTGCTTCGTCGGGTCGTCGATACGGGCGAGGAGGTTCTCGCGCTGCTCGTCCAGGCCCAGGTGCAGGAACACCTTGACGACGATCACCCCGTCGTCGGCGAGCTCCTGCTCGAAGTGGCGGATTTCGGTGTAGCGCCGCTCGAGCTGACGGTCGTCGAGCACGTCGTGCACCACGGGCACGAGCACGTCCTCGTAGTGGGAGCGGTCGAACGCGCCGATCACCCCCGGGCGGGGCAGCTGGCGCCGGACCCGCTGGAGGAAGTGCTGGGCGGCCTCCTCCTCGGTGGGCCGGCCGAAGCCGTGGGTGTGCACGCCGTGCGGGCTCAGCCCGCCCAGGACGTGCTGGATGACGCCGCCCTTCCCGGAGGTGTCCATCCCCTGGAGCACCAGCAGCACCCGGTGCCGGGCGCCCACCGTGGCGTTGGCGTAGATCTGGCGCTGCAGCTCGGACAGCTCCGCGTCCCGGGCGGCCCGCAGCGTGGTGCCGGCCTTCTTGCCCCCCGCGAACCCGGGGGTGGAGCGGGTGTCCACGGCGTCCAGGGACAGTTCCGGCCGGGCGCGCAGCAGGGGCCGCACGTCCTGGACGAACCCGGTGCCGGGGCTCCGGTCGGCTGCGCGCATGCTGGACCTCCTGGGGGTGCGGGGCGGGCCGCGGTGCGCGGCGCCGCCGGTCACTGGCGGTAGTTGCTCAGGAACTCCTCGATCCGGTCCAGCGCCGTGGCCAGCATCTCCACGGACGGGAGGGTGACGAGCCGGAAGTGGTCCGGCCGCGGCCAGTTGAACGCCCGGCCGTGGCTGACGAGGATCTTCTGCTCCTTGAGCAGGTCGAGGGCGAACTTCTCGTCGTCGACGATGTTGAACTTCTCCACGTCGAGCTTGGGGAACAGGTACAGGGCGCCGTCGGCCTGCCGGCAGGACACGCCGTCGATCTCGTTGAGCCGCCGGTGGGCGAGGTCCCGCTGAGCCTTGAGCCGTCCCCCGGGCAGGATCAGGTCGTTGATCGACTGGTAGCCGCCCAGCGCCGTCTGGATCGCGTGCTGGGCCGGGACGTTGGCGCACATCCGCATGTTGGCCAGCAGCTTGATGCCCTCGATGAAGCTCTCGGCCTTCCAGTTGGGCCCGGTGATCGCCAGCCACCCGGCGCGGTACCCGGCCACCCGGTAGGCCTTGGAGAGACCGGAGAAGGTCAGGCACAGCACGTCCTCGCCGGTGAGGGTCGCGGTGTTGACCATCTCGGCGTCGTCATAGGTGATCTTCTCGTAGATCTCGTCGGAGAACAGGATGAGCTCGTGCTCGGCGGCGAGGTCCACGATGGACTGCAGCACCTCGCGGGAGTACACCGCGCCGGTGGGGTTGTTCGGGTTGATGATCACGATGCCCTTGGTGCTGGGCGTGATCTTCGCCGCGAGGTCCTCGAGGTCGGGGTTCCAGTCGTTGTCCTCGTCGCACCGGTAGTGCACGGGGGTGCCGCCGGACAGCGCCACCGACGCCGTCCACAGCGGGTAGTCCGGGGACGGGATGAGGATCTCGTCGCCGGGGTTGCACAGCGCCTGCAGCGTCATGGTGATCAGCTCGGAGACGCCGTTGCCCAGGTAGACGTCGTCGGTGTCGAGGTTCATGATCCCGCGCGTCTGGTAGTACTGCACCACGGCGGTGCGCGCCGAGTAGATGCCGCGGGAGTCCGAGTAGCCCTGCGCGTTGGGCAGGTTCTTGATCATGTCCACGAGGATCGCGTCGGGTGCCTCGAAGCCGAACGGCGCGGGGTTGCCGATGTTGAGCTTGAGGATCCGGTGGCCCTCCGCCTCCATGTGCTCCGCCTGCTCCAGCACGGGGCCGCGGATGTCGTAGAGGACGTTCTTGAGCTTGTCGGACTGCTTCACCACTGACATGCGGTACACCTTACCCCCGGGCCGGGCGCCGCCCGGGGCGCCGCTCAGGTGTCGTCGCCGCCCTCGAGCCAGTACCGCGCGGCGTCCTCCGGGGTGTACGGGTCGCGGGCCGAGGTCATCCGGGTCATCAGCACCAGGTCGTCCGTGCCGATCTGCGCGGAGACCGCGTCGACGACGTCCGCGGCCGCGTCCGGCAGGTCCTCGGCGGCCACGGGGACCACGCGCTGCGGGACGAAGTTGTTGAGCGGGTCGGCCAGGACCACGAGGGCGTTGTCCTCGATCGCGGGCGAGGCCGTGAACAGGGCCGCCGCCTGCACGCGGTCCTGGAGCAGCGCGTCCACGAGGTCCTCCTGGGCGCCGAACGGCACGAACCTGCCGGGCACGCACTCGTAGGCCTCCGCCAGCCCCTGCGGGCCGTAGGAGCGGCCCGCGAAGTCGAGGTCGGTGCCCAGCGCCAGCTCGTCGCACACCGGCCCCAGGTCCTCCAGGTCGGTGAGCCCGTGCTCGACGGCGGTCGGACGGGTCACGACGACCGCCACCGTGTTCTCCGCCGGGGCCGGCTCGAGGGTCCGCAGCCCCTCGGGCAGCACATCCCGCACACCGGCCAGCACGTCGTCGTCGTCCGCGCGCTCCCCCCCCAGGCCCAGCAGCTCGGAGAGGTCCTCGGCGAGCCCGCCGTCCTCGGCGGCCGGGGACGGCGTCGGGGTGGGCGTCGAGCCGTCCGTGGGCGCCGCCGTGGCCAGGCCAACCGGGGCCCGGCCGCGCAGGTGCAGGTACAGGTTGCCGGAGTAGTCCGCGGCGACCTCCACGTCCCCCCGCTCGAGGGCCCCGAGGTAGTCGGCGCGGTCCGTCCCGGCGTCGACCACGCTCGCGTCGAAGCCCGCCTCCCGGAGCCGCCCGGCGTAGACGTGGGCGAGCACGGCCGTCTGGCCGGTGGGTCCCGCGGCGATCCGGACGGGCTCCGCGGCGGGGGTCGTCACGGCGACCGGGGGCGGCTGGGGGTCCTCCCCCGCCCCGCCGCACCCGGTGAGCGCGGCGACGGCGAGCAGTCCCGCGGTCGCACGACCGCGGCTCACCGGCCCTCCGCCGGGTCCGCGGGGCCCGCGGCGACGAGCCCGGCCAGTTCGAGGCCGACGGGCACGAGGCCGACCAGGGGCAGCTGCGGCAGCGCGGACAGGGGGAACCAGCGGGCCTCGTCGGAGGACCCGTCCAGCTCCGAGGTGAGTGTCCCGCCGGTGATGTGGGCGCGGTAGATCACGCGCAGCGCGTGGAAGGGCCGGCCGCGGCCGTCCAGTCGCTCGTCGGGCCCCATGTGCCGGCTGTGCACGCCCAGGAGCTCGTCGAGCTCCACGGTGAACCCGGTCTCCTCGTGGACCTCTCGGACCGCGGTCTGCGCCGGCTGCTCCCCGATCTCCATGCCGCCGCCGGGCAGGCTCCACGCCCCCCGCAGCGTGGGGTGGCGAGGGTTCCAGTGGCTGAGCAGCACCGCCCCGTCCTGGACGATGACGGCGTAGGCACCCACGCGGGTGTCCATGGGGAAACTCATGCCCCCATTCTAGGAACGTCCGGCGCGGGCCGGGGACGGCGCGCGCCGGACCCGGGGCGCGCCCGGCCCCCCGGGCCGGGCGCGCCCACCGGCGGCGCCGCGGTCGCCCCCGGGGATAATGGCCGGGTGAGCATCGTCGACAACGCCGTCTACCGGGGTGGGCAGCGCATCGCGTCCCCGGCCACGCTCGAGGAGACCTACCGCCTGCTCGCGCGGCTGCGGGCCGAGGACCCCCGCTGCGCCGAGCCCGGGGAGCACTGCCTCCTCGTCTGGATCGGCCTGCACCGGCCCTCCGCGAGCGAGCTCGACTCCCTCGCCGAGCACTTCGGGCTGCACGAGCTCGCCGTGGAGGACATCCGGCAGGCCGAGCAGCGGCCCAAGCTCGACCGCTACGGGGACATGCTGTTCACGGTGCTGCGCCCGGCCGTCTACCAGGACGCCACCGAGACGGTCGACTTCGGGGAGATCCACATCGTCACGGGCCCCGGCTTCGTGCTCACCGTCCGGCAGTCCGAGCACGGGCGGGTGGGCCGGGTCCGGTCCCGGGTGGAGGCCCAGCCTGCGCTGCTGGGCACCGGCGCGGAGGCCGTGCTCCACGCCGTGCTCGACCAGACCGTGGACGACTACTTCCCCGTGGTCGAGGGGCTCGAGAACGACATCGACGAGATCTCGGACGCCCTGTTCTCCGGCTCCGGGGACGGCCTCGTCTCGCGGCGCATCTACCAGCTCACCCGGGAGGTCAGCGCGTTCCACCGGGCGGTCGCCCCGCTGCAGATGGAGCTGCGGCAGTTCCTCGAGGAGCTCGCCGAGATCGGCGCGGCCCAGGAGCTGCGGCACGGCCTCCGCGACGTCCTGGACCACCTGATCCTCGTCACCAACAAGGTCGAGGCCTTCCAGGCCTCGCTGACCAACGCCCTCATGCTGGACTCCACCCAGCTCGCCGCCCGGCAGAACGAGGCCGCCATCGAGCAGAACGAGCAGATGAAGCGGATCTCGTCCTGGGCGGCGATCCTCTTCGCCCCCTCGATCATCGGCTCCGTGTACGGCATGAACTTCCGCTTCATGCCGGAGCTGTCCTGGGTGTGGGGCTATCCGATGGCCCTGGTCCTGATGCTGCTGACCGGCGTGGTGCTCTACACCGTCTTCCGCCTCAAGCGGTGGCTGTGAGCGCGGCGGTCAGGACCGGCCGCGCTCGCGGCGGGCGGCGTCGGACAGGCCCCGGCGGTTGCGCAGCACCCGCTTGAGCACCCACCAGCCGGCGAGGACCGCCACGGTGACGATCACCACCCGGGAGAAGATGCCGGCGTACTGCTCGGCGATGTGCCAGTTCTCGCCGAGGTAGTACCCGGCGAGCACGAAGATGGTGTTCCAGATCAGCGAGCCCGCCGTGGTGAGCAGGACGAACACGCCGAAGGACATCCGCTCGATGCCCGCGGGGACCGAGATCAGCGAGCGGAAGACCGGGATCATGCGCCCGAAGAAGACCGCGGCCCTCCCGTGCCGCTCGAACCACGCCTCGGTGCGGTCGAGGTCGTGCAGGTCGACGAGCGGCATCCGGTCCACGACGGCCCGCAGCCGGCGGCGGCCGAGCGCGGCGCCGACCCAGTAGAGGGCCACGGCGCCGACCACCGCGCCGAGCGTGGTCCAGAAGATCGCCCCCGCCACGGAGAAGCTGCCCTGGCTCGCGGTGAACCCCGCCAGCGGGAGGATCACCTCGGACGGCAGCGGGGGAAAGAGGTTCTCGAGCGCGACCAGCAGCCCGGCGCCCGGGGCCCCGATGGTCTCCATGACGTCGACGGCCCAGTCGGCGATCCCGCTCAGCGTCTCGGCGCCGGAGTCCTGGGCTGCGAGGACGTCCGGGCCGGGAGCTGCGGTGGGGGCGGTGGGGGCGGGGCTGGGTGCGGTCATGGGTCCTCGGTGCTGGGCGGGGGCGGTGGCGGCCCGGTGGGTGCGACCACCATTGTGCCCGACCCGGCCCGGGAGCGGCTGGACGGGCGCCGGGCCGCCGACGTGGTTCGTTACGCTTCCCCCATGCCCCTCCCCGTCCTCCTCCCCCTGTCCTCCCCCGTCCCCGGCCTCGACCCGATGTGGGAGTTCTGGCTCGACAAGCCGCTGCGGATCCTGCTGGTGCTGCTGGGCGCCTCGATCCTGGCGGCGGTGGTGCGTCTGCTGATCCGCCGGGTCACCGGGGGGATCGCGAAGGGCAGCCGGTCGCGGATCGTGCGCCGGATGGAGCGGGGCCGGCCGCGCTGGGTCGAGGACGCGGGCCTGGCCGGCGCCCGGCAGGTCCAGCGCGCCCACACCATCGGCTCGGTGCTCTCGTCCGTGGCGACGGTGGTGATCTGGGCCGTCGCCCTGGTGATGATCATCTCGGAGCTGGACTACGACATCGGTCCCGTCCTGGCGTCCGCCGGCATCGCCGGCGTGGCCCTGAGCTTCGGGGCGCAGTCGCTCGTGAAGGACTACCTGTCCGGGATCTTCATGGTCGCGGAGGACCAGCTCGGCATCGGGGACGTCGTCGACCTCGGGGAGGCGAGCGGGACCGTCGAGTCCGTGGGGCTGCGCGTGACCCAGGTCCGGGACGTCAACGGCACCCTGTGGCACGTGCGCAACGGGGAGATCCTGCGCGTGGGCAACCAGTCCCAGGGCTGGGCCCGCTGCGTGCTGGACCTGCCGGTGCCCTACGACACGAACATCGAGCTGGTGACGGAGCTGATCCTGCACGAGGCGGGCCTGCTGCGGGACGACCCGAAGGTGGGCGAGTACATCACCGAGGACCCGGAGGTGTGGGGCGTCGAGGCCGTGACCGGCGAGTCCGTCACCGTGCGCGTGGCGGTGCGCACCGTGCCCCTCAAGCAGTGGGACGTGGCCCGGGCGCTGCGGCTGCGGCTCAAGAAGATGCTCGACCGCGAGGGCCTGCACGTGCCCCTGCTGAACCAGACCGTGATCCGGCAGGCCGATGCCGGCGCCGCCCCCGGCCCGCCGGAGACGGGCCAGGTCCGGGCCGTCCGGCGCGATGTGCCAGGATCGGACGCATGAGCATCGTCAAGATCAACGCCATCACCGTCCCCGCCGACTCCGGCGACGAGCTGGGCCGGCGCTTCGCCGCCCACAGCGGGTCCATGGCCGGGGTCGCCGGCTTCGAGGGCTTCGAGCTGCTGCAGCCCACGGACGGGCGCACGCAGTGGCTCGTGCTCACCCGGTGGGCCGACGAGCAGTCCTACGACGCCTGGCGGTCCTCGCAGGACTTCGCCCGCTCCCACGGCGGCGGGGAGGGCGAGCGCCCGCGTCCCGTGGGCACCTCCTCGGAGCTGTGGTCCTACTCGGTGGCCGTCGAGCAGCAGTAGGCCGTCCGCGCTCAGCGCCGGCCGCGGCCGCCGGTCCGGCGGCCGCCCTGGGGCCCGCCGCGACCACCGCGGGCGCCTCCCCGCGAGCCGCCCGCCCGCCGCGCCCCCTGCGGGGGCTGCCCCCCACGGCGCGACGACGACGCCCGCGGCTGCTTCCCGCCGGACGGGGGCCGGTCCTCGGCGGACCGGGACGTGGCAGCGGCCCCGCCGCGGGAGCTGTTGAGCCCCCGCCCGCGGACCACGCCCACGAAGTCCTGCACGAGCTCCTCCTGCTCCGCCGGCAGGTCCTGCGGCCACACGAGCGCCACGGGGACCGCGGCGGCATCGGGCACCACCCGGTGCACGAGGTCCTTGCGGTGGTGCAGCCGCGCGAGGGACATGGGCACGACCACCAGGCCGAGCCCGGCGGCGACGAGCTCGACGGCGTCCCGGGCGTGGCGCACCGGGGGCGGCGCGTCGGCGGCGACCGCCTCCGGGGAGCGCAGCCGGTGCCGCTCCGGCAGGGTCGCGGAGTCCTGCAGCAGCACCTCGTGCACGAGCTCCGCGACCGGCACCTCGTCGAGCAGGGTCAGCTCGTGGTCCCGGGGCAGCACCACGACCTGCTGCTCCGCGTACAGCTCCACCGCCCGGTACCGCTCGCGCAGCGCGGTGAGGTCGTCGACCCCGGTCCGCGGGTGCGCGGGCAGCCGCACGAAGCACGCGTGGGCGCGCCCCGCGGCCAGCTCGTCCTGCCACCCGTCCGCCTCCAGCGGGCGCTCGGCCAGCACCCGGCCCGGATTGCGGTCCCGCCACCGGAAGAACCACTTGCCGGGCATCACGCCGGGGACGAAGGCGACCACCAGGTCGGCCGTCCCCCCGGCCGGCGGGGCGGCCGGCTCGGCTGCGGGGTCCTGGGGTCCGGGCGTGTCGTCCATGGCGGCCAATCTACCCACTGCCCGGCCCGCTCCCGGCCACCGGCGGACGTCGTCCGGGACGCGCCGGCCGCCCGGGATGCGAAACCGGCGCGGGATGTATAGGATGGAACGGTTGCTCCGGGGCTATAGCTCAGTTGGTAGAGCGTTTCGTTCGCAATGAAAAGGTCAGGGGTTCGATTCCCCTTAGCTCCACGGATCGAGGAAGCGGGACATCCCACCGGGATGTCCCGCTTCGTCGTTGCCGGGCCTCCTCCCCCGTGTCCCCGGGGGCCTCCTCAGCCGAGGTCCTCGCGCAGCTGGGACAGGAGCACCCCCACCACGTCCACGCCGCCGTCCGTCCCGGCGCGCAGCCGTACGACCTCCGCGCCGTGCAGCGCCCCCACGGCGTAGCGGTCCTCCCCCGTGCGCCGGAGGGCGCCCGCCGTGTCGGCGAGCCATCGCTCCAGCACCGCGGCGTCCATGATCCGGCCCAGCTCGTCCTGGTAGTCCTCGGCGTCCCGGGCCGCGCGCCGAAGCTGCTTGCCGGGCCGCATCCCGGTCCGGTCCAGGACGGCGTCGACGTAGCGCACGCGCTTGACCGCCTTGCGGACGTCGTGCAGGTGCTCCAGCCGCTGCGGCCCGCCGGCCTGCTCCGTCCCGCCGGCCTGCTCGGCCTCGGCGACGCGCTCGGCGACGCGCACCACCTTCCGCAGCGCCCGGTGCACCAGCACGTCGGAGACCTCGCGCGCCGAGAGCCGGGTGCACTCCCCGGTCACGGGCGGAGCCGCCGCGACGTCCTGGACGTCCGCGAGGAGCTGCAGGTGCTCCCGGCCCGTCACGTGCCGCCGCACCTTCCCGGCCGCCGTCCGAGCCTGCTCCTCCGCCCGCCGCTGCAGGGCTTCCGCCTCGGCCGGCCCCACCCGGCCGTCGAGCTCGGCCACGCGCCCGGCCATCAGCTCCGCGGTGACCTCCGCGTCCCGCGCCTCGGACAGGGCGCGGGCGAGCCGGCGCAGCCCGGCGTCCAGCTCCTCCACCGCGTCCCCCTCGAGCAGCGGCGCGGCGGCCTTGAGGACGCTGCGCAGAGAGCGCGACGTCACACGCATCTGGTGCACCGCGTCCGGCACGTCGAGGCGGACCTGCAGGTCCCAGAGCACGAGCTGCTCCGCGAGTTCCCCGAGCACGGCCCGCAGCACGTCCGGCCCGGGCTCCTTGCCCGCCTTCTTGCCCTTCTTGCCCCGGCCCTTGCCCTTGCCCTTCTTGCCCTGGTCCTTGCCCTTCGTGTCCTTCTTCCGCTTCCCCTTCGTCCCCGTGCTCTCCGCCTGCTGCTCCTGCTCGAGCTCCACCGGAGTGCCGCCGTCCTCCTCGCCGAGGGCACGCGCGATCTTCGCCCGGGAGGTGGACGGCGTTCCGCCGGCCGCGCGGACCACGGCCTCGACCGCGGCGAAGATCTGCTCCTGGCGCTCCTCGGGGACCGTGCCGTCGAGGAGCTCGACCTCCCACTCGGACCAGGACCGCTCCGTTCCGGTGCGCTCGTCGACGGCCTCGACGACGTCCGCGGCGAGCTCGGCGACCTCCGCCCCCGTGCTGTCGCTGAGCGTGCGCACCTGCCGGACCGTGCGGAGCGTCGCGACCGGGCGCAGCTCCTGACCTCCGGTCAGCCCCGCGAGCAGGTTCCGCACGGACGCCGGCATCCGGTCCGGCGTGCGCAGCAGCGGCACCTGGAACTCGTGGCGCCCGCCCGGGCCGGAGAACTTCACGTGCCATCCGTCGTCGGCCCCGCCCCGGCGCCGGCGCAGCGCGACCAGCCGCCGGCCGAGGGCCATGTCCTGGGTGTCGTGGTAGACGGCCTCCATGCGGTGCTCCACGGGGTCCGCCGAGACCGTCCACCCCTCCAGCCCGCTCCAGTCCACGCGGGCCTCGGCGCCCTCCGGGAACTCGTACTTGCGCTCGACCTCGCGGTGGGCGACGGCGGTCATGGGTGTCCTCCTCGTCGGGGCGGCCGGCCGCCGGGCCCGGCGGCCGGCCGTTGCGGCGATGATACCGGGACGGCGCGCCACCCTCCGCAACGCGAACCGCCGCACGATCCCGAAGGGAGCGTGCGGCGGATCGGGCGGCCCGGCGCGCCGGGCCGCGTGGCGCGTCCGGTCAGGCGCGGCGGCGCTTGAGGACGTCGTCGAGGTCGAGGGCGGCGCGTCGCTGCTCCTCGCCCGCGCGCACGGCGTCCCTCAGGCTCGTGGAGCGGGAGGTGGGCTGCTCCGGGACCGGCAGGGGCTCCGGCTCCGGCCGCTGGACCACGGGGGCCTCGGCGTACGTCGGCCGCGGCACGGGGACGGGCTCCCAGGTCCGGCCCGGGGCCGCCGGGGCGGACTCGCGGGCCACCCGCAGGGCCTCGGCGCGCAGCTCCTCGACCGTGAAGGCCGGCGGGGCGGGCGTGCGGGGCTGCTCCTCGGCGGCCGGCAGGTCGAGGTCCTCGTCGGCCCGGCGCGACTGCTCGCGGACCTCCTCCGCCACGGCGTGCTCGTTGTCGAACAGGGCGACGTCCTCGCGCGGCGCATGCGGCTCCTCCTGCTCCTCCGTGGTCCGGACCGCCGGGCGCGCGGCGCGGCGGGCGGCCCGGTCCTGGACGGCCAGGTAGCGCAGGGCCAGGACGGAGCCGACGGCGAGCAGCAGCAGGAACACCGGCCACGGCCAGCTGACCGCGGCGGAGAACGGTGCGACGACGGCGGTGACGAGCCCGCCCAGGAGGGCGGCGCACCCGGCGAGCAGGATCCCGGCGCGGTCCCGCCGGATGCGCAGGGCACCGGTGCCGGAGCGTCCGGGGCCGCCGTCGGCGGGACGGGAGTCGGTGTCGGTGGTCGCCATGATGTTCCTTCGTCGGCGGGACGCGGGTGCGGGCTGCGCGATCGGCGCGGGAAGGTGGTCGGGGGCCGGATCGGCGCCGGGCTGCGCCTCCTCGGCGTCCTCCCGGCGGCGCTGCAGCCGGGGCACGACCCAGAACAGCGAGAGCGCGCAGACGACGGCCAGCACGGCCGAGCTGCTCACCCAGATCATGGTCGCGGTCCTGCCTTCGTGGTCGCTGGATCGGGCGGACGTGAGCCGCCGGCGCGCTGCGCCGGCGTGTCCGGGGCCCGGGCTCGGGCCGTGAGGGACAGCCTACTACCGCACGGGCGCGCCTGTGGGTATCCCTGTGGACACGGCCGGTCCGGTCACTGCCACACGGCGGGCCGGTCGGATCCCGTGAACCGGCGGACGAGCCCCTCGGGCACCTCGGGCGCGGTGAGCGCGAAGCTGCGGTGGTCCGTCCAGCGGCCGTCGATGTGCAGGAAGTCCTTGCGCAGCCCCTCGTCCCGGAACCCCAGCTTCTCCACCACCCGCAGGGACTTGGTGTTCTCCGGCCGGATGTTGATCTCCATCCGGTGCAGCCCGAGGCCCTGGAAGCAGTAGTCGGTGGCCATGGCCACCGCCATGGGGGCCACGCCGCGGCCCGCCTGGTCCCGGTCCACCCAGTAGCCCAGGGACGCGGACAGGAACGACCCCCACGAGATCCCGGAGACCGTCAGCTGGCCGACCAGGCCGAACCCCTCCGTCCCCGGGACCCGCTCCGTGATCAGGAAGGGCAGCGCCGTGCCCTGCCGCGCCTGCTGGTCGAGGGACCGGACGAACTGCCCGAACGTGGGCGGCCGCCCGCCGGGCGCGGGGTTCGTGGCCTCCCACGGATCGAGCCAGTCCCGGTTGCGGGCCCGCACGGCGTCCCACTCCCGGCGGTCCCCCCGGACCAGCGGGCGCAGCCTGAGCTCTCCCCAGGAGACGGTGACGGGCCAGCGGAGCTGCCCGGCCACGGGAGCGCGGCCTCTCAGCCGACCGGCAGGGACCGGGCGTACTCCCGGAGCCACTCGCACAGCTCGGGCCCGAGGTCCTCCCGCTCCGAGGCCAGGATGATGTTGGCCTTGAGGTAGCTGAGCTTGTCGCCGGTGTCGTAGCGGCGGCCCTTGAAGACCACCCCGTAGACCCCGCCGCCCTCGCCCTCGCGGCCGGCGAGGGTCTGCAGCGCGTCGGTGAGCTGGATCTCGTTCCCGCGCCCGGGGGCGGTGTTCTCGAGCACCTCGAAGACGTCCGGGTGCAGGACGTAGCGGCCGATGATGGCCAGGTTGGACGGCGCCTCCGCCGGGGAGGGCTTCTCGACGAGCCCGTTGATCCGCACGAAGTCCTCGCCCTCGACCGGGGTGACGTCGGCACAGCCGTAGGAGCTGATCTGCTCCTGCGGGACCTCCATGAGCGCGACCACGGAGCCGCCGGTGCGCTCCTGGACGGCGATCATCTCGGTGAGCAGGGAGTCCCTGGCGTCGATGAGGTCGTCGCCCAGCAGCACGGCGAAGGGCTCGTCGCCGATGTGGATCTTGGCGCGCAGCACCGCGTGCCCCAGTCCCTTGGGGTCCGCCTGGCGCAGGTAGTGGATCTCGCCGAGCTCGGAGGCGTGCTCGACCTCGCGGAGCAGCTCCGTCTTGCCGGACTCCTCGAGCTGGTGCTCCAGCGCCGGCACGCGGTCGAAGTGGTCCTCCAGCGCCCGCTTCGAGCGGCCGGTGATCATCAGGACGTCCTGGAGGCCGGCGTCGACCGCCTCCTGGACCACGTACTGGATGGCCGGGCGGTCCACGACCGGCAGCATCTCCTTGGGCATGGCCTTCGTCGCGGGCAGGAACCGGGTGCCGAGCCCGGCGGCGGGGATGACGGCCTTCCGGACCGTCCGGGGGTTGCTGTTTCCACTCATGGGCTCAGGCTAACGGATCGGGCACGCGGGCCAGCGGATTCCCGGCACGGCACGGTTGCCCGCCGCGGCGGCCCCGGCTAGCCTCGCACCACCGGCCCGGGTGGGCCGGCTGGTCCGGGGTGCCTCCCCGGCCCGAGCACCGGACAGGAGCGGACACGACGATGACCCATCCCGGGGGCCCCGCCGAGGCGAAGGCCCGGCTGCGCCGCGAGCTGCGGGCCGCCCGTGCGCGGCGCCCGCGGGCCGCCCGGGAGCACGCCGCCGTCGGCTTCGACCGGCACCTGGCGGAGCTGCTCGCCGACCGGCCGCACCTCGACGTCGCCGCGTACCTCCCCCTGCCCACCGAGCCGCCCCTCGAGCCCGCCCTGGTCACCGCCCACCACCGCGGCCACCGGATCTGGGTCCCCGTGTGCGAGCCCGGGCGCAGGCTCTCGTGGGCGCGCTGGTCGCCGGGCACCCCCGAGCGCTCCGGCGGCACCGGCGGACTGCGGGAGCCCGTCGGCGCCCGCCACGGCGCCGAGGTCATGCACTCCGTGGGCCTGCTGCTCGTGCCCGCCCTGGCCGTGGCCCCCGGCGGCGCCCGGCTGGGCTTCGGCGGCGGCTACTACGACCGCTTCCTGGCCACGCTGCCCCGCACGGCCCACCCGGAGCTGCGCACCGCGGTGTGCGTCTTCGCCGACGAGGTCCTCCCCGCCGGGGTCCTGCCCGTCGAGGAGTTCGACGCCCCCGTGCCGCTGGCGCTCACGGAGAACGGGCCCACGCCCCTGGACGGGTCCGCCGGTCGGGGCCGGGGAACACGGTAGAATCAGCAGTCGCCCCCTTCGAGTGCCAGGGAGCGCGCTCGTCGACCCTTCCCAGGAGGACCCATGCCCGTCTACGCCTACGCCTGCAAGGACTGCGGCCACGCGTTCGACATCCGCCAGTCGTTCAGCGAGGACGCCCTGACCGTCTGCCCGGAGTGCGCCGGAGGCCTGCGCAAGAAGTTCAACACGGTGGGCGTGGTGTTCAAGGGCTCCGGCTTCTACCGCAACGACTCCCGCTCCGGCGGCGCGGACTCCGGCGCCTCGACGCCCGCCGAGTCCGGCGCCTCAGCGTCCGGCTCCTCCGCGTCCGGCTCCGCCGCGGAGACCGCGCCCGCGGCGGCCACGGCGGGCGCGGGCGCGTCCTCGTCCGCCACCGCGCCCGCCGCCGCGTCGGCGGGCGGATCCGCCGGCTGAGGTGTTCCCGGACGCCGTCCCGGCGTCCGGACTGCACGGAGCGCGCCTGCCCGGCGAGAGCCCCCTGCCCTCCCCCGGGCGGCCTCCGCACGGCCGGGTCCGGCGCGTCCGCGCCGTAGGGTGCGGCGCATGAGCCGACGCCGACGGACCCTCAGACGCCGCTATCCGCTGTCCCTGCACCTGCGCTCGGTCGTGTCCCGGCGCCGCCGGCTGGTGGCCGCGCTGCTCCTCGGCCTCGCCGTGGGCCTGGCCGTCCTGCGGCTCGGCCCGCCCCAGGCCAGGACCGTGCCGGTGGTCACCGCCGCCGGGGCGCTGCCCGCGGGCTCGGTGCTCTCCCCGGAGCGGCTCGCGGTGGCCGCCTATCCGCGCGGGCTGGCCCCGGAGGGCGCCGTCGCCGATCCCGCGGAGCTGTCCGGGCGCGTCCTCGCGGGCGCCGCGGGCCCGGGGCAGCCGCTGACGGAGACCGCGCTCGTGGGCCCGGGCCTGCTGACCGGGCAGGCCCGGGGCGTCACGGCGGTGACCCTGCGCATCGACGATCCCGGGGTGCTGCGGCACGTGCGCGCGGGCGACCACGTGGACGTCGTGCACCTGCCCGACAGCGCCGCACCGGGCGACCGCCACGTCCTGGGCCGGGGCCTGCCCGTGCTGTGGGTCGCCGCCGGGGGCGCCGGCGGGGACGGCGGCGGGGACGGCGACCTGCTGGCGGGGCCCGCGGCGCCCGAGGAGGAGGGGCTGCTGGTGGTGGGGGCCCCGCACGAGGGCGCCGCGCAGCTGGCCGGCGCCGGCGGCACCGGGCGCACCACCGTGGTCCTCGTCCCGGCGCCGGTCAGTCCCAGTGCGGAGGCCGCTGCGCCCTGAGCCACTCCTCGTGGGCCCGTTCCCCGGCCGCCCCCGCGGGCTCCCCGTCGGTCCCGGGCGCCCCGCGCGGCGGGACCTCCAGGCCGGGCAGGCGCGGCTCCGCCCCGGTGAACGTGCCCCCGGTGGCCCGCCGCGGCCCGCGCCGGCGCGGGCGTGGCGCCGCGGACCCGTCCTGCCGCGGCGCCGGATCCGGCTCCCCCGGCCCGGCGGCCCCGCCGCGCCGGGCGTGCGGCTCCCCTGGCCCGGCGGCCCCGCCGCGCGGCGGGGCCGGCTCAGCCGGCACGGGAGCCCCGACGGTCACCGGCGGGCAGGCCGAGATAGCGCCGGATCAGCTCGGCCACGGTGTCCGGGTCGGTGAAGACCTCGATGGTCCACAGCGTGAGGTAGTTCCAGCCGCTGCGCTCGAGCTGCTGCGGCCGCAGCCGGGACCGCTCCCGCACGGACAGGGCGGCGTTCTCCGCCGAGCCGTCGGACTGCCCGGCCACGGGGATCCGCAGCGGCCGGTCCTCGGCGCGGGCGCGGCCCGGCAGCACGGCGCCCGCGGACATCGACTCCGTGCCGGCCCACGCGACCAGGTCGAGGACCCCCGCGTAGTCCAGCCGCACGGAGGCCCCGCGCTCGGTGAGGCGGCGGGCCAGGTCGACCACCAGGGCGTCGTCGTGGGTGTCCCGCGCGCCGTCTTCCCCCGGGGGCGGGCCGCCGAGGTGCGCGGCGAGCACCCGGGCGAAGTCGCGCGCCCCGTGCTGGAGGCCCTTGCCCTCCATCTCGCCCGGGTGCAGCGAGGTCACGATGCGGGTGGTGTGGCGGGCCCGGGTCATCCCGAGCACGAAGTGCTGGCGGCCGTGCCGCTCGGACAGCGCCCCGAGGTACGGCACGGTGCGGCCGTTGGCGGTCTTGCCGAAGCCCAGCGAGAAGATGACGGTGTCCCGCACGATCCCGGCCGCCCGGTGCAGGTCCACCACGCGGAAGGACTCGGGCCCCGGGGCGAAGAAGTCCGCGGCACCGGGCTCCTCGCGCATCCGCTGCCGGACGGCCTGGGCGATCCGCGCGGCGTGCACCGCGCTGGCGGTCACCACGGCCAGCGAGCGGCGCGGGTGCCGGGCCGCGTGCTCGAAGACGAGCTCCACGACCCGCCGCACCTCGGCGGCGGGCGCCTGGATGCCCTCGATCCCGGCGGTCAGGGCGCCCACCCCGTCCGGGACGTACTCGACGTCGAGGACGGGGGTGGCCCCGGTGACGGACTCGCCGTGCGGGATCCTGCTCAGGCGCCCGCCGTAGAACTGCTCGTTGAGGTGGCGGAAGACCTGCTCGTCCATCGACCGGTACACGGTCCGCAGCGTCCGCTCCGGCACCACCCGGGACAGGGCGTCGAAGGCGCTGTCCACCTCGACCACCGGCTGGGTGCCCGGTGCGGGGACCGCGGTGGGCGCCACCGTGAACGGCTGCGGGCGGCCCAGGTGCGGGTCCCCGAACGCGATGACCTGCCGGCACCGGGTCAGGGCCGGCAGCACCGCCGCGAGCGGGGAGCTCTCGGCGTCGAGCACCACCACGGCGTCGAACTCGTGGTCCTCGGGCAGCGCCGCGGAGAGCACCAGCGGACTGGCCGTCCAGACGGGCACCAGGGAGCCGACCAGCTCGCCCGCGGAGGCGGCGACCTCCTCGAGCGGCGCGGCGCCGGCGCGGAGCATCCGGCGCAGGGCGGCCGCGGCCCGCGGGGAGCGCCGGACGGTGCGCTGCCAGCGGTCGGCGAGCTCCCACAGGAGGCGGCCGGCGCCGGAGGCCACGTGGGCGGCGTCGGCACGGCGGAACACGGACTCCGCCCTGCGCAGGGCGTGGCCCTCGGGCATGGCCAGGAAGTCGTCGCCGGTGATCATGGCCTCGAGCGTGGACTGCCACCAGGCGAGGTCGAACTCCCCGGGGACCTCCGCCCGGGGCACGGTCCGCCGGACCAGGTCGTCCACGAGCTCGCCGAGGCCCTGGCCGCGCAGCTCGTCGAGCAGGACGGTGCGCTCGGGCAGCACGGCGAGGTTCTCCTCGTCGTTGATCAGCCGGTCCAGGGTCTCCCGCAGCCGGTCGATCGGCTGCCCGAGGAGGTCGTCGCCGGTGGGCGAGCCCTCGAGGGCGATGGCCAGTCCCTCGAGGTCCTCCACGAAGCGGGCCTGCACCGCCGCGAGCTCCTCGACCCGCTCGGAGACGACCGGGTGCTTCGACGACGTGGCCCACTCGCGCCACCGCTCCCGCTCCGACTGCACGCGCAGCAGCGCGCTGTGCAGGTCCGTGAGGTGCACCCCGTGCCGGATGTACTCCTTCGCGGCCTTGCGCAGCCGCGAGCGCTGCAGCCCGGTCATTTCGATCCCGTGCTCGCGCCGCCAGCCGGACCCCGCGGTCGCGGCGACCAGGTCGGTCACGGGGCGGTCGTAGATGTCGGGGGTGAAGCGGGTCAGGGAGTCCTGGACCTCCTGCAGCAGCCGCAGCTGCCGGCCCCACTCGGGGACGGTCGTGCCGCCGCGCAGCCCGCTCGTGGCCAGCACGTGCCGCATCCCGGTCTCGAGGGTGGTCAGCTCCAGCAGCAGGGACTGGGCGAGCCGGTGCGCCTGGCGGGCCTCGTCCTCGTTGACCAGGCGCGCCCCGGTCCAGGGACCCGCCAGGGTCCCGGCGTCGAAGGCCCCGAGCTCGGCGGCGCGCTCGAGCCGGGCGACCACGTCGCCCCGGTCGCCGACGGCGTCGAGCACCGAGCGCGGGAAGCGCACGGACGTGGCGGGCGCCGGGCGGCGGGAGGTCAGCTCGGCGAGCGCCTGCACGGCCCGGTACGGGGAGACGGACCACCGCGGCCGGACGGTGTGCAGGGACCGCACGTGCTCGGCGAGCTGGTCGCGGCTGGTGCGCAGCGTCTCGTGCAGCTCGGTGAGCTCCGGGCGCTCGGCGCGCTCGTTGCGGGCGACCGCCCGGATGAGCTGCTGGGCCACGTCGGCGTCGCTGAGCTGGGAGGACAGCGGCAGGACGGCGGTGCCCAGGCCCAGGCCGTCCATCCGCCGCCCGAAGGCGGCGAGCGTGGTGCGCCGCTCCCCCAGGACCAGCACGGTCCGGCCGGCGGCCACGAGGGTGCCCACCGTGTTGACCGCGGTGTCCAGCTGGCCGGTGCCCGGGGCGGCGGTCACCACGAACGAGTGCCCCTGCGCGGTGAGGTCGAGGACCTCCTGCTGGGGGCCGTCGGCGTCGAGCAGCAGCAGCTCGTCGGCGGGGTCGCGCTCGTCGAGCGGGGGCGCCTCGTCGACGATCTCCTCGACCTGGGGGACCCGTCCGACCGCGGAGTCCTTGAGCCGGGCGAGGTCCCGCACGACGGCGGTCCGGGCCACGACGGAGAGGTCGGCGGGACGGTCGTGCAGGTCCGCGAACGTGGAGACGAGCAGCTTGTGCTGGACGTGCATCCCGGGCACCGTCCCGGCGAGGGTGCGCAGCGTCTCGAGGGCGGGGGCCGGATCGAGCCGCCGGGTGCCGTAGGCGAGCCGGGCGAGCTCCCCGGAGGTCAGGTCCACGCCGTGCTCCGCGGCCAGCCGGCGGACCATGGCGGGGTTGAGCCGGGCGGGGCCGACGAGCTGGAGCTCGAAGTCGTCGAGGTCCGGGCGCGGCTTCAGGGCGAGGGGGGCGAGCAGGACCGGGGCGATCCAGCGGCGCTGGCCGGCGCCAGTCGGGTCGGAGCCCCGGGGCCGGGCGAGCCAGGACGCGGTGCCGGCGGCGAGGTACGCGGCGTCCAGCCCGTGGTTGACCGACAGCTCGTGGGTCTTGGTGCGCAGGGCCCGGGCGGCGCGCACGGCGTGCCCGTACGCCTCGGGCTCGTGCACGATCGTGGACAGGCGGGTGGGGCGGCCCATGAGCAGCTGCGCCTGGCCCGAGGAGTTCGCCTCGGTGAGGTCGATGCACACGTTGTCGACCTGGTTGAAGTCCAGCAGCGTGTCCGGGCCGGTGTAGGCGTCCATCTGGCGGGTCCAGGGCTGCAGCGAGACGCGCGGGGGCTGCGCCCCGGAGGGGTCCGACTCCTGGGGGGTGCGGTCGGCTCCGATCGACATGGTTCTCCTCCTGCGCCACGGCCCGCGGGCCGGGCACCGCTCACGGACGGGTCGAGCGGTCCGTGCGGACCGCTCGACCCCGGCTGCTCGTGTTCCGCCCGTGCGGGGCGGGCCTCGGGCCCGCCCCCGGGCCTACTCCCACTCGATGGTTCCGGGGGGCTTGGACGTGACGTCCAAGACCACCCGGTTGACCTCTTCGACCTCGTTGGTGATGCGGTTGGAGACGCGGGCCAGCAGGTCGTAGGGCAGGCGGGACCAGTCGGCGGTCATCGCGTCCTCGCTCGAGACGGGGCGCAGCACGATGGGGTGCCCGTACGTGCGGCCGTCGCCCTGCACGCCCACCGAGCGCACGTCCGCCAGGAGCACGACCGGCATCTGCCACACCTCGTCGTCGAGCCCGGCGCGGGTCAGCTCCTCGCGGGCGATGGCGTCCGCCCGGCGCAGGATCGCGAGGTTCGCCTCGCTGACCTCTCCGATGATGCGGATGCCGAGCCCGGGGCCGGGGAACGGCTGGCGGCCGACGATCTCGTGGGGCAGGCCCAGCTCGCGCCCCACGGCGCGGACCTCGTCCTTGAACAGCGTGCGCAGCGGCTCGACCAGCTCGAACTGCAGGTCCTCGGGCAGCCCGCCCACGTTGTGGTGGCTCTTGATGTTGGCGGCGCCCTCCCCGCCGCCGGACTCCACGACGTCGGGGTAGAGGGTGCCCTGGACGAGGAAGCGCACGGGCTCGCCCTCCTGGGCGGCGTTCCGGGCGACCTCCTCGGCGGCGGCCTCGAAGGAGCGGATGAACTCCCGGCCGATGATCTTGCGCTTCTGTTCGGGGTCGGTGACGCCGGCGAGCGCGGTGAGGAAGCGCTCCTTCTCCTCGGCGACGTGGAGGTTGACGCCGGTCGCCGCGACGAAGTCCTTCTCGACCTGCTCGGCCTCGCCCTCGCGCAGCAGCCCGTGGTCCACGAACACGCACGTGAGCTGGTCGCCCACGGCCCGCTGGACCAGGGCGGCGGCCACGGCGGAGTCCACGCCGCCGGAGAGCCCGCAGATCACGGACGCGGTGCCGACCTGCTCCCGGATCCGCTGGACGTGCTCCTCGATGATGTTGCCGGTCGACCAGGTGGGCTCGACCTGCGCGCCGTCGAACAGGAAGTGCTCGAGCACCTGCTGCCCGTGCACGGAGTGCTTGACCTCCGGGTGCCACTGCACGCCGTAGAGCCGGCGGGCGTCGTCGGCGAAGGCGGCCACGGGGGTGGTCTCCGTGGAGGCGAGGACCTCGAAGCCGGCGGGGGCCTCGACGACCGAGTCGCCGTGGCTCATCCACACGGTCTGGGTGCCCGGCGAGCCCTCCAGGATGGAGGCGGTGGGCCCGCCCACGGCGGTGGCGGTGGTGGCCCCGTACTCGCGGGCGCCGGTGTGGGCGACGGTCCCCCCGAGGGCCTGCGCCATGGCCTGGAAGCCGTAGCAGATGCCCAGGACGGGCACGCCGGCCTCGAAGAGCGCCGCGTCCTGCTGCGGCGCGTCCTCGGCGTAGACGGAGGAGGGGCCGCCCGAGAGGATGATCGCCGCGGGGTTCTTGGCGAGGATCTGCTCGGTCGACCAGGTGTGGGGGACGATCTCGGAATAGACGCTGGCCTCGCGGACCCGGCGGGCGATCAGCTGCGCGTACTGCGCGCCGTAGTCGACCACCAGGACCGGGCGCTGCTCCAGATCGGTGCGGGTCTCAGCTGTTTCGGTCACGCCCTCCATCCTAGGCCAGGCGCGGGACCGGCTCAGTACCGCTTCGCGGCCTTCGGGTGGGCGCGCAGCTCCGCGGTGGTGGAGGCGTGGATCTTGCGCTCCACCACGAAGGAGAGGAACGGCACCACGCCGCCCAGCGCCATGACCACGAGCTGGGGGAAGGGCCAGCGCATGAGCGTCCAGATCCGGAAGCAGGAGATGAGGTAGACCACGTAGAACCAGCCGTGGACGATGAGGATCCAGGTGGAGATGTTGACCCCGCCCGCGAGGTTCTCGAGCTCGAGGTCCTGCCAGCCGAGGGCCACGGTCTGTCCCGTGGCCCGGTCGGTGCCGCCCGCGATCAGGTCGTAGCCCAGTCCGTAGCGGGTGATCATCTCGGCCACGAGCAGCAGCAGGAAGGTCCCGGAGATCCAGGCGCAGACCATGTAGAAGCTCAGGGCGCCGCGGATCTGGGCCTCGGTGCCCCCGAAGCGGCGGCGCGGCTGCAGGGCGGCCGCCCGGCGCGGGACCCGGCCCGGGGACGCCGCCTCCGAGGGGCGGGCGTCCGGGGGCAGGGGGACGCGCACCCCGTCGGTGCGCTCCTTCGGCGCGGGTGCCGGCGAGGGGGTCGGCTGCGTGGGTTCAGTCATGGTGGGCTCCGGTCCTGTCCTGGGTCCTGTCGTGGGTCCTGGGCTCGCGCGCCCGGTCGCCGGGCTGGTCGTCGAACCAGTAGTACTCCCCCGCCTCGGGGTCGTAGTAGTAGTAGCGTCCGCTGGCCTCGTCGTAGTAGTAGTCGCTGCCGTGGTGGTCGCCGCGGGAGGCCCCGCCCTCGAAGTAGAAGTACTCCTCCGGGTGCTGCTCGCGCTGCCACTCGTCGCGCACGAACCGCCACCAGATGTAGAGGGCGAACCCGGCGAAGACCACCCACTCGACCGCGTAGAAGACGTTGAGCAGGTTCACGGACTCGTCGGTGGGCTGCTGGTCGATGTCGAGCCGGGACAGCTCCGGGCTCAGCAGCGCGGCGTCCGGGGCGAGCCTCCCGTCCGCGTCGAGCGGCGGCGGCGCGGCGGCGGGGGTCTCGGCGAGGGCGGCCACGTACCCGGACCACAGCGGGACGTCCCAGAGGTTGGTCAGCTGGGCCGGGGACACCGTGCGCACCTGCCCCTCGGGCAGCTCGTCGCCGGGCACCGGGCCCTCCGCGGGCAGGTACCGGCCGACGACGCCGACGGCGCCCTCCGGCTCCTCCGGCACCGCGGCGGGGTCGTCGCTCCAGCCGCGGGCCACCGCGAGGGTCAGCTCGCCGCCGGCGTCCGGCCACAGGTCCTCGCTGCCGGGGACGGTGAGGGCGCTGACCGCCCACCAGCCCTCCGCGCCGTCCTGCAGGCGCCCCGGGACCAGGACGGTGGACCCGTCCCGGTACTCGCCGGTGACGGTGACGAGCTGGTCGGCCTGCGCGGCGGTGACGGGGGCGCCGGCCTCGGCCGCCTCGGCGAGCGGGACGGCCACGTCCTTGGCGGGGTCCGCGACCGTGCGGGACTGCTCGCTGGACTCCAGCTGCCACTGGCTCAGCAGCACGAATCCCACGGCCAGCCCGAGGCTCACGATCAGGGCGAGGATCGAACGGGGGCGCAGGGCGGTCGTGAGCACCCGTCAAGGCTAGTGCGCGTTCCTGGGCGTTCGCCAGTTGCGCGCGGGCCCGTGTCCCGCCGGCGGGACACGGGCGCGGGCCCGCCGGCGGGGCGCGGGTCAGCCGCGGATGACCACCTCGGCGCGCTGGAACTCCTTGAGCTCCAGGTACCCGGTGGTGGCCATCGAGCGGCGCAGGGCGCCGACGAGGTTGGAGGTGCCGTCCACGTGGCGGGACGGCCCGAAGAGGACCTCCTGCAGGGGCCCCACGGTGCCCACGCGGGTGCGCAGCCCGCGCGGCAGCTGCCCGTGGTGGGCCTCCGCACCCCAGTGCCAGCCCCGGCCGGGCGCCTCCTCGGTGCGGGCCAGCGCGGTGCCGAGCATCACGGCGTCCGCGCCCATGGCGAGCGCCTTGACGATGTCCCCGGAGACCCCCACCCCGCCGTCGGCGATGACGTGGACGTAGCGCCCGCCGGACTCGTCGAGGTAGTCGCGGCGGGCCGCCGCGACGTCGGAGATCGCCGTGGCCATGGCCGCGTGGATGCCCAGGGTGTTCTGGATGCGCATGGACGCGCCGCCGCCGAAGCCCACGAGCACCCCGGCCGCGCCCGTGCGCATGAGGTGCAGCGCCGGCGTGTAGCCCGCGGCGCCGCCCACGATGACCGGGACGTCGAGGTCGTAGATGAACTTCTTGAGGTCCAGCGGCTCCTGGTTGCGGGAGACGTGCTCCGCGGAGACCGTGGTGCCGCGGATCACGAAGACGTCCACGCCGGCGTCCAGGACGGTGCGGTAGTGCTCCACCGTGCGCTGCGGCGTCAGGGACCCCGCGACGATGACCCCCGACTCCCGGATCTGCGCGAGCCGGGCCGTGATCAGCTCCGGCTGCACGGGGGCCTCGTAGAGCTCCTGCATCCGGCGCGTGGACGCCGGGGCGTCCTCCCCGGAGAGCTCCGCGATCTCCTCGAGCACCGGCTGCGGGTCCTCGTAGCGGGTCCAGAGCCCCTCGAGGTCCAGCACCCCCAGTCCCCCGGCCCGGCCGAGGGCGATGGCCGTCTCCGGGGACGTCGCCGAGTCCATCGGGGCGCCCAGGAACGGGATGGAGAACCGGTAGGCGTCGATCTGCCAGTCCGTGGACACGTCCCGGGGGTCGCGCGTGCGGCGCGACGGGACGAGGGCGATCTCGTCCAGGGAGAAGGTGCGGCGGGCGCGTTTGGAGCGGCCGATCTCGATGTCGTAGCTCATGGTGTCCTTTCCGAACGGTGCAGCGGACGCTCGCTCAGCGCTGGTAGTTGGGTGCCTCGACGGTCATCGTGATGTCGTGCGGGTGGGACTCCTTGAGCCCGGCCGGGGTGATGCGCACGAACCGGCCCTGGTGCTTGAGCTCCTCGATGCTGTGGGCGCCCACGTAGAACATGGTCTGGCGCAGGCCGCCGTCGAGCTGGTGGACCACGGCCGAGAGCGGGCCGCGGTACGGGACCTGGCCCTCGATGCCCTCGGGGATGAGCTTCTCGTCGCTGGCGACGTCGGCCTGGAAGTAGCGGTCCTTGGAGTAGGAGGTGTTCTTGCCGCGGGACTGCATGGCTCCCAGCGAGCCCATCCCCCGATAGGTCTTGAACTGCTTGCCGTTGACGAAGATCAGCTCGCCCGGGGACTCGTCGCAGCCCGCGAGCAGGGACCCGACCATCACGGAGTCCGCCCCGGCCACGAGGGCCTTGCCGATGTCGCCGGAGTACTGCAGGCCGCCGTCGGCGATCAGGGGCACGCCCGCCGGGATCGCGGCCTTCGCCGCCTCGTTGACGGCGGTGACCTGGGGGACGCCCACGCCGGCGATGATGCGGGTGGTGCAGATCGAGCCGGGGCCCACGCCCACCTTCACGGCGTCCGCGCCGGCGTCGACGATGGCCTGGGCGCCGTGGCGGGTGGCCGCCTGCCCGCCGATGACGTCCACGTGCGCGGCGGCGGTCTCCGCCTTGAGCCGGGCGATCATGTCCAGCACGCCCTGCGAGTGTCCGTTGGCGGTGTCGATGAACAGGGCGTCCACACCGGCCTCGACCAGGGTCATGGCCCGCTCGAAGCCGTCGCCGAAGAAGCCGACGGCGGCGCCGACGCGCAGCCGGCCCTCGTCGTCCTTGGTGGCGTGGGGGTACTGCTCCGCCTTGGTGAAGTCCTTGATCGTGATCAGGCCCGTGAGCCGGCCCGCGTCGTCGACGAGCGGCAGCTTCTCGATCTTGTTGGACGCCAGCAGCTGGTGCGCGTCGTCCTTCGCCATCCCGACCTTGCCGGTGATCAGCGGCATGGGCGTCATGACCTCGTGCACCCGGCGCCGCGGGAACTCGCTCTCCGGCAGGTACCGGGTGTCGCGGTTGGTGATGATGCCCAGCAGCTTCTGCTCGGCGTCCACGACGGGCAGGCCGGAGACCCGGTAGTAGCCGCACAGCCGGTCCAGGTCCTCGAGGGTCGCCTCCGGGGAGATGGTCACGGGGTCGGTGATCATCCCCGACTCGCTGCGCTTCACCCGGTCCACGTGCTCGGCCTGGTCCTGGATCGAGAGGTTGCGGTGGATCACGCCGATGCCGCCCTGGCGGGCCATGGCGATCGCCATCGAGGACTCGGTGACGGTGTCCATGGCGGCGGACAGCAGCGGCACCTCCAGGTCGATGCGCCGGGACAGGCGGGTGCGCGTGGACGCCTCGGACGGGATGACGTCGGTGTTGCCGGGCAGCAGCAGGACGTCGTCGTAGGTCAGGCCGGTGAACCCGAAGGGGTCCTCGGACAGGGCGGTGGGGACGGCGGTATCCGACACGGTGGGGCCTTTCAGCTTCGAGGGAGTCGCGACCATTCTACGGGCCGGGTCCCGGCCGGCGGACGGCTGTGGCCGTGCTCACGGCCCGGCGGGGAACCCGGCCCGGTCCGCGTGCAGGGCCGCCTCGACCCGCTCCGCGAACACGGGGGCCAGCGTCCGCACGTACTCGACGGTGAGGTGGTTGTTGTCCCAGTAGGTGAAGACGTTGCCGACGACGGGGGTGCAGGTGCCGTCCGGGCAGATGAGGTCCCCGAGGTCGACCATGGAGACCCGCGGCAGCTCGGCCACCGGGGCCAGCGGGCTGTCCGGGCCCAGGATCGTGTGGGAGGCGGTGCACTCGGGGGCGTCGGCCCCGTGCTCCGCGGCGCAGCGCGCGGGGACGAAGTCGAACCGGGGGTTGTCCCGCAGCGCGACGACCTGGATGCCGCGCTGCGCGAGCCCGCGGATGCGCTGCTCCATCCCGGGGGTGAACTGCTCCTCGTTCTCGTCCGTGCTGCGGGTGCCCTGGACCAGCACCAGGTCCGGGTCCACGGCCTCCACCGCCGGGTCGGTGCCCTCGAGCCAGCGGGCGCACGGCTCGTGGTCGGCGACCTGCTCCTCGGGCAGCCCGTACAGGCAGTTGCCGCGGATGTAGGTGACCACGCGCCAGTCGTTGCGCTCGGCCAGGTGCTCCACGGCCGGGATCCACTGGTGCACGTGGCTGTTGCCGATCACCAGCATCGTGGCGGAGGGGTCGGGGTTCGGGACGGTGTCGAAGCACCACCGCCGGAAGCGCTCCTCCACCCCCGCGCCGGGCGGGCACGGCTCGCCGAGCCCCGGCTTCGCGTACGGCTCCCCGGTGATCACGGGGATGGTCTCGGCGGCCGGGTCGCCCTGGTGGCGGAAGCCCGGCAGCAGGACCGCCGCCCCCGGGTTGTTGCGGTCGGCGGACGCGGCGATCTCGAGGGCCCGCCGGTCCTCGGCCACGCGCTCCGCGGTCACGGGGACCGCGACCGCGGCGAGGCACACCACGATCACGGCGGCCAGCCGCAGCCGGCTCCGCTCGGGCCAGGTCCAGCGCTTGAGCGGGTCCTCGACCAGCCGGGTGGCCAGCACCGCCAGCACCAGGCAGACCAGCACGATCGCCACCCCCGACCGGGGCCCGGCCACGGGCCGGTCCCGGAGCACGAGGTAGGTGATCAGCACCGGCCAGTGGATCAGGTACAGCGCGTAGGCGGAGTCGCCGAGCCGCACCAGGGGGCGGGAGGCGAGGAGCCGGTCCAGGCCGAAGCGGGATCCGGACTGCCCGGCCGCGATCACCGCCGCCGCGGAGAGCAGCGGCCACAGCGCGATCCACCCCGGGAACGCACCCTGCACGTCGACCAGCACGCCCACCGAGACCATGCTCGCCATCCCGGCCCAGCCGAGCACCACGCGCAGCCGGCGGCCGGGCCGCAGGTGGGGCAGGGCCAGCGCCAGCAGCGAGCCGAGGGCGAACTCCCACAGCCGGGTGCGGGTGTCGAAGTAGGCGAACTCCTGCTGCGTGGCCGTGGCGTGCACCGACCAGGCCAGGGAAACCGCGAGGATCAGCCCGAAGGCCACCGCCAGCACCGGCACCGGCCGCCACCGGCTCCGCCGGCACACCAGCCACGCCGCGGCGAAGACCAGCGGCCACAGCAGGAACACCTGCCCCTGCACCGACAGGGACCAGAAGTGCTGGAACGGCGAGGCCGTCGAGTGGTCGGCCGCGTAGTAATCCACCGCGCTCAGCGCCAGCGCCCAGTTCTCCGCGTAGAACACCGAGGCGAGCGCCTCGTCCCGCCACCGCCCGGCGTCGTAGGCCGGGTAGAACAGCTCCACCAGCACCAGGGTGGCCAGGATGGTGAGCACCGCGAGGGGCAGCAGCCGCTTGAACACGTGCAGCCAGTACCGCCCGATCGCCAGGGGCCGGCCCGCCTCGAGCTTGCGCACGAAGGACAGGGTCAGGAAGAACGCCGAGATCAGCAGGAAGACGTCCACGCCCCCGGAGACCCGGCCGAGGAACACGTGGTAGACCACCACCAGCAGCACCGCGACCGCGCGCAGGCCCTGCACCTCCGGGCGGAACCCCGAGTATCGGCCGGCGCCCCGCCGCGCCGCGTCCGGGCTCTCGGCGGTCCCGGTGGACGGCTGCGGGGCGGTGGCGTGCACGGTGGCCACGGGGGCACCTCCAGGGGGCGGCCCCGGGACGGCCGCGGGCGGCACCGGGGAGGGGGAACGGGGGGGGGGGGGGGACGAGCGGGGGGCAGAGCAGGGGGTGCGGGCGGGGGGCGCCCGTCGTGACCCTATCGCACGGCCGGCGGCGGGCCGGTGGACGCGCGCCGGGGTGCTGTCCCCGGGGTCCGGCGCGGGGCGCGTCCCGTGCTCAGGGGGACGCCCCGGCGAGGAGCGGGCCGGGCAGCCGCGCCTCCACGGCCGGCGCCATGGTCCGGGCGTAGGTCCACGTGAGGTGGTGCGGGTCGAAGAAGACGTACGCGTTGCCCACCACGGGACGGCACAGCCCCTCCGGGCAGATGAGGTCGGTGAGGTCGAGGGAGGTGAACCCGGCCCGGTCCGCGAGGGCGTCGGCCGGGTTGACGGGGGCCAGCACCTGCTCGACGGGCACGCGGCAGCGGTCGGCGTCCTGGCCGTGGCGCTGGGCGCACTCGTAGGGGTTGAAGTCGAACCGGGGGTTGTCCCGGAAGCCGACGACGTCGATGCCCTGGCCCGTCAGCCGCTCGACCAGCTCGGGGAACCCGCCGACCAGGGCCTCGGCGGAACCGTCCATGCGGGCCGCGTAGGTCGAGGTCGTCATGACCGCGTCCGGCGCGAGCCGCTCCACGTACTCGATCGCCGCGTCGTTGCCCGCGTGGCAGGCGTCCCCCTCCGGGCGCACCGCGAAGGCGCAGCCGGGCTGCAGCACGGCGACGAGCTGCCAGCCGTGCTCCTCCGCCACGGGGATCAGCGCGCCCATGAACTGCTCCATGTGGGAGTTGCCGACCACCGCGACGGTGCGCGAGGGGTCGGACAGGGCCGGGGTCTGGCGGCAGTACTGCTCGAGGACCTCCCGCTCGGGGGCGAACTCCCCGGAGCAGGGCTCCGGCAGTCCCACCCACTCGTCGCCCAGGGCGGAGGCCAGGGGCAGGGTGGGGGCGTCCGGGTCGCCGCGGAACTCGAAGCCCGGCTCCAGCACCGCGGCCCCGGGACTGTTGCGGGCGGCCTCCTGCGCCAGCCGCTCCGCCCGGCGCGCGTCGGCCTGCTGCCACGCCAGCACCGGCACGGCGACCAGCGCCAGGCTCACCGCCACCGACACCGCCAGCCGCCGCTTGTCCCGCTCCGGCCACGCCCACCGCTGGAAGGGGCGCTCTACCAGCTTCGTGGCGAGCACCGCCAGCACCAGCGAGACCACGATGATCGCCACCCCGGAGCGCGGACCGGCCACCGGCCGGTCCCGCAGCACCAGGTAGGTGATCAGCAGCGGCCAGTGCACCAGGTACAGCGCGTAGGAGGCGTCCCCCAGCCGCACCAGCGGCCGCGAGGCCAGCACCCGGTCCAGGCCGAGGGGCGAGCCGGACTGCCCGGCCACGATCACCGCCGCCGCGGAGAGCAGCGGCCACAGCGCGATCCACCCGGGGAACGCACCCTGCACGTCGACGAGCATCCCGACCGAGACCATGCTGGCCATCCCCGCCCAGCCCAGCGCCACCCGCACGGCCCGCGGCGGGTGCAGGTACGGCACCGCCAGGGCCAGCAGCGAGCCCAGGGCGAACTCCCACAGCCGGGCCCGGGTGTCGAAGTAGGCGAAGGCCTGGTTCGTGGCGGTCGCGTGCACCGACCAGGCCAGGGAGGCCGCGAAGATCAGCCCGAAGGCCACCGCCAGCACCGGCACCGGCCGCCACCGGCCGCGCCGGCACACCAGCCACGCCGCCCCGAACACCAGCGGCCACAGCAGGAACACCTGGCCCTGCACCGACAGGGACCAGAAGTGCTGGAACGGCGAGGCCGTGGAGGCGTCGGCCGCGTAGTAGTCCACCTCGGCCAGGGCCAGCGCCCAGTTCTCCACGTAGAGCGCCGAGGCCAGCGCCTCCGTGCGCACGCGGTCGATCCGCGCCTCCGGGAAGAACCACCACGCCAGCAGCAGGGTGCCGAGGATCGTGAGCACCGCGAGCGGCAGCAGCCGCTTGAACACGTGCAGCCAGTACCGTCCCAGCGCCAGGGGCCGGCCCGCCTCGAGCTTGCGCACGAAGGACAGGGTCAGGAAGAACGCCGAGATCAGCAGGAAGATGTCCACGCCGCCCGACACCCGGTCGAGGAACACGTGGTAGACCACCACGAGCAGCACCGCGACGAACCGCAGCCCCTGCACCTCCGGGCGGAACCCCGCGTACCGGGCCACCCGCCGGGCCGTGGCCGTCCCGACGGGCGCGTCCTGCTCACGAAGGCTCGTCATGGGCTCCTCCTAGGAACACCGTGCCGCCGGGGCGCGGCAGTGGTCGGGCGGACCTCCGCACTCTACCGGAGGCCGCGGTGCGGACCCCGCAGACGGCGGCGGACCCGCCCCACCGGTGGTGGGACGGGTCCGCCGCGGGCCGGGTCAGTGCTGGTGGCCGTGCCCGTCCTCGTCGTCGGCGGGCTTGTCCGTCACGAGCGTCTCGGTGGTCAGCACGAGCGCCGCGATGGAGGCGGCGTTCTGCAGGGCCGAGCGGGTGACCTTGACCGGGTCGATGATGCCCGCGCCGACCATCTCGACGTACTCGCCGGTGGCGGCGTCGTAGCCGTGGCCGGGCTCGAGCTCGGCCACCCGGGCGGCGACCACGGCCCCGTCCTGGCCGGCGTTCTGGGCGATCCAGTACAGCGGCTGCCGCAGGGCGCGGCGGACGATGCCCAGGGCGGTCGCGGCGTCACCGGTGAGCCCGAGGTCGGACTCGTCGAGGACCTTCGCGGCCTGCACCAGCGCGGTGCCGCCGCCGGAGACGATGCCCTGCTCGAGGGCCGCGCGCGTCGAGGACACGGCGTCCTCGATGCGGTGCTTGCGCTCCTTGGCCTCGACCTCGGTGGCCGCGCCGACCTTGATCACGGAGACGCCGCCGGCCAGGCGGGCGAGGCGCTCCTGCAGCTTCTCGCGGTCCCACTCGGAGTCGGTGCGCTCGGCCTCGGCGCGGATCGTGGCGACCCGGTCCTGGATCTCGGCCTCGGTCCCGCCGCCGTCCACGAGGGTGGTCTCGTTCTTGGTCACCGTCACGCGGCGGGCGGTGCCCAGCTGCTCGAGGGTGACCTGGTCGAGGCTGATGCCCAGCTCGGTGGTGATGAGCTGGCCGCCGGTGAGCACGGCGAGGTCCTGCAGGATCGCCTTGCGGCGGTCGCCGAAGCCGGGGGCCTTGAGGGCCACGACGTCGAGGGTGCCGCGCAGCTTGTTGACCACGAGGGTGGAGAGGGCCTCGCCCTCGACGTCCTCGGCGATGATGGTCAGCGGCTTCTTGGCCTGGAGGACCTTCTCGAGCACGGGCATGAGCTCCGGCACCGAGGAGATCTTGCCCTGGTACAGCAGCACCAGGGAGTTCTCCATGACCGCTTCCTGGCGCTCGGCGTCGGTCACGAAGGACGGGGACAGGTAGCCCTTGTCGAACTGCATGCCCTCGGTGACGTCGAGCTCGACCTCGGTGCTCGAGCCGTCCTCGATCGTGATGACGCCGTCCTTGCCGACGGTCTCGAAGGCGCGCGCGATGAGCTCGCCGATCGCCGGGTCCTGCGCGGAGATGGCGGCCACGTGGGCGACGTTGGCGCCCTCCACGGGGCGGGCGTTCTCCAGCAGGCGGTCGGTGACCGCCTCGACGGCCTTCTCGATGCCGCGCTTGAGGCTCAGCGGGTCGGCGCCGGCGGCCACGTTGCGCAGGCCCTCCTTGACGAGCGCCTGGGCGAGCACGGTGGCGGTGGTGGTGCCGTCGCCGGCGACGTCGTTGGTCTTGGTCGCCACCTCCTTGGCGAGCTGGGCGCCGAGGTTCTCGTACGGGTCGTCGAGCTCGACCTCGCGGGCGATGGTCACGCCGTCGTTGGTGATCGTGGGGGCGCCCCACTTCTTGTCGAGCACCACGTTGCGCCCGCGCGGGCCGAGGGTGACCTTGACGGTGTCGGCGAGCTTGTTGACGCCGTTCTCGAGGGACTTGCGTGCGGCATCGTCGAATGCCAGCTGCTTGGCCATGGGCAATGGCTCCTTCTGGGTGGCTGGGGTCGCCAGCGGTTTCGGGGATCGGGAATCGGCGAAGGGTGCCCGCCGCGGGCCCCGCGGGGCGTGCGCGACAGGCACCCTTCGTCCGGACTGCGCGGTCTGCGCCGGGTCTGTGCCGCCCGGTCTACTTCTCGACGACGGCGAGCACGTCGCGGGCCGGGAGCACCAGGTACTCCTCGCCGTTGTACTTGACCTCGGTGCCGCCGTACTTGGAGAAGATCACGACGTCGCCCTCCTTGACGTCGACCGGGATGCGGTTGCCGGAGTCGTCGACCCGACCGGGGCCGACGGCCAGGACCTTGCCCTCCTGGGGCTTCTCCTTGGCGGTGTCCGGGATGACGAGACCGGACGCGGTGGTCTGCTCAGCGGCGAGCGGCTGAACGACGATGCGATCCTCGAGAGGCTTGATGGAGACCGACACGATCTCTCCTTGTCTGTAGGGGTGGAAAACGGTGGGCGACCGCGGGCGGAGCCCGCTGTCGAGCTTCGGGCCGGTTGGCGCACCAACCGTCGTCGCGGTGCCGATCGATCGCCTGGCCCTTAGCACCCTCACCCGGAGAGTGCCAAGGCCAACTGTAGGAGGGGGCTGGCAGTCGGTCAAGGCGAGTGCCAGCGCGCCGGCTCCTGCGGACCCCGCGGAGGAATTAGGTCACACCGGTGTTCCCCAATGATTTGCCTCACGCCCGTCCGACGCTCTAGGTTGAGCGGTAAGGCAACCCTTACCTCGGCCGAGCAACGGTGCCCTCCCCGTCGTCCCCGCACACCGGTGTGCGGGTCCGTCGCGCCCATCGGATCCCGCCGGCGCCCTCCACCCCGGAGCGCGCCGACGTCCTCTGCACAAAGGAAGACCATGAACTGCACTCTCCGACACCGCTCCACCGCCCTGCTGGCCGCCGCCTCGGTCCTGGCCCTCGCGGGCTGCTCGACCTCCGGCGCGGCGACCACCGGCGAGGACGCGCCGAGCGCCGCCTCGGCGGAGACCGTCAGCGTGGAGCACGCGCAGGGCACCACGGACGTCACCGTGGACCCGGAGAACGTGATCACCTTCGACCTCGGCGTCCTCGACTCGCTGCAGGCGCTGGACGAGGACGTCCAGGGCCTGCCCAAGAGCGGCAGCCTGCCCGAGCAGTTCTCCGAGTACCGGTCGGACGAGTACGTCAACGCAGGCTCCATGAAGGAGCCGGACCTCGAGGCCGTCGCCGCCGCCGCCCCGGACCTGATCATCATCTCCGGGCGCACCGCCGACTTCTACGACCAGCTCGCCGAGATCGCCCCCACCGTTGACCTCTCGCTCGACCAGGCCGACGCGCTGAACTCCTTCACCGAGCAGTCGCGGACCCTCGGGGAGATCTTCGGCAAGGAGACCGAGGTCGAGGAGAAGCTGACCGCCGTCGAGGAGCAGGTCGCGGAGACGAAGGCCCGGACCGCCGAGGCGGGCACCGCGATGTTCCTGCTGACCAACGCCGGCGAGGTCAACGCCTACGGGCCGAACTCGCGCTTCGGCAACATCGTCTTCGACCTGCTGGGCTTCGAGTCCGCGGCCGACGTCCAGGCCGAGGGCACCCACGGCGAGGCCGTCTCCTTCGAGGCGATCGCCGACGCGAACCCCGACCGCATCTTCGTGCTGGACCGCGACACCGCCATCGGCCAGTCCGGCGGCGAGGCCGCCCAGCAGGTGCTCGACAACGAGCTCGTCAACGGCACCACCGCCGCGCAGCAGGACCAGATCACCTACGTGGACAGCGCCAGCTGGTACCTCGTCGGCCTCGGCCTGAACAACTTCCCGGCCATGATCGCCGAGGTCCAGGAGTCCCTCGCCTGATCCGCCGACCCGGCCGAGCCCGGCTCCCGGGTGCCCCGCACGGCGACCGCCCGTCGCCCGTGCGGGGCACCCGGGCCGAGCCGGCCCGCGACCGCGGCCGCCCCCGAAACCGGAAAGGTTCCCCGATGACCACCACGGAACGATGAGCACCGTCGTGACCCCAGCACCGCACCCCGCGGCCGCCGGCCCCGTGCCGGCGGTTCCGCCGTCGGTGGGCTCCACCCCGGTGGCCCCCGGGGCGTCCGCCCGGGCCAACGCCCGCCGGCTCGCCGCCGCGTGCTCCCTCGTGCTGGTCCTGGCGGTCGTCAGCACCTTCATCGGCGTCCTCGACGTCACTCCGTGGTCCCTGTGGCGCCAGCTCGCCGCCGGGGACCTCGACGGCTTCCGGGGCTCCGTGGAGATCATCGCGGTCTCCCGCTTCCCCCGCACCGCCTCGGTCGTGCTCGCCGGCCTGGCACTGTCCGTGGCGGGGCTGATCATGCAGCTCATGGTCCGCAACAAGTTCGTGGAGCCCTCCACCGTGGGCACCGTCGAGTCGGCGCAGGCGGGCCTGCTCGTCGTGACCCTGCTCCTTCCGTCGGCGCCGCTCCTGCTGAAGATGAGCTCGGCCTCCGTGTTCGCGGTCGCCGGGACCGCGCTGTTCCTGCTCGTGCTCCAGCGGATCCCCATGCGCAGCACCCTGCTGGTACCCCTCGTGGGGATCATGCTCGGCAACGTCATCGCCTCCGTCACCACGTTCTTCGCCTACCGCTTCGACCTCCTGCAGACGCTCAACGCCTGGATGCTCGGCGACTTCTCCGGCGTCCTGCGGGGCCGCTACGAGCTGCTGTGGCTCGTGCTGGTCCTGACGGTCGTGGGCTACGTCGCCGCGGACCGGTTCACCGTCGCGGGCATGGGCCACGAGTTCACCACCAACCTGGGCATCGACTACCGGAAGGTCATGGCCCTGGGCATGACCCTCGTGGCGCTGATCTCGGCCGTGGTCGTGGTCACCATCGGGTCGATCCCGTTCCTCGGGCTCGTGGTGCCCAACCTCGTGTCCATGCTCGTGGGGGACAACTCCCGCCGCACCGTCCCATGGGTCGCCGTCTTCGGCGCCGGCTTCGTGCTGGTGTGCGACATCGTCGCCCGGGTGATCCGCTACCCGTACGAGATCCCGGTGGGCACCATCGTCGCCGTCGTCGGCGGCGCCCTGTTCCTCACCATGCTGCTGAGGGGGCGCCACCGGTGAGCACCAGGACCTCGACCCTGCCCCCCGCGCTGACCGCCCGCGGCCCCCGGCGGCCGCGCACCGCGCTGCCCCCCGGCGCGTGGATCGGCATCCTCGCGGTCCTGGCCGCCGCCGCGGTCGGGCTCTACCTGACCGTGGACCTGAGCGGCGACCTGGGTTACGTCCTGCCCCGCCGGGTCAACCGGGTGCTGACGATGGTGCTCGTCGCCTACGCCGTGGGCGTGTCCACCGTCCTGTTCCAGACGATCACGAGCAACCGCATCCTCACGCCGTCCATCATGGGCTTCGACGCGCTGTACCTGCTCATCCAGACGGTCCTCGTGTTCTTCGTCGGCTCCGTCGGCGTCATCGCCCTGGGGGACGGCGCCAAGTTCGGGCTGGAGCTGCTGCTCATGGTCGCGTTCAGCTGGCTGATCTACCGCTGGCTGTTCACCGGCTCCGGGAAGTCCCTGCACCTCGTGCTGCTCGTGGGCATCGTCTTCGGCACCGTGTTCCGCGGGGTCTCCTCGCTGCTGCAGCGGCTGCTCGAGCCCAGCGAGTTCGTCGTCCTCCAGGACGCGATGTTCGCCTCGTTCGGCAACGTGGACACCGGACTCCTGCGCCTGTCGGCGCTCCTCGTCGGGCTGGTCTCCCTCGTGGCGCTGGCCTTCCGCCGGCACCTCGACGTCCTGGCCCTGGGCCGGGACACGGCGATCAGCCTGGGCGTCGACCACACCCGGGTGGTCACCGCCGTGCTGGTGGTCTGCTCCGTGTTTGTGGGGGTCTGCACCGCGCTGGTCGGGCCCATCACGTTCTTCGGGCTCATCGTCGCGAACCTCGCCTACGCGCTGTGCCGGAACTTCCGCCACCGGCACGTGCTGCCCATGGCCGTGCTGCTGGGGATCATCGCCCTCGTGGGCGGTCAGGTGGTCCTCGAGCAGGTCTTCGCCTTCGACACCGCGCTGAGCATCGTGATCGAGTTCGCCGGCGGGCTGCTGTTCCTCGTGATGCTGCTGCGGGGGTCCATCAAGTGAGAAGGAGCGCACCGTGATCGAACTGACCGGCCTCACCAAGAGGTACGGGACGCAGACCGTCGTCGACGGCGTCTCGGGGACCATCGAGGCGGGCGGGATCATCTCGATCATCGGCGCCAACGGCGCCGGGAAGTCGACGCTGCTGTCGATGGCCGCGCGGCTGCTGCCCATGGACGAGGGCAGCGTGTTCGTGGACGACCTCGACGTCCTGAGCACCCCCTCGGACCAACTGGCCCGCAAGCTGTCCATCCTGCGCCAGGAGAACAACCTGACGGTCCGGCTGAGCGTCCGGGACCTGGTGGCCTTCGGCCGCCACCCGCACAGCAAGGGCCGGCACACGGCCGGGGACCGGGAGCACGTCGAGCGGGCGCTGCGCTACCTCCAGCTCGAGGAGCTCGCCGACCGCTACGTCGACGAGCTCTCCGGCGGGCAGCGGCAGCGGGCGTTCATCGCGATGGTCATCGCCCAGGACACCGACTACGTGCTGCTCGACGAACCGCTCAACAACCTCGACATGAAGCACGCCGTGGAGATGATGCGCCTGCTGCGGCAGATGGCCCACGACTTCGGCAAGACCGTGGTGCTCGTCATCCACGACATCAACTTCGCGTCCTGCTACTCCGACCGGATCATGGCCATGAAGGATGGTGCTCTCCTGCACCACGGCACGCCCGACGAGATCATGCGCCCGGCCGTGCTTCGGGAGATCTACGGCATCGACATCCGGGTGGAGGAGGTCGACGGCCACCGCATCGGCATCTACTTCGTCTGACCTCCTCCCCGCCCCGACCCGAACGGCACCCATGAGCTCCGAGTCCCCCGCCGACCCCCGCGACATCGCGCCGCTGCTGACCCGCCAGGGCATGGCCCTGCTCGGGTCCCTAAGCCCCTACGACGAGGCCGAGGTCCTGCGCACCGCCACCCGGCTGCGCGCCGAGGGCCATCCCCCCGAGCTCGTCTCCGCGGCCCTGAGCCAGGCGAAGCTCCGGGCCAGGGCCCGGGAGAAGTTCGGGGAGTTCGCCGGCCGCATGCTCTTCACCCGGGCCGGTCTCGAGCAGGCCACCCGGCTGCGGGTGGCCGCCCTGCACGCGCGGCGCTTCGCCGGCGCGGGGGCCGAGCACGTGGCCGACCTCGGCTGCGGCATCGGCGCGGACGCGCTCGCGCTGGCCTCCCTCGACCGCAGGGTCACCGCCGTGGAGCTCGACGAGACCACGGCCGCGGTCGCCACCCTCAACCTCGCCCCGTTCCCCGAGGTCACGGTCCTGCACGCCGACGCCGAGTCGCTGGACCTCGCCGGCCTGCCCGCCGGGCCGCCGGACGGGGTGTGGCTGGACCCGGCGCGGCGCACGACGTCGTCGTCGGGCACCCGGCGGATCTTCGACCCCGAGGCGTTCTCCCCGCCCCTGTCCTTCGTGGCGGCGCTGGCCGGTCGCGGCCTGCCCGTCGGAGTGAAGCTGGGGCCGGGGATCCCGCACGAGGCGGTCCCCGCCGGGTGCGAGGCGCAGTGGGTCTCCGACCGGGGCGACGTGGTCGAGGCCGTGCTGTGGTTCAACGCGGTGGCCCGCCCCGGCGTGCGGCGGGCGGCGCTCGTGCTCTCCGAGCACGGGTCCGCGGAGATCGTCAGCCCGGAGGACCACGACCCCGCCCACGCCGACGCGGTGGTCGGGCCCGTGGGCGCCTACCTCTACGAACCGGACGGCGCGGTGATCCGTGCGGGCCTCGTCACGGACCTCGCCCGGCAGCTGGGGGCGCGGCTGATCCACCCCCGGATCGCCTACCTCACCTCCGACGAGCTCGTGCGCACCCCGCTGGCCCGCGCGTACCGCGTGCGGGAGGTGCTGCCGCACACCGTCAAGGTGCTCAGGCGGTGGGTGCGGGAGCACGAGGTCGGCACGCTCGAGATCAAGAAGCGCGGCACGGACGTGACCCCGGAGGAGCTGCGCCGCCGGCTCGCGCCGAAGGGCCCCGGGCGGGCCACGCTCGTGGTCACCAGGACGGCCCCGGACCCCTCCCCGGGCGGCCCCGGACGGACCGGGGCGGGCCCCGCGGAGAAGCGCGTCGTGATCGTCGTGGAAACCGTAGACTGAGGGCTCCGCGGGCCGTCCGGCCCGCCCCCGACCGGGCGCCCGCCCTCAAGAGCACGGAGGACCTGCCGCGTGGAGATCTCGTTCGCCCGCTCCCAGCAGTCGACGCTCGGCGTCGAGTGGGAGATCGCCCTCGTGGACGGCAGCACGGGGGATCTCGTGCCCCGCGGCCGGGAGACGTTCGAGGCGGTCCTGGACGCCCACCCCGACTGGGGCACGGACGGCGACCACCCGCACCTCACCGGGGAGTTCCTGCTCAACACCATCGAGCTGGTGACCGGGGTGTGCCGGGACGTGGCCCACTCCACCGAGCAGCTGTCCACCATGATGGACGAGATCCGCCGGGTCACCGACCCGCAGGGCCTCGAGGTCTTCGCCGCGGGCACCCACCCCTTCGCGCGCTGGCAGGACCAGCAGGTCACCGACAAGCAGCGCTACCACAAGCTCGTGGACCGCGCCCAGTACTGGGGCCGGCAGATGGTCATCTACGGGGTGCACGTCCACGTGGGCCTCGACTCGCGGGCGAAGGCCCTCCCGGTGCTCGACGGGCTGCTGACCTACTACCCCCACCTGCTCGCGCTGTCCGCGAACTCGCCCTTCTGGGCCGGTGAGGACACCGGCTACGCGTCCCAGCGCTCCATGATCTTCCAGCAGCTCTCCACGGCGGGGCTGCCGTACCACTTCCCGTCCTGGACGGCGTACGAGCAGTGCATCACCGACATGATCGCCACCGGCATCATCGAGGAGATGAGCGAGGCCCGCTGGGACGTGCGCCCCGTGCCCCGGCTGGGCACCGACGAGGTCCGCTTCTGCGACGGGCTCTCGACCCTCTGGGAGGTCGGGGCGCTCACGGCGCTGACCCAGTGCCTCGCGGAGTCCCTCTCCCGGGACGTGGCGGCGGGACGCGCACCGGTGCGGCTCAAGCCGTGGCACATCCAGGAGAACAAGTGGCGGGCGGCCCGCTACGGCCTGGACGCCGAGGTCATCACCGACCCCCGCAACATCGAGCGGGACCTGCGCGAGGACCTGAGCGCGCTGCTCGACCGGCTGGAGCCCGTGGCCGCGGAGCTCGGCTGCTCGCGGGAGCTCGCCGACGTGGAGCGGATCATGCAGGAGGGCGCCGGCTACCACCGCCAGCGCGCGGTCGCCCGGGCCCACGACGGGGACCTGCACGCGGTCGCCCTCGACATCGTGCGCCGCACCCGCGAGAACGACTGACCGGGCGGGCGCGTCCGCCCGGCGCGCCCGCTCACACGGACACGGTGGTGACCGGCAGGGACGAGTCCGCGGCGAACTCCAGCCCGGAGGGCGCCCGGCCGTCGGCCACGACCCGGGCGGCGAGCGCCGCGACCATGGCCCCGTTGTCGGTGCACAGCGGCAGCCGGGGGATCACCAGCTCGATCCCGTGCTCGGCGCAGCGCTCGGCCGTGAGCTCCCGCAGCCGGGAGTTCGCGGCCACTCCCCCGCCCAGCAGCAGCGTCCCGAGCCCCTGCTCGGTGCAGGCGAGCACGGCCTTGCGGGTGACGACGTCGGCCACCGACTCCTGGAAGGACGCCGCGACGTCGGCCACCGGCACCGGCTCGCCCCGGGCCTCGCAGCCCTCCACGACCCGGGCCACGGCGGTCTTGAGCCCGGAGAAGGAGAAGTCGTAGCGGTGCGGCCCGGGCCGCTCGGCGGAGCCCATGTACTTGCCCGCGGTGAGCCCGCGCGGCAGGCGGAAGGCGGTGGGGTCCCCGTCCCGGGCGGCGGCGTCGATGGCCGGGCCGCCGGGGTAGCCCAGGCCCAGGACCCGGGCCACCTTGTCGTAGGCCTCGCCGGCCGCGTCGTCGATCGTGCCCCCGAGCAGGCGCACGTCCCGGCCGAGGTCCTCGACGGCGAGGATCTCGGTGTGCCCGCCGGAGACCAGCAGCGCCCCGAGGTCGCGGGGCAGGCCGTCGTCGAAGGCGCCCTGGAAGCCCTCGACCCCGGCGTCCTCGAGCAGGCCCGCGCTGACGTGCGCCACGAGGTGGTTGACGGCGTAGAGGGGCTTGCCCGTGGCCACGGCGAGCGCCTTGGCGGCGGCCACGCCCACCATGAGGGCCCCGGCCAGGCCGGGGCCGGAGGTCACCGCGAGGGCGTCGAGGTCCTCGAGGCCCACGCCCGCCCGGTCCAGGGCCTCGCGGAGGGCGGGCACGATCGCGTCGAGGTGGGCGCGGGAGGCGATCTCGGGGATCACCCCGCCGAAGCGCGCGTGCTCGTCCATGGAGGAGGACACGACGTTGGCGAGCAAGGTGCGCCCCCGCACGATCCCCACGCCGGTCTCGTCGCACGAGGACTCGATGCCCAGCACGAGCGGTCCGTCGGTCATGGGGTCTCCTCCGTGGGGGTGTCCGGTTCCGTGGCGGTGTCCGGTGCGTCCGGGGCGCTCGGCGCGGCGAGGTCGAGCCGCATGATCAGCGCGTCGGCGCCGTCCCGGTAGTACCGGGGGCGGACGTGGATCTGCTCGTAGCCGAAGCGGCGGTAGAGCCGCTGGGCGCGCGGGTTGTCGGCGCGGACCTCGAGCAGCACCTCGGTGGCGCCGAGCTCCCGGGCCTGCGCGTGCAGGGTGCGCAGCAGGGCGGAGCCGATTCCGCGGCCCTCGTGCTCGGGGACCACGGCGATGGTCTGCACGTCGCCCACGGGGCGGATGCACATCAGACCTGCGTAGCCGACGATCTCGCCGTCCTGCTCCGCCACCCAGTACCAGCACACGGGCTGGGCCAGCTCCGCGGAGAACATCTCCAGCGGCCAGGCGTCCACGGGGAAGAGCCGGCGCTCGAGCGCGTGCACCGCCGCGAGGTCCGCGGGCACCATCCGGCGCAGCGTCCAGGGGCCGCGCCCGGGCGCGGCGCTCACGCGCCCGCCCGCTTCCGGGGGCCGGGCACCTTCGCGTCGGACTCGCGCAGGTACAGCGGGGTCGTGTCCGGGGACGGCGCCTCCCCGCGGGCCGCGCGGCGCGCGGCGGCGAGGCCCAGGGACGACGCCGTGGGCTGCGCCGCGGCGAACTCCGGCACGGGACGGGCCAGGCGGTCCGCGTAGATCCCCGCGCCGCGGCCGTAGGCGGGCAGCGCCGGCAGCTGCTCGGCGGCGGCCACGCCGGGGCCCCCGGCCGGCCGCGGCCCGTCCTCGGCGAGGGCGTAGCGCGCCCAGTAGACCTCCTTGCGCCGGGCGTCGGTGAGCACGAGGAACTCCTCGTGCCCGGCCGTCCGGGCGTGCGCGGCCGCGTCCTGGGCGAGGGCCTCGAGGCTCATGAGCCCGTGCAGCGGGACGTCCCACGCGAAGGCGAGGGCCCGCGCCGTCGCGATCCCCGCGCGCAGGCCGGTGAACGGCCCGGGACCGGTGCCCACGAGGATCCCGTCGAGGTCGCCGCCCGTCACGCCGTGGCCGGCCAGCAGGTCCCGGACCGCGGGGGCCAGGACCTCGGCGTGGGAGCGGGTGTCCGGGCTCGCGAAGGAGCCGAGGATCTCGCCCGCGCCGGTCACGAGGGCGGCGGAGGCGACGGCGGAGGAGTCCAGGCACAGGAGGAGCACCCGACCAGTGTAGTGCCCGCCCCGCCCTGCCCCGGCGGCCGGGCCCGGTCCGTCGCCGGGCCGGACGGGCCGGCCGAGGCGGTCAGTCGAGCCGCGGCGGCCCGCCCGCCCAGCGCGGGCCGATCCCGGTGAGCGTGATGCGGCGGGGCTCGTCCTCCGGGTCCCCGTCCGGGCCGCTCGGGTTCCCGTCCGGGTCCTCCGGGCCCGCGCCCGTCCCGGACGGGGCACCGGGACCGAGGGGGTCGGCGCCCACGGCGCGCTCCAGCACGATCTCGAGGCGTGACTCCGCCAGGTGCTCGACCTTCCCGGCGCCCCACTCGACCACGGTGACGGCCGTGTCCAGGGTGTCCTCCAGGTCGATGTCGTCGACCTCCGCCGCGGAGCCCAGCCGGTAGGCGTCGACGTGCACCAGGTCCGGGCCGCCGGGCCGGGGCCCGTCCGGGACGCTGGGGTGGCGGCGCACCAGCACGAAGGTGGGCGAGATGATCCCTTCGCGCACCCCCAGGCCCCGTCCCAGGCCCTGGGTGAACGTGGTCTTGCCCGCGCCGAGCTCGCCGGTGAGGACCAGCAGGTCCCCGGCGCGCAGCTGCCCGCCCAGCCGCTCGGCCAGGGCCTGGGTCCGCCCGGGCCCGTCCACCGTCACGGTCCGCGTCCACTCGCTCATGCCTGTTCTCCTTCCGGGCCCGCGCCGCCCCGGTCCTCCGCGGCGTGCAGGTGCACTCGCGGCACGCGGGGCGAGACGCGGGTGACGATCTCGTAGTTGATGGTGCCGGCGGCGTCCGCCCACGCGCTCGCCGAGGGGTCCTCCCCCGCCCCGAACAGCACGGCCTCCGCCCCGAGCAGCCCGTGCTCGGGGGCGGACAGGCCGGGCGCGCCGAGGTCCACGACGATCTGGTCCATCGCGACCCGGCCGACCTCCGGGTAGGTGCGGCCGTGGATCCGCACGGGCCCGCCGGTGCCGGAGCGCGGGACGCCGTCGGCGTAGCCGAGCGGGACGAGCGCCAGGGTGGTGGGCCGGTCGGTGACGTAGCTCAGCCCGTAGGACACGCCCTGTCCCGCCGGGACCTCCTTGACCGCGCTGACCGTGCTGCGCAGGGTCATGGCGGGCACGAGGCCGAGCTGCTCCGGGGTGCGGTCGGCGAACGGGGAGAGCCCGTAGAGGCAGACCCCCACCCGGACCATGTCCAGGAGCATGTCCCCGGGGCGCTCGAGCCCGGCGGCGCCGAACAGGCCGGGCGAGTTCGCCGCGTGCCGCAGGGCGGGCCGGAGCCCGGCGGCGCGGGCCGTGGCCACGGCTGCGCGGAAGCGCTCGAGCTGCTCCCGGGTCTCGGGCCGGGCGGGCTCGTCCGCGACGGCCAGGTGGGTGAAGACGCCCACCACCTGCACGAGGCCCTCCGCCTCGGCCTGCGCGGCGGCCCGCACGAGCGCGGGCCAGAGAGCCTCCGGCGCGCCGTTGCGGCCCAGGCCCGTGTCGATCTTGAGGTGGATGCGGGCGGTGCCGCCGCGCGCGCGGGCGGCCTCCGCGATCGGGGCGAGCTCCCAGCCGCTGACGCCCAGCTCGACGTCGGCGGCGAGCGCCGCCGCGAAGTCCGTGTCCACGGTGTGCAGCCACGCGAGCACGGGAGCGCCGATCCCCGCGGCCCGCAGCGCGAGGGCCTCGCCGACGTGGGCGACGCCCAGGGCGTCCGCCCCGGCCTCGAGCGCCGCACGGGCCACGGGGACCGCGCCGTGGCCGTAGGCGTCCGCCTTGACCACGGCCATCAGCCGGGCGGGGGCGGCGAGGGCCCGCAGCCGGCGAACGTTGGCGCGGACCGCGGCGAGGTCGACCACGGCGCTGCGCTCGGGGCGGGGCGGGGGGCGGAGGACGCCGCCGGACGGGTCGGCCGGGACGGGTTCAGCACGGTTCACGGATCCCATTCTCGCACCGGCGCCGCCGCGCCCGGCGCAGGGGCGGACATGGTCCGGGGCCGGGCCGCCGGGGTCCCGGCGGCCGGACGCTAGAGTTGAGCCGTGTCCGCCGCGCCCCGCCACGTCCTGCTGATCAGCCTGCACACCTGTCCCCTCGAGCAACCGGGGTCGGGGGATGCGGGGGGGATGAACGTCTACGTCCGCCACCTCGCCGAGGCCCTCGTGGACGCCGGCCACACCGTGGACATGGCCACCCTCGACCGCGGCGCCGGCGCCCCCGCCGCCGCGGGCGTGCGCACCACCCCCATCCGCCGCGGGCTGCGGCTGCTCACCGTCGCCCTGCCCGGGGCCGCCGGGGCGAGCAAGGAGGACCTGCCGGGGTTCACCTCCGCCTTCGCGGACGTGCTCCGCGCGGAGGCCGACCGGCCCGACGTGGTGCACGCCCACTACTGGCTCTCCGGCGCCGCGGGCCGGGAGCTCGCCGACGGCTGGGGGGTCCCGCTCGTGCTGACCCTGCACACCACGGCGCTCGGGAAGAACCTGCGCACCCGGACCGGCGAGGGGCTCGAGCCCGCCTCCCGGGCCGAGGCCGAGGCCGGGCTGATCGCCCGGGCCGAGGCCACGGTGGTGAACACCCGGACCGAGGCGCTGCAGATGATCGAGCTCTACGACGCCGACCCGGCACGCCTGACCGTGATCACCCCGGGCGTCGACCTCTCGGCCTTCACCCCGGACGCCGCTCCTGGGGAGCCCCGCCGCGTCGGCGGGGCCGCCCCCGGTGCGCCCGGCCGCCCGCTGCGGATCCTGTTCGCCGGCCGCCTGCAGGCGCTCAAGGGCCCGCACGTGCTCGTCGACGCGCTCGCGCGGATCCGGCAGACCGCCCCGGGCGTGGCCGTGGAGCTGGAGGTCGTGGGGGTCGGCACCCGGGACTTCTCGGCCGCGCTGCGGGAGCGCGTGCGGGAGCTGGGCCTGGCGGACGCCGTCCGCTTCGGACCCGCCCTGCCCGCCCCGCAGCTCGCGGCCCGGATGCGCCGGGCCGACCTCGTGGCCGTCCCGTCCTCGTCCGAGACGTTCGGGCTCGTGGCGCTGGAGGCCCAGGCGTGCGGCACGCCGGTGCTCGCCACGGACGTCGACGGGCTGCGCACCGCGGTGCTCGACGGGCTCACCGGCCGGCTGGTGCCCGACCGCGACCCCGGCTCGTGGGCCCGGGCCGTGCTGGCGCTCGCCGCCGACCCGGCCGCGCTGGAGCGCATGGGCGCGGCGGCCGCCCGGCGCGCCCAGGGCCACTCCTGGGAGCGCACCGCCCTGTCCACGGCGGAGGTCTACGCCCGCACGCGGGCCCGGGCGGGGGTACGCCACGGTAGGGGCCGGCGCCTGAATACACTCGAACGGTGACGACTTCCCCCCTCTCCCCCGCAGACCTCGCCCGCCACCTCGACCACCACCGCATCACCGGAGCGGTGGCCACGCCCCGCGAGGCGAACCTGCGCAACATCCAGGGCTTCCTCGACGGCGACCAGCACCAGCACATGGGGGTGCTGCGCACCCGGGAGTGGACCTTCGACGACGTGTTCGCGCTCATGCGGGACCGGGTCGGCATCTCCCCCGACCGGGCGCACCGCGAGGGCCAGGACACGATCTCCGCGGAGCTCTGCGTCGCCGCGCTGGAGCGCTACGCGGCGGTCCTGGGCGAGGTGGTCGCCGGCGGGGGCCGCGTGCTCTTCGCCACCGGGCACCCGGCCGGCCTGTTCCCGGTCTACGCGCAGCTGGCCCGGGTCGTCCGCCGCGCGGGCGCGCACGTGGTGCAGGTCCCGGACGGCTTCCCCTTCGAGGACGGCGACGTCCGGCAGATCGAGAGCGTGGTGATGGTGGAGCAGTACGGCGGGCTGCGGCACACCCACTTCCCCGGTCCCATGTCCCTGACCCTCGAGAAGCTGCGCCGCGACGGGCAGAACCCGCCCGACCTCGTGGTCGCCGACCACGGCCTCGCCGGGGCGGCCGGCTCCCGGGGGCTGCGGACCGTCGCGGTCGCGGACTGCAACGACCCCGGGGTGTTCGTGGCGGAGGCGCAGGGCCAGGTCGAGGTCGCCGTGCCGCTCGACGACAACCTCCCGCCGCGCGTCTACGAGCCGGTCACCGCGTTCGTGCTCCACCGCGCCGGCCTGGCGGGCTACGTCTGAGCGCCCCCCGGACGGCGCCGGCCCCCGCACCGGGGGACGGTGCGGGGGCCGGCGCCGGGCAGCGGGCTCAGCGTTCGCGCTCCCCGCGGATGAAGGCCTCCAGATCCGCCCGCGCCACGTCGTCGGGCAGCTGCACGTGCGGGGACTTCATG